>CAXUFL010000060.1:0-25771 GCA_964250455.1 uncultured bacterium
GTGCGATTCCGTTGGAAGCTTGCTCCGCAATCGGGGTTTCTTCAGAATTAGCGCTTAGCGAAGGCATCGGTGGAATTGCTCCGGCTTGCGTTAGCGCGAAACCTGATCCCACACTGTCTAAGCCCAAAATTAAAAAGTAAATGTCTTGATCGCTAAAATTCTGAATGCGATACTGCATTCGACTTCCCACTGGAATTGTGAGCAATCGGCTATCCGGGCTAATCACTTTTGTCGAAGGTTCGGGTGCCAACGGCGTTAAGCTCGATCGTGCGCCCAAGCGTGAGGATGCTTCGTTGATCGTCAAGCTTAATAGTTTTGCGCCTAAGCGGGTTTGTAGCTGAGGCGCTAACCGTCGCACCGCGAGTTTAATTGCTTCTCCGGGTTCTCCAGCAGTATTAGGAATTGCTTCGCGTCCCGGAGAAAATAAGCCGTATCCGGCGGGAGGAATGGCGGTTCCTTCAGCGTTGAGCAAAGCTTTAATCGCATCGGGATCGATCGTCGCAACCTGCGTCGTTTGCTGAACTTTGGCAAATAAATAATCTGCCGCTTGTTCACCCGCGATCGTTGCACTGACACGCGGCACCGACGCAAACGCACTAATCGCGTCTACTCGTTCGATGCGCTGAAGATGCGTGTCGATCGCGACGGTTAATCCTAAATTTTTCGGCACGATTCGCACCGCTTCTTCAACGGGTTGACCGGGAAGAATCGATCGATTTTTGGTGGCATCGGTGGCAACAAACCGCGCTTTTGCCATGAGTCCGGTTCGCTCAGCTATTTGTAAAAGCGCGTGCGGCTCAAAGTCAGGAGTCGCGATCGTGAAGAGTGAATTCGGGCTGTATTGCTCAAGCACGGGCGGCGGCAATCCTCCGAGCCAAAGCTGAGCCACTTTTCCACCGTCTTCAACGCCGATGACAACGCCATCGGCGGGAGGCTGCGTCATTTCTGTTTGGTACGGCTTAAGCGAGCGAGCTGCGCTTTGTCCGGTTAGCGTCGGTTGCTGATGATCATCGACACGTTGAGCAATCCATTCTGAAGCTTGACGTAAACTAGTGCGCAAAGTGGTTTGGGGAGTAGCTTGCCAAAGCTGCTGCGTTAGCGCATACGTGAATAATCCGGCACTAAACCCATTGAAAGCGGATTCTGTGGCAAATTGCTGAGCGGTTGCTGCGGTTAAAACCACTCCGGGCATTTGTCTCGATCGCCATTTCGCTCGAACTTGAGCACGATCGATCTGCAATTTTGCCAACAGCGCGTTTTGAAGCGCTCGCTCGTCTTCGATAAGCCGTGTGGCCGTTTCAGTCGGGCGCGACCGCAATCGCAAATTACCTTGTAGCAAATAGCCCGGATAAGCGTATCCCACATCAAGAACGGTGGTCACCTGATTGGTAGGCAGCGATCGCAGCAGTAAAAACAACGTGTCTTGGGAAATTCCGTTAGCGATGATATCATCCGATGATTCGTCAACGGTGATCAAAGTTGGTTGAACATCATCGATCGTTGCGCCTAATTTCTGCAAGCTTCCATAGCCGCTAAAGTGAAACACCACGACATCATCAGGTTTAGCTTGCTCGATTAAATGCTGTGTGAATTCGGTTTCAATTCGCGATCGCGTTGCGGTTTGATCGGTGAGTGTAACAATATCACTTGCTTGAAATCCAAATCGATGAATCAGTAATTCTTTTTGCAGTTCAACATCGGTAACGCAGCCGTTTAAGGTTGCATTGCGATATTGATTAATTCCGACGAGTAAAGCAAGTTTGCGCGGGGTTGATTGAGCGAGAACCTGAGCATAGCGAGAAATCCCTAATCCGCTTGCTCCCCATGCCGCTAGAAATACGCCCGTTCCCCCTAAAAACGATCGTCGCTTCATACCCGTCACCCGTCTGCGATCTCTGCTATCAGCGTAACAGGAGAAGCCCTTAATCGCGCTGAAGATGAGGAAGGATCAGCTTCCTCATCTTCGGTGATTCATGCGCTGCCCTTCATTGCCTTTGCTAACTCTGCTGCAACTTCGGGACGCGAGAATTCTGGCGGCGGCAGTTCTCCGCGCCGCAGCATTTCTCGAACTTTTGTACCTGAAAGGTGAATGCGTTCTTCAGGCTTGCTCGGACTGGTTTTCGTGGTTGCCATGCCTTGTGTGCGCTTGCAGTAAAACGCATGTTCAAATTTCAACGGTTGAATGCCAAGCGCACCGGGATCAAACTCGTCGAAAATGTGCTGCGCGTCGTAGGTGCCGTAGTAATCCCCGACGCCTGCATGATCGCGCCCCACAATAAAATGCGTACAGCCGTAGTTTTTGCGAATCAGCGCGTGGAAAATCGCTTCACGCGGTCCGGCATACCGCATTGCGGCTGGATTAATTGCTAAAATCACGCGATCGTTTGGAAAGTAATGCTCAACCATGATTTCATAGCATCGCATCCGAATGTCCGCAGGCACGTCATCTTCTTTGGTGGCACCGACTAACGGATGCAGAAACAATCCGTTTACCGTTTCTAAAGCACATTTAATAATGTATTCGTGAGCGCGGTGAATCGGGTTGCGGGTTTGAAAGCCCACGATCGTGTTCCAACCCCGATTCCGAAAGCTCGATCGCGACACGGCCGGATCAATTTGATAAGCCGGAAACAACGGATGAGCATCGCGCTCAAGCAGCCAAACATCACCCGCCAAATTCACGTTGCCTTGACGATACAAAACGGCAACGCCCGGATGCTTTTCATCGTCGGTGCGATACACGTTTACCGCTTCACGCGCTTTATCGTAGGGATATTTCTCGCTAAGCTGCAATACGCCGACAAACCGCCCGTTTGCGTCATCGAGCCGAATCAATCCGCCTTCTTTCAACGGAGCCGCAACCGCTTCAGAAACCGAAAGCGTGATCGGAATCGACCACGGCAATCCATTCGCTAAATGCATCTCTTGAACGACACGATCGTAATCAGCTTGATGCATAAATCCGGTTAGCGGACTAAAGCCACCGATCGCGATCATCTGTAGATCCGATAAGGCGCGATCGTTTAGTTGAACACGCGGTAAATGATCGGCTTTCGACAAAAACTCTTCGCGCTGGGCGGAATCGGCAATTCGGTTAATTAACTGCCCGCCGTGGGGCGCAATGCCATCAGGGTGACTCATAAGATGTAGCGATTAGGACAAACGTATTTTCCCCCTTCCCGATGTGAAAAGGAGTCTTTATTGAGGGTATCAGGGATGCGGTGCGATCGCGTAGCAAGTTCCCTTTAGGATCGGGGAAAATCGCGCTATGCGTTGCTTGAGAGAAAAGGAAGCGTTTCGGCAAGCGGATCTTTAATCGAGGTGCCTTGCTTTTGGGCCCAGTATTCGCTTAGAAAATGAATTTGTCGCAGTCCCACCACTAAGTTTAAGCCCGGAACAAAGATCCACCACACGGTGAGCGGTTCTTTTATGCCAGCCTCGCGATACAGCCTGTTGATTGTGCGATATAGCCGGAACTGCACAATATAAATCCAAGCAATGCCCAAAAGCGAAAACCAGCGAAACCAGCTTGGCACATCGGGATCAAAAAACGCTAACGCTTGCGGCAACGCTACACCCAACACAAACGGCAACAAGCAAAGCGTCCCTGACCACCCAGAACCGTTATATTTTCGGAGTTCTTCTTGAATAATCCATTTGTAATAACCGTAATACAGCAGCAGCGTTAATCCTGAGAACAGAATTACTTGCCCAAGTGGGCGCGGTTTTCCGAGAGGTTTGTCAGTCATTGCGAATTTAACTTCACTGTTCTTAATATACCGGGCAATCTGCTTGCCTCAGAAATCTCTTCGAGATCGATTTTCAATGAAATCCAAGTTACGGTTTTATGAAAGTCATTCCCGAATCGATTTATGCTGACCGTCCAAGAAGCCGAAGCGATTATTTTCAAACTTGTGCAACCGTTCGACACAGACCGCGATCGCGAAGAAGTTGATTTAACATCGTGCCTGAATCGCATTCTCGCAACACCGATCGCCAGCAAGCTCGATTTTCCACATTGGGATAATTCTGCAATGGATGGGTATGCAGTGCGATTTGAAGATGTCGCATCGTGCAGCGTCGATCGTCCCGTTGTGCTAAGTATCATCGAAGAAATTCCCGCCGGATCTGCACCGCAAAAAATCGTACAAGCTGGGCAAGCCGCTCGAATTCTCACCGGATCGATGCTGCCCGATGGAGCAGATACGATCGTGATGCAAGAAGACACCGATCGCACCGAATCACAGGTTTTAATTTTATCGCCGCCGCAAAATCGGGGCGCATTTGTACGGCGTCGAGGCGCGTATTATCAAGCTGGAAATGAATTATTGCCCGCAGGCATCCTGCTAAAAGCGCCTGAAATTGCAGTATTAGCGGCGGCGCAGTGTGTTCAAGTCCCGGTGTTTCGTCGTCCTCGCGTAGCGATTTTATCAACTGGAAACGAGTTAGTCACGCCAAATCAACCGCTACAGCCTGGGCAAATCGTAGATTCTAATCAATTTGCTTTAGAAGCGCTAATTGCTCAAATGAATGCGGAACCGATTTCAATTGGGATTGTTCGCGATGATCCTGATGCATTAAAGCAAGCGATCGAGAACGCGATTTACACGGCTGATGTTGTCATTTCATCGGGCGGCGTTTCTGTCGGCGATTACGATTATGTCGATCGTATTCTTGCCGAATTAGGCGCAGAAATTCACATTCGATCGATCCGCGTGAAGCCTGGTAAACCCTTAACCTTTGCGACTTCTAATTCCACGCTGTATTTTGGTTTACCTGGAAATCCGGTTTCTGCGCTCGTAACGTTTTGGCGCTTTGTTGATCCAGCCGTTCGCAAATTATCCGGCCTCATCCAGAATTGGAAACCCACTTTTATCACCGCAACAAACGCCCAAGATCTAAAATCCGACGGCAAACGTGAAACTTATTTGTGGGGACGAGTTGAAATCGCCGATGGCGCTGCTCAATTTTCACTAGCAAGCGGTAATCAAATTTCGGGAAATTTGATTAATCTAGCGCAAACCAATGCATTAGGCGTGATGCCGATCGACACAACGCACCTCGCTAAAGGCGCACCGATTCAGGTTTTGCGGATAGACCGCTAAATCATGCGGTAGCTATTTAACTTTGACACTGTGTCGAGGTTTACAAAGCGTTGGTATCCCCCTTTGGACAGATTTTGTCACTGAAGAAGTAACGCTAGGCTCTAGGCACGGGCGTCCTGCAAACGCTTTTCTGCACGTTGAATGGTTCGCTCGCTCTGTGTTTGCCCTGTTCTTTGAAGCGCTAATGGAACCCGTATTCAAGTATCTTCCGCCGCTCAACGAGCACAATCTACCGTATCCGGATACGATCCACCCGATCGTGATTCATTTTGTGATCGCAATGGTGTTATTTGCGGTTTTTTGCGATTTCGTTGGATATTTCACGAAGAATTCTCGACTGTTTGAAGTAGGGTGGTGGAATTTAGCCTTTGCAACCGTTTCCATTTTTATCGCCATTATCTTTGGACAAATTGAAGCGGGGCTTGCCGAACCCTACAAAGCGGCAGCCGATACGCTTAATTTGCATTCTTTGATCGGTTGGTCGTTGGGCGGATTGTTAGCCGTTGTTACCGGATGGCGCTATGTGATTCGATTACGCAACAAGCCGCAGCTTCCGGTTCCTTACCTAGTCGTAAGCGTGCTGCTCGTCGGCGTGGTTTTGGTGCAATCTTACCTCGGCACTCTGCTCGTGTGGGTTTACGGATTGCACAGCATTCCCGTGGTAGACGCGCTCAAAAACGGAGAATTGTCATGAATTCTGATTTGCTAGAGCAATTTGGAAACTGGCTTGGCGCAAACGGATTGCCGTATCCGGTGCCCATTCATCCGGCACTTGTTCACTTAACGTTAGGCTTGTTTATTGCGGCGATCGCGTTTGATATCGTCGCGGCGCTGTTCCCGATCGAAAAGTCGCTGTTTAAATTTCTAGCCGTGCCTGCGACGCGATCGGGCTTGTTCGATGTCGGCTGGTACAACATGCTCGGAGCGGCGGTAATCACGTTTTTTACCGTCGTGGCGGGCTTTTTTGAAATCTCTCTTGCCGTGCCGCTTGCCGATGTTAAAAGCGCTTGGGGATTTCAAGCCCTGCAAACGATGATTTTACACGGGGTAGGCGGTGTGTCGCTGCTAACTTTGATCGTCGGTATGACCGTTTGGCGAGGTTTTCAGCGCTTTCGGTGGCGCAAAGACATGGCGCGTCAAGTGCAGTGGAGCTATCTGGTCGCGGGGCTTGGAATCTTTGGACTGATGTTTGTTCAAGGAACGCTAGGGGCCCATTTAGGCGGCGAATTCGGAATTCACGTCACAGCAGATCAGCTACTACATTTGGGCGAAAATCCGAATCAACTCTGAGCAAACGGCAATTCAACTCTTTGTTTTATTCAGGCTGGATCGATTCATGAAACTCCGCGCAATTTTGACGCTTGCTGTACTCGCCGTTGGTCTCACTTTTTTTAGCTATTGGATGGCGCAGCAATCTTATTCGTGGTTTCCGCCCGAAGCTTCGGCTGAGTCAAAGATGATCGACGATTTGTTCGCAATCTTCGTAGGATTGGGGACGTTTATCTTTTTTGGCGTGTCGTTTCCGGTGATTTACTCGCTGATTTTTCATCGCGCTGGAAAATACGACATGAGCGACGGTGCCCCGATCGAAGGAAACATCACGCTCGAAGTCGTTTGGACAGGCGTTCCGCTTTTACTTGTGGCGGGTCTGGTGATTGCCAGCTACAACACCTACACGCGCATCAACATTCAAGGCCCGATGGAACTCGTACATTTCCACGCTCCCGCCTTAATGGAATCCGCCTACGCTGAACCGATCGTCGGCGACAAAATCGATGCCCCAGCTTACGAGCGAATTGATGTAACCGCAAAGCAGTGGGCGTGGGTTTTTCGCTATCCGGAGCGCGATGTGACCAGCACTGAACTGCATTTGCCCGTCGATCGACGAGTGATTTTAAAGCTGCACTCTGAAGATGTTTTGCACGGATTTTACGTGCCTGCGTTTCGACTCAAGCAAGATGTCGTTCCCAACCACGATATTGATTTTGAATTTACACCGATTCTGACAGGTAAATACCGACTGCGCGATTCGATGTATAGCGGAACTTATTTTGCCGCGAACCAAGCTGATGTTGTGGTTCAATCGATCGCAGACTACGAGCAATGGCTGAGCGATGCCGCCGCTCAAACGCCGACGCCTGCTTTTAATCAAGCTGCCTACGAATACACTCGCGGTCGAGGCGATGGCGGACGGGCAAAAGAAAAAACTGCTGTTCGCGGTTGGGAAACGGTTGTTCCTGCTCCGCCCCCTGTTGTAAATTACGCGCCCAAAACCGAACCGACTAGCCCACCCGCTTGATGCGGCTTTTATGCTCTAAGGATTTGAAGTTATGACCAACATTTCTATTGAAGCGCCGGATGTCGCCCGCGCTCAACCGTATCCCGGTGCCCCGGATAACTGGAAGCGGTTTTTCACGTTTAGCACCGATCACAAAGTCATCGGGATTCAATATATTGTCACGTCGTTTTTCTTTTTCTTAGTGGGCGGAACGTTTTCGATGATTATGCGGGGTGAGCTAATCACGCCGGATGCGGATTTAGTCGATCGTACCGTTTATAACGCTTTGTTCACGATGCACGGCTCCGTTATGCTGTTTTTGTGGACATTCCCGGTCTTAGTGGGCCTGAGCAATTATCTAGTTCCCTTAATGATCGGGGCGCGAGACATGGCGTTTCCGCGATTGAACGCCGTTTCATTTTGGATGATCCCGATCGTGGGCGTTTTGATGATGGCGAGCTTTTTTGTTCCGGGCGGGCCGTCGCAGTCGGGATGGTGGGCGTATCCTCCGGTCAGTTTGCAAAACCCAACTGGAAATCTAATCAACGGACAGTTTCTCTGGCTGTTAGCGGTCGCCCTTTCGGGTGTGTCGTCGATTTTGGGTGCCGTAAATTTTGTCACGACAATCTTCCGAATGCGGGCACCGGGAATGACGCTGTATCGAATGCCTGTATTCGTGTGGACGGTGCTTGCGGCTCAGCTTATTCAGCTTTACGGCTTGCCTTCGCTGACGGGCGGCGCGATTATGCTAATGCTCGATTTAACCGTTGGCACAAGCTTTTTTGCCCCAGAGCGCGGCGGGAACCCAGTTCTGTATCAGCATTTTTTCTGGTTTTATTCGCATCCCGCCGTTTATGTTATGGTGCTGCCTGCGTTTGGTACCTTTTCTGAAGTGCTACCTGTTCACGCTCGTAAACCGCTTTTTGGCTACCGAGTGGTCGCGACGTCGGCAATCATTATTACGATCCTAAGCGCGATGGTTTGGGTGCATCATATGTACGCCAGCGCGACGCCCGCTTGGATGCGAATCGTGTTTATGATTACCACGATGCTGATATCGGTGCCCACGGGCATTAAAGTGTTTGGCTGGACTGCGACACTTTGGGGCGGTAAGATTCGGCTGACCACTCCGATGCTGTTTGCGATCGGTGGCTTTACGAACTTCGTTTTCGCAGGCGTTACCGGAATTATGCTCGGATCAGTTCCGATCGATATTCACGTCAACAATACTTATTTTGTGGTCGGTCATTTTCACTATGTGCTGTACGGCACGATCGTATTTGGCATTTACGCTGCCCTTTATCACTGGTTTCCTAAAATGACCGGGCGCATGTATTACGAGGGATTAGGCAAAGTCCATTTTGCTTTAACGTATCTTGGAACCATGCTGACCTTTTTGCCGATGCATCCTGCCGGACTGATGGGAATGCCGCGCCGAGTCGCTTCGTATGATCCAGAATTTGCTCTTTGGAATGTGGCAGCCAGTCTGGGTGGCTTTCTGCTGGGCATCTCGGTTCTGCCGTTTATTCTCAACGTGGTTAGCTCTTGGATCAGAGGCGAGAAAGCGGGCAACAATCCGTGGCGAGCGATCGGGCTTGAATGGCTCACAACCTCCCCGCCCCCGGTTGAAAATTTTGAAGAAATCCCCGTGGTTATTTCCCCGCCTTACGGCTACGGCAGAAACGAAGCGCTAACGTCAAACTATCCGCATCCAGAAGTGATCGAAGCTCCTTCTATACTTGGGTGAACCTATGACTACAGAACGATCGATCGCACAAGATATCGAAGCGGATGTTCGAGACATACAAGCGCACGACGACGCCGGAAATAGTAAATTCGGCTTTATCGCATTCCTTCTGTCAGAAAGCGTGATTTTCATCAGCTTTTTCACCGGATACCTGATCTACAAAAGCACAACACCAGATTGGTACCCGCCTGGCGTAACGGGGCTTGAAGTTGCCGCTCCGCGCATTAATACGATCGTGCTTGTGTCCAGCAGCTTTGTCATCTACGTTGCCGAACGCTATCTGCACGATAAAAAGCTGTGGGGCTTTCGGCTATTTTTAATCGCAACAATGGCAATGGGCGGCTATTTTCTGTTCGGTCAAGCGATCGAATGGCGCGGCTTACCGTTTGGATTCACGTCAGGATTATTCGGCGGACTGTTTTATTTGCTGACCGGATTTCACGGATTGCACGTATTGACCGGACTGCTGCTGCAAACGTGGATGTTGGCCCGATCGTTTATTCCAGGTAACTACGACAACGGTTACTTTGGCGTCGAAGCAACGTCTTTGTTTTGGCACTTTGTTGATGTGATTTGGATTGTGCTATTTGTTTTGATTTACGTTTGGCAGTGATTGACCATCTATCGATCGCGTAGAGACTTCCTATGATTATTGATGATGAATTTTACGATGTCATTATCGTTGGTGCGGGTGCAGGCGGCGGAACGTTGGCGCGTAAGCTCGCACCAACCGGACTCAAGATTCTCGTGCTAGAGCGCGGAGAACATTCAGAAAAAGAAAGCTCAGAACTATCCGACACCGAGCTTTTTAAGCGCGACCAGTATCACGCTCCCGAAGCTTGGCAAGACCATGTAGGAGAGCCGTTTTATCCGCAAACAAACTACTCGGTCGGCGGCAATACCAAAATTTGGTACGGCGTTTTGATGCGAATGCGAGCCGGAGATTTTGAGGAAGTTCAGCATCAAAACGGGCTTTCTCCCGCATGGGGACTGAAATACCAAGATTTTGAACCGTACTACACCCAGGCGGAAAAACTATATCAAGTGCACGGTAAACTCGGACTCGATCCCACAGAACCCAAACACAGCGAAGGATATCCATTTCCCGAAGTCGCTCACGAATCGTTTCCAATTCAGGGCATTTGCGACGCGCTTTCGGATCTGGGGCTGCATCCGGCTTATTTACCGATCGGGCTTGGCAATCAAGGCAGAACCGACGCCGAAGATACCGGAATCACGCCTGCGCTCAAGTCTGACAACGTAACGCTAAAAACCTCAGCTCAAGTAATGTGGCTGCACACCAATGCGTCTGGAAACGTGATTAAGGCAGTTCAAGCTAAAATCGGCGACCAAACGTATCTCTATCTAGGACACATTGTGGTGTTAGCGTGTGGTGCCATTAATTCAGCCGCATTGCTGTTAAATTCTGCCAACGAAAAGCATCCGAAAGGACTGGCTAACCGTTCTGATCAAGTCGGTCGCAACTTAATGAAGCAACAGCTTTCAGTTGTTGTGCAGCTTACCGCTTCACCGAATTCTGGCTTATTTCCCAGAACCGTCAGCATTAACGACTTTTACTGGGGCGATAAAGATTTTCCGTATCCGATGGGTCATGTTCAAAACGGCGGCGGCGTTTTACAAGACGTACTTTTCTCCGAAGCACCGCCACTTTTGTCGCCGTTTTCGCGCTTGATGCCAAACTTTGGGTTACGGCGATTAGCCACGCATTCAATCGGCTGGTGGCTACAAACCGAAGACTTACCAAATCCCGATAATCGCGTGCGCTTTGTGGGCGATCGATTGCGCATCGAGTACGAAACCAACAACTTTGAGGCGCACGATCGATTAGTGTATCGCTGGATTGATACGCTAAAAGAAGTCGAAGAGTCTCAGCCCGCAATGTTTAG
Organism: uncultured bacterium; assembly: GCA_964250455.1. Classification (GTDB taxonomy): domain Bacteria; phylum Cyanobacteriota; class Cyanobacteriia; order Leptolyngbyales; family Leptolyngbyaceae; genus CAXUFL01. Next base: position 11,038 of record CAXUFL010000060.1, read on the forward strand.
CCGCACCGCTCATCCCCGCAGCGATATGCCTGTACAAGTCGTGGCGCATCAGTGCGGAACCTGTCGCTTTGGAGAAGATCCCGAAACTTCAGTCCTCGATCTCAACTGCCGCGCTCACGAAATCGATAATCTCTACGTGGTGGATAGCAGCTTTTTTCCGTCGAATTCGAGCGTGAGTCCCGCCTTGACCGTGATTGCGAATGCGCTGCGCGTGGGCGACCATTTGATCGATCGACTGAGGTAGTCTAGCTTTCACAGTTCGTTTAAGGGCATCACCTGAATTAAAACAAAGCCCTCGATCGTGGAATGCACGATCGAGGGCTTCAGTTTAATTCACCTGATCTTTAGCTAAAGCGACCCGACGAATAAGACGGTGAGAGATCTGACCAGGCTTGTTTGACCAAATCTTGCTCTGCCTTGACGCTGCCGAGGTAGTTACCCGCAGGCAATGCCGGGAAGCGCTTGTAAGGAACTACATCTTCACCAAAGAAGCGATCGTACTCAGCGCTATTCACCATCGCATTCACCGCCGCCTTTAAGCCGCGATCCGCCAGAATTTTGTTGTACTCGCGGATTTCGCCCTGAGTTGCCGGAGCGCGTCCAAGAATGTGACGGAACAAGAATTCGATCACTTTCGTATTCGGATACGGCGCGTAGAAGCGACGCACGTAACTGTCAGATCCAGCAAGAGCTTCAACGAATTCGCGAACGGTGATATCCCCGTTGCGCAGCTTGCTTTCGAGATCCGATCGACGGAACTGACTCGGCACCTGTCCGCTAAACACATCCATCACCTGACAGTAAATCGCGTTGATCACGAGTTCGCTTTCGCCTTGCGTCATGCCAGGATTCATGCGGTAAATCCGAGCAGGCTTGCGGCGAGCAGTGCCAACGCCAACCTCGACCGATTGACCGTCACCGTTTCGGAACGATCGACCGAGTTCGATAAAGAGCGGCTTGCTGCCGTCGATTTTGCGCACCTGAGCCGCGATGTCTTGCATGGCCATTGCCATCAGTGGCATTTTGGTTGCATCCATGCGGGGCTTCGTTGCGGCAAAGCTCGGAATCTCAACTTTGTTGTTTTGCTTGGTGAGCTTGTTGTACAACGTTTGAGAATTCGGATAGTTAGCGGCAGGAAGCGTTAAGAAGCGGTTGTAGGGCACCGTGTCTTCGCCAAAGGTTTCGCCGTACTCAACGCTATCAACCATCGAGGTGATAAAGCCTTTGAGTCCTTGCGTTGCCAAAATTTGGTTGTACTTGCGAATCTCTTGCTGATCGAGCGGTGCACGACCCAAGAAGTGCTTAGTACCGAGTTCGATCACTTTCGTGTTCGGATACGGCGTGTAGAACTCCTTGATGTACAAGCTAGACGTACCGAGCGCCCCGATGAATTCTTTCAGGTTGATTTCACCGTTGCCGAGTTTGCTTTCTAAAGCGCTGAATTCGTTTTGAGCCACATAAGGCGCGATATCCCGCTCAAACACTTGACGATAAGCAGCCCCGATTACCGTTTGGAGATTCGCTTTGTCGCTAGTTTGAGTCAGCTTGAACACTTTCGTTTGTTCGCGCTTTTTGCTCACGCCTTGATTGATGCGGAACTCGATATCCGGAGCCGTCCGCAAATCGCTAACCGCACCCAACTCAACAAAGCGCGGCGTTTCTTCTTTGTCAACTCGTGCGCCTTTGTCGGCGATCGATCCCACGCGCACGGTTCTCAGCGCCAACCCGCCCGGAGTCACATAACGCTCATATGGAACGGTATCTTCTCTAAACGTGTCGTTATATTCTGGCGTGTCAAGAATCGCGTCGATCAGCGCAAACACGCCTTTCTTTGAGCAGATGTCAAAGTACTTGTTGATTTCTTGACGACCGTAGGTCGGACGACCCAACAAGCGGCGATGAATGTACTCGATCGCTTTGGTGACATACAGTTTTTCCCAGTACAGACTGCGGAAAAGCGGCGACTTCGCTAAGCGACGCACAAACTCTTTAACGGTAATTTCACCGTTTTCGAGCTTGATTTCATCAGTTTTTAAGCGCTGACCGTCGTACACATCGCGACCAAACACTTGCAGGTAAGCGGCTTTGATCAGCGCTTGCGTTGAGCTTTCCGAATACTTAACGCTGACGCCTTTCGATCCGCTTCCTTTCTTGGCAAACGTGCCCGTGTAGCTCGGACTTTGATCGTATTTGAAGACTTTCGGGCCAAGCGATCCCGGAGCCGCCCCGCGAGCCTCTGGTTTGCTCAACTGGTTGTTGATTCCCGGGCCGCGGTTGATCAAAATCCGGCGGGTGTCTTTGCCAAACGGAGCCGGACGAGTGCTCGGATTCTTGGTTTCTTTCGGGAAGATTGCCCCGAACTGAATTTCGAGCGGATCGTTTCCAGACCCGTATGGGTGCTGATCGGGCAGAGGTCGATCGTACGATGCAAACGTCGTGAGGAATTGCGGCACCTTACGGAACGGAGCGCTGTAGTTTAAGAGGTCTTGTTGCGGTCCCCAGTTGCGGCACTCTTGCGCTTCTTGACCTAAACCGCGAATGTACGGAACCGTTTCTTCTCCAAAGTAATCGCTGTACTCTTTCGAGTCCACCAATGCATCCACGAGCGCAGGCAAACCGCCGCTTGAAACGATCGAGAAGTAGCGTTGCACTTCTTCACGCGACGACGGGCCGCGACCGAGAATGTGACGAAACGCGAGTTCTAAAGCACGGCTATTAATGTACGGATCGTAAAAGTTTTTGCGATAAAGCGGCGATTTTGCTAAGCGACGAATGAATTCCTTCATCGAAATGTCGCCGTTTTTGACTTTCGATTCGAGATCCGATATACCCAACGAGTAAGCACGGGTAATGTCGCGCTCGAACACTTGGCGATAAGCCGCTTTTACAACGTCGTTTTTCTCGCTGCTCGACAGTCCGGGCTTCATGGCATACTTCGGACGACGCTCAGCCGCATTAAAGTAGATTTGCGGAAGCTGCAAACCTTGCTGATCTAACGACTGACGTTGACGCAGTTTAGTCGAAGGCGTCGGCGCTTTGAACTCGCTTACCAGCACATCAAAGTACTGCGTTACAATGTCTTTTGCTTCTTCGTCGTTGCGGAAATAATTTGTCGCTGCAACGCGCATTTCTTGCAGAGCCACGATCGTAGCTTCACCCGAACACGCATTTTCGATAATTTCGCGCAGACCGCGAGTGTTGACCGAAATAATATTCGGATCGCCTGCTACGATCGCATAAGTGGTGTAGCGCAAAAACCAGCTTAAGTCGCGCAGCGATTTCGCCATGTTTGCCGGCCCGTAGCGGGCGACGTTGATCGGGCGGAAGTTCGGGGGAACTGGGCCCGCGCTGGGCGTTAAAAAGAAATTCCGAATGCCGCCAAATAACCCGCCGCCACTGCCTTCGGCATACGTCACAGTACCCAGCTTCATACCTTCCTGGGTATCCATAACCGTTCCGGCACGACTCATAACGGGTTCTTCGGCTGGCTTTTCAAGAAACGCCATCGGAGAGCCACCCGTGAAGATCCGGTTTGCCGATCGAGACACGATCAGCTCGGCGTTTTGGGTCAGAATTGCTGCGATCTCTAGCCGCTTTTGCCCGGACTGAAAATACCGCGTTAGCTCGTTAAGCTCACCGCGTTCCAGAAAGCGATCTTGCTGCTCTGCCTGTGAGATCGTTGCAACTGGGACGGTTTGGTATAGTTGCGGGCGTGCAACCGAGCTTCCACCACTTGCCTTAACACTCATTAGATTCTAAAGCTCCCATTTACGGATCAGTACTGTGTTAAATCTGACTAGCTAGAGTGTCACCTGGCACCGTCATCCACGAACTAACAGCCGCCGCCATTAGCTACCAAAATGAGGAGTCAAACGAATACCCAGGGTCAACCAGTTCATTCTTAGATTAAAACGATTTGGGTTTCTACACTGAAATATTAAAAAGTGTGACGAAGCCGATCGCTCTGTTTTCCTCATCCATCATAAAACGCACGTCTTGATTCTGAGAGCGTGTATAAGTTTTGTTACAAATAGAGTTTCCTGAGAAACTTCAGCCATAAAAAAGTCAGGGATTTGCCCCTTTGATTTATTTGGAGAGTTTTTCAATGCGAAAACGGCTTAAACGGCTTTGTCGAGGAATTTCGCGCAATCATGTCTGCCCGATTTGCTGCATTGTGCCGCCGTACATTACTGATCAGATTATTGTCAACGGCGACGAAGGACAGCGAGAATGGGCGCTGCAAACGCTGCGGGCATCTGAGCAGTTTCGGGGTCGGCGTGAAGCAGTCGGTGCGGTGCGATTTATGGCTCCAGCAAACGAAAAGCGCCGCACGATTTACGATGCTAAAACCGCAATGGATTTACCCGGAACGATCGTGCGTGGCGAAGGCGATCCCCCGGTCGAAGATGTTGCCGTAAACGAAGCGTATGACGGGTCTGGCGCGACCTACGATTTTTATGCTGAGGTCTTTAAGCGCAATTCGATCGACGGTCAAGGAATGCGGATTGATTCAACGGTGCATTACAACCAGAAATACAACAACGCTTTCTGGAATGGAAGTCAAATGGTGTACGGCGATGGCGATGGCACTTTATTTAATCGGTTTACGATCGCGCTTGATGTGATCGGGCACGAACTGACGCACGGTGTAACGCAAAATGAAGCGGCTCTTAATTACAAGGGTCAATCAGGCGCGTTAAATGAATCGTTTTCGGATGTGTTTGGCAGCATGATCAAGCAGTATCACCTCAAGCAAACTGCCGAGCAAGCGGATTGGCTGATCGGGCAAGGATTGTTGACATCAAAAGTAAGCGGTGAAGCGCTGCGATCGATGAAAGCTCCGGGAACTGCTTACGACGATAAAGTGCTTGGCAAAGATCCTCAACCTGCCGAGATGAAAAGTTTGTACACAGGAAACGCCGATAACGGAGGGGTTCACATCAATTCAGGCATTCCGAATCGGGCTTTTTATCTGATGGCAACCGCGATCGGGGGCAATTCCTGGGAAAAAGCGGGGCGCATTTGGTATGTTGCACTAACTGAGCGATTACGTTCAGACGCAGACTTTAAAACCGCCGCGACTGCGATGGTGACGATCGCGACGGAACTTTACGGACAAGACAGCAACGAGCAAAAAGCCGTTCAGTCTGCTTGGCAAACGGTCGGCGTTATATAGAGGATAGAACAGGGCTTGCAGAGTTGATGTAAGTCCTGATTCTGAAAATCAACCGGGAGATGTCATGACGATCGCAACTGTCGCAGAGAAATCAAACATTTTTGTACAGCAAGGCGTAAGTTGGGAGCAGTTTAAAGCGATTCAAGCCGTTTTTGAGGAATTGCCGAATGTTCGATTGTCTTATTGTGAGAGAGTGTTAGAGTTCGTGACTATTTCAAAAGACCACGAGATTATTTGTGCGATTCTCGGAATTCTTTTGTCAATCTATTTTGAAGAACGCGAAATAGAATTCTTTCCAAGCGGATCTTATTCGCAGATTGTAGAAGGAAAAACCGAATTTCAAGCAGATTTATCGTATTGTTTTGGAACAGATAAACCTGTTTCAGATTTATCGATCGAAATTATTTTCACAAGCGGAAGTATTCATAAACTGAAGAAATATCAAATTAAAGGGGTTCCCGAAGTGTGGTTTTGGGAAGACGGTTTATTCTCGCTTTATCGATTGCGATCGGACCGCTATGAGCAGATCGATCAAAGTGAATTACTAAGCGATCTAAACTTTGATTGACTCGCACGATGCGTTTTGATTGATTCTAAAATTCAAGCAATGAAAGAATTCCGTCAAGGTCTTCACAGCAATTAATCATGCAGATTACATTCGAGCAAAGTGGTGGATTTGCTGGATTGATTAGAACAAAGTCGATCGATACCGCAACGCTTTTGCCTTCTGACGCGCAGCAAGTTCAACGATTAATTGAAGCCGCAGATTTCTTTCGTTTACCCGACTCAATTGAAGCCGAGGCCCAACCGGATCGATTTCAGTATCAAATTACAATTGAAGATGACGATCGACACCATTCGGTAGAAGTGAGCGAAACCAATATTCCCCCAACGTTAAGACCGCTTCTAGAATGGCTAGAACATCATTAACGACGACGCGCTTTGCTGATCATTTTGCGCGAAAGTCGAAGCTTGAGATTTTCTTGCTCTGCCCATTCTTGCAGCAATCGATAAAACGTTTGTCGATCGTCGTTCTTTAATACCGCAACCTGATCGGCGGTTTCAATCACATACGGATATCCGCCGCCCACAATGACTTCTGCTCGCACCCAATCAAGAATGCGCTCGTGTCGCCCTGATTCATAAACCCAGAGCGGTAATTCAAGTCGCACCGGATAGCTATCGCGATTGGTTTTGAGATAGGTAAAAGCAATGCGATCGCTTTGTTCGTGATACAAATCGCGCACGCCGTTGCGCTGACAGCGAAAAATAGGCGTGCGATCGCCCCACTGCATTTGCTGTTTAGCCCGGTTTAATAGCTGTGCATCGTGAATCGATTTATGTTCGGGTAAATCGCACAACTGTTGCAGCATTTCGACTAAATCGCGAGCGGTTGAAGTGTCTACATAAGCGACGATCGGCACGCGATATCGTTCGCTTGCCTGCAATAATTTACGCATACATTTAACGTAAAAATTGCGCGTTTCATCGTCAAACGCATCAGCAAACGAAACCACAAACGAGCCATCAAAAAAGGCTAAACACGTATCATATCCGGCGCAATCTTCGAGATAGCGAATGATGCGATCGGTTTCCATTTCAAAGCGACGTAAATTCACTCGTCGATCGGCAAGATCGCCGCGCCCGACTCGCAAATCACTCGGCGTTAAAACATCGACTTCGACATCTTTTTCGTATTGTCCAGGGTCAGAGTGAAAATTCTCAAACCAGCCAATTTGCACAAGCGCAACCGGAATCGAGAAATCTTTGCTCGGATAGATTTGAGAACCATCGACGGCAAACGTTGAAACATTGGTAATGCGATCGCGGGCCCACGCTAAACTTTCCTCGCGATTCTGCCAACTCAAACCGCACGGCACAATCCATTCAGAAAAGTATCCTAACGGCTCTAGTGGACGTGCGCCGCAGTCTTTAACCGTTTCAAGCTTAGCTAATAGCGTAAAGTTCGATTCTTGCGCCGTTTTTGCTAATGCCGCACTGTATTTTTGAAGCGCTTGCAGTGCAGCTTGATCAAAAGCAGCAAAATCTTCGCGCTTTCGATCGAGCAAATTGAGAATTTGAGCAGCTTTAACGGGCATAGTGACGCCTACAAAATCAAGTTGATTCTACTGGATCAATTGCCCATCGCCATCGGATAAGTTGTAAAGATAAAAATCCCGACCGTCAAAACGGCTAATACGCCTTGAATTAAGTTTCCAATCAGCGATCCGACAACAATTCCAAATCCCGCTTTAACAGCAACCCTCAAGTCTTTTTTAAGCAGGAATTCGCCCACGATCGCCCCCAATAAGGGACCAATCAAAATCCCAATAATCGGGCCTAAAGGGCCGCCGATCGGTAACGTGGGCAACAAGCCTAAAAAGCCCAAAACAAAGCCCACAACTGACCCAACTTGTCCCCAGTTACTCGCGCCTGCTGTTTTCGCGCCCCAATACCCCGCAAGAAAATCAATGCCCAAACTCAGCACAAAAACGGTAACAGCAACAGCAAGTGCAACGCCGATATTAGCAAAGCCGTTTACCGCGCCCCAAACCACGATCGCCGCCAAAATCAAACTCACACCCGGAATTCCCGGCACCACTGCACCGACAATTCCAACGAGCATGGTAACGACTAAGACCCAATACAAAGCGACCATTTGAGCGTCCTAAATTTGGATTTCTATCCGACTTTAGCGCATCACGATTCTTTTTTCGCAGACAAGCTGAATTGACTGAGCGTGTAATCAAGCTTTTCGGCGATCGCAGCAATCCAAGTTTCATCTTGCTGCGTGTAGCTGCGCGGCGCATTCGCTCCTAAAATTAACGCGCCTTGATTGCCGATCGGCTGACAAATCACGCCTTGCGTATTTTCGGGCAGATAATCAAACTCAATTCGACCCGGATACAGCTTAAGCGCAACTAAATAAACAGGTTTCTGCTGGCTTAAAACACGCTGTAAAATTACTCCAGGCTTAACTTCAGCATGGGGACTCAGTACGCCTCGACGCAGCAGAATTTGATTGTCGTACCAAACCACGATCGATTTTGTCACCGTATTCGTTAATAAAATATGTGATGCCCACGCTAATTCTGCTTTTACAGGTTCCGGTAAATCGGGCGCAAGCTCAAAGCCTTCTTCGCCGATTAACGTCACGCTGTCGGGCGATCGCGGTTGAACTTGCTGCCACAGTAAACCCGTCAGAATCAAGAACGCGCTCAGAATTACCCCTGCCGCATCCGATCGCGCCTGAGAATCGGTCAGCGCAGGCGTATAAATTCGATTAATCAAGAGTAAAATACTTCCGATCGCACCGACCACGATCGGCATCAGGCGTAGCACTCGATTTGGATCTGGTTTTGCCATAGGTCGTTTTCCTTTATTCTTTTTACGGTACCTCGTTTGTGGGAGAGTTGGCTTGCTGGAACTGTTTAGCGCAGGATTGGTGTCTGGATGGCTAAAAATGGCAGGATTGCCCACGTCGATCGATCCCTGGGAATCGGTGTCACAAGCGAATCTTCCCGCGACTTTTTGGCATCAAGCCGATCCAAGCGCAGAAAAGATGATCGCGCAGTATCTTAAATTGCTCAAATCTCAGGGCTTAGACGACTCGAATCAAGGCGTTTGGCTACAATCCGGCACAACGCTGCTCGGAGATCACCGCTCGATCGTGCCAATGCCCGCCGCTTCGCTGACCAAAGTAGCAACGTCGCTGGCCGCGCTGCAAACTTGGGATATCAATCACCAGTTTGAAACGACGATCGCCACGACCGGAACAATTCAAAACGGCGTGCTGCACGGTGATTTGATTATTCAAGACGGAGGTGATCCGTTGTTTGTGTGGGAAGATGCCGTTGCGGTCGGCAATGCGTTAAACCGACTCGGTATCACTCGCGTAGCTGGCGATTTAGTGATTGCGGGCAAATACATGATGAATTTTGAAACCGAGCCGGAGCAATCGAGCGATTTGCTTAAAAAAGCTTGGAACCCGAAAAACGACGACGAAGACTCTCGCGCAGAATGGGCAGCTTTGCCGTCAGAAACTCGCCGCCCGACGATCGCGATTTCCGGCAAAGTTCGATCTGCACCTCCCAATAGCTTTCCAACTCAAACCGTGTTAATGCATCACCGATCGCTGCCGTTAATTCATTTGCTCAAGTATCTCAACGTTCACAGCCAAAACGAAATGGCGCAGTCGCTCGCAGATCAGCTTGGCGGAACGCAAGTTGTGATGCAAAAAGCCGCCGCCGCTTCGGGCATTTCTCCGAATGAGCTGCAACTGGTGAACGGCTCTGGCTTGGGCATGAACAATCGGATTTCAGCTCATGCCGTATGTGCGATGTTTGCCGCGATCGAACGTCAGGTGCATCCTTTAAATTTGACGATCGGCGATTTATTCCCGGTTGCAGGCGTTGATCGAGGAACTTTAGAATATCGCGAAACTCCGGATCGAGCGGTCGTTAAAACCGGAACGCTCAACGAAGTCAGTGCTTTAGCGGGCGTAGTGCCGACGCGCGATCGCGGTTTAGTTTGGTTTGCAGTGATCAATCGCGGCTCGAATATCTCTGAACTGCGAAAACAACAAGATCTCTTTTTGCAAACGCTTCAAAAAGCGTGGGGCACGATCGAGACGGCACCGATGATCGAGCCGAGCACGTGGACAACGCCGCAGCGTGAACGACTCGACGCGCAAACGCGAAATCAGGATGCACCGATTAGTCAAGCGATCGAGGCAAATCGAAGTTGACCTAAGATTGGGTTAATTGCTACGCAGTTCTAACGCGAATTGTCTTCACACATCACCCGCCGCATCTGCCTCAAATTCATCGGAAAATCTAATCGAATGCCTTGCTCGATTAAAAAACTGGGAACTGGAATCGTCGGCGTTGCCTGCACAAAATACGTTAAGATCGTGCCTTCGCCGCACGGCTTCAAACTCAAATCAGCTTTAAAGTCGCTAAAACTGCCCGATTCTAAATAAAACTGAATGCGATACGGCGCAGTTTCTATCACGTTCAAAGCGATATCAACCTGAGCCGTAAACATCAGAAACGCTTTGCTGGCAACTTGATAAAGCTGCTTAATGCCGGATGGATGATTCACACTTTGCACAACTTCGCTGCGCGTCACATCCGGGAAGTACTTTGTCCAACGGGAATAATCGGTGACTTGTTGCCAAACCGTTTGAAGAGAAAGCGGCAAGTACAGTTGAGCCGTCACAGCCCCGCCCCATGCCGAATACGGATGCAGAGTTAGTAGAATTTCGCCTTGCAACAAAGCAGAGGCTTTAGGCGTCAATACGGTTGTCATTGTTCTCACACCAATCCAGTCACCGTTACGATAACAGGCGATCGACGAATCAACCACCCTTTGCTTGTGAAGATTGCAAAAAGACTGTTTATATTGGAAAAGAAATTCAGCGTGCAAAAGACAAACTTTATGAATCAACCCACTCATTCAAGAGCCGTAGTGTACGCCGTAGTGTTAGCCTTAACCGCGATCGTGTGGATTTTTCGCGGCATTGGCATTTTAGGATTCATTCCTGGATTCGTGCTGTGGGTGCTGATTGCGCTGTCGATCGTGCTGACGTTAGTCAATGGCTTAATCGAAACGAGATAATGCCGTTAATGATACAAAAATCGAATGATATCTACCCAGGGTAATAAGCGCGAGTACGCTATAAATCATATTCAAGATACAACAATAGTATAGGAATAAAGAAAAACCTCACTCTAGAGAGATTAGCGCAACGATCGAGGTCGGGATAATAAGGCATCGCAGCTAAAGCTGTTCTTATTTATTCGCTTTATTATTATGACTTCTACGCTACCCACCCGTGGACAAGTTGAGCGCACCCTGTCTCAACGTATTCAAGCATTTTATCGGACTCAGTTAGGTCATCAGCCAAGCCGCGTTCAGTGCAGCATTATGGATGGCAAAGTCATGATCGTGCTTGAAGACTCGATCACCAAGCCTGAACAACTGCTGCTAGAAAACGGACAAGAACAGCTTGCCGAGAAAGTTCACGACGACATCGACAAAGCTTTGCATCCGCAGCTTTGCGAATTGATTCAGGATATTATCGGCGTGAAAGTGATTGATGTGTTGAGTGATGCAACGTTTGAAACGGGACGAACGGGAACTATTATTGTGCTCGAAGATTCGCCGCAGTTTCGCGAAGCGCAGGGGCGACGCTCTAGAGAAGACAGCGCTGTGGCAGATGACGAGTAATTAACGCTTCTAAATCGTCAACGTCGTAGGGCTTGCTAATGTAAGCATCAAAACCCGCCGCCAAAATCCGATCGCGATCTTGCCGCCGCGCTAAAGCCGTTACAGCAATAATCGGAGTCGCCGCCGTAAGCGGGCAGCGCCGCAACCGTCGCACGACTTCAAACCCGCTCATGTCGGGAAGCAAAACATCCAGCAAAATCAAACTCGGCTGCATTCGCATCGCCATCAAAAAAGCGCTATTTCCCGTGGTTGCGGTGACGATCGTACTCGCCACGCTGTCTTCTAGCTGATATTGCAGCAGTACTAGATTGTCTAAATTGTCGTCAACAGCAAGAATAATCGGCTTTTCACCGAAAACGGGTAGATTCATAGTCACGTCCATAATGGGAAGCAAAATCAAGCTGGACGAATCACTTCTCTTAGCGGCATACGACGCTTAGGGAAATGAAGTTCAGCTCACGATCAATCTAACAGTTCGTCATCATAGCTTAGTGTGATGCCCAGAAGCGAAAGACCTTTGTGATGTTGCTTTGACAATTATCGGGATAAACGGCAAACTGCGTTAAAGTTCAAAAGGAACATTTAAGAATTGAGCAATCTTCTGAAACAATCCTATCTAGACTCGAAACTATCTTATCAATACCATCATCAAGGCTAGTGTATTAGCTAACACAAACAGCGATAAATCTGTTGTTACCTCGCTTAACGGTTTCAGAAATGCTGAGGTAAATTACAACCTGAGCGTTTATGATTGATCCGTTGTTACAACTAAAAAAGAACGATTGATTCAAGCGGATCAATCGAACCAAACTAGTTTATTTTGCTCACGTTTTGCTCACAGAATGCTGAGAGCTATCGATGGAGGAACGGTATGGGTATCGCTTCAATTAACCCCGCAACCGGAGAAACAATCAAAACGTTTGAAGCGCTCACACAGCAAGCGCTTGAAGATAAGCTTAACCTAGCGCACCATCAATTCTTAACGTATCGCCGCACCTCGTTTGAAGCGCGATCGATTTGGCTTACCCAAGCGGCAACGATTCTCGAAGCTGAGCGCGATCGAGTTGCCAAACTCATAACGCTAGAAATGGGCAAACCGATTCAAGCAGCGATCGCAGAAGTGGAAAAAAGCGCGTCGGTTTGTCGGTTTTACGCCGATCATGCGGCTCAATTTTTAGCCGATGCACCTGTTGAGACTAACGCTTCAAACAGCTTTATTCGATATCAACCGTTGGGCGTGATTCTGGCCGTGATGCCGTGGAATTTTCCGTTTTGGCAAGTGTTTCGATTTGCTGCGCCTGCATTGATGGCAGGCAATGTTGGTCTGCTAAAACACGCTTCAAACGTTCCACAATCGGCATTAGCAATCGAAGAAATCCTAATTCGCGCTGGCTTTCCCGATGGTGCGTTTCAAACGCTGCTGATTGGTGCCGATCGCGTGGCTGAAATTGTCAGCGACGATCGCATCAAAGCCGCAACGCTTACAGGAAGCGAACCCGCCGGAGCGGCGCTGGCTGCAACTGCGGGAAAACATCTTAAAAAAGTCGTTCTAGAACTTGGAGGAAGCGATCCGTTTATCGTGATGCCCAGTGCCAACCTCGATGCTGCGGTTGATGCAGCCGTTGCCGCTCGCATGATCAACAACGGTCAATCGTGCATTGCGGCAAAACGATTTATTTTGGCAGACGCGATCGCCGATCGATTCCTCGATCGATTAGTGCAGCAGTACGAAGCGCTAAAAGTCGGCGATCCGATGCTGGCTGAAACTCAAATCGGGCCGCTCGCAACGCCTGGAATTCTTAAAGACCTCGATCAGCAAGTGAAAACGAGCATTCAGCAAGGCGCAACCTGCTTGATCGGCGGCGAACCGATGCACAGTCGAGGAAATTACTACCCGCCTACCATTTTGACTGACATTGCAAACGGGAACATTGCCGAGCACGATGAATTCTTTGGGCCGGTCGCGCTGGTGTTTCGCGTTCGGGATTTGGACGGCGCGATCGAGCGTGCCAACAATTCCCCGTTTGGCTTGGGTGCAAGTGCTTGGACGCAGAATCAAACCGAGCGCGATCGCTTGATCACCGAAATCGAATCCGGATCGGTGTTTATCAACAGCATGGTGAAATCCGATGTGCGGTTGCCGTTTGGGGGAATTAAGCGATCGGGCTTTGGGCGGGAATTGGGTAAAGAAGGCATCCACGAATTTGTCAACATCAAAACCGTGTGGATTGATTGAAGTTTTGCGGAGTTCGATGGTTTGAGCGCAACAAGTCAACCTCTAACGTCCAGGTTCAGCAAAACGTTGAGCTTAGACTCGTCGTGGCGATTCTAATCGTTCACGATTAATTTTTCATGTTTTACTTTTTACGGGCTAACCCACAAGGAGATCAGTATGAGCGAGATGAATACGGCTGAACTGTTAGTACGCTGTCTCGAAGCCGAAGGCGTGCAGTATGTGTTTGGCTTACCTGGCGAAGAGAATTTACACGTTTTAGAAGCGCTCAAACAGTCTTCGATTCAGTTCATCACCACGCGCCACGAACAAGGCGCGGCGTTTATGGCAGATGTCTACGGACGGCTCACCGGACGCGCAGGCGTTTGTCTTTCAACGTTGGGGCCAGGGGCAACGAATTTAATGACCGGGGTGGCCGACGCGAATCTCGATCGTGCTCCGCTCGTGGCAATCACAGGTCAAGTCGGCACCGATCGAATGCACATCGAATCGCATCAATACCTCGATTTAGTCGCAATGTTTTCTCCGGTCACAAAGTGGAGCGCTCAAATCGTCAGACCCAGCAACACAGCAGAAATCGTGCGCAAAGCGTTCAAAATTGCCCAATCTGAAAAGCCTGGAGCGGTTCATATTGATGTTCCCGAAAACATTGCAGCAATGCCCGTCGTCGGAAAACCGCTTTCATCAGACTCGATCGAGAAAAGTTTCGCGTCGTTTCACAGCATCGAACGCGCCGCCGCCGCAATTAACGACGCCAAAAATCCCTTAATTCTCGTGGGTAACGGAGCGATTCGATCCAATGCCAGCGAAATGCTCACCAAATTCGCCACGCGCCTCAACGTTCCGGTTGCAAATACCTTTATGGGCAAAGGCGTGATTCCATATCCGCATCCGTTAGCGCTGTGGGCAGTTGGACTTCAGCAGCGTGATTATATTAGCTGTGGCTTTGATCAAGCCGATTTAGTCATCGCGATCGGCTACGATTTGATCGAATACTCGCCGAAGAAATGGAATCCCAACGGCAACATTCCGATCGTGCACATCAGCGCCACGCCTGCGGAAGTTGACAGCAGCTACGTGGCGATCGCTGAAGT
>CAXUFL010000061.1:0-24926 GCA_964250455.1 uncultured bacterium
ATAACGGTAAGTCTACCCTGGCGCGGATTTGAGTGAGATTTTCAAAACTGCCCTGGAAGAATTTGGCATCGGTCAAAACTGACAGACACGAGGCGTTATGGTCGGCGTAAGACTGAGCGATCGCGACCGCATCAAAGTCTTCTCGAATTACGCCTTTGCTCGGTGACGCCTTTTTGACTTCTGCGATCACCGCAGGCCGAGTTTTTTCCGCTCTTAAAGCGCCTAAAAAATCCTTTGGGGCAGGCAGCGATTTGAGTTTTTTCTGCAACTCAACCAACGGCATCTTTTCGCGCAGTTGATCGACTTCGGTTTCTTTGTGCCAAACGATTTCTTCAAGAATGTTGCGCGGCTGACTATCAGGAACTTTCACTTGATAGCGAAGTTCTTGAACAGCAACAGCAGGATTCGGCGGACGGCGGCGGATTTCCATTCAAAGCAGCAATGAGGATTTATCAATTAATGTAACGCGATCGCCGAAACATCCGGTCAGTTTTTTCTTGTCCATATCCCAAGCTGATACCGCTCGTGAAAAAGCATTTTTACCGTCACTTCCCGAATTTTTTCATACTGCTGAGCAATTTTCGCTTCTGGCACCAGCATCGATTCACCCTTTGTCACAATAATTAAATCAAACTGCTGAGTGGCGATCGCGTGATTCAAGTCTTGAATAAATTGGTCGTTGCGAGCGATCGCGGCGGCAATGATTGGTTTAAACCATCGAGAATGCAGATGTCTAGGGGCGGTAAAAAACTCTGTGCTTCCGTTGTCGTAAACGGGCTTATTGTGCTTGATCAGCAAAGGCACCATCTGCGGCGATGTGAAGATGTTTTGATTTTGAACGATAAGGGATTCTAAAGCGGGCCATTCTTGCAGGTGGCTTGGCATCGGTGGCAGTATAACGCTAGAGTGAGCCACTACGAGCAGATTGAAGACAATCAGGCTGACCGTTAGAATCTGATGTCGGTTTTTCTGAACAAATTGCAGCGTCAGAATAATCAGAAACGGAGCGACAAGCTCGAGCCAGTACGTTAAATAATTGCCCAAATGGAGTCCCATTTTTGTGCAAAAAATAAACGCTGAAAGACAGCAGTAAAGCAGATTTTGATTTCTAAACTCTAAAATTAGATCGCCAAGTCTAGAAAACTTACCATTTTTTAAGCTTGTCGCAAGGTGCGTGCAATACCGTCCGACTGCATACAGCGCGATCAGCGTAATGCCTGGATTTGCTTTTGCATAGTCAGCAAGTTGATTCAGCATGTGCCCGACATCATGACTTGCAAGACCAATGTGCATCAAAACGGTGTTGTAGAAATAGTATTCATACTGGTGATCAACCCAAAGCGCTAACGGAATCGCGATCGCGGCAGTAAAGGCAAGATATTTAGCAGCAATGCGCACCGACTGAAACAAAAGGGCGTAAAGCGCAACATACGCGATCGCCAGCACAAAATAAGATTTGCTGGCAAACGCTAAAATGCCAAAGATCGCACTGCCAAAAAGCGCTGCATTGGTAAAGCCAAAGCGATGCGGTAAAAAAATACTAAGCAGAAACAAAGCGAGTCCTAAACTATTCGGCGGCTTTGCTAACGAAGCGTATGACAAGCAATAAGCATAAAACGTTGCGGTTCCAAAAAGCGATAAAACCGTAGACACTCCAGCATGGCGAATCATCTTAAAGCAAAGGTAGCAAGCAGCAAAAACAAAAATAGCTGCAATGCTCCGATAAACCATTAATGTTTCTCCAAAAATAGAGACCCACGGCAACATCAGAAACGGATAAAGCAACCCGTAGACTTGAGTTGCAGCAGGCTGATTTTGCAGTGCATAAGGGTTTTGTTGGTGCTTTAGTAATTGCGTTGTGACCATCATCGAGCCTTCGCGAAGTTCTAGCGGGAAGGGATAGCTCACAATCTGCCAATGATATAAACCGAGCTGAAGAATGACCCCTGCCAATACGGTGAGTAATAAAGCTTTGTGGTATTTTTGCAGAGATTTTAGGGGTTGAAAATTCATCTAGACAATCCTATTTTGGTTGTTCGAGTGCGTTGAACAACTAATTGTTCGTGACAATTTAGTTAGTGGTACCAATACGATGAGAAAGCCTAGAGTAATTTAACTTAAGCGGTAAAGTTCAACACACTGACTTTTTTATTACTTACACGTTGCAGGCGCGTCATCAGGCAGGCTTGAATTTGATTCTGGTAAAAATTTTTAGCAAAACTTGCAGTATTTACACGCACAACGATCGCGCCCACTGATTGATTTTGAGTAGGCGCGATCGATCAACGATTGATTAATCGAGCAATGCTGAAGTTTTAGTGAGTATTAGTTAATGCACAGCCGCACGCTTATAAGCTTCGTCGAGAATTTCCGAAAGCGTTGGATGCGTGTGGACGAGAAACGCCAGCGATCGTACCGATTGCCGATTTGCGATCGCGTTGGCCGCTTCTTGAATCAAATCGGCGGCGTGCAGCCCGATAATATGCGTTCCCAACACTTCCCCGGTATCTTTGCGGTAAACGATTTTGGCGATTCCTTCGGCTTCGCCTTCGGCAAGCGCTTTGGCGTTGCCTTTGAAGTAGGTTCGCACGGCCCCCACTTCAAATCCTTCTGCCTGACCGAGTTCTTTGGCAGCAGGCTCAGTCATGCCAACAAAGCTCATTTCCGGATGCGTAAAGGCGGCGGCGGGAATGCTGCGATAATCGATTTCTCGCGATCGACCGCACATATTTTCGATTGCAATCACACCTTGAGCCGATGCTGCGTGCGCTAACATCATTTTTCCAGTCGCGTCGCCGATCGCCCACAAATGCGGGACAGGTTCACCCTCCGACAGCACTTCTAAGCGATCGTTAACCGGAATAAAGCCGCGTCGATCGAGTTCAACGCCGATCGCGTCGAGTCCAAGATCTTTGGTGTAGGGAATGCGCCCCGTTGCCACCAAACACGCATCGACTTCTAATTCTTCAACGAGTTCTTTGGTTTTCACGTCGATGAGTTCAATCACCACCGGAGAACCCGGTTTCACTTTTGCCGCTAAAACGCCGACTTTAGTTTCGATATCGCGAGGCGTGATCAGAATGCGTTGCGCAATTTTCGCAATGTCAGGATCAAATCCGGGCATCAATTGATCCAACGCTTCGATCATCGTCACTTCACAGCCAAGCGCTGTATAAACATCGGCAAATTCTAAACCGATGTAGCCGCTTCCCACGATCGCAACCCACGGCGGCAGCGATTCGAGCTTGATTGCATCATCGCTCGTAAATACGGTTTTGCCATCGGTCTCGATTCCCGGTGGAATAAACGGAATTGATCCGGGTGCGAGAATAATGTCTTTTGCTGTTAGTGTTTTTTCACCGTTTGGCGTTGAAACCGTTAGCTTTTGCGTTCCAGCAACGCGCCCCCAACCGCGAATCACATCAACGCCCAGACGCTTGAGGCTGCCAATTAAGCCTTCGCGCTGTTTGGTCACAATGCTGTTTGCATGATGAGCGATCGCCGCTCGATCAAACGCCACATCACCAACGGTAATGCCCAGCGATTCTAAATGATGCGCGTTGCGCAATTCCCGCACGCGACCCGACGCCGCCAGCAGTGCCTTTGAGGGAATGCAACCGCGATTCACGCAGGTACCGCCCATATCCGCCGCTTCGACGATCGCCGTTTTGAGTCCGCAATCGACCGCGTGCAGTGCGGCTCCGTGTCCGCCTACGCCCGCGCCGACAATAATCAAATCGTAATCAAAGCGCTGATCCACAATCCCCTCCCGTGCATATTGCCCTATCCATTCTCATCTGCGCGAGGTGCTTTCGACAACACCACCGTTTGATTCGAGTTTATAAAGTTTTTATCTAAATCAAGATTTGAACCTGAAACCCTAGAACGCTGCTTGGGCATCCTGATCAAAGCTGTCCTTTGTGGTAAGTGTAATTGCTTTGTCTGAATGGGTTCTGTTGCTTAGCAGTCTTTTCAGGCGTTGAGCCGTTCCGAATTGTGGAGTTCGCCCATATGAATCAGCATCAGCGTGAATTGCGCCGCGCCGCCGCTCAAGCGTTTATGCGATCGCTTGATAAACTACATGAAACGCTGGGCGAGCCAATCAGCGATCCCGAAAAAACAGATTTTACGCCGGATGCGTTTGAGCAAGCCGTTGCTGATATCGAGCAGTTTATGCAGACGCAGCCCGATGCGTCTGGAGTTGCACAAAGCCCTAATCATTCTCAGCATTAAGCTGACGTCGGGCTTCATACAGCATCAAAGCAGTGGCGATCGCGACGTTGAGCGACTCCACCCCAACCGCAAGCGGGATCGTCACTTGTAGATCGGCTAGTTCCCTTAGCTGCGGCGATAATCCTGCGCCTTCGTTGCCCATTAAAATCAAGCTTGGTTTACGAAAGTCAATGTTCCAATACGATCGCGTTGCCGTAGGGATCGTGGCGATAATTTGCATTCCCTGGGTTTTAGCGCGTTTAATCAGAGCGCTCAAATCAGGCTCAACGCGCATCGGTAAGCGAAACCACTGACCCGCCGACGATCGCAACACTTTCGGATTGTCGAGATCCACACAGTCTTGGCTGAGCCAAAGTCCTTCAACGCCTGCCGCCGCCGCCGTGCGAATAATCGTTCCCAAATTTCCCGGATCTTGAATCGTTTCTAGCACCAATCCAAATCGGTTAATCTCAACAGCATCAGTGTGAAATTGTTTAGCAGTCGCCACAATTCCATCGGGTTCAACGGTGGTGGCGATCGATTTCAACACCTCTGGACTCACCAATTCAAGCCGTTCTGCCTGAATTTGACTCAACAATTCAGAATGCTGACGTTGCCAAGCTTCGGTGTAGCAAACCGTGATTAATGAAAGCGCGATCGCGCAGGCTTCTTCGATTAAATGCGTTCCTTCCAATAAAAAAAGCTGCTGTTCGCGTCGGTCTTTGGCGCGGTGCAGCTTTCTGAGCTGTTTAACAAGCGGGTTCTGAAGACTCGTAAGCATCAGCAAAGAGCGAAACGGCTAACATTCCATTATCGCTCCTGGCTGTTTTTATGCTTCGTCGAGGGCGGCAATTCCCGGAAGCTCTTTTCCTTCGAGCAGTTCAAGGCTGGCACCGCCACCCGTTGAGATATGACTCATTTGATCGGCAACGCCCACTTTCTCAACAGCCGCCACCGAATCGCCACCGCCGATAATCGTAGTGGTTCCTTTTGGCGTTAATTCGGCTAAGGTGTGCGCGATCGCTTCAGTTCCCTTTGCAAATTTCTCCATTTCAAACACGCCCATCGGCCCGTTCCAAATCACGCTTTTGCACTCAGACAGCGCATCTTGAAACGTTTTGACTGAATCAGGCCCAATATCCAAGCCCATCCATCCTTCGGGAATGCTGTTGACGCTAACGGTTTCAGAATTGGCATCCGGGGCAAAATTATCAGCAACGACAACATCGGTTGGCAGCAGAAAATCAACGCCTTTTTCTTTGGCTTTGGCTTCGAGCGTTTTCGCAAGTTCGAGTTTGTCTTCTTCGACTAGTGATTTACCCACGTTCATGCCGCGTGCTTTGTAAAACGTGAAAATCATGCCGCCGCCGATTAGAAGTTTGTCTACTTTCTCAAGCAGCGTTTCGATTACGCCGATTTTGCTTGACACTTTCGATCCGCCCACGATCGCCGCGAGGGGACGCTGCGGATTTTCGATCGCATTTTGCAAAAACTCTAATTCTTTCTCGATCAGCAAGCCCGCCACCGACGGCTTGAGATACTTTGTGACGCCTTCGGTCGAAGCATGAGCACGGTGAGCGGTTCCAAACGCATCATTAACATACAAATCTGCATTCGAGGCGAGCTTTTTAGCAAACTCCGGATCGTTCTTTTCTTCTTCTTTGTAGAAGCGCACGTTTTCAAGCAGAATCACGTCTCCGGGCTGCATTGCATCCACGGCAGATTTAACGTCATCACCGATACAGTCATCGGTTTTAACTACGGGCTTTTTGAGTAATTCCGAGAGCCGTTGACCGACCGGGGTTAAACGATATTTATCTTCGGGGCCATTTTTCGGACGCCCAAAGTGGCTGCACAAAATCACTTTTGCGCCCTTCGAGGTGAGATTCTCGATCGTCGGCAGTGCCGCTCGAATTCGCGTGTCGTCGGTAATGTTGCCTTGCTCATCAAGGGGCACGTTAAAATCTGCCCGCATTAAGACGCGCTTGCCTTGCAAATCCGAGGACGATAAGTTATTGACAGTCTTCTTCGGCACAATCCTGGCTCCTAAGTCTTTCTACCTATTTCTTATTTTTCCATTAATTGCGCCCCAGTGCGATCGCAGTTTCTGCCATGCTAATAAGTAAAGTGACGAAAATTTGAATCTTATGTTTAAGACTGTCTTGTTTCCGATCGATGGAAGTCGCGAGTCTGGTCAAGCTGCCGAAACCGTTTCAGAACTCGTGAAATTCCATCACAGCCGCTTGATTATTTTGTCAGTGGTTGAACCGAAAGAAGAAACGTCGGATGTGATGTCGTCGCCCGAAGCGGTGGCAAAACTGCTGCAAAATGCCAAAGCGCTCTTTTCTGGTCAAGGCATCGAATCAGAAACGATCGAGCGCGAAGGCAAACCCGCTTTTACGATCTGCGACGTTGCTGATGAAGTCGAAGCGGATTTAATTATCATGGGCTGTCGCGGCTTGGGACTCACCGAAGAAGGCATTTCCGAAAGCGTGACCAATCGCGTGATTAGCTTGTCGCCGTGTCCGGTGCTGGTGGTTCCTTAAATTCAACATTTTGTATGGGGTTACTGAGAAGGTCGCACCACCCGAATGAGTTTACCTTGTAAAGAGTCTTCGGCAGAAATCGCCTCGTGGGTTCGTTCTGCTAGTCGAATAAAGTTTTGATTATCCGAGCAGATGACTCTTCCAGCATAGTCCGGTTGCGATTGGTGCAACTTCACGAAATCCCGGCGATTCTGAGTGAGGACGGCGCGATCGTCTTCAACCGCAAAGGCTTAAACTTCAGGATCAAAAGCTCGCGCATTGCCTGCTGCTTGAACGGTTAAAACGTCATGCCCTAGATTTTGAAGACGTTCGACTACAGGACGCGGGAACTGTTCATCAGCGTAGAGCCTTGCCATCAGTCTTCTTGCATGGCATCGTCTTGTTTTTGCAGCGCCATGACAATCTCTTCAGGATGGGCATCTGCATAAGCCCAGACATTGACCAAATCAGCCGCAGTTAGGTGGGGATAAGCTTCAAGCAGTGCTGCATCGGTTGCCCCCTGGTTTCGCAAACTGACAAACAGCCAAACGGGTAGGCACGTATTGGCGATACACGCATCGCCGCCGATGACATCGGGCGTTTTAGTAATTCCCTGAGATCGATTACTCAACGTTTAAGTCAAGATTTGAATTGCTTCGGCTCTTTCCGTAAGCGTGAGGGCATCAAGTTGGGTTTGTAGCTCTTGCAGCGTCATGATGGTGTTAGGAAAGGCTGTTTTTCCATTTTATCTACCCCTCAAGACCGAGCGCGAAATGGAAATCGGAATTGAGGACGATCGTATCTTCTACACATAATCGACCCGCAGCAGGAGTCTTAAACAGCACTACATCAATGCAATGTAGTTTTTCCTATAAGCGTAATGTCTTTAGTTCAGTTCGAGTTCGATTTATGGTTTAACTTGTCACATTCAGTTGCGATCGCCATTCATGCGCCTTCAGATGAAATAAAGCGAACCCCTGCGGAAAGCCAAGCTACTGCACATTATTGCTTTCTTATCTGTTGCAAAATCTCATCGAGCGTCAAATCTTTGAATCGCGCCTCACGTTCTTCGGTGTAGTTTCCAAATCCGATCGAGAACTGATTCAGAAATCGGAGTGTATTCGCAACTCCAATCTCTTTTATTAGGATTCGAGATCGCTTCTTGCGTAATCTGGTTGAGAGATTTAGGGTGAACGCTCATGCTGATATCTCCGTCACTAACGCTAATGGTGAAACAACTTTTGTCAGATGCGTCTCTGCTTGCTTTGCCCGCTTTAAGAATCGATCGTCACAGGTACAAAAATAATCCGCTTGGGCTGCGATCGCCGAGGATAAGTGCAAAGCATCCAGACGATACGATCGCTTAGATAAATCAGCAATCTTGCAGCAAACCTGAAGTCATTTAACCGGATTGGCAAGTCGGAAGCGCGATCGCTCAATTCGATGTGACCGAAGCGTTACGATAATCCTGCTCGATGACATTATTCGTGTACTTGCTCTGCCGTAACTTTGTCTCTTTTAGCGTTTTATCTGCCCATGCAGTGCTTCAGCCCCCACTGCGCCAGCCACCGTAATCACTCGTGGTTTTTGAGCGTGTTCTGGGGCGTAGCTCAGCACCGACTAATCAAGCGCGATCGCACAGTTTACAGTCCGTTGCAAAGCGGATGGTCACGCTTTAGAGAAATTAAGCACTTAACTTTTCTCCGTCTAACCCCAGACTGTTTGTTGAGTTTGGGGTTAAAGAACAACGTGCCAGCTTCTACATCGCCTGTTTCCCGATTCGACCGCATCGCCATTCTTTAAATTGGTATTTGATGGTTCAACCCCCTATTCAAAGATTTTGCAACGCTACAAAGGCTGGATTGCAAAGGTAAAAAAGGCAAATCAGCAGGTTTTAGAAGCTTTGTAGCATTGACATCTGTTATAGAATCGGAGTCCAGCGTTGGACGGTATCTATGCTTAAAGTTGTTCGACAATCACCAATCATTTCAATTAAAGTTCACTAGTTCAGCATCGAATAAGGAAAATGACTCTAAGCAAACAATTAGGCTACACCTTTACAACCATTGCTGCCACTACAACCTTCGCCACGTTTGAACTTAGCCTAACAGATGTGCCCATTGCGACTGCCTCTGCAATTAACGATCAAGGTGAGGCAGCATTTTGGGATGCCTCAAACAATGCGGGTATTTTTGTCGGTGACGGTCATTCAATCGCCACGATTAGCGCAAAGCACAACTCCGCAGAAACCGTAGATACATCGCGTAAATTTAGCTTCTTGGGCGTCGGGCCCTCGATCAACGATCGCGGAACGGTTGCTTTTTTAGGCGGCTTAGATAGGGGTGATGCTGGCTATTTCACAGGGGATAGCACAACTTTGGTCGCTGACAGTTCAGGACAGGTTAACAATCAAGGAACTGTGGCTGATCTCGCAGACTTTGATGCGGGCGGGAGTGGTCTTTCCGGGGAAGGGCGAGAAATTATTGCCACCGGAGATCAATTCCTGAATTCAACCGTGGCAGAGTTGAATTTCTTGAATAAAGGTTTGAATCAGGATTCGGTAGCATTCTGGGGAAAATTGGCAGATGGTGGTTCAAGCGTTTTTCGTGCAGACGCAAACAAGCACCCTCAATCACCATTCAGCTTAGACCACCTCTACAACAAAATTGGTCACTACACCACCACGATCGCCGCCGATGGAGACTCAGCAGACGTTTATTTCCCTCAGTTGTCTAAATCCAGTTGCAATTCAACCGAGTTCCCCATTGCTCTCTTGTTGCAGGGGGCTTTAGTAGATAAGTCTGATTACTCAAACTTTGCTTCAGAAGTTGCAAGCTATGGTTTTGTCGTAGTCGTTCCAAACAACCAGCGAACGCTTACGGGGCCGAACGGTCAATCAACGACGGGTCTATTTCCTGAAGAGCGGCAAGTCAATGATGTTTTGGCTCAAATGAAACAAGAAGACCAGAATCGTGCATCTCCTATTTTCAAGATTGTAGACACAACGAAGCTAGGATTATTGGGGCATTCGTTTGGTGGAGCAGTCGGATTAGCAGCAACCCAGCAAGCCATTCAGGTGCCAGGAGTTTCTTCGCCAGGTTATGTCCCTCCGGCTGAATTAAAAGCAGGTATCTTTTATGGCGCTAACCTGCGAAATCAGCAAACTGGGGAAGCGTTTCCCATTAATAATCGGGGAATTGCGATCGGACTCATTCAAGGCGATTTAGATGGCGTTGCTGCGCCGATTAATGCTCAGAAAACTTACGAGCAGATTCGCAATCCCCCGAAAGCTTTGATCACGGTCAAGGGTGCGAACCACTATGGCATCACGAATCAGGACAACCCCGCTCGTGATCCGAAGCGACCGACTCTAAGTCAAGCAGCCGAAACTAAAACGATCGCTCAAGCCAGTGGATTGTTTTTGAGAGCGAACCTACTCGGCGATCGTCGTGCATTTGATGCTGTATTTAACACGAACCCGACCTTCAATTCAAACGTGAGCATCATCAGTCAGCCAAGCTCGATGAAATAGCTTGAAAAAATGCCGAAAGTAGAGGTGGTGTTTGCTCCTCTGCTTTCGGCATCGAAACCCAAATCTCAAAGCATCAAGTTCGACCGGAACACCGCTCTGAGTCAGTTTAGCAATTAGGAGTTAGCCTGTCATGACTACTCAAACCGAGATTAAACGTTACACCGTTGAAGAGAATTTAGAACTTGAACCTGTATCAGAAATTCGCAATGAGTACCACGACGGAGAAATGATCGCCATGACTGGCGGAACTCCTAACCACAAGGATATCTCCGGCAACCGTTATATCTTGCTCAAATCGGCCCTCAAAGGGCAACAATATCGAGTATTTCATGTAGACTAGCGACTCTGGATTTTGGCAGCTAATCTCTATACCTATCCTGATGTTATGGTTCTGCCCAAACCGTTAGAACTTCAAACTGGACGGTCAGATACAGTCGTGAATCCCTGTTTTATTGCTGAAGTCTTAGTCTAAGTCCACGCAGAACTACGACCCTTGCGGTGTCCGCGAAGCAGCACGCAGCGAAAGATTCGTTGCTTATCGCACCATTCCTAACTTTCAGGAATACCTGCTCATCGATGCTTTCTTTCGGCTTTTTTAAGTTTCAAGTTCCGATCGCAGACCTTTATGAGAATCTTGATTTCGCGCAGGCTTGAATTGATATTGTTGAAACAAGAGTGAAACGATCAATTCCCCTTCGGGGAACTGCAAAGCAACCGAAACCGATGAAGCCACAGCAACAACTTGGATCAACCAGCAGCTTAAAGGTAGAACTGACATGACGATTACCGCGATCGAGCTACCAATGGAAAAAATTGCTGAGTTCTGTCATAAGTGGCAGGTAACAGAATTCGCCTTATTTGGTTCTGTCCTACGTGATGACTTCCGCCCGGAGAGTGATATCGACGTAATGGTGCAATTTCACTCAGATGCTCATCCCACATTCAGTACCCTAGACCAGATGGAAACAGAACTCAAAACTATTTTCGATCGAGAGATTGACCTGATTACCCGTCAGGGTATTGAAATGAGTCGTAATTATCTACGCCGTCACGAAATTCTTTCCTTTGCCCAAGTGATTTATGCAACGGGATCTTCAATTCCTGCTTGATATGCTGCAATCCGCAGAATTGATCCTGAGTTACACCGCTCAATGCTCAAAAGATGAGTTTATTGCCAATGTGCAGCTTCAAGATTCAGTGATCAGACGGTTATTAGTCATTGCTGAAGCCGCAAGACGAATCTCAGAAGCAACTCGACAGGTATTACCAAACATCTCCTAGCAAGAAACCAACGGAATGCGAAATCGGTTAGTGCATGAATACGATGATATTAACCTCAACATCGTTTGGAATGTGGTTCAATTTGAGATACCGCCTTTAATTGAGGAACTGAAGTTACAGTTTCCTCCTGAACTTGAGAGCAGTTAAGGTAATAATCACGGCGACTGAACAACTCAATTGGACATTCTTAAACCAATCAGAATTAAGCCAGAAGGTTTACTCATTTATTTACGATCGCCGATCGTTTGCGAAATTCTGGATCTTCACACCGCAATCAGTCTGCATCCAGCCATTTCTACTAAAGATCTGTTGAATATTCCGATCACTTTAAGCACGGGAGCAATCGAAACAACTGTTGGAAATTGCTAAAACAGGAGCTGTCATCTCTTCCTGAAATTAGAATCTTTTAATCATCAACCACCGAGACTTCGATCGCTTCGACGTCGATCGTGCCTTCCGGAGGAATGCGTTTGAAGTGTTTGTGTTCGACTTTGAGCGGTTCGCCGCAGTTCGGGCATTGCATTTGCGACTGATTAAATCCGGTAAACTCGAAGCTGCACACCGGACAAGCATCTTGCACAATATTTCGTCTCACCCACCACTGGAAAATGACAAGTCCCACGATCGGAGCCGCAATGAGTAGCACTAACACAACCAAAAATGATTTAATAATCCAGCCCAAACCAAGCGCACTGAACAGCAACGCAAACCCGATCAGGGTGAGTAAGCGCCCAATTCCATTGAGACCAAGCTGAAGATTAATAAGATTATCTTGATTCACAGCGATCTCCTACATCAATACGATTTCTATCTAGTTTTATTTGAGCAGAAGACACCCCAAAGGTGCGGACGGCTTTTTCGACTCACAATAGACCTGGTATCCGTATTTTGCCCTTTAATGAAAAGATGCTGATCTTTCTTTAAGCATAAGAGATTCGCTCAGGGGACAGATTAAAATGCCGGAAAGTTTAATGAATCGCATTTTGGTAGCGGGCGCAAGTCGGGGCGTCGGTCGCGAAATTGCTCGGTTGTTAGTGAATCAAGGCTACAGTGTGACCGGATTTACAAGGTCGGAATCGATCGCGCCTGAACTGCAAGCGTTAGGACTAGAAACGGTGATCGTCGATGCCCTCGATGCCCAGCAAGTCGAAGCGGCAATGAACAGTTTTGATGCGGTCATTAGTACGATCGGCAGTTTGCCCCAAGACGGAAAACTCGTTGACTACGAGGGCAATCAGAATCTGATCGATGCTGCCATTAAAGCCAACGTGAAAAAGTTTATCTTAGTTTCCTCGATCGGGGCAGGTGAAAGCGCTGTTGCACTACCGCCTCAAGCGTTAGAAACTTTAAAGACGGTTTTAGTCGAGAAAGAAAAAGCTGAACAGTACTTAATCAAAAGCGGTTTAACGTCTACGATCGTGCGTCCGGGTGGCTTAAAATCTGAGCCACCGACTGGAAACGCTGTCTTAACCGAAGATCCAAAAATCGCGGGTTCGATTAATCGGGCAGACGTGGCGGATTTGGTGTGTCGCTGTTTAACCAGCGATCGGGCTAATCAAAAAATTCTGTCTGCGATTGATCGCAATATGCTTTACGGAACAGCATCGTTTGAAGAATTTATCCCTTAAAGCGGCGCACCCAGCCTAAATGCATTGCCCCATCGAGCACGAGTCGAGCGATCGCAAAGAGTAAAACGCTTTCGATCGCTAAAATTCCTGCCGGAATCAGCGTTTGCGCGGTCATTCCCAGATCGATCTGTGCCGATCCGCGCACCAAACCAAACGCCAAAACTGCGCCAGACTTTAAGTGCGAACTTTGATCTTGGCGAATAATGTAGCGATACGTCACGCCAAACAGAAAGCCTGAAAATAAAGCGATCGCGCCGCTAATAGCATGATGAATCGGAAAGGCAGCAAACTGATCAATTAGAAATTCATTGGTTAAAAGAAGAAGTGAGAATCCGAAATGCAGAAGCGCGATCGTGCCTGCTGCAATGCCGCCTGCCTTGATCGACTCGATTCGTTCTTCCCAAGTTAATTTCAACTCTTGCATTGCTCTAGTCAAACTCAGTTTTGGCTTATGATTATATGTATCACTGTTTGTAACGTTCGTTTATTAATTGCAATCATGGATATTTTATCGTTGGGCTGGGTCGCACTCTTGGCAGTGTTTACCTTTTCGATTTCGATGGTGATTTGGGGTCGCAACGGCTTCTAAATCGCGCTAATCTCGCCCGTGGTTTTCGCTACGGGCAATTTGAACCTTATTAATCTAAGAGTCGTGGAATCTTCTGCTTTTAGCACGCTGGTTTTAGTGACGTTCGGGTTGCTTGTCTTGGTCACCGGAGGCGTCATTTATCTTACGTTGTCGGATTGGCGCGATCGCCGCCGCTTTGACCAAGAAAAACGCGAAGGAAAAGTTAGCAAACGCCGTTAACGACCAAAAAGGCTCCAAGTCATTTAACTTGGAGCCTTTTTGCTATGCGTTTAGAAAGCGCTATTCAGCACGACTGATCGTAAAGCCTGCTGCCAGCTCTTCGCCGTAGCCTTCTTCACCGTGCTCGTTGACATCCACGCCTTGATACTCCGCTTCGGGATTCACCCGCAGCCCGATCGTCGCATCCAGCGCTTTGAGAATCACAAACGTTCCCACAGCCGCGATAGCGTAGGTAATCAACACCGCTTCGATCTGCGTGAGCAACTGACCTGGATTACCGTACAGCAAACCATCAGCACCAGCAGAGTTTACCGATTTGGTGGCAAAAATTCCAGTTAAGAGTGCACCAAACGTTCCACCGATGCCGTGAACCGGAAAGGTATCGAGCGAATCATCGAACTGAAGTTTCGCTTTGAAGCTCACAGCAAAAAAGCAAGCCGTTGAGGTGATTGCCCCAATCAGCAGCGCTGCAACTGGCGTAACAAATCCAGCAGCAGGTGTAATTCCCACTAAGCCTGCCACCGCGCCAGTTGCAATTCCCACCGCAGTCGGCTTTCCGCGAAGCACCCATTCTAGAACGACCCAAGTTAAGGCAGCCGCCGCAGCGCCGCAGTTTGTTGCCACAAATGCCACGGTCGCCAGCGATCCAGAAGCCAATGCGCTACCGCCGTTAAAGCCAAACCAGCCAAACCACAGCAAGCCCGCCCCCAAGAGAATGTAAGGCACATTGTGCGGTGCAGCTGGTTGATTTGGATAAGTTTTACGTGACCCAATCACCCAAGCAGCGACGAGAGCCGAAACGCCTGAACTGATATGAACAACCGTTCCGCCCGCGAAGTCAAGCGCACCTAAACCGCCGTACAGTCCCAAGAATCCGCCTTTCGCCCACACCATATGCGCAAAAATCGGATAGAGAATGCTCGACCACAGTACGATAAACCAGAAATACGCTTTGAAGCTGACCCGTTCAACGATCGCGCCCGAAATCAAGGCGGGCGTAATGATCGCGAACATCGCTTGATAAATCATAAACGTCTGGTGCGGAATCGTTGCGGCATAAGACACAACGGCATCGGCATCATTTGCTTTGGGCAAGTATCCCGTCGTGTCTAAGCCTACACCGTTCAAAAACAGCCACTGCAAGCCCCCAATAAACGGCGTTCCCGGTGCAAATGAAAGGCTGTAGCCCCACAAAATCCAGGACACTCCCACAATACCCATGAGAATAAAACTCATCATCATGGTATTGAGCACGTTGCGCGATCGTACAAATCCGCCATAGAAAAACGCAAGTCCGGGCGTCATCAGCAAAACGAGCGCTGCTGAAACCAGCATAAATGCCGTATCGCCCTGTGTGGTTGCTGCGTCTGCTGCTTTTTGAGCGGCTTCAGCAGTGGCAGGTTCCGCGAGGGCTTGTCCCATGATTGGGAGGGCTAAAAGCGCTACTGCCACGAGCGCTATCCGAGAAATTTTCTTTAACACTGACTTTCAACCTTCAACGCCAAACAATGCTCGATTTAGAAACTCACCAAATACGAGGATTTGATGACTATTATTGAATTCCACCAAGTTTGATCCTGTGAATCTGTATCGTAAGTTACATTATGGGATTGTAGAATAATCGCCCAAGCGGTTGAGCCAGCAGAAGCATATCTTCCCCCATTTGAGGGAGGCATTTCTAGAAAATTTATCAACTTCGCAAATTCAGGCGTTGAGCGCGATCGCGCAAAAAAATAGGTATTCTCACCGTTGAAAGGAATACCCGCATCCAGATGTTGGTTGTTGCCTCAAGACCTTTACGTTTTGTTACCGCAGTTTTGAAGAAAGCGATTCTTCAGACGATATTCAATTTCCGAATTCTATAAGTCTTCATTTTGTAGCTAAGACTGCAAATCAACTTGAAAGCGCCCTTAAGAGCATAAGACTTCTTTTGTAGGTTCATCGAGTATTATTGATGGGTTGACAGAGTTCAAAGACTATAGTACTTTTGTATTAATTCTGCTTTGTCTCCTTTAAGTGAATTGCCTTCGGTCGATCGACTGAAGGCAGTTTTTTATCTTAAAAAATTAAGCTAGAGTGGATTGATGAGCGACAACAGTAATGGCATTAAAATTGTTAGCGACAATCGCCAAGCCCGGTTTCAGTATGAGATTCTGCAAACTTACGAAGCCGGAATTGAGCTTGCTGGAACCGAAGTGAAATCGATTCGGCAAGGCAAAGTAAATTTGCGCGATGGCTTTGCACTCGTGCGCAACGGCGAGGTTTTTCTGCACAACGTTCATATTTCGCCACACCAAACTGCCAGCCAAGTGTTTAACCACGATCCAACCCGGACGCGCAAGCTGTTGCTTCATCGCGATGAGATTCGCAAGCTAATCGGACAAGTTGAGCAGCAGGGTTTAACGTTGGTTCCATTAAAGATGTACCTTAAGCGCGGCTGGGTCAAAGTTGATTTAGCGCTGGTGCGCGGCAAAAAGCTTCACGACAAGCGCGAAGACCTGAGACGGCGGCAGGATCAGCGTGATATTCAGCGAGCGATCAAGAATCGGTAAGGGTTGCTTTGCAGCAAAAGCTTTTGAGATTCTGCAAATTTAGTTATCTGTTTTAAAGTAGAAACTCTAAAGCGGAAATAATATCACTAGTGACGCTAGAATTTGCGCCTATGCTGTCTTTTCCTGATCCGAAAGCCGATCTAGAAGCACTCGTTTCGACGTGGCTAGAGCGGGGCGATGAATTGTTTCAGCTTCAGCGCTACCGAGAAGCGATCGCCGCTTATACCCAAGCGATCGATCTTGATCCCAATCATTACACCGCTTGGTTCAAGTGTGGCATTACGGCGGAAAACTTGCAGCGATTGAATGATGCATTGGCCAGCTACGATCGCGTGGTTGAACTCAAAGCCGATGATTATTTGGCGTGGTTTAAGCGAGGCGCAGTTTTAGAAAGTTTGCAGCAGCCCTTAGCCGCTTTAGAGTGTTATCAAACCGTGATCGCGCTTCAGCCTGACAATTACTGGGGGTGGCACGATCGCGGCAAAGTTCTAGAAGGTTTAGCTCGATACGATGAAGCGCTCGACGCTTACGATCGGGCCGTTCAGCTTAAACCGGATTTTCAGCTTGCGGTTGAAAGTCGGCGGCGAATGTTGGCGCAACTGCAACAAGTTGATTCACTGTACGATAAGCCACCAATCAAGTTGGCAGAGTCTTGCAGTGAAGCGCCGCAACCGAATTCCGACGATGCTTTAAGCTGGCTGATGCGCGGAATGGCGTTTGAAAATCAAGCGCAGTTTGAAGCAGCCCTCAGCGCCTACGATCGCGTGGTTGATCTTCAGCCCGATGATGCTCTAGCTTGGTTTAAGCGGGGTACCGTGCTGCAAAATCTAGCGCGATCCAGTGACGCGATCGCGTGTTACGACCAAGTGATCAACCTCCACCCTGACCATTATTGGGCGTGGCACGATCGCGGCAAGGCGTTAGAAGCGTTGGAGCAGTACGAAGAAGCGTTATTGTCGTACATTCGTGCGATTGGAATTAAAAGCGATTTGCAAGCGGCGATCGATGGCCGTCAACGAGTTTTGGCGCGTTTGAATGCGCCAGCACAACCATCAGAAAATTATGGAGCTTGGTTTAAGAAAGGGCAGGTTCTTGAAAAGCTGAAACATCATGCCGAAGCGGTGGCTGCTTTTAATCGAGCAATTCAGCTCAACCCGAACGATCCAGAAGTGCTGCGGTGGCGCGGCAACGTGCTGTATACGCTGGGACGCTATGAAGACGCGATCGATTCCTACGATAAAGCAATGCAGCTTCAGCCAAACAATGCCAACTTATGGTGCTGTGTGGCGAGCGCTTTGATTAAACTGCGGCGATTTCTCGAAGCGATCGCGTGCTTTGATAAAGCGATTCGGCTTCAGCCAAATCAGCATGGGGCATGGTACTGGCGCGGTCGTGTGCTGTGCGAACTCAAGCGTTATCCCGAAGCTTTGCAATCGTACGATCGAGCGGTATCAATCAATCCAAATTTTCAGCCTGCCCTGCGCGATCGGGCTTTACTTCAGAAACAAATCGATTCGTCAATCTAACTTGAGTACAAATTAACTCGATCGCTCGATCAGAACGATAGAATCGGTAAGGACAATTTCTCTGCCTCTTGAATGCCAAAGCGTGCCTCTCAATCTAAAAGCTCTGAGTCTCTTGTTTTAAGTCCGGATCTCGAAGCGGATTTGTCAACGGCTTCAAAGCGCCCAAAACCGATGTCGCTCAGCTCGATTCGGATTCGAGGGGCACGTCAGCACAATTTGAAAAACGTTGATCTCGAACTGCCTCGCGATCGCTTAATCGTGTTTACGGGCGTGTCGGGATCGGGTAAGTCATCGCTGGCGTTTGATACGATTTTTGCTGAAGGTCAGCGTCGCTATGTTGAATCGCTGAGTGCGTATGCGCGGCAGTTTTTAGGACAAGTCGATAAACCCGATGTAGACGCGATCGAAGGATTAAGTCCGGCAATTTCGATCGATCAAAAATCCACGTCGCACAATCCTCGATCAACCGTTGGCACGGTGACAGAGATTTATGATTATTTGCGCTTGCTGTACGGGCGTGCGGGCGTTCCTCACTGTCCGATTTGCGATCGCTCGATCGCGCCGCAAACGATCGATCAAATGGTTGATCGCGTAATGGAATTGCCCGATCGCACCCGCTTTCAAATTCTCGCGCCCGTAGTGCGCGGCAAAAAAGGCACGCATCGCAAACTAATCTCAGGCTTGGCAGCAGAAGGCTTTGTGCGCGTTCGGATCGATGGCGAAGTGCGAGAACTAGGCGACTCGATCGAGCTAGATAAAAATCTGTATCACACGATCGAAATTGTGGTCGATCGTTTGGTCAAAAAAGACGACATTCAAGAACGGCTCAGCGATTCGTTAACCACGTGTTTGAAGCGATCAAACGGAATTGCGGTGATTGATGTCATAGCAGAGGGTGAAGAAGCATCAGAGCTAGTTTTCTCGGAGAACTTCGCCTGCCCGGAACACGGCGCAGTGATGGAAGAACTATCGCCCCGATTGTTTTCGTTTAACTCTCCTTATGGAGCGTGTCCAAACTGTCACGGCATTGGCAGCCATCGCACGTTTTCTCCGGATCTGATCGTTCCGAATCCGAAGCTTCCGGTTTATGCAGCGATCGCGCCCTGGTCGGACAAAGACAACACTTACTATCTCTCCCTAATTTGCAGCGTTGCCGAAGCCTACGGATTTGATATTCAAACCCCGTGGGAGCAACTGACCGTAGAGCAAAAACAAATTATGCTTCACGGTTCACCGGAGCCGATTTGGATCGAAGTTGATTCGCGCTACCGAGAAAACAAAGGCTATCATCGCCGCTACGAAGGCGCAATTCCGTTGCTCGATCGTCAATATCAAGAAGCAAGCTCTGATCTCTACAAGCAAAAGCTAGAGCAATATCTAATCGATCAGCCCTGCGATATCTGCAACGGAAAACGCCTAAAACCCGAAGCGCTCGCAGTGCGTTTAGGGCAGTATCACATCGACCAGTTTACGGGCGTTTCGATTCGTGACTGTCTCGATCGCGTTCATGATTTGCGATTAAGCGATCGTCAAGCTCAGATCGGCGATCTGGTTCTACGAGAAATCAGAGCTAGACTGCAATTTCTCCTGGATGTTGGACTCGATTATTTAACGCTCGATCGAACTGCGATGACGCTTTCTGGTGGTGAAGCCCAACGCATTCGTTTGGCTACTCAGATCGGTGCCGGACTCACTGGCGTTTTGTACGTGCTCGACGAACCGAGCATCGGTTTGCATCAGCGCGATAATACTCGATTGCTCAACACGCTCACCAAGCTACGCGACTTAGGCAACACGCTGATTGTGGTTGAGCACGACGAAGAAACGATTCGAGCCGCCGATTACCTGGTTGATATTGGCCCCGGTGCAGGCGTGCATGGCGGCCGAATTGTGGCACAAGGCGATTTAGACGCAGTGCTCAATTCTGAAGAATCGCTGACCGGAGCGTACTTGTCACGACGCCGCATGATTCATACTCCGGATCAACGGCGCGACGGCAACGGTCGATCGCTCTCGATCCGAAGTGCACATCGTAACAACCTTAGAAATATCGACGTTGATATCCCGCTCGGCAAATTAGTTTGCATCACTGGCGTTTCGGGTTCTGGTAAGTCAACCTTGATTAATGAATTGCTTTACCCGGCGATTCAGCATCACTTCGGACACAAGATTCCGCAGCCAAAGGACATGAAGCCTGTTAAAGGGTTAGATGCATTAGACAAAGCGATCGTGATCGATCAATCCCCGATCGGCCGCACGCCGCGATCGAATCCCGCGACTTACACGGGCGTTTTTGATATCGTTCGCGATGTGTTTTCAGAAACGATCGAAGCCAAAGCCCGTGGCTACAAACCCGGACAGTTTTCGTTTAACGTCAAAGGCGGTCGCTGCGAGGCTTGTAGCGGGCAAGGCGTAAACGTGATCGAAATGAACTTTCTTCCCGATGTTTATGTGCAGTGCGACGTGTGCAAAGGGGCACGATACAACCGGGAAACCTTGCAGGTCAAGTTCAAAGGAAAATCGATCGCCGATGTGCTGGCAATGACGGTTGAAGAAGCGCTCGACTTTTTCCAAAACATTTCTCAAGCGGCAACCCGTTTACAAACCCTTGCAGACGTCGGACTGGGCTACATGCGGCTAGGGCAAACGGCCCCGACGCTTTCAGGCGGCGAAGCGCAACGGGTTAAATTAGCAACCGAGCTATCGCGCCGCGCCACTGGAAAGACGCTTTATTTGATCGATGAACCCACAACAGGCTTATCGTTCTACGATGTTCATAAGCTTCTAGACGTTGTGCAGCGCCTCGTTGATAAAGGTAATTCTGTTTTAGTCATCGAGCATAATCTCGATGTTATTCGCTGTTCGGATTGGATCGTTGATTTGGGGCCTGAAGGCGGCGATCGCGGCGGCGAAATTGTTGCGGTTGGAACACCCGAAGCCGTTGTAGAAAATCCTCGATCGTACACCGGACAGTATCTAAAGCAAGTTCTGCAACAATACCCTCCTACTTAAGGAAGTTGCAAATTAAACGCTGCTTTTCTAAAGTCTGCCTAAACCTTAAGCGCTAACAAATTATGTTAGAAACTTGGCAGCACGAGTGCATTCACACTAACGGCATTAATCTTCACTATGTGACTCAAGGTGAAGGAGAGTTAATGCTGTTTCTGCACGGATTTCCTGAGTTTTGGTATTCGTGGCGGCACCAAATCCCCGAATTCGCCCAAGACCATAAAGTGGTTGCGATCGATCTGCGCGGCTACAACGACAGCGACAAACCTGCGGGGTTGCAAGCCTACAGCATGTCGGAATTCGTTGCGGACATCAAAGGCGTGATCGAAGGATTGGGCTATCAGCAATGTGTGTTAGTCGGGCATGATTGGGGCGGCGCGATCGCTTGGAATTTTGCCTACGATTACCCGCAGATGGTCAAGCAATTAGTTGTTCTCAATATTCCTCATCCTGCCCGATTTGCTCAAGCCCTACGAACACCGCAACAACTGTTAAGAAGCTGGTATATTTTCTTGTTTCAAATTCCTGCTCTACCAGAATTTCTAATTCAGCTAAATGACTTCAAAGCGCTTGAGTCAGCGCTGTCTGGAATGGCGATTAGAAAGAATACGTTTTCTCAAGAAGACCTTGATCTTTATAAAGATGCGTTTGCAAAACGTGGCGCTTTAACGTCTGCAATTAACTACTACAGGAACCCGCTTCAATCTGGCATCGTAAATCGCGATTGGGGAATTTTAACCGTTCCAACCTTAATGATTTGGGGCGAAAAAGATGTAGCGTTGGGCAAAGAACTAACTTATGGAACTGAGAACTACGTCAAGAATTTTCAGGTTCGATATATTCCAGACTGTAGCCACTGGGTTCATCAAGAACAACCTGAGCTAGTCAATCAGTTTATTCGAGATTTTCTTGCATAATTCCAATTAAAAACGTCAGACTAAATCTGCTTCAGTCTGACGTTTTTAATTCAATCTAATTTATCGAATTGCGCCTGCAATTTCCACGCTGCTATCTAACGTCTCTGGAGAGTCAATAACTTCAAAAACTTGATCCATTCCAGTTAGCTCGATCAGCATTCTAATCTGCTCGTTGACCGAGCAAAGCAGCACCTTTTTGCCTGCTTCACGCGCCCGCTTGAAAGCTACAACTAACGTCATTAAGCCAGGGCTACTCATAAATTCAACTTCTTTGAAGTCGATTAGAATGACTGCTGCTGGAGCAGCGATCGCGTCCTTGATCTGTTGATAAAAGCTGTCGATCGCACCCTCATCTAATGTTTCGGGAAAAGCTACTGTTTTGGTCAAGAATTCCATAACTCCTCATCTGGTTGGTAAACGATAGTGAAAGAAAGGTCGAAAATTATAATTCTTCTCTTATGCCGATTTAGCTTAAGATTTTATTAACCCCTTGACCTCTATCTGTAGAAGGAACGGCAAGCCTAAAAGCAACGGAGCAAAACTGTGCTCTTCTCTAGACAATACAGAGGGTAGAAAAAGTTTGCAGTATTTAACAATACTATTTCAACAAACAAGCTAGAATTTTCTTAAACCAAAGCTCAATGCAAGTTGAAAAAAGGTTTACTGCTAATAATTCACGCCTGAAAAAGTCTAGATTCGATTTAACAGAAACACGGCGCTTTTGAAGTCAAACCATTTGCAGAGTTAAAGCCGTCTATTAATGCTTATTTTGTATCTATCTACGGATAGAAAAATTGTTGTTTCTGTGGATAGACAGTATTACTGAACGCTACGTTTAACATGTGAATCATAAAGCGTTTGGAATTATAACAATGGAATCTCGCCCTAGCACTGATTTACCTCCTGTTTCTACTGCCTATAACGGCAAAGATCGGAATGCCTTCTTGTTCGGTTGGTCTCCCCAAGCTGAACTGTGGAACGGTCGTTTCGCAATGATCGGTTTTACTGCTTACCTTCTTTGGGATTTGGCAGGCTACAGCGTCGTTCGTGACCTGTTACACCTGATCGGTTAATTTTCAACAGCAGCGCGTATTGCATTAATGTTAGTACTCAGTGTGGGGTAGAGTGAATCTTGCCCCACACTTCTTTTTGAAAGTCCAACAAACCTGCTCTTCTATAGAAAAGCAGGTTTATTAGTGTTCGCTCTGAAGAATAGCTTTATTCGATTTGCCCGATCGCTTTGCTTACTTCTGCGGGTGTTTCATATTCCTCATCGGGCAATTCCCCTAACATCGACTCCAAATCTTTATCGGCTCCGTGCTCTTTTGCGTGCTTGATCAAGTCTTCTTTATTGACCGGGTAATCAATTCCTTTCAAATACTTCTGCACTTCAATAGGATTAATTCTTGCCATGATCTTTTCTCCAACTCCAGTGTTTTAAGTGCTTTGGAACTGAATAAAGCTTAGCTGTACTAAATTGCTGTAACCTCATTCTGGAGAATTGCGATCGACGGTTACAGACTCTATCAGGATGTAGACGCAAAATAAAACCCTGCCTACAAGACAGGGTTCAATAATGAGGCTTACCAGACCGGGCGCTAGTCATGTCTCTAACGCTCGACTTTAAAGGGTTGAATCATATAGGAAAAGATTGTTCCTAATGATCTCATGCAGTAAGCCTTGCTAAATCGCGAGGCTTACTGCATGAAATTAGAACGTGAACGTTGTTCTCACCGTACCGATCACAACATCGTCGTTGTTGGTGTTTTGTCCTGGATTCACAATCCAAATCACACCTGGCGTAATCGAAATGTTGTCATTCAATTGGTACTTGTAGAAGCCTTCAAAGTGCAACGGAATATCGTTCCGCACACCTGCTGCACGCTGAGCCGCCGTCGGATTACCTAAGTAAGGCTCAACGCCTGCGGTGAAACCAAGCAAGTTGCCTTTCTTACCAAAGTCAGGGAAGGCTAGTCCCACACCGTAAGTCCAGATATTTCGGTTGCTGGCATTGTCATCGACAAAGTTCGCGTTGATGTACGACCCAAAAGCATTGATGACAAAACCAGGACTCAGACGAAACGCTGCTGACGCACCGTAAGCATTCACTTTTGATGCAGAGGAAGCCCCTGGCAAATTACCTGCAAACGTAGAAGTGTTTGCAAACAGTGTTCCTGAACCACCCGTCGCACCGTTTCCAGTGTCAAAGATTGCGACTCTTCTGTAAGCGTTGACGTAAGTTAATGCGACTTGAAGTGCATCACTTGCTCTAAACGTGATTTGTCCCAAAGCTGAGTAGCTGCCATTAAACAAGCCAGCCTTGTTGATCGGGCTGCTCGCGTTTGCGACGAGTGCTCCAACCGTTCTTGAGTTGTCGGCTAAGTAGCCGCCGCTAATCGACAACGAACGCGACAAGTCAAAGTTTACACCAATACCAGAACCGCCACCGATTAAGTAGATCGGGTTGCGCTGAGCAAAGACTGAAAGCGGCCCAGTACCGCCGTCTGCCGCATCAAGTGCAGGGCTGGCAGTTGGCGCATAGTCGTAGTGAAGACCTCCCGCCGCCGGAATATAAACTCTGGTGCGATCGTTGAGGTTAAAGTAGTACGCAACCCAGTCTGCAATGACGGCGTTACCGCCAGTATTTCCAAAGTTAAAGGTTTGAATGCCTTCTTGGTTTGCTCCGCCAGGACGGGCCGGATTGTTCAAGTTGAAAATATTTGCGTTACCCGCCGCCAAACGAGTCACCAACAAGTCTTTTCCAGTAAAGCTGGTATCAAAAGCGAGACGAACTCGGTTTTGGAACACGGTGTTGTTGCCGCCCGTTCCTCGGACTCCGAACTCATCGGTGATAGCAAAGATTGCTTCTCCAGCAAGCTTGGTGGTGGTGGAGAACTGCTGTCGCTCTAGCGTGGTGGTGCGAGCTTCAAGGGCGT
>CAXUFL010000062.1:0-24642 GCA_964250455.1 uncultured bacterium
ACTCGAGATCGTACTTAACCAAGCTGCGTCTTAATCTCGGTGGCTACAGCTATAATAGCAAAACCTTATCAAAGTAGTCCTGCCGCTTGATAAAGCTGCCTTAGAATTGCCAAAATCTTTTCTCCATACATCGGATCGGCCGAATACTGCCCGCTTAGCAAATCAATTCGAGGTGCAGACCCCCGCACCACAAAGCGAAACCGTAAACTCACCACTTCCTGCTTCAGTGGGTCAATGCTGGCATACGCTTTAAGCTGCTGAATATGCGCCCGAACTCCAATTCGAGCGTTTGGAAAAACGGCAGTTTCTCCGGCTGCACCGATCGCTCGCAACGCCCCAAAATTGTTTTGGCTTGGCTTAATTTTCCCATCAAAGCGAAAAAAATTGGTTTCAAGCAGCGCTTGTGCAAAAGCAACATCAGCATTGACGCCTTCAAGGTTGGCTTCTGCAAGGTACAAATCAGCAACATCGGGAAACTGGTCGGTCGCTTGCGGATTTACCGTTCTTAAAAACGCTTTTAAATTCTCTTGTACCAGATATCCCTGCCCCATAATTTGTTTAATTTCATTGGAATCAAAGCGTGGAACAACCCGTAAAGCAACGGTGCGAGTCGATCCATTCCAATTTGTCACCACTCCTAATTTGCGTAGATCGATCGCTCGAATATACGTGTTGTTTTTATATTGAATTCGACGCACCGTTTGACGCTGCGTTAAGTTGATGTTTAGCTGATTTACAACGCTAATCGGAACGTAGGCGTTTCTATTTGCAATTACACCTTGTTTATTGTTTGCTTGGTTATTTACACGAATATTAATCGGTGGATAAACACGCGCAAACTGCGTCAGACTTGAAGTTGCTAATCCGTTTACAATGCCTTGAGCAATGGCTTGAGCATCGCGTTTAAGAACGCTACGATCGCGCTGGTTGGTTTGAAAGCCAAGCGTGAGCACGATCGCGGGAGCCGTCACCTGACGAGTAAATGCAAGAAACCCTAATGCCGTTTCGGTGTCTGGTTTTGCTCCGCGATCGGGTAGTTCTGGAACGGTTTTCACCAAGCTTTGTAGCAACTGTTGGGCGGGTTGTTGCTGAGCACCCGCGCGGTAAAAGGCACTCACACCCCGCACCGTGGGGTTAAAGAAGGCATCGGTTTGAATCGCGAGTGCAACATCGCCTTGAGTGGCCTGTTGATTAATCCAGGAAATCGCATCGCGCAGCGCTAGTCCTTTGGGAACTTCTAAAACCGTAAAGCCTTTTGATCGCAATCGTTTGGCTGTTAGCTGCTGAATCAAGAGTAACGCTGACTCGATCGACGGATTCGCAGGTCTGACTGCATCTACAAAAAGAAAAATGCGTTTTTGCTCGATCGCTTGGCTGCCCGCAGCTTGATCAGTTTGAAGCGCGACTGGCATTAGCTCAGGTACGACATCGTTTTTGCTGATTTGCAGTTTGTTAACG
This sequence comes from uncultured bacterium, assembly GCA_964250455.1. Classification (GTDB taxonomy): domain Bacteria; phylum Cyanobacteriota; class Cyanobacteriia; order Leptolyngbyales; family Leptolyngbyaceae; genus CAXUFL01. Next base: position 1,459 of record CAXUFL010000062.1, read on the forward strand.
AATTTTTTACCCGGTTTAATCAGGTTTGTACGATCGCAGTCTGGGCAGGAAATCGGCGCGGGAACCATTAGGCGTGCTCTGAAGAGTCGGCATGTTTCCTATTACCGACGATCGAGCCGCACTTCTGGAATTTCTTCGATTTAACTTTAATCAGCAGCAAGTAGACTGCCAACACAACGTTAAGTAGCGCTTTATCGCATTACCCAGCCATTTTTCTTAAAGAGGCACCACTACATCTGAAATAGAAACGAAACTTTGTCGCCTTTACCCAGCGCGATACGATCGCCGGATCTTAACCGATGCCGATTTCCCATCGGAAGCGGGACGTTGTTGATGTACGTGCCGTTCGAGCTGCCTACGTCTTCAATGTAGTAAGCGTCGCCTTCAACGCGAATATCGGCATGAATCCGCGAAACTACTTCAGAATTGGGGAATCCAGACATATCGAGGTCGGGAGGAATGCGATCGTTTGGCTTGCCAATATGCAGCACCAATAATCCTGGCGGAATTTCTAGCACGGTATTGGTTTGCAGATTTAGCAACCGAGCGGAAAATTGCTGAAGCTGAGTCGCCTTATTGACAACATTGGTGGCAGGCGGCGAAGCTGGTTCAGCCTGCGTTGGCGGAAGATTCGATTCAGGGGTGTTTAGCGTCGAAAGCGGTTCCGGCGTAAATAAATCAGGCGCGATCGGATCAGGCGTATTTTCTAGCGGATCGGGGATCGTAGACATAGAGGATTTTGAGACAGATTTCAAATTAGAGCCACACTGACCGCAAAAACTCGCGTCAGCTTGAACCCTTGCGCCACAAGTCGGACAAGCGACTAAAGCAGGCAAAGGGGTGTAACACGCCTCACATTGAACAGCACCATCAGGATTTTGATGATTGCAATTAGGGCAAACAATCATTCACAATTCCAGTCGTTTTTTGAATCCATCATAACGGGAGTTCTCAAAAGTTTTAGATCTCGATAAAACGGAGAGGGAGGGATTCGAACCCTCGGATAGGAGTTACCTGCCTATCAACAGATTAGCAATCTGCCGCTTTCGACCACTCAGCCACCTCTCCAGGTGATGAGCCACCATAATAGCAGACCAACGGTGACTCAGTAAATATTTTCCCGATTATCGAATCGCAAAGGCGAATCCAGCCAGTACGGCCGCGATCGCATAAAACCATCCCACAACCTGCGTTTCGCTCCATCCGGTCAGCTCTAGATGATTGTGAAACGGCGACATCTTAAACAAACGCTTACCCACGCCGTTTGCGTCTTTGGTTGCTTTGAAATACGCCACTTGAGCAATCACCGAAAGCGTTTCTAGAAAAAACAATCCGCTCAGAATCAAGAGCGCAAACAGCGAGTTAGAAACCAGCGCAGCCGCCGCTAAGGCGCCGCCCAACGCCAGCGATCCGGTATCGCCCATAAAAACTTGTGCTGGATTGCGGTTGTGCACCAAAAAACCAAGACAGCCGCCGCTCATCGAGGCGCAAAAAATCATCAAGTCAGGATGATTCGGAGCAATCAGCGCACCCAAACCCAGCAGCGCGATCGCAACCGTTCCCCCTGCTAATCCATCCATGCCATCGGTCAAATTCGTCGCGTTGCTTTCAGCCACCAGCACAAAGCCCGCCAAAACCCAAAACAGCACGCCCAACGGCAGCATCAAGCCGAATGGAAGCGCGATCGTGGTTAATCCCGGATTGGTAATCAGCAACCACACGCAAAACAAAACCGCAAACAGAATTTGCAGCCCCATTTTCATGCGGGGAGAAATGCCTTTGTTAGATTTGCGACGGATGATTTGCCAATCATCGATAAATCCGATCGCGCCATACGCCAGCGTTAAACTAGAAACCGCGATCACATTGCCAGAGAAATTAGATAGAAAGAGCGCGATCGCGACGGCTACGGGAACAAAAAAAGCACCACCCATCGTCGGGGTACCTGCTTTTTTCAAATGCGATTGCGGGCCGTCTTCGCGAATAATCTGACCCGCTTTTAGCGCTCGCAGAAACGGAACCGCCCAAAAACCAACGCCCGCCGTGGCGATCGCGCTTGTCCACATCGGAGACGTCAGCGATAAAGGTGCATCCCACGCTCGACCGCCCGCGCGATCGAGGATTAAGGCAGCGATCGACAAGCCGATCGCCAGCAGCACAAACAGCCGCGTTCCTGAGAAATTTAACGATCTTCCAGTAAATAATTTTGCGTCCACAAGCTTTTCACTTCACTCGCACAATACACCACACGTTCAAAGCCGCCCAATACGGAAATCGGAGGACAGATCTTCTATCCTCCCAGCGCCTAAATCAATCGTCTAAATCGAGATCGCTATCGTCATCGTCATCCAAGTCGAACGAATTATCATCGCCCGCCATCAATTCATTGATTTCTTCTTCGTCGTCGAGGTAGTCAAGGTCGCCGCCTTCGCGAGCTAATAGCCGACCCGAACTTTCAAGCCAGTCAAGAATCGAAGACTCTTGCTGAACCGGAATAATAGCGGCTCTTTGATCGCGACTTTCTTGACGTAGAGAGGGATTGTTAGTCATCGAGCGTCCTATGCGCAAACTATAAAAAGATCTACCTCTGATCTTAGATTGTCTAAGAGCGACTGAAGCAACCAGAGTGTACCATTCTTGATCCCGTTTGAATCAGCGCTTTTCGGCTGATTTGAAGGATTTTTTAGTTGATCTCAAAGAATTCTCTCTATTTTTTAGAAATTGTCAAGCATTATTTTCCGTGATGTTGGGAATTGAGTTAAAAAAGGTTTTCAAATGAGTCCGCATTCAAGCAGAAACTACTACGATTAATTCTGTTTACCGAGGACGAACGCCATGATCGGGAAAGCCGCACTACTCGAAGCGATCGCCGGAAAAAATCGAGGGTTATTAGCCAGTGATCCCGATCGCCAAGCTATCTTATCGCTCGTTGCTCAGCTCGAAGACCGCAATCCTACACCGCGCCCGATCGAGGCGATTAGTCTGCTCGATGGCGATTGGCGGCTTTTGTTTACAACTAGTCGAGGCATCTTGAGTATTGATCAAGTTCCGTTTTTGCGGCTGGGTCAGGTTTATCAATGCATTCGCGCCCCAGAAGCAAAGGTGTATAACATTGCAGAAGTGAAAGGATTGCCGCTTCTAGACGGCGTGATTAGCGTTGCTGCCAGATTTAAGCCGATTTCTGAGCGCCGAGTTGACGTAAAATTTGAGCGATCGATTATCGGATTATCGCGATTGCTTGATTATCAATCTCCGAGCTATTTTATTCATCTCATTGAATCCGGTAGAAAGTTTGCGGCGATCGATTTCAGCATCGAAAATCGGGATCAACAAGGCTGGCTCGATATTACTTATTTAGATGAAGATTTGCGCATCGGTCGCGGTAACGAAGGTAGCGTGTTTGTACTCACCAAGAACTAAACTCAATGCGATTATCTCAAGGACAGTTGAATTTGCTCGAAACTTGTCCGCGTAAGTTTCAGCATAGTTATCTTGAGCAGTTGGGTGCGCCTAATTCGATCGAGCAGCAAGCCCGATTAATGGCGGGCAGTCAGTTTCACAAACTAATGCAGCAGTGGGAAATGGGGCTATCGATCGAAGCCTTTTTGCAAGAAGACGCCCAGCTTTGCCAATGGTTTTACGCTTTTATCGAAGCCGCTCCCAGCATTGTCGCTTTAGAAAATCACACGTTTCGTCAAAGTGAACATTTGCGCCTGCTGGAATTTAACGGGCATGTGATTACGGTAGTGTATGACTTGCTGATTTTAACCGAGCAAGAAGGACAGATTCTCGATTGGAAAACGTATCCGAAACCGTTAAGAAGCGATCGCATTGCTCAAAGTTGGCAGACCCGCTTGTATCCGTTTGTTTTGGCAGAATCAAGCGATTATGCGCCCGAACAAATTTCGATGACGTATTGGTTTTTTCAAGCGAAAGGAGACGCTCAAAGCCTCCGATTACCGTACAGCCGTACAAAACATGAAGAAACGCGGCAAGTTCTCGATCGACAGTTGATTGATTTGAATGGATGGCTCGATCGCTACATTACAAAAGGCGAATTCTTTCCCCAAGTTCCTGAAACAACTCAACACTGCGCAGAGTGTGGATTCTCAATTCGATGTCAACGCGCTCAAGAATCGCAACACTCGTTTGAATCATCAAATGTTGCTGAGATTAAAGAAGTTCGCTTGTAAATCGATCTCGTGGTACCTTTGTACCTAAAGTAAAAACGGCTTTTTGCGTATGCCTGATGCGTCTTTACAATGGCAAATTCACCCCACGGTGGACATTCCCGATGCGTTTGTAAAGGCAGTCCGGCAGTTTGTACCGGGATTAGAGGGGCGCTACATTACACAGTTATTGTGGCAGCGCGGCCTTCGAGAAATTGACCAACTTGCGGGATTTTTACAAGTCGATCGCTACGTTCCTCGATCGGCGATCGAGTTCGGTCAAGAAATGCGATGGGCAACGAATCGATTCATTCAAGCCCGCGATCGCCGTGAAATCGTCGGAATTTGGGGCGATTTTGATGCGGACGGTGTGACCTCAACGGCGGTTTTATGGGACGGTTTAGGGCAGTTTTTTGCGCAGAACGAGCAGCTTTTTTATTACATTCCGCATCGCTTTACCGAATCACATGGATTATCGATTATTGGGATCGATCGACTCCACGCCAAAGGCTGCAATCTGATCGTGACTTGCGACACAGGCAGCACTAATTTAACCGAAATCGAGTACGCCCAAAGCTTAGGCATCGATGTGATTGTGACCGATCACCACACGCTACCCGAACAGCGTCCGCCCGTGATCGCGATCGTGAATCCCCGCTATCTAAACGCCGATCATGCGTTTGCGTCGCTTTCTGGCGTTGCGGTGGCTTACAAGCTGGTTGAGGCGCTGTATGAGGCGTTGCCAGAAGTGCCAGCCCGATCGCTCGATAGCCTGCTCGATTTAGTGGCGATCGGTTTAATTGCTGATTTAGTCGAGCTAAAAGGAGACTGTCGCTATCTCGCGCAGCGTGGCATCGAGCAGCTTCAAAAGCAATCGAATCCCAAAACGGCAACTCGTCCCGGCATTCAGCGATTATTGGAATTATGTAAGCGATCGGGCGATCGACCCACGGATATTTCATTCGGGCTAGGGCCAAGAATTAATGCCGTCAGCCGGATTCAAGGCGATGCTCACTTTTGCGTTGAATTGCTGACCAGTCAAGACGCCCAACGCAGCCGCGAACTCGCCGATCAAACCGAGCTTGCTAACGTGCGTCGAAAAGCGCTGCAAAAAGATGTCACCGAGCAAGTCAAAGCCAAACTTGCGCAATTGGATCTTTCAACCACAGACGTGATTGTGTTGTGCGATGAACAATGGAACGCAGGCGTATTGGGATTGGTTGCAGGTCAAATTGCTCAGGAATACGGACGCCCTACGATTTTGCTCAGTTTGTCTGAAGATAAAGCATTAGCACGCGGATCGGCTCGATCAATCGACTCGATCGATTTATATCAACTTGTCAAAGACCAAGCACATCTACTGCACCGCTTCGGTGGGCATCCGTTTGCAGCAGGGTTAAGTCTTCCGGTTGAGAATTTGCCGCTTTTCACGCAGGCTGTGAATCAACGATTGCGGCAGCAAACAGTCGGAAGTAGCGCACCGATTATTCAGGCGGATTTGTGCGTCACGATCGCCGAACTCGGTCTACCGCTCTACAAAGAACTTCGCTTAATCGAGCCTTGCGGCATTGGCAATCCGATGCCTCGACTGCTGATTCAAAACTGTTGGTTTGAAGCGGGAAAAAACTACAAGCTTCAAGATCTCAAAGGTCGCAAAGTCGAGTACATCCGCACGCCGTTTAAGATTTACGATGATTCAGCCTCTGGCGGATTTTGGGGAATTTGGTGGGGGCATTACGCGCATGAATTGCCGCGTGGACGATGTGACGCGATCGTTGAGCTTGAAAACAATGCGTACCGCCAACGCTACGAAGTTCGATTAATTGCCGTTCGAGAGCGTTCCGAACCCGTTCGCGCAAGACTCAATCAAACCGATTGGCTGCTCGATTGGCGGACTGAAATTACACCTAGTCTTCACGATCCGATTCAAGTTTCAACGTGTCCGGCAGATTGGATAGAACTTTATGGTTGGTTTCGCCGCGCTCAGATCGAACAGCGTCCGATCGCCATTTCGTATTCGCCTCCAACCTTCACGCCGCCGCTTGAAGTTTGGCAAAACCTAGTCGGGATTGCCAAACATCTCAGCCGCACCGGAAAACCTGCCACTCGTCAACAACTGTACGATCGCTTACAAATCGGTGATCTACCGCTCAAAATCGGGTTGCGGGCGTTGACCTCGATCGGGTTTTGTGTCACGCAGTCGAATCAGAACTTCGTATTCACCGAAACCGATGAAATGAGCGAATCAAGCTTGTTAATTGATCAATTTCTTGCAGTCGTGCGCGAAGAACAGTTCCGCCGCCAATATTTTGCCCAAGTGCCGATCGCAACGATTCGATTGGTTGCCGAACAATTCCTTAGCTGTTCGCCCGTTTGGGAAGCGGAATCGAATCGATCAAGCCGCGTCGAGTAACCACCCATTCGGTATTGCCGACAATGTGATCGTAAATTGCTGTAATAGCGATCACGCTCTTAAACACGCAGTAAAACGGAATAAACAAGCAGTAAAGCCAAAAATCCCGTGCGGATTGCTTTACAACATCGGTACGCACAAGCCACGCCGCTAAGGTTTGAAGCGGGCCGCTTGCTAACGTCAAAATCGTCATCGTCCAGATGTATTCCGGTGCTACTTCAGGCACAGCAACCCCGCTCAGCGTGACGCTTAACGTTAACGGAAACATTTGCAGCGCAATAAAGTGAAACCCTGCACTATAAACTAGCAGCAGCGTCCAGTAAAACTTTTGCCAACCGTCAAGCCGCTTGGTTTTCAAAATCGTAAATTGATATTTCAGCGTTACTTCTAGCCAGCCCTGCGCCCAGCGTTTACGCTGAAACCAAAACGATCGCACATCCACCGGAGCCAGTTCCGTCACGACGATCGTCGGGTCATGCACAATGTTAAAGCCGCTCAACAGCGTTCTAAAACTCGCGTCGATATCCTCAGTCAGCATTCGCGACGAAAAACCCACGCGCTTTAGAACATCGGTTCTCCAATAGCCATTCGAGCCGCAAAACACGCCCGTATCAACTAAAAGCGACTTTGCAGGATGACTCACGCCATAAATACACTCAAATTCAACCGCAATCATTCGCGTCATAAAGTTGACATCTTGATTGCGAATCACGTTCCGCCCCTGCACGGCCGTATAGCGATAATTCACTAGCCATCGCCACGCCCGCGCAAAGCAGTCTGGATTAGGATGATGATCAGCATCGAGAATTCCCGTAATTTCTCCGGTGACGATTTCTAGCGCGGCGTTAATGTTTTCGGCTTTTGATCGACTGTTTTCCACGCACAGCAGCTTTAATTCTGGATGCTCGATCGCCATGCGCTCGAGCGTATCTTCAACCGCTAACCGCTCTGGGCGGTTGTACGCCAAAATTAGTTCTAACCCGCCTTCGGGACGATCGAGCGTTTTTAAAATGTAGTCGAGCGTATTGAGAATAATGTGCTGCTCGTTCGGCAAATACGCTGCGACAATCAGCGAGCTTTTTGGGGTCGGGGTTGAAACCGAGGGGAGCGCATGAGTAGACTGAGTTCGCGGCGATCGCATCAGCTTTTGAACCAACCCAAACTTCGGCTTTGGATTGCGCTTTCCGGCATACGTGAGCGTCGTTGAAACCGCTTCACCGATTACCACGATCGACGTGACTAAATACAGCACCGGAATCATGATGTGGAGAAAAAGCAGATTCCAGCCGTGCTCTAGAATGTAGTAGTACAGGACTGTCGGCAACCCGATCACAATCAAGTGAGTCAGAATGATTTTGTCAAGGATCGGACCGAAAAAAACAAGAGGCTTGTGCAGCAGTCCTTTTTTCATAACAGTTTCTTAATACCTACAACGGTTCTTCTAGATAGAAACCATGTGCCGCGAACCTTGTCAAACTCGATCGCTGGGCAAGGCTGCAAGAAAAATGCAGAAATGCCGATTAGCCGTGCCTTTGAGACGATCAAGTAAAATGACTCAGAATTAGGGCAGACAGAATCTTAGTTTTTTCAAAGGAAGGCAGATTCAGACCCCGATCAAACTTCAGTATTTTTAAGCTTGATTACGGAATTGTGACAAAAAAATGAGCTTTAAGATCAGCGATTTTGACCTCGAAGCTCATTTTTTGCGGATTGATTAAAAATTCTTAAGCAATTTCGACTAATTGAATATCAAAAGTTAAGTCTTCTCCAGCCAAAGGATGATTCGCATCGAGCGTAATTTCTGAATCTGAAATGTCTGTAATCACAACAGGAATCGCCTGACCCGATTGCTGCTGAATTTGAAGCTGCTGTCCAATTTCAGGTTCCATTTCAGGCGGCATTTGGGCGCGATCGATGACTACAATCATGTCTTCGCGATGCTCACCATACGCTTGCTCAACCGGGATTAATTCAGTTTTCGAGTCTCCAGGACTCATACCCACAACGGCTTTCTCAAAACCAGGAATAATGTTTCCATCGCCGATCGTGAATTCTAACGGTTCGCCGTTTGCCGACGAATCGAACACCGTCCCATCATCGAGTTTTCCGGTGTAGTGAACCTTGACGGTATCACCTAATTTCGCCTGAGCCATAGTTTATTCTCCTCGGAATTTGACTTCTCACTGTAGCAAGAATCATCTGATTTGACAGGTTTCTAAAGATTGATTGAGTGCATGGATACCTTCGAGTCTCGGTTGCTATGCGATAGCCGCTAGACTTTCCTCAATTAGAAACAGTACGATGCCTGAAGTTGGGGTGCTTGTGCATGGATCTTTTACAGTTTCGCGGTGAAATTGCTGCTTTGTGTGCGGCGTTGATTTGGGCAGTTGCATCGCTGATTTATACGGGCATTGGGCGACAGCTTTCGCCGATCGCGCTTAATTTCACCAAAGGCTGGATCGCGATCGCGCTGTTTCTCGTGACGATCGTGGTTTTCAACCACCCGTTTCCCGTTTTTAATTCAACTGGAATTTTGCTTTTGCTGCTAAGCGGCGCGATCGGCATCGGATTTGGTGACACTGCTTACTTTAATGCCCTGAACTGCATCGGAGCGCGTCGAACGCTGCTATTTGAAACGCTCGCTCCTCCGTTGTCGGCAATTTTGGCGGTTTTGTTTTTGCGCGAACAGCTTTTAATTCAAGCGTGGTGCGGAATTGCGTTGACGATCGGCGGCGTAATTTGGGTCGTCATGGAGCGCACGCCGGATCGCAGCACCGGGAACATTCGCCCTCGTCTCGGCAGTCTTTACGCTTTATTAGCGACACTCGGACAGTCTGGAGGAGCTGTTTTATCAAGAGCCGCCTTAATCAATAGCGAGATCGACACGCTGTGGAGCACGCTGATTCGACTGATCGGCGGAACCGTTGTATTGTGGATCTGGATTTTCTTACGGCAGCAAAAGAATGAGGTAATAAAACCGTTTCAATCCGGGCGATTGCTAAGCGCGATCGTGGGAACTGCTTTGATTAGCACGTATCTCGGTATCTGGTTGCAGCAAACGTCGCTCAAATTTGCCCCAACGGGAATCGCTCAAGCGTTGAGCAGTACAAGCCCATTATTTGTGATTGCGATCGTGCTGGTTTTAGGTGAGCGAGTCAGTGTACGATCAATGCTAGGCGTGATCATTGCCATAATGGGGGTAAGTTTATTGTTTACTCGGTAGCACAACGTAGGAGCAGTACACAAAGCAACGGTTAGTATTTTGTTTGACACTTAAGCAAACCGTAAAAATACTTACCACTGTAACATTTCGCCGTAGGGTTCGGTGATCCTGCCGATAGAGGTTACGCGGATTGATTAGTATCTGTAATAGAGACAATCTGGCTACCTGAAAATCAGCGTTTCAGTCCGTTAATTCTAGACGCTTCGCCTGTTTGAGGAACTATTGTTATGCAGGTCTTGTTCATTTTTCCCATTGCATTCTACGGTCTCGTCGTGCCTATTATGTTTGTTGCTTGGCTCAACTTCTTCCAGCACGACGACCAGCCCTTATCGCGGGGAGAAAAGCAAATGTCTTTGGTCGTGATTACGATCGCCGCGCTGCTGTGGCCGTTGGTGCTCCCGTTTGCCTACCTAGACGTGTTGGATCAATTGAAACGTACCAGCAAAGCCGCTCGTCTTTACCAAAAAATGCTCGAAGCCCCAAAGCCGTCGATTTGCGTCGAAGAAGAAGTCCGCTTTCTCAATAACTAAACGGTCTGATTCGCTACAAAATGCTTCTGACGATACAGGGCAAAACGAAATTGATCCCCGAAGATAAACGTACGTCTTCAATAAGCTTCTGTTAACGAAGACACTTTTTTAAGAGAAAACGAGAATTTTGAGATGCGCTGATATACTGTTTGAGGGTCTGCTCCAAAATAAATCAATTAGCACTTGATTTTGTTTTGCAGGTAGCAGTTCTATCACTCACACCTGTATTAGATTAATCAGCAACGTTCTTCCAGATCATCTGGAAATTGCTGTGATACACACTCAAAATACGTGGGACGCCTAATTTGAATGGGTAATCACTCTGAGCATTACCCGATTCAAAGCGGAGGAACCAATTGTTTGGGGCGAATCTTGAACGATTCAAGAGAGGCACCTTCCAGCCTTAGCCCGTCAGCTAACTCCGTCGGCACTGGGAGGAGTACCCAACGCACGAGCAAAATTTTTGCAGTCGTTGTAAAGGTCTCCTGTGGACAAGATTGCGCTCTTTGTGGCAACCTTGAGCGCAGCTTTGTCTAACACCCTGACCCACCTCTCGTACACTATCGCTATTGAGAGGTTCTGGATCGTGAACATTTTGTCAATGCTGGTGCGGCTCCAGGGAACCCTGGGTCGTACTGATTTAGCAAGTCAGATGGTGCTTTTACCTTCTGCAAATTCCGTTTGTCCCCAAGATACTTCAGAGATCAACCTTGTCGTTGGCTACTCGAATTCACCCGCCAGTCAAACGGCGCTTGATTTAACGCTGTGGATCGCTCACCAAACCCGTTTGGCAACCGGGAAGCAAGTCACCGTTCAGGTGGTTTACGTGATCGATAACGGCATTCTGAATCGAATTCCCGTATTTGACGCTTCGCGCCCGACTCGCGGCATGAGTGCAGTACGGTTCAGCGATGTCTCTGACGACTGGTGCACCAGTCGATCGGCGATCGCGGAACTTGTGAAAAGTCCGTCAGAAAACCCTCAGTTCGGGATGACTGACTTATTTGAGCAAGCCGATCGAATTTTGTGGAATGCTCGCTGTCTTGCGGAAGAATGGCGCGGTTCGCTCAAAACGCATCTGCGCTTTGGAACCGTCGCCAAAGAGCTAAAAGAAGTGGTGCAAGCAGAATCGGCGTCGCTGCTGATCTTAGGGTGCGAATCAAATCAGCATCCATTGGTAAAGCAGCTAGGCGTTTCTCTGCCGTGTCCGGTGTTGGGGATTCCCACAACTTTGCACGACGAATAAATGTTCTGCTCCTCGCTAACGAGTCAAGCGGGGAGCGAACGCCACTAGACAGCCGTTGTATAACTGTGAAGTTTGCTTGCGCTTGGCAATGAATCGTTGATTGATTGCGTTGTCGCTATTTCGGGTGCCGATGCTGGCTCAAAACGAAGCAGCATTATTTGCTCTGGCCGTAATCCTATCGATTCATAAGTTCGCCCGTTTCGTTGCGAAGCACTCGCATCGTTAGCAGTCATGTCAACGATCGACAGAAATAGCTTTGTGTTGACCATCATGATTTGAGCTAAGGCAGTAATCGCGCAGCTTGCGAATATCAACAACTGCGTGCTTCGAGTGTGGACTTATAGCCGTAGCCAGGTTAAGACGCAGCCTGATTGAGAACAACCTCGATCGCATCACGACTCAGCGTGGTGTAACTGTTTACGGATTCAAGTTTTCAACCACGCCCAGCACTTTTCAATCTGATTGAGGTCAGGCGAGTACGGCAGCAAGTAGAGCAGTTGAGCACCAACGGATTCAATTAAGTCGGCAATGCGATCGCCATGATGAAACGTAGAATACAAACGACTCAATAATCGACTATGTTCTGGTTTCATGAATCGACCATTCTCAGCTAACAGGCGTGGATGAACTATGCTTAATTTGGCGATCAATAGTCTCATAGAAATCTCTACATTCCTTTCTCCTGAAACTGAGTCCAATAAATGCATCACATCTAGAAGATGTTTGCTTGCACTTGTCGAAAGTTCAATCATCCAGTCTTCAGGATGATCTTCATGCTCAATAAGTTGATCTACCCAAGCAATAATTTCAGTATGTGAACACAAACCAACTGCAAGACTCATTGAAAAATAATCAGCGTAGTGTTTAAGGTTGGGCTGCATTTTGCAGTTAGTAAAGAGATTTCATCTGATTCTGAAGGCTAGGCTCGTGGCTTGGCAACACCGTGAGAACCGATATTGAATCCACATCGATGAAGGTGAGCGGCGATGAGAGAACTATCAACGAAGCGAAAAGACTATATTTGCCGCTCCACCGCATTGTTAGACTGTACCTCACCAATGCAGTAGCTTCTAAACTACGCAGCAATGCATTGATCCGTAACGGAACCGCCTTTAATAGTCTGAATGTGCAAGTCATAGCTTCGCAACTCAACTGTTAGCTGTTTTGTGAATTGATGTCTTGAGCGATACCGCTAACGATTTCGTCTATTGCATCATCTCAAATCTCAAGGTTAGGGTATCTTGCTCCAAAGCCTAGCATTTGATATCGGTTTGCGTCTGAGGGTGGCAAATTCCCCGCTTTAATCATGTTGAACAGTAAGATTGCACAATTATCAGCTTGTGAGTCTGTGAGCAAGGTATAAATATTGTTAAATGGAAGACAACCATACGCGCGATCGGGGGCAACGACCGCAAAGAAATCTTGTCCCTCGTACTCCACACAGGTCCACTGCCAACCAAACTCCTTAATCACAGCAGTTCCCCAAGCAGCGCCTAAGGTGAGGCTCTGCTCATTAATGACCTCTGGATCTTCTATGCTGTTTTGATGCTCTATGCGCCAAGAATCGATCAAGCGACCCACCGTCCGAATAGCTTCATCAGGAGGACTATCATTAGATAAACCTAAGACTGAATAGCCGTGTGATATCCATTCGGCAAGCTCAGCTTGAACTTCTGGTGACATTGGCTTTTCGTGATAATGACTCATTGCTCATTCCCATTTGCTTTCAAACTGCTAGTTCCATCACTTCTTACAAGAATAAGTCCCAACCTTTGTTGAAACACGAACAAAGCGGCGTGCTACCACATCTTTTGCTAAAAAATCTGGATGTTGGAAAATCTTTCCATTAACTTCAGGCACAACGTACGGTGTAATTTCTGAATATTGAAGAAACTGAACAATCGCAACCGGAAAACGATCACCCGTATCGAGTACTGCTTGAGATGCGGTTCGTGCCTCTTCAAACGTGTCGTACCTTTCTGAATCAATTTTGTTGTCTGCAATCAATAACGTACTTTTTTCCTTCTTTTTAACGGAAGAACGAGCGGATTTTGACTCTTTAGGCAGAGAAGGTGAAGAAGCATAACTCGGTGCGAACGAATACGAAAACATAGTTTATCTCCTTAAAACAGCTAAACTACTGTTATCTCTTATCGCTTACAAATCTCGTAATTTCGACGTTCAGATTTGCCTATGTATCAGTTAGTGCGTGTCACCTCTAGTACCTCATTACAGGGAATAATCTCTGCCATCTTAGCAAATGCTTTTTCATCTTCATAACTCCATTACTAATCAGAATTTCTTATTGATACGACTTGGCAAGTTGCGAACAAAGAAAACTTTAAACAACCTATTTTCGTAACTTCATGCTGCGCCTAGCCATTATTCTCGGTTGCTGGAAAGCCCGATTTTTGACACTTATTATTTTCTCTTTTTGTAACTCTTCAAGTTGTATAAGACGGACTGCTTGAGCAAAGGAGTAAGCAGCAATCATGTTCCACTGATAATTAAGCAAGCTAACTATTTATTAAATTGACTCTTTACGCCTAATCATCTGAATCTAAACGTTGACCGAAAGTGAGCAGCATAACACCCTTCAAGAGCGATTTAGGCTGCTAAGAGTCGGCATAACAGCTCTAGACAGGGAATTAGATCAACCCTTTCCGCCTAATACCGAGAATTAGACCGACTGACGTTCCGCATATTACCCCTCAGTAGGGCGATTAGACAGAGAATCTTCGTATTTCTTCAGCAAAAGCCTTTACTATTTTGGCTGACCAATTATTAGGACGAATTTGAACAGCATTTCTGCGTTTAAGCGCTGAAGGGCGAGGTCTTCTTGACGTCTTTTCTCACATTCAAACGCGATCGCATTCAACACCCGAGCCGCAATCTGCATCGGCAACAATTCGGATCTCGGCTTGCGCGTAAAGCGATCGACGCTCATTCAGCAATGCACTTAATTTCTCGGTCAAATTCTTGTGTTGCAGCAACGGACGACTCGTATGATTACCCAATTGATCGGCAAGCGGTTCGATCGAAACGTCAACATCGGATAAGTAGACTGTGACGCTAAGAGAAAAACAACGGTAAAAGACCAACAGGCGCAGGCAGCATGTCACCCCGAAAATCGAGGAGTTGCACTACGGTTAGATAAGCAATTCCGAGGATTAGCGAGATCACTCCGGTCAAGATAGCAACAAATTTAGAACGAGTCATAGCAGTGAATGGTGTAGGCATCTAAACAAAGTTTACAAAATGAATCGAGCCTCTGACCGCTCGATCGAAAAAATGGTTGAAGCGGGAATTGTAAACAGTGATTAAATGGCTACTCAGTAGTAATCAGGTTACTTATGGATTCTGCGCTTGTATCGTGTCTTCAAACGTCCGAATTGGATCGCTCGATCGCGCTTTCTACCTGCGAATTGAGCAAATCATACCGCACCGGATTCTGGCTCAACAAGAAAGTTACTTCACTCAAAAAAGTCAGCCTCACCGTATACGAGGGTGAAACCTTTGGACTTTTGGGACAAAACGGAGCTGGAAAAACCACGCTTTTGAAAACGCTGCTCGGCATTGTGCGCCCGACTTCGGGACGAGCCACGGTGCTGGGTGAACTGTCGGGATCGCGATCGACTAAGCAACGCATCGGATACCTGCCCGAAAACGCTTATTTTTACGACTATCTCACCGGATGGGAAATTCTGAACTTTACGGGTGATTTGTTTGCGATTCCGCGATCAATTCAGCGCAAACGCATTCCCGAACTGCTTGATTTGGTTGGCTTAGCGCAGTCAGCCGCTAAAAAGAAACAACTGCGCCAATACTCTAAAGGAATGCTGCAACGCATTGGCATGGCACAGGCATTAATGAACGATCCAGAATTAGTCTTTCTCGATGAGCCGATGTCCGGGCTTGATCCGTTGGGACGCTATCAAATGCGTGAAATCATTTTGTCGCTCAAAGCTCAAGGCAAAACGATCTTCTTTAATTCACACGTTTTGTCAGATGTTGAGAAAATTTGCGATCGCGTCGCTCTACTGGCGCAAGGGGAACTGATTGCGATCGGCTCAATGCCAGAACTGTTAGGAACCGCAGATCAATATCGCGTCGTGGTCAAAAACGGCAATCCGGAAATCCTCAAGCAGCAAGTTCCAGATTTAGAATTTCAAGATGGTTTTTGGACAGGTCACTTGCGCGGAGAACCGCAAGAATTCTTGACCAGTTTGCGCTTGATGAATGCTCAACTGATTTCGATTCAGCTTGCGCGTCCGTCGCTTGAGGAATTCTTTGTGCAGCAGCTTAAAGATCGGGGCTTGCGATCGGGCCAGTAATCTCCTGAGAAGTTGACGTTCTCCCTTTCGCAAGATGCTAATTTCCCTGTTCTCCTCGTATCTCTTAGAACAGAAAAATTAAGATAAAGGGACACAACGATGGCAAATCTTCTAGAAACAGCAGCGAGCGCAGGATCATTCAAAACGCTGCTGTCGGCGGTTGAAAAAGTAGGCTTAGCGACCGAGCTAGACGGAGAAGGCCCGTTTACGCTACTTGCACCAACCGATGAGGCATTTGCCAAACTTCCTGACGGGGCGTTAGATGAACTGCTCGACGATCCCACGAAATTAAAGCGAGTTCTGAGCTATCACGTTTTGTTTGGTGATGTTCGATCGGACGATCTCGCCCAAATTGACGAAGCGCCCACCGTTGAAGGCTCGGTTGTTGCTGTTAATCACGACAACGGTGTTCGAGTCAATAATATACCCGTAACGCAAACTGATATTCTCACCGACAACGGCGTAATTCACGTCATCGATGGCATTTTGATGCCTGCTATGTTAGCAGGCGGATCAGATTCGCTTTAAGTTCTTTTTGTGCAAACCCCTATCCTGGACTTTGATCGTTGAACGTTTTCGCTAAACTGACTCCCCAAACGCGCCAAAACATGGGGGTGCTTTTCGTGGCGGGCTTGCTGTTTTGGGCGAGTTTGGCCAGCTTGCTGCCAACGCTGCCGCTTTACGTCAAATCGATCGGTGCGGCAGACGATCAGCTTGGCGCAATTATGGGTGCTTTTGCGATCGGGCTTTTGCTGGTGCGTCCGATTCTGGGAAAAATGGCGGATCAGCGTGGACGAAAAATCGTGCTGCTGATTGGAATTACGGTTGCTGCGATCGCGCCTGTTTGCCATTTACTCACGCAATCGATCCCGATTCTGATGGTGATTCGGGCGTTTCACGGCATCAGCATTGCTGCGTACACCACGGCTTTTAGTGCGATCGTGGTTGATTTGTCGCCGCCCGAAAATCGCGGGGAGCTAATCGGCTACATGAGTTTAACCAATCCGATCGGCATGGCAATTGGGCCAGCGATCGGCGGTTTTCTGCAAGCAGCGACTAGCTATCCGCCTGTGTTTTTTCTGGCTTCAGGTCTGGGTTTGATTAGCTTGCTGTGTGCGTCTCAAGTGCGATCGCCATCACTTCGAGCAGATGCACAAGACGCAACGCATAGCGAGGCTTATTGGCGATTGCTCATGAGCGATCGCATTCGGATTCCGACGATCACAATGCTGCTCGTAGGCATTGCGTTTGGCACGATCGCGACCTTTGTTCCGCTTCACATCAAATCTTCTGGTGTCGATCTCAATGCTGGCTTGTTTTACACAGCAGCAGCCATTACCAGCTTTGGAACGCGATTTGCGGCAGGAAAGGCATCCGATCGCTACGGTCGAGGGCGATTTATTACGTTCGGGCTTTTGGCGTACTGCTTTGCGATGCTGGTGCTGTGGCGAGCGAACTCTGCACCGATGTTTTTAGCGGCTGGATTGCTTGAAGGTATCGGAGGCGGAACGTATATTCCTATTATGATTGCGCTGGTTGCCGATCGCTGTCAGCCGCACGAACGCGGACGCATTTTCGGATTGTTTATCGGCGGCTTTGATTTGGGAATTGCGATCGCGGGTCCCCTGTTAGGCACCGTCTCGAAATCGATCGGCTATCGCGGTTTGTATGGAGTGGCGTCGTGCGTGGCCTTTGCCGCTTTGCTCGTGTTCATGACGCTATCTAGCAAAAGCGTGGCACAGTCGTTTAAGTTCTCGCTGGGCTACGGCAAAGATCCGTATGCGCTGCCAAAGAATAGGGTCATGGCTCAATAAAAAGGGAATCAACAATCGATTCCTGGTTTAATTAAATCTCGCCAGCTATTTTCTTTCTGAGGATTTCCTTTATTTCGGCTGGATCGTTGGTTGAATAGATAATCGAGTTGGGATTGCGCCGCTTTGATAAGGCTGCAAGTGCTTCGTCAAGTACTTCGTCATCTCCTCGATGCTCAAGAATATATATCTTCAGGTCTTCTCTAGTCATTTCGTCAAAATTTGGCTTCATTGAATAGACTTCCATTTTCCATCTTGGTAAATCTCGATTTCGATATTTTCCCGCGCCAGGATATAGATCGTTCCGTTTAAAGGATTGAATCGAAACAGGTAGATATCTCGATACAAATCTGAAAGCTTCTGGCAGAGTTCAACCGATTTAATCGCTTGTGCAATAGTGAGAGAAATAAGTTGTACCTCAATTGTGACATAAGTTAGAGTGCCTGCAAATGCTAAGCTGTATCGTCACTCAAGACCTCACACTCTGCCTTTTGCAACTTCATCATGCCGATAAACTTTTTGCCGTTGTTAACCAAAATCGCGAGCATCTTCGCGTCTGGTTGCCCTGGGTGGATAGCAGTCGATCGCCCAGAGATACTCATGAATTTATTCAATCATCGTTGCAGCGCTTTGCTCAATCACGCGGCGTTGACTGTGGCATTTGGTTTAATGATTCCATTGTTGGCTGCATTAGTTTTAATACGATTAGCAATATGAATCATCAAGCTGAAATTGGATATTGGTTATCGCATTCGCATCAAGGTAAAGGAATTATGACGCGAGCGTGTCAGCGCATGATTCAATACGGCTTTGAAGAGTTGAAACTAAATCGAATCGTGATCAAAGCGGCGGTTGAAAATTATTCCAGTCGAGCAATTCCAGGGCGATCAGGATTTGTTCAAGAAGGCATCGAGCGACAAGGAGTTTGGTTATACGATCGCGATCTCGATAGTTTGCCGATCGAGGAGTGGCAAAGCTAAATGACCGAGTTTGCATTGCCGAATTGGTTGCACTGGCTTGAATCGTGTCCAAGTACGAATACTTGGGCATTACAGCATCTTGCTGAGTTAAAGTCGGGTGACGTGGTTTTCACGCCGCATCAAACAGCAGGACGAGGACAGCACGGGCGAGTTTGGTACGCACCGATCGGGGTTTTAACCGCCAGCTTTGTGATTGATGGCGTCGCGATCGAACATTTACCTAGCTTGAGCTTAATTGCTGGATTGGCGACGATTTACGCGATCGAAGATCTTTGTCCGTCGCTGCGATCGGTTCTGCAATTAAAGTGGACAAACGATGTGATGTTGAGCGGAAAAAAGCTTGCAGGAATTCTATGCGAAAGCGTGATTCAAGGTACAAACGGGCGCGTTGTCGTCGGAATTGGAGTCAATCGTTTAGCACAGTTTGATCAGTCTGAAATCGATTCTAAAACGCTGAGTCGCATCACAAGTTTGCATGAATGGAGCGTAGAAGTTCCAACTGAACTACAGCTTTTAGAACGCTTACGGTATTATCTTTTGCAATCAGCGAGCTTGTCGCATTCAGAAAGATTAACGGCTTTATTGCCTGCTATTCGTCAGCGAGATTTTTTATTGGGGAAAACGGTTGAGATTAATTCGATCGTGGGAACCGCGACCGGAATAAGCGATCGCGGGTATCTACAAATTCGCTTGCCTGATGGAAGCGATCGATTCGTTATGTCGGGTCATGTTCACTTTGGATAAAAGAACGGGCAAGCCAATCAGCCTGCCCGTTTTGTTTTAAACCCGTTGAGCAATTTGATACGGATTAGTCAGTTTTTCAAGCTGTTGTACCAGCAAGCTCAAAAACAAACCCACATCGGTCACAACACCAACCGATTCAACCGAGCCGCGATCGCTCAATTTCGTCACCACTGCGGGATTAATATCCACACAAACCATCTTCACGCCAGCAGGCGTCATGTTGCCAACCCCGATCGAGTGCAGCATCGACGACAGCATCAAAATCATATCCGCGCCTTCGATCAATCGCGTATAGTCTTGCTGCGCTTTGATCAAATCCATCTCGGTATCCGGCAACGGGCCGTCATCGCGAATCGAACCCGCAAGCGAAAACGGAACGTTATTTTTAACGCATTCGTAAAAGATACCGTGAGTGAGAGCACCTTGTTCAACCGCTTTGGCAATGCTGCCGTATCTGCGAATTGTATTAATCACCTTCAAATGATGACGATGACCGCCGCGCACCGAAACTCCGCGCTTCATGTCCACACCGAGCGATGTTCCCATCATTGATTGTTCCATGTCGTGAACGGCGATCGCGTTTCCGCCCAGCAGCGCTTGCACATAGCCTTCGCGAACCAGTTTCGCTAAATGCTCACCGCCGCCCGTATGAATCACGACCGGACCGGCCGTCACCACAACTCGTCCCCCTTGATCGCGAATTTGGCGCAGTTCCCAAGCGATTTGCTCAACCACCAGTTCGACGCGCCGTTCGCTAGAAACGCCTGCTCCCATAAAGCTGAATTCTTGCGTATTGCGCTGCTCACGGGCGGCAGGCTTGCGAATCGTGCGAATGCCTTCAACGCCGACGACTACGCGCTCATTGACAAGCAAATCGCGCAGCAGTTTACATTGAGCGCGGGTTCCATCTAGAGAAACGACGATCGCGGCGTCCATGCGTTGACGATCGACTCTCACCCAACTTCCATTGATGCGAACTTCGGTCGGGTAAATCGTCGTTACGTAAAAGTCATCCGGTGAAACGCCATCAAGCACAACCGTTTCTAGCGCACAGTCGCAGACTTCTTGCGGACGCGGTAGCGCACCCAAATCAATTAACTGCGTCATAATCGTTTCCATCACGTCGTGCGATGGAGCCGACACTTTGACTTCGGCAGAAGACGTGCTTTGTCGCTGCGTTCCTAGACTGAAGTTGAGAACTTGGAAGCTTCCCCCCGCTTCAACGACAATATCCAAAGCGCGATTGATTAATCCTGAGTCAAGCAAATGTCCTTCGAGCTGCACAATGCGGCTTTCAATGGCAGCACTCGCATGAAGCTCAACGCGCACAGGTTCAGTCGATCGTAGCGTCAGACATTTCGCCGCTCCACCTGCTTTCAGAAACTCGGTGAGTGGCGTTTCGATTACTTCAAAGCCAGCATCATTTAAGCGTTGTTTCAGTTCGGCACTGGCTTTGTTGAGAATAATCGCTCGATCGATGTTCACCGCATTACACGCAAAATTAACCGCATCGGGTTCAGAAATAGCAATCCGTTTTGCGGCTGGAACGCGCAGTTCGATTAACCGATTTGAGTATGCATCAAACGCAGGCGGATAATACAGCAAATAGCCATCGTTAAGCGGACAAAAGCACGTGTCTAGATGATAAAACCGCTCATCCATCAACCGCAGCGATAGCACTTCAACATCAAGCCATTTTGCCAAATACGGGTGTGAATCGAGTTCCGATCGAAATCCATATCCCGCCCAAAGCCAACCGCCTTCTCGATCAAACAACGCATCGCCCGCCCCTTCAAACGGCAATTCTGGCGGCAATTCATAAACGGTAAATCCGTGATCCTCAAACCATTGCTTGAAGTACGGTTCTTCGCTTTGTCGCTCTGGATGATAAAACCGACTCAAAACGGCAACATCACCCAATACCAATCCGGCGTTTGCGGTAAACACCATGTCGGGCACGCCTTTTTGCGGCGTCACCAAATCCACGATCGCACGGTCTTTAAGGATTTGATAAAGTCCTTGCCACTGTTGAACGGCGCGATCGGGAGATGACTTATGAATATTACCTTCCATCCAGGGATTAATCACATAATCAACGTCGTAATAATCGGGCGAACACATCAAAATCCGAATCGGGGAAGTCATAGAAAAGTCTGGGTAAATGTGTAATCCTGGCGCTGAGTGCGAGTAAATAAGATTCTTGATCTCATCGTGGTATCTCCCGCTACAAAATATCGGGCAACCGATCGCAAGGCTAATTGATTATTCTAGAAAGGAATTGGGCGCGATCGATCAAGTCAATGTCACGCCATGTCTTGAATTCTTGATTTATCAGTGCTTAGAATTTGCTGAATAAGTCAACGTGAGTTCGGGATAACAAACTAGCTTAAAAGTGCCACAGATGCGTGGATTAACCCGAACTCTTAAGAAACAAATTTTGCAGATCAAGTTAAAAGCCTGATGCAGTCGGACTTTGTTTTTTCACCCTTCCTGCTGGCGTGCCTTCATTAGAGACTCACGTTAAGTTACAGATTTCGATTAGCGTCTAACATTTGTTTGCTAATGTTTGAAGTCAACAAGTGCAGCGTTTTTGTAATAAGAATCCTGGGGCGTGCTTTGCAGCGCTTTGCTGCTTTTCGAGTCCGCCCGTAAATAAATTGCAGGCAGGTAGGCGACCATCCCAAAGAAGGTTTAAATCAGTTCCTAATCATCGACTGTCCGACAGGTCAAACAAGTTTCAGTCGGGACGCTTAGGAGTTGGTTCCCTAAATTCCCTACTCGTGGGGGAGTTTGAAATCAAGACTCCTCACTTGTGGAGGATTTAGGGAACTGAGCGACTCCAAACGCAACGACAGGGCTTTGGGTGGACACAGCAGCAATCGATCGCTGGAGAGTCAGTGTCAAACTAGCGGTTCTATTTTTGTCCGTTTGTCAAGCGAACATGATCAAGAATGCGCTGCTTGCGCTCTAAAGAATTTGCAGACTGAGATTGATTAAACGTTCCAGCGCTGCGAGCAAGATGCTCCATAATGCGTTTCTTACGATCGTCCATTTGTGCCTAACCATCCAATATCAACGTACTACTCGTATTGTGGCGCATTTATCAAGCTTTAAGACAGGCTTGATAAGGTTAAACGATCGGCATCAAGCGACGGATTCTTTCGAGTTCCGTTCAGTCCGAACGCTAAACCCGTTTTAGTCATGAATGTAAGGTAACTTCGCAGATTCAGCGTTAAAGTACTAAGCAACAAACAAATTGAATACTTTGAACTGCAACAATTGTGCGATCGTGTAAACCAGCTTGATTTGCGTAATTTTGATTTGTGAAAACAGATAGTATTTTTTATCAGCTATTCGACGAATTTCCTGAAATCTTCTTTGAGCTAATTGGACGATCGCCTGATGCTGCTCAAGGCTATCAATTTCGATCAATTGAACTCAAACAAACCGCATTTCGGATCGATGGCTTATTTCTTCCATCCGAAAACGGCAGCGAACAAACGGTTTATTTCGTTGAAGTTCAGTTTCAAAAAGACCCACTTCTATATCACCGTTTGTTCGCAGAGATTTTTCTGTTTTTAAGCCAAAATGCATCGACTCACGATTGGTACGCGGTCGTTTTATATCCAAAGCGCAGTCTTGAACCCGATAACGCCTATTTACATCGTACTTTAATCAATATAGCTGTAGCCAAACAGGTTAGGACGTAAACTGAAAGAGTTGGGAATCTGCCA
>CAXUFL010000063.1:0-23808 GCA_964250455.1 uncultured bacterium
GTTTATGCAATTCTAATCTTACAACTCGCTTAGGAGTGCTATAGATCGCTCATCGTGCAGGCTTGTAATACCTTGTTTGTTCGAGTGAGCAAATCTGGTTCTTTGTCGGTGAAATAGCTTGTATTTTTAGTTAGGTCATAACCGACGCGATCGGGATCGAACTTCTTGCCTCCTTCTGATAGATTCAGTCCAGACCCGATCGCAGCACGATGCAAATGCTCTGCCTGAATGTGCTTCAGCATATCACCAGAGATTCCGTTGACGTACTGCGGTTCGGGATCGTTTTTGTCAATGATGTAGTAACGCCGAGTCAGCGATTGATTTCCCTCATTGCCTTCGTTGTTGAGCGCATGAAGTTGCCAGACCAGTAAGCCACTGATAGAAATCGAGTAGACTTGAAATTGTTGTGCTTGAGCCATAAAGTTTCTTCTCCTTTGTATTATTCCTTGTCAGTAATCTCGTCGTCTTCAACGATCGGTGTGTCTTGTGCTTCCTCTTTTAGAGGCTTCTTCCACTTTGCATAGCCATAGGCAAGGAGGAGATTCGCAACTAGATTGCAAGTAAAACGCTTGTCATCAAGCAATTTCAGAAACTCTTCTAGGTCTTCATTCGTGGGTTAGCGCAAGGTCACGGCTTGGTTATAGCTTGGTGGACTCATTGTCTGAAACGCCAAAATCTGATGCTACTGTAAAACGCTCGTCGAACTAGCTTTTCTAACCCATCCGCGATCGTCGCTTTCACCATCCCGAATCCAACAGATGAATCTTTATCCGGCTCAATCAACTTCTTTGCCTAAGTTCAAGTGCATTGCAGAAGCTATCGAGGCGGCGCAGCAACGCATTGTAGTAAGAATAAGCATCACTCCGTTCTGACTGCAAACGGGCATACAAAGTTAACTCTGGCTCCGAGGCGAGATTCGTCCTGGGAACCTCTAAACCACCCATCCTTAGACGAGTCGCAGCGATCGCAATCAACAATGCCCCGATCGTATTCGGCTGTCCCCTGCGAAGATCCTCTAGCCCAGGCAGAATCAATTCTGCCCCCGGTAGTTCGTCTAAATTCATCATGACTCACCTTCTGATCTACTTTGAGCGCGATCGATAAACTCTTCAACTCTACCTCTAAGCACTTCAGGATCTAGCGCAGGGAATCGGATTAATTCGGAAACGATTGCCTCAAAGCCATCCCGCAAATCACTCAACGAAAAAAGTCGCTGCTCATACATCGCCCAAACATCATTGAAATCCCGGTCAAACCCCCTCGATAACTTAGACAAAGCTTGAGCTGTGAAATCATAGTGATAAAACGAAATCTGTCCCCGCTTGCCAATCAACACACTGCGATTGCGCCATCCTGGAAGGGGAGGCAAAAAATCCTGTGGAGATGCTAGTTCAATATTAATATTCAAATCCTGTTTAATTTTCGCAATTGCCTGAAATACCCCAGGAGGTTCAGGATCAAGTCGAATATCGACATCCACCGTTGAGTCTCGCCATCCAACCAATAAGGCACTAGCACCGCCCGTGAAATAAATACAACCCGAACCACGAGCTTCTCTGCCCAAAATTTGCATCAGTCGCTCTATTTTTTCAGGATCAACGGTTGAACGCATCGTCCGCCTACTCATCCAGGTCTGTTTACTCAAAATAACCTATACTCAATTTTGCATTTTTAGACTCAATAAATTGCTCACGTATCTACAACGTTCCCTCTCTTCTTCCACTAAATTTTTGCCGAACCAGATCGCTGCTCTCAAGCTGTCCCACACATATCGATTACAGAGCGCGCAGTGTGCAGCCTATCCGCGACATCCACTGCCCTTATTCAGCAGCTACCTCAAACGCCCTTAAACTTGCCTCTTTGCGCTCGTTTCAGGGTTAGCTTCGGCTAAATACCCACCTCTGTATATCCTTTCACGATCGCACCTCTTCTCTAAACCGCAACCGAATTTCTCGCCGCGTTACATCTCTGCCCTAATTTTCGATCACATCATGCAGCAAAGCCGCATTGTCTTCTCACACGAAGCAGATCCAGCGATCGTGCAGCAAATTCGCAGAAAATTCGGTTTCTCCACTGAATTTAGAATTAGATAAAAGTTCTAGTAGAGCGCTTTTTCGCTATTTTTCTAGAGCTTGGTCGGCTGGATTGGTAAATTTCAATCGCACGTTGATGAGCAGTTGGATTGTTGCGATTACAGTCAGCATTGCGGCAACGATACCGTTGTTTGCCTTCGTCACTTTTGCCATTCTTCACGACGTTTGTACGGTTACAGCTTGGGCAGCAAATGGGTTCTAGAACCGTAGATTATTCAGCGAGGTAAAGATATCCTTATTCCCGCATATTTTACACAGGTCTAGAACATTACCGCATATAGGAAGTCATGACTCTCTGCTGTCTTTAGATGCATGTAAAGCTTAAAGCACGATCGGCAACTTAAGTTTGAGATAAGTAACCCAGCTATAAACAAAATGATCAGGTTCTAAATGCTTGAGCCGAGTTGGAATCTCGTTCCATAGAGGGTTAAGCGGGCAGCCTTCAAGAGCAGGCGGCACAAGCGGCGGAAAAACATAATACTCATCGATCAAGCTAAAGAGATCTGGCAGAATCGGATCGTTGTTTTTAATCAAATGCGTAATGCTGACGTGATACGTGTCTTCATACTGATTATCGTCGAGCAGAACGTGTTCGATGCCGTGGTTAAGACTTTGTTCGATTCGGGGTGCTACATTTTGGTGATCATCAAAAATCGCCAACGCATGAGAAGAAGTATCAGGAGGAAAGAAGAAGCAGGAAAAATCTTGTGTGCTGTACCAAGCGCGGCTAGGACGGTAAGTTGGGTTGATATTCATAGGCATCATTAGCACTGGATCTAAACAGAATAGCTGGCTGTTGGGCAGCAGCGAATCGATAATCCAAGTTGAAAATCCTCGCCAGATTCCTGACTCAATCACAACCTCTGGCGCGACTCGTTTAAGAAAGAAGTAGTATGCAAAAGCGGAATCAAATCGAATTCCGCCTGTGTTATCGAAAGGGCGGCGATCGTAAAGATCAGCAAACTGCTCTAGCAATTCCGACAATTGTGAGTTGTCGAATAAATCAACAACTTCGACATCAATACCCGGAATACTGAGTAAAAAATTTGTTTTGACCATAGCTCTAGATTCAACCTCACTTAGATTAGAGAAAGACTGGTTTGTACGGGCGATCGACAAAGTTTAATGACTTGTTTGGACTGAAAAAATCTCAGATTGCCGTATCGTTTCAAACAAATCAATGTCATTGACGCTAAAAGCACAAATATCAAAGTAATAAACGGCTGGTGTACCGCTAATTTTACGATTGGATACAAGATAAGCGACTAAATCGATGAATTTTTCATTGTCTAGCTTAGACAAGCTAATTAAATAGTTGCCAAAGTTGTCGTATACGATAAATCTTTCATATCCGAGTTTGCAAAGAGTTTCTAGCGTTTCAACTGCATTGATATGAGCGTTTTCTTGAAAGGTAACATCGCACTCAAAATAGAGAACAGGAAGTAGCGAAGCGATCGTTTCAAGTGATTCTTTAATAATTGAAAAATCAAATCCATCTGTATCAATCTTCAACAGCTTTGAATTTTGAAATTTTGGATAGACTTCAAGCACTGCGCTCAGGCTCTTCATTGGAATTGTTTGGATATTTCTAGAGCTTGTGGCGTTGACGATCGCAGCCGTTCCCGAATGATGATTAATCTGATCTAGACTAATAAATTTATCGTTTGTGCCAATAAAACAAGCTTCAATTTCAACGTTCTCAAGACCTAAAGCGTTTTGCTTTAGATAAGGAACAAAAACTGGACTTCCTTCGATACAAAGAATAGGAACATTTGTGTTGGTGCGAATTAAAGCTGCACTGTCGCCAACGTTTGCGCCAATATCGATCGCGCTAGAGTTTGGATACTTATTAAAAACAGCTTGAGCAATGTATCCGATCGCTGTATCGTACCTTCGCCAACTAGCTTGGTAAGCATCAAGTTTGTGGTCGAGCGGAAGCAGCAAAAAATATTGACCCACTTTGTATTGTTTTGCTTCCAAATTGGCATTTTGAAGAGATAGTAGCTCAGCAAACACCGCCTCTACTTGTTTAACTGCTTTTTGCTGAGTAAAATCAGTTATTGCTCTTTGTTGCCCGCAGCGACTAGCCGATTTCCACTCGCTCGGATTGTTTATTAAAAACAACAAAGTATCTGCTAAATCTAAAGCGTTTTCAGTCTCAAAAACAAATCCATCTCTTCCGTTTTCTGCAACGATTTCTTTTGCTCCTCCAGTTCCACTTGTAACCAACGTTAAGCCCGCCGCCATTGCTTCAATTTGACTAATTCCAAAGGGTTCTTGAAAGCGAGACGGAAAAACAAGCACGTTATGAGTTTGGTAGAGTTCACAAAGCTGCTGACGCGATAAAGCACCCGCAAACTGAACTTTGTCTTGCAATTTTTCTGAGGCAACAAACGCTTGCAATGCTTCAACAAATTCTGGCTGAAATGTGCCGCCTGCGATCGTCGCGCTAAACTCAGCGCCCGTTGCATTCAAAATCGCAAGCGCTTCCACTAAAACATCGGCTCCCTTGTAGGGTGCAACCAAACTGGCATAAGCAATTCGTAAGCGATCGTGCGGTGGCAGATCGGTTTTGTAAAAAGCCTCAACATTTGCGCCTGGGTAGATAGTTTGAGCGGTTGCGGTCGGATAGCCTGCTGCTGCTAGGGTCTGAGTAACCCAATCACTACAAGTTACGTAGCGGTAGAGCGATCGCTTTGGTGCAGCTTCGACCGGATAGCCTGGGTGAGCATTCATCACATAGTGAGCGATCGGGATGTTTCTCGCTAAGAGTGCGTCGATGAGTTCGGTTGCGGTCTGCAAGAAGTCTAGATTTCCGGCAAAACAGACATCGGGCTGAAACGTGTCTAAATGCTGCTGAAGGGTTTGCTGGTTTTGCTCAAGGTGCTGCATTACTATTTCAGGCTCAAGCCATCGCGTTCCTTGTGAAGACCACTCTCCTAACAGCAGAAAACAGCGATTAATCCTCGGCTCTGGATAATTACTTTCATGTAACGCAAAGAGTTTTGGCGTGTCGCTGGTCAAAACTAAAACTTCGTGTCCACGATGTTGTAATAGACGGGCAAAATCTGCGATCGATCGCTCATATCCCCCCAGAACTTGAGGCGGATACAGGTTAGTCAGCACCAAAATTTTGAGCGATCGAATCGGAGCGGCTGAAGAAATCAAGTTAACCTCCAGAAGCAATAAGTCTCAGTTTTATAAGTCGCAAATGGAACTAATGCGATTCCGTGTAAATCGTCCACATTTGCTCGTAAGCTTGCTCCATTTCACGAGCGAACTGCCTGCCATTCCATAATGGAGAAGTTCGACGCGATCGGTGAAGGTTCGCCGTAACTTGCTGACGCAGGTTAGCATCGGTGCCGAATCGAACACCCCATTCAATATACTCGCGATCGCTAAAAGCGATCCCTTCGGTTATGCCTGCATTCATCATCATCGTGTAACTGTTGCGGGCAGCAAATTGCTCGCCTACGCGAGTTACGATCGGAATGCCCATCCATAGGGTTTCAAGCGTGGTTGTCGCGCCGTTGTAGGGAAACGTGTCTAAAACAACATCAGCGATCGTTAGATTGGCGCGATGAACTTGGCTTGAAGGGGCCGTTGGCAAAAAGCGCAATCGATCCGGACAAACCCCTTCTTCCTCAGCAATTTCAAAGAAAAACGTTTGGAGGGCTGTTTCGTCGGATAGTCCTTTGATCAAGAAGTAACTGTTTGGCACTTGCTTGATGATCTGCATTTGCAGCTTTGCCGTGTCGCGATGGCGTTTGTAGCCGCTTTGAGCACTCAGAAACACGACCGCATCGCTCGGAATGTCTAAATCGCTTCGTCGCAGCGTGGGCACATCGACTTCAAAACCATCAACTGCAATATAAGTTTGAGGCAGTCGCCAAATTTTCTCGCGGTAATACGCTGGAGCCAATTCGGGTAAAACATAAGGATCGGCGATAAAGTAATCGATCGCGGGCAAGCCCGATGCATCCCAACCGAGCCAAGTAACCTGAATCGGTGCGGGTTTGAGCGCTAAGATTTCACAGGTTAGATCAAGCGTCAGACTATCTAGGTCGATCAAAACATCGATTTGGTCTTGATAAATTTCCTCGGCAATTTCTAAATGGGTATCAATGTGAGGCGTTCCAAATCGATGCGCGTGCTCGAATTGCTGCACGTAAAACGCTTGCACCGGATCGTTAAGTTCACTGTAGTTGACGAAATAACCGTGAACCTCAAATCGATCGCGATCGTGATACTGCACCAGCCATCGCGCCAGCCAACCCACTGAATGACTATTCATGCAGTGCGAAAGATAGCCAATTTTGAGCCGTTTGGTCGAGGAATTGCGGGTGTGCAAAAAGCGTTTTCCTCGATTTGCTGCTTGGGTCTGAAGCTGCTTTTGGCAAAATTCTAAAAGCTGATTTTGTTGTTTCCGCCAACGCTGCGGATCATCTTTGATGTAAACCAAAAAGTATCCGAGGTTTAACATCCGAGCGGTCTGCACCGGGTCAAGCTCGGTCGGCTGTTCGATTAGCGCTTGCAGCAGATTTTCATGACGGTCTGCGATTTCAAGTGCTTCTTGCCAGTAGCCGCCTGCGCCTAGTAAGCCTCGCAGCAGCATGTTGTTAGAGAACACTTTTTCTGCTAAACCATCTACAAGTTCATAGCGGCGTTTGGCAGCCTCAATGCCGCGATCGTAGTTTCTAGCATTTTGATAAAGCGGCGCTAAATGATACAAAATCTCGATGTTGTCTGGGTCGATGCGCAGATACAATTCTGCGAGTTCTGCCGCAAACGTTGGACAAGAGCAAGTGTACCCAAATCGAATAATTGCAGGTAGCAGCGTCCACATGAGCTTTTCAGGCTCAAGAAATCGAGCACAAGCTTTAGCAAATTCCAGAATAAGCGGTGCGGGGCTGGATTTTTGTAAAACCTGTCCTAAAACTTGCCGCAAAAGTTCTAGATCAATCGCGGCTTGAGTGGATTGAAGCTGCTGAACGAGGTTGATTTCTTCAAGCGTTTCGTGGGTGAAAAAATTTAGCTCGATCGACAAGTACACAATCCGCAACAAGTTATCCAAATCGGTTGGACAGATTTCGCGCATGTGCTGACGAATTGCCCAAGCGATCGAGTAGTCTTCTAAACCTTCACGACGTGCGGTTTCAGCTTGTAAAACTTGAATTAATTCTGTCGTCGATCGTTCGATTTCTTCGCTTTCTGACAAGGCAAACAACCAGGTGGTTTGAGCTTCTTCTTCTTGGCCTTGTAAAAGCAGCAGTAATCCTAAATGCCAATAGTTCGATTCCACGTCGGGGTCGGACTCGATCGCGTGCTCATACAGGTGTGCAGCTTGCCCATAGTTCCCTTGAACAAGATACTGATTGGCTTGCTGTTGCCAGGTTATTAACGCTTCGACAGGGGACATCACGGGTTATCACACAAAGAACTCGTTTAGTATCGACAAGCGCAGCCCAAATGCAACATAAAAATGAGTGGGCAGACATTCCACCCACTCACCGATTGGTATTGACTTAAGCGCTCAGCTAAATTAATTAGCGCTTGTGCTAGATGTTGATTAGCTTTGAGTACCAAGCGGAACTGATGTTCCATCGCAAGTAGGTTGACCAACGCCAGTTGGGGCAACCGGAGCGGGTGCCACTTGGCTCGGCTTCTTGGTTTCGCACACGATGCCTACTGAGTTTGCTTCGCCAGTACTCGTTGATGTGGTTTGTGCTGCCATGCCTGCGTAAGCTTTTAGTCCGGTCAGCGAGGTTAGCGATACAGCAGTCATGGTAACGTTAGCGTTGGTGCCCGCAACGGGTGCATTGACTTTGTAAGTGTAGTTAGCCGTTTGCGTGGGAATTGGATTTGATAATTCGGTGAAATCACTTGCAAATCTAGATTGTTCTGCAAAGAAGCCTTGTTGTTGGCGAACCATTGTTCCGATGTACTGTCTTGCTTCAGATTGCTTACCTTTGTTAGCTTGGTTGAGGAACGAAGGCAGAGCAATTGCAGACAGAATGCCGATGATGATGATGACTACGAGCAATTCAATCAGGGTGAAGCCACCGTCTCGCTTTTTGGACACAAAGTGCTGTAAAAACTTTGCCTTGAGGTCAGATTTCATTGATAGATTCTCCTTCAGGTTTGGAATGTTTGAACTTCTAACGCCTGAATTTAACTTGCCCAGCGCGATCGACTTTCTTATCACTCGTGCTAAAAAATCTGCTAGGTTATACAATTTTCTTTCAAGCAGCACTCTATTGAGTAAATAGAACATCTATTAGATTTTTGCGACACCGCGATCCGAGGAACCCTAGCAATGGAAATTGTTTTGTTTGCGGGCACCGCTAATCCAGCTTTAGCAGCAGCGATCGGCCAAGCGCTCAATTTGCCCTTAGGCAACTGCACGATCGAGCGGTTTCCAGACGGTGAAGTTTCCGTGCATTTGCTTAACTCGGTACGCCAGAAAGCCGTTTTTATCATTCAGCCGTCCTCGCCGCCTGTCAATGACCATTTGCTCGAACTTGTGGCATTTGTTGATGCCTGTCGGCGGGCGGCCGCAAGTCAGATTATTGCAGTGATTCCCTACTTTGGCTACGCTCGTGCCGATAAACGCCAGGGGCGGCGAGTGTCGATGATGGCAAGCGCGGTGTCGGGGATTTTACAATCAATCGGGATCGATCGCGTTCTCACCTTTGATTTGCACATTCCTCAGCTTGAAGGCTTCTTTCGCATCCCCGTGGATAGTCTTTCAGCCGTTCCAACTCTTTGTAACGTGCTGCGCGATGAGTTGCCGCCTGAAACGGTCGTGGTTTCACCCGATGCGGGACGAGTGACAATGGCAACGCAATACGCGCAGCAGCTTGGAACTTCTGTTGTGGTGCTGCACAAGCACCGTGAAAGTGGTCGAGAAACAGAGGTGACTCGAATGATCGGCGATGTCCGCGATCGTTCTTGTTTGATCGTAGACGACATGATTTCGACGGGCGGCACGATCGCGAAAACAGTGGAAGCACTGCTGGCTGCGGGTGCTCAGCCGACAATAAGGGTGGCTGCAACGCATGGA
Source organism: uncultured bacterium (assembly GCA_964250455.1). Taxonomy (GTDB): domain Bacteria; phylum Cyanobacteriota; class Cyanobacteriia; order Leptolyngbyales; family Leptolyngbyaceae; genus CAXUFL01. The sequence goes on from CAXUFL010000063.1 coordinate 9,157, forward strand.
CTGTTATTAGAAGACGCGCAAACCAAGTTGAGCCACGATAGTATTCATGCTGTTTTTGTCACCGATACGATCGCCCAAAAGCAGGATTGGTCAAAGCTGCGGGTGGTCTCGATCGCGCCTCTGATTACAACGGCAATTGAACGATTTAGAACTGACGAATCGCTTCAAGGTCTTTTCTGAAAGAAACGCTTCACCCGTGCCCAAAGCGCAGCGTCATAAAAACAAAGCGGGCCACAAAAATTCCTGCAATCGCCCAAGTCCCAACCGGAACTTCCCGCGCTTTCCCCTGAAATGCCTTGATTAACGGATAGCTGATAAACCCGATCGCTAATCCTTCGGCGATCGAGTACGTGAGCGGAATCATGAAAATTGTCAGAAATGCAGGAATTGCTTTTGACATGTCGTCCCAATCGATTTCTCGCACTTCCGCCAGCATCATCGCTCCGACAATTACCAGCGTTGGCGTTGTCGCGAAAGCAGGAATCGCTTTGAAGATTGGAATGAAAAAGAGCGAAACCAGAAACAGCACGCCCACAACTAGGGCAGTAAATCCAGTTCGACCGCCTTCTGCTACACCTGCTACAGATTCGACATAAGCCGTAACGCTAGAGGTCCCAAACACCGGACCGATCGTAGTTCCGATCGCGTCAGCCATCAGCGCTTTGTTCGCACGAGGCAGTTCTCCATCTGGGCCAATGTAGCCTGCTCGCATTCCCACGCCTGTTAGCGTTCCGATCGTGTCAAAAATATCGACAAACAAAAACACCAGCAGCACCGCTAACCAATCGACAAAGTTATTGGCGTTAAGCTGAGTCAGTCCGGTAATGGCTTGACCAAAAATGTCGCGAGGCAGTTCAGGCAGCGCAAAAATTGCCGTCGGGGGTGGCGTTACTTGAAAAATCCAGGCGAGCATTGCCGTTGCCAAAATCCCCCACAGCAAGGCACCCCTGATTCGACGCACTAACAGCGCCGAAGTAATAAGCAGCCCGACGATCGCCATTAGCGTATTCGGTTGCGCTAAATTGCCAAAAGCGGTTTTTGTGGCTTCGTTGGCTACGATCAGTCCGGCTCCACCTGTTTTGATGTTACCTGACAAGCCGATGTAAGCAATAAATAAGCCGATACCGCCTGCGGTCGCGTGTTTGAGGGTAGCGGGAATGGCTTTAATCAGCAGTCGTCGCACATCGGTAAAGGTGAGCGCAATAAAGACTAAACCTTGAACAAAGATGCAGGATAGCGCCAATCGCCAATCGATTTTGAGTCCAATTACAACCGAGAAAGCAAAAAAGGCATTCGTTCCCATACCCGGTGCAAGTCCGAACGGGTAGTTTGCAAACAACGCCATGCAGAGCGTTGCTGCTGCCGCCGCGATCGCCGTTGCAACCGCAAGCTGAGAAAACAAATCGCCTGGCTGTTGCAGGAAGATGGCGTTGGACAAAATAATCGGATTGACCACGAGCACGTAGCCCATCGTCATAAAGGTTGTAATGCCAGCTAAAACTTCGGTGCGAAAATTTGTGTTGTAGAACTCAAACTTGAAGTAACGAGCGATCGCGGCTTGCCATCCGGTCGGTGGAGGATTATCGGGCTGGCGCGATCGGAGTTCAAGATCCGTGCTCATGAAGAATCTCCTGCATTTTACAATCTTCAACTGGATTAATAGAAACCCAACAATTTGATAGGTAAAAAACAAACACCTTGATAACAAAAACCCAACAATTTGATAGGGAACCCTATGTTCTTTTTAATCTGGCTGAAAACTACCTGTTCGAGTCCGAATATAAACCGACTCATAGAGATAGTTGGGGCTGATTCTAAAGCTTTTTTAATTATTAAACAAGGCTTTTTGCTGCGAAATTTTAATTTGTAATCAGGCTGATTTTTGCGGTTTCATTTTGTTCTTATTGAACATTCCTGTAGATGAGCAAACTGTACTATATTGGCAAAGAAGCTACCGTTTCTTCGATTTATGTCTTTTTCTAACGCTCAATCACTTCGAGCAATTCGTGGTGCTTTTCTAGATTTTGTTGATGATCCGTTTTACGTGGAAGATGATAGCAGCGTGCGTTATATTCCTGACGGATTGCTGGTTGTGGAAAATGGTGCGATCGCTGATTTTGGTTCGTATCAGGATCTAAAGCATCAATATGCTACTGTTCCAACAACGGCTTATCCGAATAGTTTGGTGATGCCGGGATTTATCGATACTCATATTCATTATTCACAGTATGAAATGATCGCGGCTTACGGTGAGCAGCTTTTAGAATGGTTGAATAAATACGTATTTCCAATTGAAGGAAAGTTTAAAGATAAAGCTTACGCTGAAAAAATTGCCGCGTTATTTCTTGATGAGCTTATCAAGCAGGGCACAACAACCGCGCTCGTTTTTGCAACCGTTCACGCTGAATCGGTTGATGCCTTTTTTGAAGAGGCAAGCCGTCGAAATTTGCGCATGATCGCTGGAAAAGTGCTGATGGATCGCAACGCGCCAAGCTTTCTAACAGATACGCCAGAAACGGCTTACGAAGCGAGTAAAACCTTAATTCAGAAATGGCATAATCAGGGGCGTTTGTTATACGCGGTCACACCTCGATTTGCAATTACATCTACGATCGAGCAGCTGCAAATTGCAGGAAAACTGCTACAAGAATTTCCTGATGTCTACCTGCATACGCATTTGTCTGAAAACGTTAAAGAAGTGCAGTGGGTGGCTGAACTGTTTCCGGATTGTCTTGGGTATCTCGATGTTTATGATCAAGCGGGACTCGTGGGCGAAAAATCAGTGTTTGCGCATGGCGTTCAGCTCACCGATGCAGAATTTAAACGGCTGTCTGAAGCGAAAGCGGCGATTTCATTTTGTCCAACCTCAAACTTATTTTTAGGAAGTGGCTTGTTCAAACTCTCGCAGGCAAAATCGACCCATCATCCGATCGAAGTGGGATTAGGAACCGATGTTGGAGCTGGAACTAGCTTTTCACTGCTGCACACTGCCAACGCAGCTTACAAAGTGATGCAGCTTCAAGGCAAGTCGCTTTCTGCATTTAAGGCGCTGTTTCTTGCTACGCTTGGCGGCGCAAAAGCGCTGTCGATCGACGACAAACTCGGCAACTTCAATCCAGGAAAAGAAGCGGATTTTGTTGTTCTAAACCTTCATGCAACCCCGCTTATGGCAACTCGCACCAAAGAGCTTCCTGCGCGATCGCTAACAGAGCTTGCAGAGAAAGTTTTTGGCTTAATGATGTTGGGTGACGATCGCGCAGTTCAAGCCGTTTACATTGCTGGAGCGTTAGCCCACAGCTTAGCTCCTGTTTAGGGGTGGTCGTTGTAGCAGCAACGCTCTGTTCGATTTAGATTCACGTTTAGCAAAAGGAACTTGTCAATTATGATCAGCACAACTCGTTCAACTGCTTACCCCAAAGACTGCACCTTTGCTCACTCCGATTGGGATGCCCTCGCTCCGTTTTGGTATCCGATCGCGTTTAGTCGCGACGTTCAAGCTCAGCCGATCGCGACGAAGCTACTCGATCAGCGATTAGTGGTTTGGCGAACCAGTGCGGGCGTTTCGATCGCGAACGATATTTGTCTGCATCGCGGCATTCCACTCAGTATGGGCTTTGTTGAAGGCGATAATTTAATCTGCAAGTATCACGGGTTTCACTACGCAACCGATGGACGCTGTGTTTTAGTGCCTGCTGATCCAGCGTCCTCGATTCCGGCAAAGCTTTGCTTGAAGACGTATCCCGCAGTCGAAGCTTATGGTTTGATTTGGACTTCGCTGAATGGCGGTGAGAATCATGCGCTACCGGATTTTCACGAATGGGACAATCCAGATTACCAACAGATTCTTCCAGAAGCGGTTGATCTCAATGCAGCAGCAGGGCGACAACTGGAAGGCTTTCTCGATGTGGCTCACTTTGCTTGGGTACACACCAAAACGTTTGGCGATCGCAATAACCCGATCGTGCCGCGCTACGATGTGGCTAAAACGCCAACGGGGTTGCGGGCTGAATATCTAAGTACCGTTAGCAATTTACCGAAAGCAATGCAGGATCGCGCTCCGGCGGACTTCCAATGGCTGCGAATTTTCGAGGTATTTCTACCCTTTACGGCTCGCTTAACCGTGCAGTTTCCTGACGCAGGGCGGCTCTGTATCCTCAATGCTGCATCTCCGGTATCCGCTCGTAAAACTCGCGTGTTTTGCCCGATTTGCCGCAACTTTGATCAAGACCAGCCGCTTGAACCCGTGTACGAATTTAACTATCAGGTATTTGCTGAAGATCAAGAAGTGGTTGAGGCGCAATATCCTGAAGATTTGCCGCTTGAACTCCGGGCTGAATCTCACATTCGCGCTGATCAAACGTCGATCGCCTACCGCAAGGGGTTAAGTGCGCTTGGATTAGGTGCAGTTTATACCGCTTAAGCGAAAAACACTGAAGCATCAATGATCATTAACAGAAAGAATGAGAAAATAAAAACACTCGATTAACCCCTTAGAGCCACAGACATCGATAAGCTTCTCTAGTGCTGAATTAGGTCAGTAGCAAATCACCTTCGTAGAAATTGCTGTACGGATTATACCTATGTTGAGCCAACTCCGTCGGCTTGTGCTTCGAGCTTACAAAGGAACGTTTTTGATGACACTTCTTGTCATCTCGACAGGATCGCAAATTCTTGGAACAGCGAGTTTAGTTCACAATTTTCCGTTTAGAAATGGACCGCAAACGGTCCACGATCGTTTAACGTTCTGGGTCTGTATTACCGTTTTAAGTCTGGGTGCGATTGTAAGCGCTTTAGCAGCCTCGATAATCTACATTACGCATCAACGGCAGCGACGAAGCGAAGCAAAATTTAGACAGCTATTTGAAGTTAATCCGATCGGGGTTGTGGTCGCTAAGCTCGATGGAACCATTTCTGAAGCGAATGATGCCTACTTAACCCTGCTGGGTTATACGCGAGATGACTTTCATGCAGGGCGAGTGAATTGGTCTGAGATCACCCCCGCTAGATATCGAGCAATCGACCAACGAGCGATCGACCAAATGCGAGCGACGGGAGTTTGTGACCCGTTTGAAAAAGAATACCGCCGTAAAGATGGCAGCCTTGTGCCCATTCTTTTAGCGTGTGCGGTTCTAAAAGACGATCCAGAAAGCACGATCGGCTTTATGTTAGATCTCACCGAGCGTAAACAAATAGAAGAAGCGCTGCGACAAAGTGAAGCAAAATTTAGACGCTTGGTTGAAGCAAACCTGATTGGCGTCAGTGTAGCTGACTTTGAAGGCAAAATCTTTGAGGCCAATGATGCTTTTCTGGAAATGGTCGGCTACACGCGCGAAGATCTTCATGCAGGTCAAGTAAATTGGTTTACAATGACCCCTCCAGAATATCTAGAGATCGATCGCCAAGCAACGGAGAACATGCGAAGAACAGGCATTTTTACCGCCTTTGAAAAAGAATACTGGCGCAAAGATGGCAGCCGAGTTCCGGTTCTTATTGGTCACGCCACTTTTGATGAAGCACAAGAAATCTCCATCGGGTTTGTGCTGGATTTGAGCGATCGTAAACAAGCAGAAGCCGCATCGGTGCTAGAAGAACGCAACCGCATGGCTCGCGAAATTCATGACACATTAGCTCAAGCGTTTACCAGCATTATGGTTCATCTAGAAGTTGCTTCTTACAAGCTAGAAACCGCTCCCGAAGTTGCTCGTCGATGTGTTGAAACGAGCTACGATTTAGCTCGTTCTGGATTGAGCGAGGCGCGGCGGTCGGTTGCCGCATTGCGTCCTCACCCTCTAGAAGCAGGGAATCTGTATAACGCCCTGTGTGTTCTAGCCAAGCAGATGTTTGCTCACCGTTCAGTGCGGTTTGTGTGTGACTGTCAAGGACAACCTTACTTACTTCAGCAAGTTGTTGAACATCATCTGCTTCGGATCGGCCAAGAAGCCTTAATGAATGCGTGCAAGTATGCCAAAGCAACCGAAATTCAGCTTAGCTTGAGCTACGAGCAAGCCCAATGCGTTCTGCACGTCAAAGACGACGGTGTGGGATTTGAACTTGGCCGTGCCGCGACTGACCATCATTTTGGGCTGATAGGAATGATGGAACGGGCAGAACAAATTAAAGCAAAACTGACGGTTCATAGCTCCCCCGGACAAGGAACGAGCGTGATCGTCGTGGTGAAGCGGGGAGCGGTAAATGAACCCATCTGAAGTGATTCGCCTGTTGCTTGCAGATGACCATGATGTGCTAGGGCAAGGGTTAGCTCTATTGCTCGATTGTGAACCAGACATTGTTGTGGTTGGACAAGCTCATAATGGCAAAGAAGCGATCGAGCTTTTTCGTCAGCATCAGCCCGATGTAACCTTGATGGATTTGCGAATGCCGGAAATCAGTGGAGTTGAAGCGATTACGGCGATTCGCGCTGAGTTTGAAGCGGCTCGAATTATTGTATTCACGACTTACGATAGCGATGAAGATATTTATCGTGGGCTGCAAGCAGGCGCAAAAGGCTATTTGCTCAAAGGAGTTCGGCTCGAAGAACTGCTAAAGGCGATTCGGACGGTTTACCGCAACCAGTCCTACATTCCGCCCGAAGTCGGTGCAAAATTGGCAGAGCGAATGAGTTTACCAGAATTAAGCGATCGAGAGCTAGAAGTGCTTCGCTTGATGGCGCAGGGCAAAAACAACCCCCAGATTAGCGCTAATTTGTCGATCGCAGAAAGTACGGTTAGATTTCATGTCAATCGTATTTTGAATAAGCTAGGCGCAAACGATCGCACTCAAGCCGTTATTATGGCCGTGAAGCACGGCATTGTTGAGCTGTAGTTTTAAGCTTGATTAAAAGCTGATTGAATTCTTTTAGCAAAACCTGCTCTCGATCCGCGTATTCGAGCAGGTTTCAAGCTGATCGTGACCTCGGGTGAGCGAAGGTCGCAATCTTTAGCTTCGGGTGATTCGATTTTTTGTAACGATCAAGACATCGATTTGGGGTTACAGTTCATAAAGTGGCAACAGGAACCTCAGCAGAGCAATATGAATCACTACAGCGTAGCGATCGTGGGCGGCGGACAGGCGGGACTGTCGATGAGCTATTGCCTTAAACAGCGCGGCGTAGACCACATTATTTTCGAGAAGCATGAAGTCGGCTATGCGTGGCGCTTTAAGCGATGGGATGCGTTTTGCTTGGTGACTCCCAACTGGCAATGCAGACTCCCGGGCTATGCGTATGCGGGCGACGATCCGCACGGGTTTATGCAAAAAGATCAGGTTGTGGATTATGTCAAAAGCTATGCGACCGCGTTTGATCCGCCGTTAAAAGAAGGCGTTGAAGTCTCGTGCGTTCGCAAAATTGACTCGAATCGGTTTGAGCTGATCACGTCGATCGGCAATTACACGGCCGATCAGGTGGTGATTGCGATCGGCGGGTATCATCTTCCCAAAATCCCCAGAATTGCAGAACGGTTGCCCGACTCGATCGCTCAGCTTCACTCCTCAGAGTACAAAAATCCGCAGTCGCTTCCTGATGGAGAAGTGTTAGTGGTTGGAACGGGACAATCTGGCTGTCAGATTGCTGAAGATCTGCATTTAGCGGGCAGAAAAGTGCATTTGTCGGTGGGCAGTGCGCCGCGATCGCCGCGTCGTTATCGTGGAAAAGATGTAGTCGATTGGCTCGATCAAATGGGCTATTACGATTTATCGATCGGGGAACATCCACAAAAAGAAAAAGTCCGCGCCAAAGCCAATCATTACTTAACTGGCCGAGATGGCGGACGTGAAATTGATTTGCGACAGTTTGCGATCGGAGGAATGCAGCTTTATGGACGCTTGAGCGCGATCGAACCTGAAACGCTGCAATTTGCCGATGATTTGCAGCAGAACTTAGATCAAGCCGATGCCGTTGCCGAAAGCATTAAACGCACGATCGATGCGTTTATCGAAAAAAACAAGATTCAAGCCCCAACCGAGCTTCCTTATCGCCCTGTTTGGCAACCCGCCGATTCAGCCAAAAACGAGTGTGAAACCGCAAAAATGAGCGCGGTGATTTGGTGCACGGGCTACAAAAGTGATTTTAGCTGGATCGACGTTCCCGTATTTGATGGCAAAGGCTATCCGGGGCACGAGCGCGGCGTTACCTCCCTTTGGGGACTGTATTTTCTGGGGCTTCCCTGGCTGCATACTTGGGGATCAGGAAGATTCTCAGGCATTGCCAACGATGCGAACTATCTCGCTGACTATATTGTGGCGAGAACAAAAGTCACAAATGCAAATGCTTGGAGTATCGTGAATGAATTTCTGCTCGGTTCATAGTACACTCCTAATCACCTATCAAAATTGGTAGGGTGCGATCGTCTTGCTGTCCGATTTTTACAGATCGCGCGTGCGCTGGTTTCCTAGCTTCATTGCTAAACGTGAAGTTTCGTAGTGTAAGATACTAAACCTGTCCACGCTGCCGCTTAATCTGACAGCAAATTCAACCAGGAGAAGGTCATGCCTGAAGTTACTGCTCCCGCTCATCAAACTGGCGATTTTTTAGTCGATTACGAAGAGAAAGTCTTTCCCGATGTCAAAGCAGAACCGGGTGAGAAAGCGCTAGTAACGTTTCACACCGTTGCTTTTGAAGGATCGATTGGATTTGTGAATTTGTTGCAGGCGACGCGCTTGCTGCGAAAAGGATTTGAAACTTCCGTTTTGCTTTACGGGCCCGGCGTGACGTTAGGCGTACAGCGCGGCTTTCCAAAGCTGGGAGATGCGGCATTTCCCGGTCATCAAAACTTCAACGATCAGCTAAGTAAATTTATGACCGAAGGCGGCAATGTTTACGCCTGTCGGTTTGCGTTGCAGGCGCTTTACGGGCACGGTGAACCCTCGCTGATTCCCGGAATTCGCCCGATTAATCCGCTTGATGTGCTGGATTTAGTGCTGATGCACCGCAAAGATGGCGCGTTTATTCTAGACACCTGGACGCTTTAACTCAAAGCGATAAGCAAATCGGCATGGATTACTCACGCACTATTCGAGCGGCAGCCGTTCAACTGAGTCCGGTTTTGTTTAGCCGCGATCGCACAACAGAAAAAGTCTTGCAGGCGATCGCTCAGGCGGCTCAAGACAATGTGCAATTGATTGTGTTTCCCGAAACGTTTATTCCTTACTATCCGTACTTCTCCTTTGTGCAGCCGCCTGTTCTGATGGGAAAAGAACATATGCGTTTGTATGAAGAAGCGGTTACGGTGCCCGGAGTCGTAACCGATGCCGTGAGTCGTGCCGCTCGATCGTATGGAATGGTAATCGTTCTGGGCGTGAATGAGCGCGATCGCGGATCGCTCTACAACACGCAGCTTGTTTTTGATGCCGATGGAACGCTGCTGCAAAAGCGCCGTAAAATTACGCCGACTTATCACGAACGCATGGTGTGGGGACAAGGAGACGGAGCAGGACTGCGCGTGGTGGAAACGGCGATCGGAACGTTAGGATCGCTGGCGTGTTGGGAACATTACAATCCGCTTGCCCGCTTTGCGCTGATGGCACAGCACGAGCAGATTCACTGCGCTCAGTTTCCCGGTTCGCTAGTCGGGCAGATTTTCACCGACCAGATCGAAGTGACGATTCGCCATCACGCGCTTGAATCCGGCTGCTTTGTGGTCAACTCGACCGGATGGCTTTCGCCTGAGCAAGTTGAGCAAATCACGTCCGACGAAACGTTGCAAAAAGTGTTGAGCGGCGGCTGCAATACGGCGATTATCGGCCCGGAGGGCAATCACCTTTGCCCGCCGATCACCGAAGGAGAAGGAATGGCGATCGCGGATCTGGATTTTTCGCTGATTACCAAGCGCAAACGTATGATGGATGCCGTAGGTCACTACTCGCGCCCGGATTTGCTGCAATTGCAGGTGAACTGGCAAGCGCAAAGCGTGATGGCAGGTGAACTTAACGATCAACGCTCAGAACCTGTGTTTGAAAAGCGTGAATTATCCGAACAGCCCCCCTAAATCCCCGATTAATCGGGGATGAAGGCAAGCGGAAGTCTTTTCCCAATTCCATCACAGGGAATTGGGAGATTTCTCGGACTCCTCACGACTCCTCAAAAAGGTTTTGAGAACAACCGTCAGCACCGCGATCGAGTCGGGCGATCGCGCTTTAGAACCGTCTTAGACACTCATGGATACTAAACCTCCGCTCCCGCCTTTTACGCTTGAAACGGCGATCGCGAAAGTGCAAGCCGCCGAAGATGCTTGGAATACTCGCGATCCGCATCGCGTTGCTTTGGCTTACACCCCGGATTCTGCGTGGCGCAATCGATCAGAATTCTTTAGTGGACGCGATGCGATCGTTGCTTTTTTGCAGCGCAAGTGGGCAAAAGAGCTAGAGTATCGCCTTAAAAAAGAGCTTTGGAGCTTTACCGAAAACCGCATTTCGGTTCGTTTTGAGTACGAATGGCATGATAACTTAGGCAACTGGTGGCGATCGCACGGAAACGAGCAGTGGGAGTTTGCCGAAAACGGCTTGATGCAGCGACGAGAAGCCAGCATCAACGATGTTTCCATTTCAGAATTTGACCGCAAGTTTCGGTGGGAGCGTACATGAACAAGCAGCAACTGATTGTCGAACTGCAAACGCACGGATTGAAAGTAGAGCAAGAAACCGGAGCCGCCGGACGCAAGGGCGGAGCGGGACCGTCGGATCACAAAGCCGTTACGGTAGAAGGAACAACGGTCATGGTTCCAATCTACAACAGCCCTGCCGCACGATCGCCGTATTCGATCGCCGTGAATTCAAATCAAGCGATCGTGCTAAAGCGAGACGGAGCGGCGATCGCGGGAATCGAGTTTCCCGATTCGCCTCGATTTTACAAACTCACCACAGCAGACGGCATTCCGTATTGGAAGATTGCCTTGCTGCACAGTCGCGACGTGTTAGCAACAACGGTGCTGCAAACCTGTATGCGATATAGCGATGCAGCAACGGCGTGTCAGTTTTGCGCGATCGGACAGTCGCTCGAAGCAAATCGCACGATCGCCCGCAAAACGCCTGCTCAGCTTGCTGAAGTTGCCACCGCCGCCGTGCGGCTCGATGGCATCAAGCATTTGGTCATGACAACCGGAACGCCGAACACGAGCGATCGCGGAGCCGCCTACCTTACCGAATGTGCTAAAGCAATCAAGTCCAGCGTCGATCTTCCAATTCAGGCGCAGTGCGAACCGCCCGACGATTTTGGCTGGTTTGATCGCCTGCGTAGGGCGGGAGTTGACAGCTTGGGAATGCACCTCGAAGCGGCTGATCCCCAAGTGCGATCGGCGATCATGCCCGGTAAAGCGAGCGTTCCGTTAGCGTATTATTTCGAGGCGTTTGCGGCTGCGGTGCGCGTGTTTGGGCGCGGGCAGGTCAGCACTTATCTGTTAGCAGGATTGGGCGATCGACCCGAAACGCTATTAGAAATGTGCGATCGATTAATTCAAATCGGCGTGTATCCGTTTGTGGTTCCGTTTGTGCCGATTACCGGAACGCCACTGGCCGATCATCCCGCACCGAGTAGCGAATGGATGTTTCGGCTGTATCAGCAGGTCGGAGCTAAGTTGCAGCAGTTTAACTTGTCTTCAACCGACATCAAAGCAGGCTGCGCTAAGTGCGGTGCTTGTTCTGCGATTTCTCAGTTTGAATGAGCATGGCGATGTCTTATCAATTTAAGCTTGCAACCCATCCCCAAGAAGTGTTCGCTTATTTTGCCTTGCGTCGCGCCATTTTTGCTGAAGAGCAGCAGCTTTTTCAGGGCGACGATAGCGACGATTACGATCGCGTTGCGCATCCGATCGTGGCGATCGCGCCGTCGGCTCAAGTAGTCGGGGTGGTGCGAATTTACGAAGTCGAACCGGGAGTTTGGTACGGCGGCAGGCTGGGAACGCATCCGGACTATCGTAAAGGTTGGCAAATCGGCAAAGGCTTGATTTACAAAGCTGTCACCACAGCAAACACCTGGGGCTGTAAACAGTTTTTAGCAACGGTGCAGATGTCTAATGTTCGCTTTTTTCAACGGCTGCACTGGCGATCGCTCGAAGAAATTATCGTTTGCGATCGTCCTCACCATCTGATGCAGGCTGACCTCGACTTTTACCCGCCAGGATCGGAGCTGCGCCCGCAATTGATCTCCGAGGTGTCGTGATGCTGTCGTCGCTTGCTGCTAAGCTTCGTCAATCTTTGAGCATTTTGCACAAGCAAGACATTCAGACTGCCGCGATCGCGTTAAACGGCGCAGGAGCTAAAACGGTGCGTGTGGGCGACGACTGCGCCGCGATTCCCGATCGTGACGGCTATTTGCTGTTTGCCGCAGAAGGAATGCTGCCGCAGCTTGTTGAATCTGATCCCTGGTTCGCGGGCTGGTGTGCGGTGATGGTGAATATCAGCGACATTGCCGCAATGGGCGGACGAGCGATCGCGATCGTCGATGCTGTATGGAGCCAATCCGCCCGCGACACTCAAGCGGTTTGGGCGGGCATGAACGCTGCATCACAGGCGTATGACGTGCCGATCGTCGGTGGACACACAAACTGCCACAGTCCTTATAACGCGCTTGCTGTGGCAATTTTGGGGCGAGCAACGCAGCTAATCACGAGCTTTGATGCGCGATCGGGAGATGCCTTACTGGTTGTCAGTGATTTTCGCGGCAAATTGCATTCTCATTATCCGTTCTGGAATGCTGCAACCGACGCTGATCGGGTGCAACTGCGCGAAAATCTAGCCCTTCTGCCGCATCTAGCTGAACGTGGGCTGTGTGCGGCGGGCAAAGATATCAGCATGGGCGGCATTTTGGGAACGCTGCTGATGCTGCTAGAAACGTCTGGATGTGGTGCAATTCTCGATCTCGATCAGATTCCCTGCCCGCCAGAACTGTCGCTTGATCGCTGGTTGGTCACGTTTCCCAGCTACGGATTTCTTTTGAGCGTAGCACCAGACAACGTTGCGGCCGTTCAAGCTTGTTTTCAGAATCAAGGCTTAGTTTGCGAACGGGTTGGAACTGTGCAGACCGAACCGGAATTAATTTTGCGATTCACTTCAGAACGATCGCACGCTGAATCTACGGTTTTCTGGGATTTTCGTCAGCAACCGCTCACCGGATTTTGTTCTTGATAATCGCCATGCTCCGCATTGCCTTACTGACTTACTCGACCAAACCCAGAGGAAGCGTTCTGCATACGCTAGAGCTTGCTGAAGCTCTACATGAGCTAGGGCATCAGGTTTGCGTGTATGCGCTCGACAAAGATGGACAAGGCTTTGAGCGTCCCTTGTCTTGTGAAACGCAGTTGATTTTGGCGCGATCGGCTCCGGCTCAAACTGATGCTTTGATTCAGCAACGCATCGAGGAATTTGTTGCATATTTGAGCAACTCTTCTGCTCAGTATGACTGCTACCACGCGCAAGACTGCATTAGCGCTAATGCTTTAGCAATTCTGGTAGAACAGCAGAAAATTCCGCATTTTGTTCGCACCGTTCACCACATCGAAGACTACAACAGTCGGTATCTTCAGCAGTGTCAAGATCGATCGATTCGGGCCGCCAAACTTTGCTTTTGCGTTAGCGATCGCCCTAAAATTGAACTTCAGCAGCACTATCAAATTGAAGCCCTTCGAGTGTTAAATGGGGTCAATCTGAATCGATTTTCTACGGTACTCAACGGTGCTGAATCCGGCTTAAAAGAACGTTGGAACCTGCAAGGCTATCCGATCTACCTCACCGTTGGCGGCATTGAACCTCGCAAAAATTCGATTCGGCTACTGCAAGCGTTTCATCAAGTGCGATCGCAGCATCCCAATGCTCAGTTAATCGTTGCAGGCGGCGCAACTCTATTTGATTATCAAGCGTATCGTGACGAGTTTTTTGCTTTGGTCGAGCCGCTAGAAATCGATCGATCGCTGATTCTTCCGGGCGTTATTGCTGATGCAGAACTGCCGACGCTGTATCGCTGCGCCGATGCGTTTGTGTTTCCTTCGGTTAAAGAAGGATGGGGGTTGGTTGTTATGGAGGCGATCGCGTCTGGCTTGCCAGTGATTACAAGCAATCAAGCTCCATTTACAGAGTTTTTAACAAACGCTCAAGCGCTTTTAGTTGATCCAAATTCGGTTGATGCGATCGCTAAAGCAATGCAGGACGTGATTCAACCACAAGCGCGTGGTTTAGTCGAAAAAAGTCGATCAATGCTGTCGCAGTATTCCTGGACAGCTTCTGCTAAGCTGCATTTGCGCTACTATCAACAAATTGTTGAAGGTTGTTTGTGATCGCATTTTCTTTGTAAACATTCCACTCGCTTTTTATGCCAGAGATTCGCTTTCAAATTCAATGGTGCGATGGTTCTCGAGAACTTTGCTACTCGCCTTCGCTGATCGTCAAAGAATATTTCACGCCGAACTGTGAGTATGAACTCGAAGATTTTGTTGAGCGATCGCGCACAGCATTAACAATTGCCAGCGATCGCGTTCAAGCAAAATACGGTAGACCCTGCGGATTAGCGATTGGGCAACTGCACTCGATCGAGTCAAAAGCCGCACAGTTTGCTCAATTGCCTCAACCCAAGATCCGATTTCTCCAGTTTGTGGAGTAGCTTTACGCGAGGTTCTACCAAAAAACTCCGCAGTGCTCCGCCCATACCCGCAGGGTTGGGGGGTGGTG
>CAXUFL010000064.1:0-23762 GCA_964250455.1 uncultured bacterium
CGAATCAGTTGATTCACTTTGCCGCCGTGCCAGTCGCGTCCCTCGTTGATAATGGCGCTAACAATGCCCATACTGGCACTCGTTGCGCCTTCGGCATTGCGAGCGATCGCCAATGCAATTTGTCCCACTTTAATGTGTGACGCATCCGCAAACTGCGCGATGGGTAGGGTCGTTTCAAGCCGCAACACGGCAAGATCAGTTGCCGGATCGCGACCGACGATCGAGGCGTTAGCCGTTTCTCCATCGGACAGTGTGACCGTGACCGATTCATCGCGATGAATGCCGTGATCGACCGTAACGATCAGATTGGATCGCCAATAAATGCCGCTTGTCGATCGTCGGCGTCGAGCATTCACGCCGACGATCGATTTTCCCGCTTGTTCTACCGCGTCGGCGAGTTGATTTGAAAAAGTTTGTAGGTCTGTCATTGAGAGAAATCAAATAGTTGATAGTTCTACAATGACAAAGGCAATGGCGCGATCGCATCAGAAAAACGGGCAGAACTCAACCTAGAAAAATGGGTAGGGAACGACGGTTCCGGTTAAGCCTGGCGACTAAAGGCGCGGCTACACAGACAAAACCACCCACGGGTTACTCTATCTCAGTGGCTGTTAGTGCGCGGAGGCGCACTTCGTCTGTGTAGCCGCGACTTCAGTCGCCAGGGCACATTATTATCCAGAACTCAGGAAAGGTTTTTGAACCTCGATCGCTGCGTTTTACAACACACTCTATGCAATCACTCCGAAACGTCTGCTTTAGCAAATTGCTTCAACTAACGGCTGTCCAGTCAAACTAAACGGTCGCACTTGGGTAATTTTGACGTTTACTCGCTTGCCTTTCAACTGTGAAATATCGCCTGTGAAAAACGTTAATCGATTGCCGCGTGTGCGTCCAACCACTTGCGTCGGATCTTTTGGATTTTGATCTTCTACTAAGACTTCTTCGATGCGTCCGGCATAGCGCTGCGATCGCTCCTGCGCTTTTTGCGACACTAAATGATTGAGTCGCTGCAATCGATCGGCTTTCACATCGTCACCAAGCTGATTAAGCCAAACGGCCGCAGGCGTACCCGGACGCGGAGAATACGCCGCCGTATTCAGCAAATCAAACCCAATTTCATCAACGAGCTTGAGCGTGTTCTGAAACTGCTCCTCGGTTTCACCGGGAAAACCTACGATCGCATCGGCACTAATCGACGCATCGGGCATATAATCGCGAATCGTATCGATAATGCGACGATAGCGCTCGTGCGTATAGCCCCGCGCCATTGCTTTTAGCACGTCATTATCGCCGGATTGAAACGGAATGTGAAAATGCTCACACACTTTTGGTAATTCTGCACAAGCGCGAATTAATCGTTCGGTGAAATAGCGCGGATGACTCGTTGCAAAGCGAAGTCGATCGATTCCAGGAACGTCATGCACCGAGTAGAGCAAATCGGTAAACGTGTGTAAATGCCGTCCTTCGGGCGTTGCTCCTGGCAAATCGCGCCCGTAAGCATCAATATTTTGACCGAGCAGCGTGACTTCTTTGTAGCCTTGCTGCCCTAGCATTTCCATTTCAGCCCGAATCGCTTCGGGTGTTCTCGATTGCTCAACGCCTCGCACACCCGGAACCACGCAATACGTACAGCGTTCATTACAGCCGTAAATCACATTCACCCAAGCGGTAACTTGACTATCGCGCCTCGGCTTGGTGATGTCTTCGACAATGTGAATCGGATCGGTGGCAACGATTTGATTGCCGTTGAACACTTGTTCGAGCAGGCTTTCGAGCTGGTTGGCGTATTGCGGTCCCATAACCAAATCGAGTTCAGGCACCCGCCGTAACAGCGATTCGCCTTCTTGCTGCGCCACGCATCCGGCAACCACGATCGTCACCTCCGGATTTTCTTGCTTACGCCGCGCCTGCCGCCCCAAATACGAATAAACCTTTTGCTCTGCATTGTCGCGAATCGTGCAGGTATTGTAGAGAATTAAATCTGCCTGATCGGGTTCTTCTGACCACTCAAACCCCATCGTTTCTAAAATTCCAGCCATGCGTTCAGAGTCGGCTTTGTTCATTTGGCAGCCGAATGTGGTGATGTGATAGCGACGAGCAGCAGTCATGGCAGCAAGAAAAGTGAGGGGACGATCGATTCTCTATTTTAGGGCGTTTTGCTCGTGACGGTCGGAGAATCCTTGATCGAGCTAAAGGATAAGCGAGGTTTCAGGTAGAGGAAATTCCTCTAAGTAGAGCCGCGTTGCCTGCTTTAACCCCGCGATCGCCTGCTCGATTGTTTCTCCTTGATCGACAGTACCAACCTCTGGACATTCAGCAATGTACAGATCACCTTCTTTATGAAGAATGACTGTAAAGCTACGACTTTTCATCGTATTGTGTCCTCAAAACTTTTTTTGCAAGCATAACATCTCCCCTTTGAAGTGCTGCCTTAAAGAAAGGTTACTTCTGATCATTCTGTAAACTACGTTTCGTGATATTCGTAGGCTTCAACAATTCGCTGAACGAGTGGGTGTCGAACCACATCGGCTTTTGAGAGATTGCAGAACGCAACACCCTCGACCGATCGCAAAATCTTTTCTGCAACCGCCAATCCTGACGTTTGATTCATTGGTAAATCAGTTTGCGTGAGGTCTCCAGTCACGACCATTTTGGATTTAAACCCGATTCGCGTCAGTAACATTTTCATTTGTCCGGGCGTTGTGTTTTGCGCTTCGTCGATGATGATAAAGGCGTTGTTTAAAGTTCGTCCGCGCATATAAGCGATCGGCGCAACTTCAATTACGCCGCGCTCCATTAAGCCTGCAATCTTTTCGGGGTCAACAAATTCATACAGCGCATCATAAAGCGGTCGCAGATACGGATTCACCTTTTGCTGCAAATCTCCGGGCAAAAAGCCTAACTTCTCTCCAGCTTCAACCGCCGGACGAGTCAAAATCAAGCGTTCGTACTGATTTGCCAACAGCGCTTGAATCGCCATCACTGCCGCAAGATACGTTTTTCCTGTTCCTGCCGGGCCGACGCAAAAGGTTAAATCATGCGATCGAATCGCTTGAATATATTGCCGTTGTCGAAACGTCTTCGCTCGAATCGATTCCCCACGCCGCGTGCGGGCCAACAAATCTTGCTGAATCGTTTGCAGTTCAGATTCTT
Organism: uncultured bacterium; assembly: GCA_964250455.1. Classification (GTDB taxonomy): domain Bacteria; phylum Cyanobacteriota; class Cyanobacteriia; order Leptolyngbyales; family Leptolyngbyaceae; genus CAXUFL01. The sequence continues at coordinate 3,154 of CAXUFL010000064.1, forward strand.
GGTGCGTATCTAACGCATGGCGGGCCGTCAGAATGTCCACACTTGTAATCGATCGACCTTTGCTCCAGGATTCTTCGAGCGATTCGATTAAACGCTTGAGCAAATCCACTTGATTTGCAGTTCCAGTAATCAAAAGTTCCTGTCCGCGCAAAACGATCGTCGCTCCGGTTTGGCGACTCAGGATTTTGAGATTGTCTTCTTGAGTTCCGGCAAGCGCGATCGCGCTTTCAGGCGTGGGCAATGGTAACGTTAATGTTTCGACCATGCAGGGGGATAAGGGTGTCTCTGCTTATAGTTTAGTGTTTTGTTAGACGGGATGCGTTTTAAGCTGAAATAGAACACCGAAATTTTTGATAGTTCAAACAAAAACACTGCTTGAATGCTAAGTGCTTGGATGTTACGCCCCAGCCCACCGATTAGCGAAGACTTACTGAATCAGTGAAAGTCCAGGTAGATTAGTTGAAAGACTGTTCTGAGTACTCTTATCGATATGAAACCTGCTGTTAGCTTAATTCGCGCTACGTCTTACGATCGCGCCCTGCTCCGATCCTCGATCGCAGCCCTTTTAGAGCCGTTAGGCGGCATGGCAAGCATCGTCAAACCCGGCGATCGCGTTTTGCTCAAACCAAATTTGCTTACAGGTGCTCGTCCTGCTAAAGAATGTGTAACTCGCCCCGAAATCGTGCATTGCGTGGCGCAACTGGTTCAAGACGTCGGTGGAAAGCCGTTTCTCGGTGATGGGCCTGCCTTTGGAAGTGCGCGAGGCGTCGCAAAAGCAAACGGATATTTGCCCTTGATCGAGAAACTGGATTTACCGATCGTAGAATTCAAAGGCAAACGCTACGCAACGATCAGTGAAGAATTTAATCATTTGTTGCTGTCAAAAGAAGCAATGGAAGCCGACGTGGTGATCAACTTACCCAAAGTGAAATCACACATGCAGCTCGTGTTAACAATGGGCGTGAAGAACTTATTTGGGTGTGTTCCGGGCAAGATGAAAGCGTGGTGGCACATGGAAGCCGGAAAAGATAGCAGCCGCTTTGGAACGATGCTTGTTGAAACGGCCCGCGCGATTAATCCTGATTTAACGATCGTCGATGGCATTATCGGTCATGAAGGCAACGGGCCAAGTGGCGGCGAACCGAGAGAACTCGGCGTCTTAGGAGCTTCGCAAAACGTGTTTGCCCTCGATCGAGCCTTAATCGACATTTTGCAAGTCGCTCCGGAAACAATTCCGACGATTCGGGAAAGTTTGCGGTTAGGGGTGTGTCCCCGGATCGACGAAATCGAGTTCCCGATCTTGCACCCAACAGAATTACAAATCGCAGATTGGCGACTTCCTGACAAAATGATGCCGATCGACTTTGGCGCACCGCGTGTTCTAAAATCCACCTTTAAGCATTTGTACATTCGCTTTATCAAAGAACCGATGCAGGCATATCGGTAAAACGGTGGAGGCACAGAAAATACGAAAGATGTAAATTAAGGCTTAATAATTTCTTCACAACTTCTGTGATTTTCTCATTAACCTTTAGTAACTCTTATTTCGTCTTCGTAAGGTCTGGGTTCTGGTGCAGCAGGATTCAGTATCGTTGAGACATTGTGTTTAGTAGCCTGTTATCGTTCACTTCACCCATACACGACTCTCGTGCAATCGGTTATGAATCCTGCAATGCTCCGTCAACTCTGGGCGCTGGTTGAAACGACTCAAGCCCCGGTTCTGCTGAATCTCGATGACGCAAGCCTGGTTCAATGGCTGCTGCGTCAGTTTGGCACTCGCCAAGCGCTCAACTCCGAAGAAACAACCCAGCTATCAACCTACATTCGATCGCGCCTCACTTTAATTCGGGATCTCGCTCAAAATCGCCTCGTTTCAGTCTAAATACCCTTCGATTAGCAAATCTGACTCGATCGCGCTCCACGTTACCCGCTCAAGCGCGATCGCTTCGGTCATTTTCTCGAATCCAAGTTCGCCGATCGGTGTCGGCGCATTTACCCCGCCAATAATTTTGGGTGCCACAAATGCCCAAACTTTCTGCACGCATCGATCCGCGATCGCTTGTGCCGCTAACGTTCCGCCACATTCCCACAGCACCGTATTCAATCCTCGATCGTACAAATTCGTCATGACGATCGCAGGCGTCAATGCAGGCAATACAACTACTTTAACGCCTTGATTGATCAGTTGCTTTTCTACCTCAGAATTCGCGTTAGCAGTAAATACCAGGGTTGGCGCTGCTTTGGTTTGCCATAAATTCGCTGATGTGGGTAAATCGAGCGATCGACTCATCACCACTCGAATCGGCTGATGCTCAGACACACCGTGCGTGGTTAAATTCGGATTATCTTGACGAACCGTATTTCCACCGACAATCACCGCATCGCAAGCCGACCGCAGGCGATGAACGCGATTTCGAGAGGCACGACCAGTAATCCAACTGCTATGTCCCGACGACGCAGCGATTTTGCCGTCGATCGTCATCGCATACTTCAAAATCCCAAACGGGCGGCGCTGCAAAATGCGATGCACAAACGCTTCGTTTAACGTTTGACACGCCGCTTCTTCAACGCCAACCGTCACCTCAATTCCCGCTTGTTGCAGGCGTGCAATTCCGCCGCCTGCAACTTGTGGATTCGGGTCAACCATTCCCACAACTACGCGCCGAATGCCCGCCGCCACGATCGCTTCTGAGCACGGTGGCGTGCGTCCGTAGTGATTACACGGTTCAAGATTAACGTACAGGGTCGCACCCTCAGCACGATTCCCCGCCTGCCTGAGCGCAAACACTTCGGCATGAGGCTCTCCGGCTTTGGGGTGAAATCCCTCGCCGACGATTTCGTCGGCTTGCACAATAATGCAGCCGACCATTGGATTCGGAGCCGTGCGCCCGATCGCACATCGCGCTAGTTCAAGCGTGCGCTGCATCATAACGCGATCGAAGTCGGGCATTCGCTTAGTAAAGGCTGGTTGTCGAATAATGACTTAACACTTCTTGCCCCCATTTCACCAAGCGCTCCGAGCCTTCGATCATCAGTAAATACTGACCTCGATCGAGATGATGCCGATAAATGCTTGCCGTGGTTCCTTCTCCGAACAACCCAAACAAAGCACCGAGCACCGCGCCGAAAAAGCCGCCCACAATCCCAAACGCGGGAACCAGCAGCAGAGAGCGGACTTGTTCTAAATGGAACGCTTCAACGTGCGCAACCATAAAGGCTAGAAAGCCGACGATCGATCCCAGCGTTCCGGCGATCAAACTCAGGCTGCGAGCTTTACGAGCCGCAAGCTGCATCGGTTTGAGCAAACCAACGTGTTCGGGATTGCTGTAGCCCGTCCCGACGATCGCCAGATGTTCGGGAGAAATCCCGTGATAATGAAGCAGTCGATAAGCTTGAAACACTGAGGCTTCATCAGAAAAAACCAGAACAGCCAGATGGCTTTGACGACGAACAAGCCCAGTTTTGCGAAGGAACCGTGTAACTGACACAGGAGTTGGTTGGAATGGCAGGTTATAGATGAATTCTAAACGCTCTACATCAGTTTACCCACTGAATTTTAGGCAGATTTTATTAATTTTTTCGTGAACTTTAGACGCAACAGATAAAGAATAGCGTCTACCTTAACGCTCTAGAATAAAGATATCTGTCACTAGAATTGTTGCTATGCCTCCACGCTGGTCTCGCATTCCCGATCGTAAAGATCCCGATTATCGCCGCCTTGACGATCGTATGACGTTTGCAACGCATGTGGCGTTGTTTGCTGCTAGTAACTCTGGACTGTGGTTTTTCCGGTTGTTTCTGCATCAAGACTGGGCTTGGTCGGTTTGGGTGACTGGCGGTTGGCTATCGGTTTTGGTGGCTCATGCGATTTACATTTTCGCAATCGCCGATTATTCTGAACCCGCTCCGGCTTCGTCGAGCGCGGCGACCGGATTCAAACCCAAAGAAAAATCAGGAAAATCAACCAAGCGGTAGGAGTTTTACCACAACCGGGGCGTTAGTACTTAGGTGTCAGCGTTTACTAACTTCATTCTCATTTCAGAATCTTATGGCTAAACTCAGTACTTCCGAAGCGATCGAGCGTCTCGCCGCCGAGATTGGTGAAAATGTCTATATTGATGTGGCAAAGTGGCATTTATATTTGAACGATGCCCATTTGCATACGGTTTTAGCTGAACGGTTATTCCCGTTGGCGTCGGGTGGAGCGCCTATTCAAGAAAATGACGTGCTCAAAATTGTGCAGAATATTCCGGTGAAAATTGGCGGCGGCAAACGGGAAATTCCCTTGATTGATTTGTTGCCGATGCAGTGTCAAGTTACTTTGATTGACACGATCGAAGAATTTCAGCGCAATCTGTAAAAACAAGCCGGATGAAGATCGAAATCTTCATCCGGCTTGTTTTGAGGCCTGTTTCAAGACTCCTAGACTTCGTTGCTTACTCGCCCGCAAATAAATTGCGGGCTAACCGATTAAACCTGTTTAAACAGGTTAACGCTGTAGTCAGTCTGCTTGAGCAGACTTTGACGATTAGCCCGCAAATGAATTGCGGGCGGACTTCAAACGCAGCGAAGCATCTTAAAACACGCCTTACTCAAAGCGAGAAACATCGATCGACAATCGCTCTCCTAACTTCAGCAGCAATTTCCGCTCGTGGGAATCAGGGTCAAGTTGACTAACTCGATCGAGCAGTCGTGGGTAATAAGCTTCTTGCGCTCTTGTGAGCGAAGCACCCAGATTAAGCTGCTGTCCGAGCGTCACAAATCGCTGAAGCTGTTGAACTGCACATTCTTTAATCGGCTCGGTTGAATCAATCATCCACAGCGATCGCTCAATTAATCGTTCCAGAATATTCCGCGCTTCGGGTTGCTGAAGCTGACAGCGCAGATGAATTGCTTCGGTTGCGATCGCGTCAAGCTGTCCGAGATGATTGGCGCTGGCGTTGAGATCATCGGCGTCTTGTTCGAGCGATCGCAGCGTCAACAGCAATCGATGACGCAAAGCAATTTCTGCGGCAACCTGCAACTCCTGCGGAATCGGCAATTCATCCCGATGAAACGCCATCAGCACGCCGTAGTTATCGCGATAAACCTGCGTGTAAAGCTGCTCTAACCGAGTCAGGGTTTCTTGACTTAAGAGCCGCATAATCCGATGGCGTTCTTCTGCAAACAAATCACGCAGACTAAACGAGCGATCCCCAAACAATTGACTCATTTTTAGAATCGTTTGTGCAGCACTCGCAGAATTTAGCAATTCAAATAGCTGCTCTTTGATTTGAGCATACTGCCGCCGTCCGCTAAACGGTTGAATGCAGCAGTGAAAATCCCAGCCTGATAAATGCAAAACGGCAAATATTAGTTGCTCAGTTTCGCGGGTGATTTCTGACGTAAGCTGAAGCTGCCCGATCGCCAACGTGAGCGACCCCATTTTCTGCATTTGGTAATCGACTTGATTAGCGCTGTAGCAATATACACGCTGCTCACGCGCATACGGTGTAAACAGCGAGCTAATCGCATAGTGGGCCGCCACCTGCTCGATCCGAATTTGCGCCGGGATCACGAGTTGACGATACACTTCAGCCCCGGTTTTGAAGCAATCCACGTTGCTCGGAGCCAGCGCCAACCGTTTGATGAAATTCTTTTCAAGCTGAATGCCCGACACATCCCCGGCAAGCTCTAACGCCCGTGCCGCATATCGCAGAATTTGAACGCCTTCAGGACGCGATAATTCTTCAAAAAACCAGCCGCAGCTTGTGTACATCAGCAAAGCATGACGCTGCATTTCCAACAGGCGTAAAGCGTCGAGCCGTTCAGCTTGCGTGAGCCTGTGGGATTGATGCCGAACTAGAAATTTCTGCACGCTGGCGCGATCGCGCACGACTTGAATGTATTCATCCCGCGCCAGCCAGGGATCGCCAAAAAGTTTTTTGCCTTCGTCATCATAAACTTTGACAAGCTGATCGCGCAGCCAATCGAGCGCATCTCGAAGCGGACGACGCCATTTTTGATGCCACACATCACCGCCGCCACAGCCGCAGTCGTCTTGCCAACGATCGACGCCATGCGCACAGCTCCAAGCGGTGACAGGCTTCAGTTCAACTTCCCATTCAGGAGTGTTCAGGCTGAGATAGTGCGCAAAGTTTGTCACCGTCCAGCCTCGTCGCGGGAATTCTTCACAAAACGCATACGCCAAGCATTTCTCTGTGCTGCTTTTGTGATGCCCAAACGTTTCGCCATCGGTGGCAACGGCGATTAGCTGCGTTGGGCGATGATCCCCGCGCACGGCTTGCCCTAAGCGTCCTGCTAAATTGTGAGAACTGCTAAGGGCGCTATCAAAGCCCATGTCGCGAGAAATCGGGCCATCGTAAAAGAAGATATCGATCGAAGGCGTCGTCAAATCTCCCGCTTTTAAAAAGCAGCGATACGGGCGAGTCGGATCGATTTGACTTCCGCCAACTTCGTGCCAATCAGGATTCGCGTTCTCAGCGTTGGGGATTGATCGACAGCGCTGCGCTTGGGACGGAGCGAGAATAATGAACTTGATGTCTTCTTCGATTAAAGCCGCGATCGTTGCATCGTCAACCGCCGTTTCTGCCAGCCACATGCCTTCGGGATCGCGGCCAAAGTGCGATCGAAAATCTGCTTTTCCCCAGCGAATCTGAGTTCGTTTATCGCGATCGTTAGCCAACGGCAAAATGATGTGATTGTAAACCTGAGCGATCGCGTTGCCATGACCGTTGAAGCGATCGCAGCTTTTGCGGTCGGCATCGAGAATGCGCTGATACACTTCAACGTCGTGCCGCTCGATCCAACTCATCAGCGTTGCGCCAATGTTAAAGCTGAGATACTCGAAATTGTTGTTGATCCCCACGATTTCGCCGCGATCGTTCAAAATTCGAGCAAAGGCATTCGGGCGGTAGCATTCATAGTGAATGCGTTCGTTCCAGTCGTGAAACGGTGCCGCACTCGGTTGGCGCTCGATCGCGTCTAGATAAGGATTTTCGCGGGGCGGTTGGTAAAAATGCCCGTGAACCGTAACATAAACGCCGTTTAGCGCGGGGTGCGATGGAAACTCGGTTTCGACGAGGTTCATTTCATTAGCGGGATCATCACGGTTAAAGGCTTTTAGAGAAACTACTTCCTCAGCACTAACAAAGCTAACCGCGCCATCAGAGTCAGTAGACACACGCGACGACGCATCAAAAGGTGAAGTCATTTCATTCAATCCAAACTACAATGCAACTGCGCACTCGAATTCGAGCGCTGATCGGTGAAGAGTAATGAAAAAGCAATGATTAAACAGCAGTGTTTGCGGGATCGGTACCTGCCTCCGGTTTGTTCCCGACATCCCACGATCGATTCAATCTTCAACTTAAACAAACTTGAAAAAAATCACAATCTAACTGATTGCTCATTCTGCTGTGAACTAAATTTGCAATTCCAGCTAGATTGTGACAAACGCTGATGTGAAAGCAGGCATGACAAATAAATTGACCATGATTCATCACTCTGCATTCACCTTTACTGATTGAACCGCAAAATTCGTTTTGTGTTATCGACGCTTTAATTTCCTGTACGAGATTTAACGATCGCGTAATCTCCGGTCATGTTTCGTTACAGTTCAAGCCCAGTTTCAAAGCGTAACGCTGCATTATCGCAACGATCTGCATCGTTGCCTCGGTTGATTTCTTTTCACTTAACAACAAGTTCATGTCAGTCAAGAATAAGGTTTTTACTGCGCTGCTGCTGCTGATCCCGATTTCGATCTCGGCTTACTATTTCCAGTGGGGATCGCTGGTTGTGTTTATCACCGCAGGCTTAGCCATTTTGCCGCTCGCCGCGTGGATGGGAACGGCAACCGAGGAAATTGCGGTTGTAGCGGGGCCGACGCTCGGCGGCTTGCTCAATGCCACGTTTGGCAATGCGACTGAATTGATCATTGCGTTGGTGGCGCTGAACGCAGGCTTAGTTGAAGTGGTGAAAGCCAGCATCACAGGATCGATCATCGGCAATTTGCTTCTGGTGATGGGATTGTCGATGTTTCTCGGCGGGTTGCGGTTTTTCGAGCAGCAGTTTCAGCCGATCGTGGCGCGAGTTAATGCGTCTGCGATGAATTTAGCAGTGATTGCAATGCTGCTTCCAACCGCCGTAAACATGACGACACCAGGAATCAATCGAATCACGTTGCAGCATCTTTCGGTAGCTGTTGCGTTTGTGTTAATCACGGTCTACATCTTGACGTTGCTGTTTTCAATGAAAACGCATTCTCATTTGTATGATGCGGGCATTGCTGGAGCCGAAGCCGAAGAGTTAGCCGCAGCAAGTTTAGGCGGCAAACGCAAAAAACCGAAAATCGGGCTGTGGGTTGTGGTTTTGTTTGCCTGTACAGTTTTGGTGGCGATCGAGTCTGAGTTTTTAGTTAGCAGTCTCGAAGAAGCGACTTCTGCACTTGGCTTAACGGCGTTGTTTACTGGCGTGATTTTGTTGCCGATCGTGGGAAATGCCGCAGAACACGCAACGGCGGTCACGGTGGCAATGAAAAATAAAATGGATTTGTCGGTTTCGGTGGCAGTGGGTTCTAGTCTGCAAATTGCGCTGTTTGTGGCACCTGTATTGGTGATTGCAGGCTGGGTTATGGGCAAACCGATGGATCTGGATTTTCATCCGTTTGAATTAGTTGCAGTTGCAGTTGCGGTTCTGATTGCGAATTCGATTAGTTCGGATGGTCGATCGAACTGGCTCGAAGGAATTTTGCTACTCGCTGCTTACATCGTGTTGGGATTTGCGTTTTATTTTCATCCGGCGATCGAAACGATCGGAAAAGCCGCAAGCCTGTGATTTAACGGTGCTCGAATTCTGCAAAACCATCCGGATGTTAAACGATAGGTCTTGAAGTGCAAGAAATGAGCAGTATCAAAAGCAACTCAAAGATTTAGCTTAGTCTTTGATAAAACTTTTATGAAGTGACTCAGATTACACTGAGAAGCCGAACCGCTTCGCTACGATTGTTGACTAATCGACCGACGCCCCCCGACCGAATGACTACGTATTCTTACCGATCAAAGGTTCAAAGCGAACCTAGCCAGATAACCGATCGACTGTTGGGGCCTAGGAGTACTGAAATCGTGAGCAGTGGATTAATTTGTGAAAGCCGTGGAATCTCCCAGGCAGAGCAGCAGCTTTATGATCACTTTTTAGAGCTGGTGCAAACCGAATCGCCGCGATCGCTAATCGATCGCTTTCGTTGGTTGTTTATCACCGGAACGCGCTACCCAAACGCCGCAATTCAAGCTAGTTTGGATCAGTTAATTCGATCGACGCCTGAACCAGAGTTTCGCTTTATTTTGAATCGTTGCTGCCATATTTTGGTTAATCGTTGGCACGTTCGACCTCAACATCACAGCGCGATCGCCGAACTGGTTGGATTATTTGAAAGCAGTGCTTCGTCCGCCTTTGAAACCGCTCGACTGCGCACGCTCAAGCCATTGATTCAAAGCTTTTGCCGCTCTGAGCAATACTTGACGCTAAAACGCTTAGTTAGAGTGATTCAGCCGCCGAGTCCTGTTTTAGATTCAGAGGCGCAGCCGCTTGGAAGTTTGATTTGCCGCTATCCTTACTTATACGAGCATTGCTTGCTCAGCGAAGGAACGCCCCATGCTCAGCAAGCTTCGATTCGGCAACTGCAACAAAATCGACAGCGCCAGTTTGAAGTTCATTTATCGCACTATGTTACGTATCAAGTTCGACGCAGCGCCAGCAATCGAGCCATTTATCCGGTTGAAAATCCGACTTTGCTTGATGATCGATCGCTCCGGGTCGCACTCCAACAGTTTACGGGAAAAATTCAGGGCAATCATACCTGTCGCGATGTGGCGCATCAGTTTTTGCAGCAGGTTCGGCAGGTGCGATCGTATCGCGATTTCAAGCTTGAGCTGTATCACTATTTAAGCGACGCGATCGATCCGGCTTACAGAAAACGCCATTTTAATCAACAGCTCACCACACTGCTTAATACTGCTTTTATCAACAGTGATACGGCTCCAATGAGCGACTTTTTGCTGATGAGAACCTGTAGCCAACTCTTGAATTTTTTGGTTGTGGATAGTTTGCGACGTCCACACCATTTTGTATTTGTCGATTTGCTGTCTAATGTGGGCGCAACCTCGACTACGCGCCTTCTTCTTCAAATCGTTTTACTTTGCAGACGTATTAAACCTTACCTCGAAAAACGGTTTTCAATATTGTTTCATCACTACGAAAATCAGCGTCGCGATCGGGTGCAATGGTTGATTGCTGCAATGGAAAATTTGCACATTGCGCTTAGCACAAATTTCAGCATGGTTGATCTTTGTTTTGTGAATCAATTAGGACGATCGTAATGGAAAAAACAACGCTGTCTCAACCTCCTAATTTTGTGTTAATGTGCCAATGGTAGGTTACTCGTCTTGGGTGGCGCTGTGCATACTGAATATGGACAGCCACTTTTTGCTTGAGCACAAACGTGCATTCGCTTAGATTGTGGCTCGCACGATCGATCGAACCAAAAAATTACTCGTATTATTGCTTCAACACGCAGGAGATTCAGCAGCATGACCCAAGTGGTTCTAGGAGAAAACGAAGGAATTGATTCAGCACTTCGACGCTTTAAACGTCAAGTCTCAAAAGCAGGGATTCTGGCCGATTTGCGATCGCACCGTCATTTTGAAACGCCGCTCGAAAAGCGCAAACGCAAAGCGATCGTGGCTCGTCGCAACCGCCGCTATCGTTAAATCAAACGCTAAGTCGATTCTTCATCCGCAAGAATCGATTTTTTTATGATTCAAATCGCCTTGTTAGGATAGAAGCACACGACGCCTTGATGCTTTCTCAACCGCTACTATGGCTGATTCGATTCCCGACGACAAATCATTTGATCAAGAATTAGAAGAAGCGATTCTTGGATTCGATGAGATTCAAACCGAGCTCAATTATCGCCAAGCTCAAACAACGCTACAAAACTTAGTCAAGAATCTCGATTTAACGCCTCAAGAGCGATCGGGTTTAGAATCTGAGCTAACTGGGCTTGAAACGATGTTAGACAAGCTCGATCGCTCGGTGGTGCAAATCGCGGCGTTTGGAATGGTCGGGCGCGGAAAATCTTCGGTGCTAAATGCGCTCCTCGGTCAACGGGTGTTTGAAACTGGCCCGCTTCATGGCGTCACGCGATCGCAAGCCACCGCGCAGTGGAGCACCGAAACCCAAGCAATCGAAGGCAGCAATCAATCTATTTTGCGCGTGACGCTACCCGGAGTTTCTCGCTCTCACATTGAATTAATCGACACACCGGGAATCGATGAGGTAGACGGAGAAGCGCGAGAAGCATTAGCGCGTCAGGTTGCGACTCAAGCCGATTTACTGTTGTTTATCGTTTCCGGCGATATTACTAAAGTCGAATATCAAGCGCTTTCAGAACTGCGCGAAGTTGGAAAACCAATTATTTTAGTGTTTAACAAAATCGATCAGTATCCGGACGTCGATCGCTTGAGCATTTACCAAAAGATTCGCGACGAGCGAGTAAAAGAACTGCTTTCACCCGACGAAATTGTGATGGCGGCAGCGTCTCCGTTGATCGGGCGGGCGGTCAAACGGGGCGATGGTCGACTGTCGATCCAGCGCATTCCCGGTGATCCGCAAGTCGAAGATCTCAAACTCAAAATTCTCGAAGTGCTGCATCGCGAAGGAAAATCGCTGGTTGCACTCAACACAATGCTATTTGCCGATGATGTCAACGATCGTGTGATTGCTCGCAAAATGACCATTCGAGATCAAAACGCCAACCGGATTATTTGGAACGGCGTCATGACAAAAGCGATCGCCACCGCCGTTAATCCGATTATGGTGCTTGATATTTTAAGCAGTGCCGCGATCGATGTGGCGATGATTTTAACCCTGTCAAAGCTGTACGGCATTGAAATGACTCAGCAAGGCGCAGTTCGATTGCTGCAACGCATTGCGATCGCGATGGGCGGTGTGACGGCAAGTGAACTGTTGGCAAATTTAGGGCTGAGTTCGCTTAAAAGCTTACTAGGTTTGTCGGCACCAGCAACGGGTGGATTATCGCTGGCTCCGTATTTGACCGTAGCGCTGACTCAAGCGGGAGTTGCAGGCGTTTCCTCGTATGCGATCGGGCAAGTAACAAAGCTGTATCTGGCAAACGGCGCGTCGTGGGGATCAGAAACGCCCAAAGCTGTTGTGACAAAAATTTTGGCGTCGCTCGATGAAGACTCGATTTTAAGCCGGATTAAAGAAGAACTCCGCGCTAAGCTCAATTTACACGCTCGGCAAGCGGCGACGAAAAATCAGGTTTAATTAAACAATTAAATTCGTTTCTAAGTACAAGTCTTCCAGGTTGACAAGTCAATGTAGTTGTGTTTCTTTTCTAGCGATCGTTTCACAAAAAGTCCACGCCTTTGAGAAAAAGCGTGGAACTTTTGACACTTTAACTTTCTAACGTCGGATATCTTTGATCCACTCGCGCAGTTGTTCGGCTGCTACATCACGACCCCCTAATCCAAACGCGATCGCAATCGCCACCGCGATCGCGCCTAACAACAAACCAAATGCCAAGTTTACAATATTCGGCGCAATGCCCATTTGTTGCAGCGCCATTGCCGCCACCAATCCGATGATCGCGACTCGCGCCGTTTGACCGAGCAGCTTCGCTTGACGACTGCCCGAACTCGCAATCAAGTTGTAAGCCAAATTCGCCAAATACAAGCCCACAGCAAAAACTGCAAGCCCTGCCAAAATTCGCCCAAACACTACGACTAAGCCAGAAATCAGCAGCGTTAGCGCCTGAATATTTAAGACGTTCGTGGCCGCGATCGTGGCAAACAGCATGATTCCAACGAGTACCACAATGCCTGCGATTTCTGAAGGCGATCGCACCGTCGGCTTTGTACTAGTCGGGTCTTGAAGCATCGTTTCTCCGGTTTGAAACTCAGTATCAAACTGCTCTGGAGGAACGCTAGGCGTGTACGGCGCTGCTTGCAGTCCGAGCCAGTAAAACAAATTGTCAAAGCCGATGCTTTTAAGAATGTTTGTGACTAAATCCGCGACAAATTTTCCGACCGCGTAGGCGATTGCTAAAATCGCCGCCGCCGTAAAGATCAACGGAAGCGCATTTAGCACTTGGTTGAGCATTGCCGTTGCAGGGCCAGAAATTGCCGGAATTTGCAGCGCATCAAGGGCGGCGATTGCCGTAGGAATCAAGATCAAGACATAAACGATCGTGCCAATAATCCACGAAAGCGACTGTCCACGAGTGCGGCTTAGTCCGATTCTGGCTCCAATTTGATCGGTTCCCGTTGCAGACAACAAGTTTGTCACGATTCCGCGCACGGTTCTTGCGACAAACCAACCTACCAAACCGATGATGATCGCTTTAACAATGTTCGGCAACGCGCTCAAAATATCATTCAGCAGATTTTGTACTGGCTGAAGCGGCCCTTGTAGATTCAGAACGCCCAAGATAAGCGGCAAGAAAAACAAAAAGACAAACCAGTAAACCGCACTCCCCAGCGTTTCGCTGAGTTGAAACGGAGGCGGAGATAACGGATCATTGCCAGGATCAGACAATCGCTCATCGAGTCCAAACGATTGCGAAGTCCGAACTACGATCGCTTTTGCCAACGTTGCCACAACCCAAGCGACGCCTACTAAAATTGCAGCCGCGCCTAACTGAGGCAAAAACGCAAAAATCTGATTGAGGAACGTGTTGAGCGGTTGAGAAACAGCCGTTAAATTCAGCACGTTTAGGGCTGCCACAACCGCCAGGATCATAATGACCCAAAACACGACGGTCGCGACAAGCTGTTCAACGTTGAGATTGCTTTGCTCACGTCCGCCCATAACCGACGCGGCTAAACGGTTATCTAAATCGGTTCGCTTTAGCAAACCCCGGACAATGCTAGAAATCAATGCTGCGACAAGTGCGCCAATCAGCAAAACCGCAAGTGCGCCAGCGAGCTTGAGCAGTAAATCGCCTAGATTAACTCCCTGAAAAATGTTGACAGCATTATTAATGGCTGTTGAGGGCACATCGGTAGGAGGTTGTTGAGCTACAAACTCCATCCCCGATCGCAGTCCTGTTAAATGTCCCAAAAGCGAAAGCTCGTTCATGGTTATCTGGTGAACCTCTTTTCTAGAATTTGTCCTGGAAAACTTGCATCAAGTGGCGTACAGCAACTCCCGTTGCGGCTTTTAAGCGATCGAACGGTAGCGGCGTGAATATTATGTACGAATCAAGGGTAAAAGTACGGCTATCATTTGCCAAATCAGACCGAATGGATTGAAAAATACAGTTGCCCTCTAAAGAGTACTAGTATCTTTTGCTAGAGAAAAGATCAAAAACGATTTTTTTAGCTTTTTCGTGAATTTGTTTGATTGTTTGACAAGTTCCATTCATGGCGCGAAACGTTAAGCTTGACTGAGCTTGGCTTTACTCATGAAATTTAGTGGTGAGCATCTCACTTTTAGGAATAGTTAAGCCTCAATCTAGAGATGGATGTCTGTGAAATTGCAGATCGTTGTGAAATTTCAGACAGTTGGAATCTTTTAGAATCGAATACAGAACTGAAGGATTATTGATCCTGAAACTGTTTTGCTGGGGTAGAAATGGCTACACAAACGTTTGAGCAATCGATTCTAATTTACGCAAGCGCGATCGCCGTTGAACGCTGTTTCACCGATCTAGGGCTGATGCATCGCTGGCTTAATCCCGCCTTGCGCTGTGAACCGATCGATCGCTGGTCAACCGAGGTCGGGAGTCAAAGTCGATTTGTGATTCAAGTTCCCGTGTTGCGGCCCGCGCTCAAAAGCACAGTTGTTGAGCGTCAGCCCGGACTCGTGGTGTGGCAGTTTGACGGATTTTTTCGAGGGCGCGATCGCTGGGAGTGCACGCCCGAAGCCGAAGGAACTCGTTTACTCAATCGCTTCGAGTTTGAGATTCCCAATCCGATCGTGCGATTTGGCTTTGATCGATTCGCGGCTCAATGGACACGAGAAGACATGGAAGCCCAACTGCGCCGCCTCAAGCGAGTTGCAGAAGAGAACTATCGGGGGTTGAAGTAGGTTAGCCTTCAATTCGATCAAGCAATTGTTGAATAATCGGTCGATCGTTGGCGTTTGGCACGCTTTCTAAATAGCGCTCAAGATCTTCTCGCGCTTCGATCAATCGACCTGTTTGAAAATAAATAATGCCGCGATCGCGCAGTTCATAAGGCGCTTCAGGAAACAAAATCAAAATTCGCTCGATCGTGCTTAAGCATTTTTCGATTTCATTACGACTTAAATAAATTGCCTTCAAATTTGTCAGCATTCGACCCAAAAACTGATGCGGTGTTACCGCTTCAAAAAATTCGGGCTGCATTTCGATCGATTGCCCGTAAATCTGCCGCAATCGTTCTTCACAGTCTTGATAAAACAGAATTTCGCCATTATTAAAAGCATCAACGAATACTTCCATTTCGTTAACTGCCGGACGAATTAAAAAATGTCCAGGCATTCCAATTCCCACCATTGGAAACGCTAAGCGTTGGGCGATCGCTAAATAAACAAGTGCTAATGTAATCGGAATTCCGGTACGTCGATCGATGACATCATTCAAAAAGCTATTGCGCGGATCATAGTAGTCGTCGGTATTTCCTGAAAACTTTAGATCGTTGTATAAATAATCATTAATTGTTTTAAGAGTACGAAGCGGATAAGATTCATCGGGAAGACGATCGCGAATCTCGTCTGCCATTGTGTCGATCGCATTAAGATATTCCTCGACATCAAGATCAGGATACTCTTCTTGCGCAACATAAAGCGCAGCTTTTTCGAGATTAATTTGCTCATCAGATTGACGAACTTCTTGATAAAATCGCTGTCTTGAAATTGGAAAGTCCATAATCTTATTTCCTAATCTTTTGAGTAATCATTTCCTGAGCCATATTTCCAAGCTTGTAATCGACAATGCCAGTCATACTGTTGTGATTCTGGTAGCGTCTTAATCCAGGATTGCAATGAATCGGTGAATTGGTAAAGAATCGAATAAGCTGCTAAATTCGCATAATGCTTTGTCCAATCAAGTAAAGCAAGAATTCCAACTTGAGGAATAACTTTAAGCACTAGATTTGGATGAGAGATTGCTGTTTTCAATAAGGTTTGAGATAGCGCTTGAAACTGTACAACGTCCTGCAAAAAAGGCTTCAAAACCAAATCACCTAACTGCTGCATTTCTTGAAATACAGCTACCAAAAGCTGATTAATTTGATCGGGTGCGATCGTTTGATTGATGCCAACACTCATCGATCGCTGAAACAACCATGTAACAGCCAAATTCGGCTGATATGGCTGCAACTTAGATAACGCTCGATGATTGAATTGCTCACATCGAAGCGCTTGATCGATTCCATTACTCAATCGTTCTAAATGCCGCACCATCGCCCCAAACCCACCGAAACTAAGCGGAGATTGATTGCCGCTACTATCCCCGATCGGCAAAATTCGATCCCATTTTAGATGAAGCGGACTTTGGCGATAAGACGGGAAAAAACCGAACAGCGATCGGACAAATTGAAGCTGCGATATTTCGCAGTTTTGATAATCTGGCAGTAATCGTAAATATTCCTCAAATAAATCTTCTAGCGTAAATCGATCTGGATCAGCGTCTAAATAAGTGAATAAATAAGTCGTGCGACCCTCTCGCGCTGGAAAAGCTTCCCAAAAATACTGACATTGATTCCGAATCGGGGTAAATGAAACAATTAAATCCCCGGTTTCGTTATGCGGAAAACCTTTTGCACAACTGCCCACGACTAAACAAACGCCATCCGGCTTTTGTCCCTGTCGTGCTTGTTGAACGATCGGCGAAAACTGTCCCATTGCATCTAGCATCAAGCGTGCATTAAACTCTTGTCCCGCTTTTACGCTGACACCGTTCGGATGCACGGTAACACTCTCAAAAGGCGTATTCTCAAAAAGCTTCCCGCCTGATTCAAGAAAGCGTTGTTTCAAAATTTCCAGCAAATAAATCGGATTAACGCCAACGTTCAAAACGTCTTTAACCCAAATATCTGATCCGCCGTGAAAACTAACCCGAACTGGATTAAATTCACTAGCAACTGCTGTTATTAATTCGGTCTCGCTCAATAATCCCAACTCAACAAACGCGCTTAATTCTCCTCGCGAAATGTTCCATTCTTGATCTCTTCCGCGCAATTGTCCCCGCTCGATTAAAGCAATTCGCCATCCTTTTTTCGCCAGCACCGCCGCCACTAAAATTCCGAGCGTTCCACCGCAGATGATAACGTCCCAATCAATCGAGTCTAAGAAACGATCGCTGTCCTCGACAACCGTTGGCACGGGCAGCGTCCCTGTTCTCACCATCTGCCATCGTTCATCGGCTTGCCGCAATCCCATCAACGACTGACCTGGAATTTTAGATAAAACTTGTTCGGTAAGAGACATGAGCAACGATAAAGAGGCTTGTATTTGTAATTTACCTGCTAAGCGCCATCACTGCATTTTGTCCACCGAAACCAAAACTAAAGCACAGCAAAGTTTCGAGTCGGGTCGATCGCACGTCTCGCACAATGTCAATCTCAAACTCACATTCTTCTAATCCCACGTTTGGCGGCAACACCTGATGTTGCAGCGCCATCAAACAAAAAGCGACTCCCAACGCCCCTGATGCGCCTAACGTATGACCAGTTGCGCCTTTAGTTGAACTAACCGGAACGGATTTTGAGAACATTCGATCGATCAAAAAAGCTTCGTTGCGATCGTTAAGCTGGGTCGCAGTTCCGTGCGCATGAATGTAATCAATGTCTTTTGCTTCTAATTGACTTCGCTGAAGACACTGCTGAACGGCTGCGATCGCGCTCCCACTTTCTGGCTCTGGTGCGCTCACGTGATACCCATCCGCCGTTAACCCAAACCCGCGCGCCCGCCCATAAATCTTTGCGCCTCGCTGCTCGGCTGACTTGATCGATTCCAGCACAAACAGCGCTCCACCTTCACCCAGCACCAAGCCTTCCCGACGCCGATCAAACGGACGGGCACCCGACCGTGCCAAAGCTCCCATCCGCTCAAATCCCGCCAGCGTCAACGGCGTAATCGGCGCTTCGATCGCGCCTGCAATCACTCGCTGACACTGCCCAGAGCAAATTAAATCCGTTGCTTGTGCGATCGCCCAAAGTCCGGTCGCGCACGCTGCCATCGGAGCAAGCACAATTCCCTGCGATTGAATCAATCGGGCAACCGCGATCGAAACCGCGTTTGGCAGCGTATTGATCCACCGGGAAAGATCACCTTGTCCTACGGCTAACGTTTCCCACTGCGCCTGACTACTTCGACTCGAACCCACCACAACGCCGCAATCGATTAACGGAAATTCAAGCTTTGCATCCTTGATCGCAGCTAAAGCAATCTCCTGGGTTAGCGACAAAATTTCTGCGGGCTGGTCGCGAATTAGCGCGATCGGTCGCTTCTCCAAACAAGAAAAAGGCTGATAGAACCGAATCCCCGATCGCTGTTCGATCAACCCTTTCCAGGTCTGCTCTAAATTTCCCAGCGCTGAAACAAGCCCAACGCCTGTCACCACGACCTCCATTAAGGGCTTGTCGTTGGTGATGCAGTCGGGGATGCGGATGGACTCGACGTTCCCGATGTAGGACTAGCAGCATTCTTGAGATTTTCTAATCCTTGCGCTACTTTTGCCGACTCGATGCGATCGCCCTGTTGAATTTTATCCACGGTTTCTATGCCCTGCGTCACATAGCCAAATACGGCATAGTTTCCATCGAGCATCGGTAAATCCGCCAGTGCAATATAAAACTGCGACGAGGCTGAATCCGGAGACGCCGATCGCGCCATTGCAACCGCCCCACGTGTATGTCTCAGCTTTGGTTTAGCGTTAATTCCAGCATCATCAAAGGTTTTGTTGTAAATCGGTTGAGCTGTGTTTTGCGGCTCAATCTCAAGCGGAATGCGGCGCGGCTGACCTGTGGAATCGGTGTATTCTCCAGTACCAAGCCGATCGAGCGGAATATTGGGATTTTTACTTTGAGGATCTCCGCCTTGTACTACAAACGGTTGTGGTTCACGCACCACGCGATGAAAAACCAACCCGTCATAAAATTTCTGATTTACCAAATCAACGAAGTTTCCCGCCGTTAATGGCGCATCGGTTCCGTTGACTTCGATCGTAATCGGTGATCCCTTTACGGTCATCACAACGGTTGCTTTGCCATCTAAACGCGGCTGGCCAACGGAGCTAGGCGCACTTGCTTGAGCGCTCGGAGATGGGCTACTCGGTGAAGAAGATCCAGCAGAAGCGGCAGAGGTGCCTTGCTGCGGCGTGCAGCCAACGATCGCAACGCTCGTGACGATTAATGTAGAAAGGAACCAATTCCAAATTTTTGTCTGCATCGTTAAATACCCATTCCGACAAAGCCATTTAACATCTTACGCACAATCGATTCGATCGAGCGCTTGATTTGTGATGCTTGTCGAGCAAAATTCGCTAACGCTAAACAACTCAAAAAGCTTGCTGATTCTTCACAAGCCCATTTTGTTTAGTAAATGCCTTTTACAGTCCTTCGAGCGGCACGCTCAAAAAACGCGCTAATTCCGCCGCTTGATTTTCTAGCTCAGACAGCGTGATCGGTTGTCCAACACGGGTTAAAGGAATATCTCTTAACCCTTTGACTTTTACAGAAAGCGATCGACGCGGATTAATGCCTTCTCGCAGCGTCGCTTTCACCGATTGAACATCAGCAAGCTTAAATTTCAGTTCAATTTTGCGATTCTTACCGGGAAACCCCAAGCGAAAAATCGTCGCTTCCCCGGTTTCCTTGTTGAACTCGTTGTAGCCGCCGCCGACATCAAGCGCGATCGTGCCCCACAAATAAAGCGCCAACAGTAGTCCTGCCGTTCCATAAAATCCCATTGCTAAGCCCTGCGGCACGAATACAAGCTGCGTGGGATCAGAAAACGGCAATAAATTAATTTTGGTGTAGCTCGAAATAGACGCCAAGAAAAATCCGGTTGCGCCGATCGACACAATACTCGCCCACCAAACATTACTAAATCGTCGCGATCCTAAAACCTGCTGCCGTAAAATCGTTTTTTCTGTCGTGGTTGTTTGCGCCGTCATGTGTGCCACCTAGAATAAGGATTTTTAAATGCTGCTTACTAACTCGCCTGGAGAATTGCCATTTAGCACTATTGATAAGAATCACCAATCCGAAAAGCAACATCAATCAGTATAGTCCTTACAATGCTTCGCAAGAAGTAGTAAAGTTAAGCATTGATACCGATTGACACCCAATCCTTCTCAGAAAAGATAGAAAACTTGAAACATCTAGAAGCCTTGATTCTTCTAGCGATCAGCAAAAAGTTCAACAAAATTTAGCTGAGATTGCACGTATCAGTTTGTAAATTTTCTAATTTATCTTATTATGTATAGACATATAAACTTGTTCACTCTAGAGCCTGCACTTTTTTTAGTAAAGCTAGAGGTTTTTGACTCATGACCATTGCAGTAGGACGTGCGCCAGCGTCACGAGGCGTATTCGACGCGCTCG
>CAXUFL010000065.1:0-23754 GCA_964250455.1 uncultured bacterium
TCGGCGCGATCGGTTCAGGAAAATCGACGTTAGCGAATGCGTTACCGCGACTGCTCGACATTTCACCGAATCAGCTATTTGTCGATGGTTATGACATTACAGCGCTGAGACTGCAAGATCTGCGGGGCGCGATCGCTTATGTTCCGCAAGAAAGCTTTTTGTTCAGCACCACGCTTCGGAATAATATTCGCTACGGTAAGCCGTTTGCCGAACAAGATGAAGTCGAACAAGCCGCAAAAACCGCGCAAATTCACAGCGAAGTTTTGAACTTTCCACAGGAATATGACACGATCGTGGGTGAGCGCGGAATTACACTTTCTGGCGGTCAACGCCAGCGAACTGCTTTAGCACGGGCTTTGCTGGTGGATAGTCCGATTCTGATTCTCGATGATGCGTTATCGAGCGTGGACAATCAAACCGCAACGCAAATTCTGAGAAATTTGTCTGAAGGCACGATTCGCAAAACGGTTGTGTTTATTTCGCATCAGCTTTCTGCCGCAGCAATGGCGGATCGAATTTTTGTGATGGATCAAGGACGCATCGCGCAAATGGGAACGCACAGCGAATTGATTTCGCAATCGGGCTTGTACCGATCGCTGTGGGATCAAAACAAGTTAGAAGAGGCTCTGAAGTGATCGCACCGTGTCGATCGTGCAGGTCGCGGCGCGATCGATGTCTTCTTCGGTATTAAATCGCCCAATTCCAAACCGAATCGACGCATACGCTAACTGATCAGATCTCCCTAATGCTTTGAGCACGTGCGACGGCTCGATTTTGGCAGACGTGCAGGCAGAACCCGAAGAAACGGCGATCGTGGGCTGCAATCCAAGCAGCAAAGCTTGACCGTCTACATTTTCAACGCTGATGTTTAGATTTCCCGGCAACCGTTTTGTGGGATGTCCGTTGAGATGAATTCCCCGAATCGTGCTGAGAGATTGCCATAAGCGATCGCGCAGCATTTCAATTCGGGTTGTTTCGGACTTCATTTCAGCAATGGCTAAATCGATCGCGGCTCCAAATCCGACGATTTGAGGCGGGTAAAGCGTGCCCGATCGCAGTCCTCGCTCGTGTCCGCCGCCGTGAAGCTGAGCGGCAATCTGCACTCGTGGATTCTTTCGCCGCACGTACAGCGCTCCGATTCCTTTTGGGCCATAGATTTTGTGAGCCGTAAGCGACATTAAATCGATCGGCATAGTTTGCACGTTGAGGGGAATTTTCCCAATCGCTTGTGACGCGTCGGTGTGAAACAGAATCTGGCGATCGTGACACAACGCCCCGATTTCTTCGAGCGGCTGCAACACGCCAATTTCATTGTTTGCCGCCATAATCGACACTAAAATCGTGTCGTCGCGCATCGCTTTTTCAAGCTCACCTAAATCGATTAATCCGAATCGATCGACCCCTAAAAATGTGACTTCAAATCCAAGCGTTTGCAAATAGCGACCCGGATCTAAAACGGCATTGTGTTCGGTTTGAACAGTGATGATGTGGCGTCCCTGAGCGAAATACGATTCTGCAACGCCTTTGATGGCTAAGTTATTCGCTTCGGTTGCGCCGCTTGTGAATACGATTTCTTCGGGGGTCGCGTGAATGGCATCGGCGATCGTTTCGCGTGATGCCGCAATTGCCGCTTCCGCTTCCCATCCGTAAGCGTGCATAGTCGAGGCAGGATTGCCAAAATGCTCGGTAAAAAAGGGCAGCATCGCGGCTAAAACCCGATCGTCAACCCGCGTCGTTGAATGATTATCGAGATAAATAGGACGCATTTACAATAAAACGTTCAACGCTAAAGTAAATCCTGGAACTACCGCTTCACCGTTTAAGGTGGCAGAAGCAGGATATTGAGTAATCGAACCATCGGCACGATAAACAAAGGCACATTGATTTTTACGATCGATTAGCCAGCCTAACCGCACGCCGTTTTCGATGTACTCCTGCATTTTCTCTTTGAGCATTTCAAGCGAATCGCTTTTAGAGCGAATTTCAATCACAAAATCAGGTGCAACTGAAATAAACTTGTCTTCTTGCTGATCCCAGTTTTCGGGTAATCGACCTTTTGCGACAAACGCTGCATCGGGCGATCGTACCGCCGTATTTTCTAGCCGAAATCCAGTACTTGGGCTAAAGACATCACCAAGATTGTGTTGCTCAACGTAAACCAGAAGATAGCTAACAGCCTTTGCTTCTCGGTTTCCTGAAATTCCTCCGGTTGGTGGCATCGTGACTAAACTTCCATCGGCGTTACGTTCAAATCGCAATTCGGGATTTTTGGAACTCATTTGCATCAGTTCCTCGTCGGTGATTTCGGTAAAAGCAGGGTGTACCATAGTAAATTTGCGATCGATAGTTTGACTATAACAAGGAATGAATTATGCGCAGTGCGATTCCGAAGGAAGCTTGCTGTGCAATCGCACTCGGTAGCAATTTAGGCGATTCTAAAACGACTTTAACGATGGCGTTAAAGCAACTTGATCAAGCCCCTCACGTGCGTTTAGAGGCTCGATCGTCGTTCTACCAAACTAAAGCGCTCACCCTGCCCGGAAGCCCACCCCAGCCCGATTATCTAAATGGTTGCGTCACGATCGAAACCCGATTAAAGCCACATGAATTACTAACCGTATTGCAGCGAATTGAAACTCAGTTTGGGCGAGTGCGGCGTGAGCAATGGGGCGCACGAACGCTCGATTTAGATCTGTTGCTGTATGGAGACCTGATTTGCAAAAGCGACGATCTTGAAATTCCCCATCCGCGAATGCTCGATCGAGCCTTTGTGTTAGTGCCGCTTGCCGAAATTGCACCCGATTGGATTCACCCGATTGTTGGGATGTCGATCGCCGAGCTTGCCAGCAAAATCAATCAATCCGACATCCAGAAGTTGAATATCAGCGATGACGAGTTTATAGTGTAATCTTCATCCACACGGTTAGTCTTCATGCCATTTGGATCAGAACCGCCGCAACTTCTACAAAAGCGCCTTTTTTACAAAGGGCGGAAGTTTAATTTTGAAGTAAATCGCTTACGGCTTCCCAACAAAGCAGAAGGCGATTGGGAATGTGTGCGGCATCCGGGCGGAGCGCTAGTGATTCCGGTGACCAGCGACGGCAAATTAGTTCTTGTGCGGCAGTATCGCTTTGCCGTGCAGGGCCGATTGTTTGAGTTTCCGGCGGGAACGATCGAGCCAGGTGACAATCCGCTCGAAACCGTGAAGCGCGAAATCGAAGAAGAAACCGGATATCGGGGCGATCGATTCGACAAGCTCGGTGAGTTCTTTCTGGCTCCCGGTTATTCTGACGAAATTATTTACGCTTTTATCGCTCAAGATTTAACCCAGCTCGAGCATCCTCCCGCACAGGATGACGACGAAGATATCGAAACCGTGCTGATGACGCCGCAAGAAGTTGAAAAGGCGATCTACGCTGGAGATATCGCTGACTCAAAATCGATTTCGAGCTTTTTGTTAGCCCGTCCTTTGCTGAATTTTTAGGATGAGTATGTCTGACTTGATTCTTTTTTGGCACCGTCGAGATCTACGAATTTCGGATAATATCGGGCTGTCGATGGCGCGTGAGCAAACTTCTAAAGTGGTCGGCGTGTTTTGCCTTGATCCGTTGATTCTAGAACGGGATGACGTTGCGCCTGCACGAGTGACATATTTGATGGGGAGTTTACGATCGCTTCAAGAGCGTTACGCCCAAGCCGGAAGCCAGCTTCTAATCCTCCACACTGATCCAAAATCCGGCATTCCCAATCTTGCCAAAAGTCTAAACGCCAAAGCGCTGTTTTTCAATTGGGATGTTGAGCCGTATGCGCACGATCGCGATCGCGCCGTAATCACCGCCCTCAACCAAGCCGGAATCGAAGTGAAAACCTTTTGGGATCAGCTTCTTCATTCACCCGAAGAAATTCAATCCGGCTCGGGTGCTCCGTACACGGTGTATTCCCCGTTTTGGAAAAACTGGAGCAGCAAGCCTAAAGCCAAACCCGCGCCGGATCTTGCAGGCGTAGAAAACTTAACCCAAACCGAAGTAGAAGCCGCAAAGCAAGCAGGAGCAACAACGCTTCCGAGCGCCAAAGATCTCGGCTATCAGTGGGACAACCCGTTGATGCTTGATCCGGGTGAGCTTGCGGCACAAGCGCGGTTATCTCAATTTTGCGATGCCGCGATCGCCGAATACCAAGATCAGCGCAACTACCCCGCTCAACCGGGAACCTCGCTACTGAGTGCTGCGCTAAAGTTTGGCGTGATCGGGGTGCGTAAAGTGTGGGCGGCGACCGAGGAAGCGGTCGATCGTAGCCGCAGCGATGAAGCGCGAGACAATATCCGCGTGTGGCGACAAGAAATCGCATGGCGAGAATTTTACCAGCACGCGCTCTACTTCTTTCCAGAGTTAGCCGAAGGTGCGTATCGTAAAGTGCTCAAGACGTTTCCCTGGGAGAACAACGAGGAGTATTTTCAAGCGTGGTGTGACGGGCGCACGGGATACCCGATCGTCGATGCTGCAATGCGTCAAATGAATCAAACCGCTTGGATGCACAATCGCTGTCGTATGATCGTGGCAAGCTTTCTCTGCAAAGATTTACTGGTCGATTACCGTTTGGGCGAAAAGTACTTTATGCAGCGTCTTTATGACGGCGATGTTTCGGCAAATAATGGGGGTTGGCAATGGAGCACGTCAAGCGGCATGGACCCAAAACCGCTTCGCATTTTTAATCCGGCCAGTCAGGCGAAAAAGTTTGATCCAGATGCGGAGTACATTCGCGAATGGTTGCCGGAACTGCGACACGTTGAAACTGAGGATTTGATTGCTGGGAAGATCTCAAAAGACGATCGCGATCGTGCCAATTATCCCGCCCCGATCATCGATCACAACCTACAGCAGCGCAAATTCAAAGAGCAGTATCAACAACAAAAAGCCGTGACAGAATCTGGTCGTGAAGATGTCGCTCATTAAAAAACGATATTCGGCAGATTAGACAGGTCATATACAGGTAAAAAAAGGGATTCGATCGTTGATCGAATCCCTTAGTCGTGAATAGAGTTCAAGCAGACTTGTTAAACAAGCTGTTTTTGCTCTGCTTCAAGCAGCGCTAACAGCGTTTGATCGCCTTTCTCGCGGGCGATTGCAATTCGACGCTGCAAATTGTTTTGAAGATTTGTGCGATGAACGCTGGCAAGATCTGCAATCGATCGAGTCGGCTTGACCACTGGAGCCACTTCGCCTTCAGGATGTACCCAATAGCGACTGCCGCGATAAATGAGCTCATACGACGATCGAGGCTGATATGTTTCAGCTTCTTGTCCGGGTGTGAAGCGGTAAACGTTGCCGCGATATCTCAGCGTGAGCGGTTCGCGCAGATGATCGAATCGAGTGTCGCGCCGTTTGGGTTGAGTGGGATCGTAGTCGTAGGTTGTTCCGCGATAAATAAGTTTCATAAGTCGCCTCGGATGGAGAGAGTTGAAGAGATGAGGCGCGTTCCTTCAGGATGACTCCTTACTTCCGTCTCTGCAACAGCAGGGATGAACGTTCATATCTGTATTATACACTACAGTTTTGTACTTTTCCGGCGTCGCCAAAAAGTCTATCAACGGTTAGACCTCGATCGAGTTGGGGATCATTACCGTGGCTATAGAAAGTACTAAGTTAGAGATTCATGCAAATCCAGACGCCCGATTGGGTTAAGCACGCCGTTTTTTATCAGATTTTTCCCGATCGATTTGCTCGCAGCAAAGAACCGCATAAGCGCTTGCTCAAAGATGCCCGTTGGGAAGATTGGCACGCGATGCCGACGCTGCAAGGCTACAAAGGCGGCGATTTGTGGGGCGTGGCGGAAAAGCTTGACTACATTCAGGATTTAGGCGTCACAGCGATTTACTTTACGCCGATTTTTCAGTCAGCGAGTAATCATCGCTATCACACGCACGACTATTACCAAGTCGATCCGATGCTGGGCGGAAACGAAGCGTTTCGGGAACTGCTCGATCAAGCGCACGATCGCGATATCAAGATTGTGTTAGACGGCGTGTTTAATCATTCGAGTCGGGGATTTTTCTTTTTTCACGACGTTTTAGAAAACGGCCCGCATTCCCCGTGGGTCAACTGGTTTA
Source organism: uncultured bacterium (assembly GCA_964250455.1). GTDB lineage: Bacteria > Cyanobacteriota > Cyanobacteriia > Leptolyngbyales > Leptolyngbyaceae > CAXUFL01. The sequence goes on from CAXUFL010000065.1 coordinate 6,107, forward strand.
AGATTCATGATTGGCCTGTGAATCCGTATAACGGAGAGTATCCGGCAAACTACGAAGGCTGGGCAGATAATCGAGCGCTTCCGGTGTTTAACCACGATAATCCTGAAGTGCGCGAGTACATTATGGAAATTGCCGAATATTGGATCAAGCAAGGCATCGACGGCTGGCGCTTGGATGTGCCGTTTGAAGTGAAAACCGAGGGATTTTGGCAGGAATTTCGCGATCGCGTTAAAGCGATCAATCCCGATGCTTACATTGTGGGCGAAGTGTGGGACGATTCGCGGCAGTGGCTGGATGGCACGCAGTTTGATGGCGTGATGAATTATCTGTTTGCAGGCCCGACGATCGCGTTTGCGGCAGGCGATCGCGTTGTACTCGATCAAGTGCAAAATCGCGATTATCATCCATACCCGCCAATGTTCGCGGCAGAATACGCCAAAGCAATGCAGGACTTAATCCAACTGTATCCCTGGGAGATTCAGCTTACGCAGTTAAATCTACTCGCAAGCCATGACACAGCGCGTTTGCTCACAATTGCGGGCGACGATCGCCCCAGCGTTAAACTTGCTACACTTTTATTGATGACGTTTCCGGGTGCGCCGAGTATTTACTACGGGGATGAGGTTGGATTACCCGGAGCATTAGATCCGGATTCGCGTCGATCGTTTCCGTTAGAAACCAATTGGGATTACGAAATCTACGAATGTCATCGTCAATTAGTCGCCATTCGTCACGCTCACAAAGCGTTGCGCACGGGCGATTACCGCGTGCTGTATGCCGAAGGAACAAGTTATCTGTTTGCAAGGACGCTTGGCGATCGAGAAATCATTGTTGCGGTCAACGTGGGAACCGTTTCAACTAAAGTTCATTTGAACTGGGCAAATACAGGATTAAACACCAAGCCGAACACACTGCTGTATGGCAACGCTCAACTGCACTGGAGCGGAGAAGAAATTCGGCACGTTGAGTTAGAGATGCCTGCTCGCACCGGATGCATTTTGGTAGAAGATTAGAGTCTGCATCGGGGTAGAAATTTTGTTCAGCATGAACGCACTTTAGAAAGATGCGATCGCGCTGCATTCTACGTAGGATCGTTCCAGAAATTTTAAGAATTAGGAGTATTTATTATGCCAACTGGAAACGAACGCACTCAATCAAACCCCCAGATAAATGCCGAAGATAGCCAGCTTTCAGCCGTGAACTCGGTAGAATCGCTAGAGCAGCAAGCGGAATTATCGACTTCTAAATCGACTCCTGACAAAATTGCAGATCAGCGTGATGACGTTGACGAGCAAAGCGAACAAAGTCAAATTCCTGCCGAACTGCAAGGAAAATTAATGGACGGGGCGGATCAAGTTTTTCTGGCTGCGTTTAAGAACTCACAGTCTGATGGGTTAAGCCGCGAAGGTGCGTTGAAAGTGGCGATGAACAGCATTAAGCAAGGCTTTGTTGAAGGCAAAGATGGAGCTTGGCACCGCAAAGGCCAACCCGACGATCGGGTACTCGGTTCGGGTGTCGGCGGTAGCGCCAGCTAAAAATGGGAAAAAGGGATGAAAAAAACTTTCATCCCTTTTTCTTAATCGACTCGCTCTAACTGCCACAAAATTTGATTGCCTTCGCGCCGCACTCGCGAGACGACCCAATTTCGCCACACCCAATGGTCGCCTCGACTTGTCACCGCGCTGGCGTTGACGTCCATTAAGTCAGCTAATTCTGAACTCGTGATCAGATAGCGCTGCGTGGCGATGTCATCGGCTAAATGCAGCACGTCTACCAAATCGCGCAGAGCCGCAACCCGAACCTCACGGGGAACGATCTCAATTGAGCCATCGCGCAGTTCGCTGCCATCCGACTTCGATATTCCACCTGAATCAGAATCGCTCATAGTATCCTCTGCATAGGTGGCATCAAGCGTTTTTAGAAAAGGCGATCGACCGAGAGAAAAGGCACGAGCGATCGCATCACACCGCTCGTTTCCGGGATCTCCCGAATGTCCCCGCACATATCGCCATTCAATCTTAGGTGAATCAAGCTGATCGAGCGCTTCCCATAAGTCTTGATTGAGGACGGGTTTCCCGGTTGAGGTTTTCCAGCCTTTTTTCTTCCATCCGGGGAGCCACTTGGTGATGCCGTTTTTGACGTATTCGCTATCGGTGTAAAGCGCGACGATGTTGGATTGTCCGAAGTCTTGGTAATATTGCAGCGCAGCGATCGCGGCTTGCATTTCCATGCGATTGTTCGTGGTTTCTGGCTCGTAGCCGCCCATTTCATGAACGCGGCGATCGTCAAAGTAAATCACCGTTCCCCAACCGCCTGCGCCTGGATTGCCCGAACACGCGCCATCCGTGTAAATCTTTTGAATCAAAGCCATGACCCGCTACGTTAAATCGTTTCTAGCGTATTGCCAGCGTGCGCAAATGTCGATAACTCGTGCGCATCGATCGAGTCGAAAAATACTTCCGAATCCATTCTTTGCTGAACTGAAATTGCATTAGCGTATACGGTAAATCGCGCCGTCTGACTTTTTGCAGCAAACTCTTAATCTGTTTGGCTTGCTCGTGTCGATCGCCGATCATTTCAATTAATTCAATTTCATGAGCATAATCTTCACCGGGATCAAGCGCAATCGACGCTTCAATTTCAAAGTAGCTTTCTAAAAACCGCAATCCTTTTACAACGTCTACATTCTGATGCAGTTCGCCTTCTACATCTGCCCAAAATTGTGCCGCTTTTTGCACTTGATTCGATCGAATCGCATCGTAAGCGTATCGAATCAGCAACGTGTAAATCGATTTAATTCGATACAGTTGATCGCCGCGCTCGGTGCTGGAATTAAGCAAGGCGGCAAATCCAATGCCAAACGTGGCCGCTTTGAGAATGAGATTGAAATCGATCGATGGCTTTAACGACAGCGACGAAATCCACCAAAACGACACGCCCGGAACAACGAGTTCAATAAGGGCCCATAGCCATACACCCGGAATTTTGTACGGCTCAAAGAACGGTAATAATTGACATTTACGATCGAGTTCCCGAAATGCGACCAGTGTGTTGGTCATTCCCGGAATGGCAGCGACGACGATCCAGGGCAGCCAGATAGAAATCTCATTCACGTCTGCCCCTCTTTACGCTGCACGATCGGATGCAAATGAAAATGACCTTTCCGAGTTAAGTTAAACACCATTTGTCGATCAACGCTCGGATGACTCGGATTTGTGAGAAACGATTGCACCACAACCGCCGATCGACGCTGGGCTGGAGCAATATCGCCTGCATCCCAAAGACGCTGCACGATCGCTTGAACGTGCTCGATCGGGAGCTTGGTGTAATACGCTAAATCTTCGACCGTAAGAAGCTGTTGGTCGATCGATTTCAAAATCGTTAAAGTGTGTGCGTCGGTCATGTTTGCAATCTCAAAGACCGTATAGCTTTATTGTATTTTTAATTCGATAGAAGGAATGCGATCGCCGAATTCAAAGCAATTCGTGCAATCTTTAATCAGTGAAGTTGCACTAATTAAACCAGTTTTCGATGCTCAATTCAGCAAAATTAACGTAGTCAGAGATATTTCTAGTAACAAGAATCAAGCTATTTACTTTTGCAATTGCAGCAATTTGCCCGTCTGCATAAGAAGGTGTTCGTCCCAACCGAGCCAACCTTGATCGCTCACTCGCGAACCACTGGGCCGCAGCTTCGTCATAGTTCAGAACTGGGATACGTGGCTTAACGGTGTTCCAAAAATAGCGCTCTAGTTTTTGTTGTTTTCGAGAAAGCGGTAAGCGGTAGAGTCCGTACAACAACTCATGCCAACTAACGGACGCAAGGGCAATTTCTCCAGTGTGTTGTTTCAGTCTCGCAACGACTGAAGCATTCGGATGAAACTTGACAGGTTCCGAAATCGTGTTTGTGTCGATCAAAAAACGTAGGACTACCATCTAGGTTCTTCAGGAGCAGGGGTACGATCGCGGACATCAGCAAAAATTGCATCTACATCAATATCAAGCCCTTCCATCTCCAGTTCTTCTCGAAACTGAGTCAGCGCCTCAGCAAAATCTGTTGCTTTAGTGGACTTTGTTTCAATCGCACTATCGTTCTTTGTCGGCACAACTTCCGCAACAGGCGTTCCTGCTTGCAACACGACAAAGCTTTCTCCTGCCTGAACTCGCTGGATGTAAGCAGGAAAATCCTGAGAGATTTCTTCGATCGAAATTTCCGCCATATTGCCTAACGCTAACTTTTATCTTTCACGATCGTACTCTAACATGTACAATACACACCCTGATACACAAGCTTTATGAGAACCAATATTGATCTCGACGATGCGCTCGTTGAAGAAGCATTTCGGCTAACCAATGTTCGGACTAAAAAAGAACTGGTACATCTAGCCCTTCAAGAACTCATTCGCTCAAAAAAGAAGAAAAATCTTTTAGATCTTGCCGGACAGATTCAGTTTTCGGACGACTATGATTACAAAGCGCTACGAGAAATGCGGAATGTTGCTGATTGATACGTCAGTTTGGATTAAAGTATTCCGAGATCGCTCCGGTCAAGTTCGTAACCAACTTGAGAATTTGATTCAAGACCGTGCCTTTCTTCTGACTCGATTTAATCAGCTTGAACTTCTGCAAGGCGCTTTAACTGATTCGGAATGGAACTTGCTGAGTAACTATCTGCAACTCCAGGACTATGTTGAGTTGACTGCTGATTCTTGGCAAGCCGCAGCACGCATTTATTACGATCTTCGTCGTCAAGGTTTAACGATTCGGAGTCCGATTGATTGTTGTATCGCTCAAGCCGCTATGGAAAACCAGCTTTTATTAATTCATCACGATCGCGATTTTGAAACGATCGCTCAAGTACGGTCGCTCGCACACTTTCGCTTCGACGAGGAACCAAGACAAGCGTAAAACCTTTTGCCCCGATCGCGTATCATGTCCGTTACCCTAGATCGGGATACCTACGATCGCGCTGCATGTCTTACCAACCGATTCACCACAAATATCGTCCCCAAACGTTTACGCAACTTGTTGGACAAGACGCGATCGCAACAACGCTTTCAAACGCGCTAAAGCAAAATCGCATTGCACCCGCGTATTTGTTCACTGGCGCACGCGGAACTGGAAAAACGTCAAGCGCCCGAATTTTCGCGAAATCGCTCAACTGCATCGCTTCAAACGCGCCAACTGACAATCCTTGTGGCGTTTGTCAAACCTGCCAAGAAATCACAAAAGGCATCGCATTAGATGTTATTGAAATTGATGCTGCATCTAATACTGGCGTTGATAACATTCGCGAACTAATTGAACGCGCTCAATTCGCTCCGGTGCAGTGTCGATACAAGGTTTACGCGATCGACGAGTGCCATATGCTCAGCAATGCTGCATTCAATTCATTATTAAAAACCCTAGAAGAACCGCCCGATCGCGTCGTTTTCATTCTGGCAACCACCGATCCGCAGCGAGTTTTACCAACGATTATTTCTCGCTGTCAACGGTTTGATTTTCGCCGCATTCCGATCGAGCCAATGGTGCAGCATCTGCACACGATCGCTCAACTCGAAAAAATCTCGATCACCGATGAAGCTTTGTACTTGATCGCGCAAATTTCTCAAGGTGGACTCAGAGACGCAGAAAGCTTGCTCGATCAGATGAGCTTGCTAAGTGGAGAAGTCACGGTCGATCGCGTGTGGGATTTAGTCGGGGCCGTTCCTGAGCGCGATTTGATGACGCTATTGATGGCGATCGCAAACTATCAACCCGAAACCGTTCTTGACACCACGCGCCGCTTAATGGATCGCGGACGAGAACCGTTAATTGTGCTGCAAAATTTGGCAAGCTTTTATCGAGATTTATTAATTGCGAAAACGGCACCCGATCGCAATGATTTGGTGGCACTCACCCAGCCAACCTGGAAGCAGTTGTGCAGCTTCGCTCAATCCTTTAGCGTTCCCCAAATTTTAGCCGGACAGCAGCATCTTAAAGAAAGCGAGCTTCAGATTAAAAACACAACGCAGCCGCGCTTGTGGCTCGAAGTCACGCTGATGGGGCTATTTCCTTCGAGCTTTAAACCTGAACCACAAGCCGCGATCGGGCAACGCCCTGAACCAACTAAACCAACCGTTTTGGCGGTGCAAAAGTCATCGGTAACGCCAAAACTCGAATCGCTTTCCTCGGTTGAAGAATTGCTGGCAAAACGTCCGGCAGAAATGACGCCGATTGAGCCAACTCGCGCAGAAAATAACGCAAGCAAAACGGCTCACACTCCTAACACTGAGCAGATTAATTTAGAGCAACAATGGCAGCGCATTCTGAACAGTATTGAACCAGAATCGGCTAAAGGACTAGTTAGTGCCAATTGCTTTTTACTTGCGCTCAAAGATGACGAAGTGATTATCGGCGTTAAAAGTAAGTCAATGCTGTCGATGATTCAGCAAAAGCGATCGCAGCTTGGAAAAGCTTGTGCAAAAACGCTAAAAGGCGGACTGAAGCTAAGCTTACAGGTTGCAGATCCACCCGCACCTAGCGCAACGCCGATCGACGCTGCGCACAACACCGAAAGAATCGAACTTGCACCATCTTCTAATTCAAACGACGCTGAAGTTTCTGCGCAACCTGTTTTGTCCGCTCCACGATCAGAATCGCTTGATGCTTCGCGCAGCTCCGAAGGAACCGTGTCAAACGGCGAAGCGTCTCGCGCTGAAGCCTCTGAATCGGTTGCCGCTTCTCGACCTGCTTGGCAAGATGACGAAGTGACACGAGCCGCAAGGCACTTAGCCGAAGCGTTTAACGGTTCAGTTGTGAATTTAGAATCAGAAAGCAGTGAATCGCCAGAATTGACGGTACCCGAAGCAGGAACGATCGACGTAACGGCGATCGCAGAGCAAGCTTCTTACGGAATCGATGATCCTAGCGACGATGACGATGATGACGTTCAGTTTTAACCAAACACGAGTTCGACGAAAAAGGATTAGTCGTTGCACGAAATCGCCCGCAATTCAGTGCAATGTGAAAAATTGGTACCATTTACCGCGATCGCTGAGCCAACGTTAATTCTTAACGTGAGTTCGGAATAACAAATGGCCTGAATGGAGTCTGAATCGGTGGATGGGCGGGTCGTTTCCTCAGAAGCCTGGCGAATAAATTCGCGGCTACACAGACAAAACCCGCCTTTGCGGGTTGAGAGCCAATGGTAAAGATCAGTCCCCGCAGGAGGGCTTCGTTTGTGTAGCCGCGTAGCCGCAGGCAATGTGCGCAGCTAACTGAGTCGCGCTCGCGTTTATGGATTAACCCGAACTCACGTTAATTCTTAACATCAGTTTGACAGGTTGGAAAAACGGCAGAAAGCAGAGCAGGCAAGCCGTGCGGCTGCAAGACAAGCGAGGGAAACAGGGGGCGAGTTGGGATTTTGATCCCAACTCAAGTTTTATTGTGTAGCAAAGAAAAACTTATGTTTCTACAATAGCGATCACAGATTCGATTAATTGAATCTGTGCGTTTGTCGCTTGCAAATGCGCAACGTCAAGCGTAAGGTAAAAGTCTTGCTGCCTGCAACGGCGCTTGGCAACATCGAATTCAGTGGAGTAACGGCGTGCCAAAGTCCGCAAAGTATTTACTGATCGGATCTCTTGAAGCTTATAGTGGTAAGTCTGCGACAATTTTAGGAATTGCGCATCAGCTCAAAGCCAAAGGGCTAGATCTTGCCTACGGAAAGCCGCTTGGCGGGGGTTGGGGACAAACCCAAATGGCGGACAGCGACGGTGATATTCAGTTTGTGGCTCAAACCCTGGGTTTACCCAACGATCGCTTGCAGCCTCCGGTTTTAACGCTGAACGCAGATACGATCGAGAAACGTCTACACCATCAAGACCAAACCGATTATCAACAGCTTTTAGTGCGTCAGGCACAAGCCCAAAGCGGCGATTTAACCATTCTCGAAGGGCCGGGAACGCTAAGCGAAGGAACGCTGTTTGATTTATCGTTGTTGCAGGTTGCAACCGCCGTTCAAGCGTCAATTTTGCTAGTGGCACGGTATCATTCGCCGTTGCTTGTAGATGGGTTGATTGCCGCGAAACAGCAGCTAGGCGATCGCTTGATCGGCGTTTTGATCAACGACGTGCCGAACGATCAAATCGAATTCATTGAAACGTCGATGCGTCCGTTTCTCGAAGCACACGGAATTCCTGTTTTTGGCGTTTTGCCAAGCAGCACGCTGCTTCGGAGTGTGAGCGTTGCCGAACTCGTGCATCAACTTAATGCGGAAGTGCTGTGTCGCGGCGATCGCTTGAGTCATATGGTCGAAAGTTTGACGATCGGCGCAATGAACGTGAATTCTGCGCTGAAATACTTCCGAGCGCGGCATAATATGGCCGTTGTGACCGGGGGCGATCGCACTGATCTGCAACTTGCAGCGCTAGAAACCTCGACGCAATGCTTAATTCTGACCGGACACATTCCGCCTGTAAAAGAAATTATTAGCCGCGCTGAAGATTTAGAAGTTCCAATTCTTTCGGTTGATCTCGATACGTTGACAACCGTTGAGATTATCGATCGAGCGTTTGGAGAAGTGCGGCTGCATGAGCCGATTAAGTTTCAATGCATTTGTCAAATGATCGAAGCGCATTTTGATGACGATCGATTACTCAGCTTGTTAGGACTGACCCCCGCCGGAGCAATTTGATCGCGATCCAGACAGGGTTGGTTCATCTCAAGTTAAGTGTCGGGAGTGCGGGTATGGATAGAGATCGGGCAGCGTCAGATACGCACATCGATTGATAAATAATTTGAGTTCTAGATCAGAAGTAACCCGCCTGACAACTAATATTAGCTGCGCACATTGCCTCCGACTACGCGGCTCCTTCGGAGTTGCGCTAGGCGAACTCGACCCAAAATTTGCTGTGAGGAACCCGCTTCGGGCGGGTTTTGTCTGTGTAGCCGCGCCTTCAGTCGCGCCCGCTTAACCGAATCTCACGCTAGATATACAAACAGGTTAATTACGCAAAACTTTTATTGCGATCGCCATAAAGCGTTCCAGTTCTAATCATCAAGTCTTAAGTCGATGGACAAAATGATCGATCGCCGCGTTTCGACTGCGCTCAACGCTCAAGACGACCATCTTCGCGAGTTGAGCGCAGTCGAAACCCAAACCCCACGATCAATTTAATCCTGTTCACCGACTTATGATTTGCTGTTCTTAATCCGAACCGCGATCACGCTCGTTCCAAAGTTGTAAGTCGGGCCATCAATTTCGAGCAGCGTGCCGACTTTAACTTTCTCGCCGCCTAACACGGGCGTTCCTTCGACAACTTGAGCATCGCTTGAAAGCGTCAACATCATGTCTGTCATCAATCCGAGTTCCGGCCGAGGATCATTGAGCACCTTGAGCGATCCATCCGGTTGAGGCACGGCAACCGTGCGCGGCAAATACTTCACCGCCTTTAGCGTTGCCGTACCCGACGGTTGTTTGCGCACAATAATATTCGTTTTACTGCCCGCCTGCATAAAGCTTTTCGGGTCGCTGGCGTTTAGCCCTTTGACGACCACATCCACCTCAACTGGCTGACGCGCCCCCATTTGAGCCAGCGATCCCGACTTGCCAGGAAACAGAAAAATCCCAAACACAACCAGCAAAATCACGATCGCCGCTCCGACATCGAGAATGCTGAATTTGCCAAACAACCGACCTTGAGAATCCAGAATAGCCATAATGTTACGTTTCTAGTTGTCGTGAAATGAAACGTTGCTGAATTGAATCACAACATCCCGCATGAATCGCGCCCTCAAGATTAACATCAGATCAAACGGATTCGCGCAACTTTCTCAAAGAAACGCGAATCAAATTTCTTTGATCGATCTGCAACCAAATGCGGATCGATCGCGTCGTTCAACTACAGCGCTTCTTGATAACTTCACTATGATTACAAAGTCCTTACGTCGTCGCTGGTTATATCCGATTTTGTCGCTGGCGATCGTGGTTGGCATTGCTATCGGTCAGCCGCTCGCGTCTCAAGCTTTTTCTTGGGGCGACTTAATTCGCGGCGGTGTGCAAATTTTTCAAGGTTTTCAGCTTTCTAACTTGTCCGATGCGCAAGAAGCCGATCTCGGACGCCAAATTAATAACGAAATCACGTCGAGCCAAGTTCGGCTGCTGCGCGATCCGGCGATTACCGATTATGTTAATCGCGTCGGTCAGCGCTTGGTGCCGTACAGCGATCGACCCAACATTCGCTACACGTTTCAAGTCGTTGACGATAAAAGCATCAACGCTTTTGCGACAATGGGCGGCTTTGTGTATGTTCACAGTGGTTTAGTAAAGGCGGCAGACAACGAAGCAGAATTGGCCAGCGTCATCGGTCACGAAATGGGGCACATTGCTGCGCGTCACGCGCTTAGAGATATGCGCAGTGCGGCGATTCAACAAGGCTTGTTAGCGGCGGGAGGACTCGATCGCAGTACGGCGGTGAATCTCGGCGTGCAGGTTGCGCTTCGGCTTCCAAATAGTCGTCAGCATGAGTACGAAGCCGATCAGCGTGGATTGAGTACGATTAGTCGAGTGGGATACGCGCAGTCTGCGATGGTTGCCTTTATGCAAAAGCTGTTGCAGTTTCCGTCTCCGCCAACGTTTTTGGCTAATCACCCCGCAACGGCCGATCGCATTACGCGCTTAAAACAGTTGATCGGTCAAAATCCGACGCCGGGGCGGGCGGGATTGGATACGACAAGCTATCGATCGCAGTTGAAATGAGTTTAAATTGCCCTGCTCATTAAACGAGTAGGGCAATTGACTGCGCCGACTGCGCCTGAGATCGCTATCCTTGTAAGAATGGCTTTTTGTATGGCATGGTGATGGTGGGATCGATCGATCAAATTGCGCAACGGCTGGCCGCGTTGGATCAGCAAATCGAAATGCTAGGCGATGCATTTCAAGAAACCTATCGCGGCTATCTTAAAAGTTTAGGTCAGGTAGTGCGGCAGCAAATCATTTTGTCGTGCTATCACATTTGTACTGAAGGCTATCCAAAACAGTTTTTGGCGTTGCCGATGCAAGCGCGATCGCAGTTCCAAGACAGCCTGCGGGATTTGGCGGTTCAAACCGAACAGCAGATGATCGAGGGATTGAAGTCGATCGAAGCCGCAATCGAGGAGTTCAACGAAATCGACGAACCCGATGATTTAGAAGCGTTGCTGTCGGATGAGGATTTAGAGTCACCGGACGCGATCAAACTGTCGCCGATCGAAGCGTTAGCCGAATGGCAAGAGCAAACCGAACGAGCGATCCTGAAAACGCTGAAGCTGGCATCGAGTGCGGCAAATCAGCTTTTGCAGCAGGCGGAAATTTTGCCAAAGCGAATTCCCCAGCCGATTCTCGACGCTGCCGCTAAAGCTGAAGGCAATGATTCGTTTAGGTCAGAGGTGCCGCTTGCCGGAACGCCTAATTTACTCAATCTTTTAGTTGAAGCGGGTGAAAAATCGCCGGACGCCGAAGCCGCAAAGTCGTCAACGACTGCATTAATGCATATTGTGGCGGTTAATTTGCGTTTAGCAGAACTTGAATTTAACGATCCAACGCTAACAACCTGGCGGACAAAAATTCGCGAACTGCAAAAACAGTTTCAAGCAGTAGGGCGTGAGTACCAAAAGAAACGGCGCGAACAAGCGATCGCCGAAGCTCAGCTTGCTTGGAAATCGACTTGGACAGCCGAGTAGCTTGCAAAACCGTCTACAGTAACAGTAGCGACACTTTTCTTAACTGTTTTGGAAATGGATCTTAAGCTGTTACCCAAGCAAGCGATTCTTGCAAAAACGTTTCACTGGATTAATGTGGTTAGTTTGTTTGTCATGCTAACCAGTGGTTTACAAATCTACAACGCGAATCCGGTTTTTGGTGGACGATCGGGCATTCCGATTCCGCCGTTGTTTACGCTGGGAGGTTGGCTGGCGGGCGGTCGAGATTGGCATTTTGCGGCGATGTGGCTGTTTTCGCTTAATTTGCTGTGGTATGGCGTTTATATTGTGGTCACGCAGCGCTGGAAGCATCGATTTGTCAGCAATAAAGATGTGAAAGCGCTGCAAATCGGTCAGAACCCAAAACGCAAAGCGTATGCATGGCATCGGATTGTTTATACGTCGATCGTGCCGATTCTGCTGTTGGCAATTTTAAGCGGCGTTGGGATGTACAAACCTGCGCAGTTTCCCTGGGTCGTGGATATGTTTGGCGATTGGCAAGCGTTGCGCATTGTGCATTTTATGAGCGTCCCGATCGTGATCGGATTCGCGATCGTGCATTCGATGCTGGCAATCAAGGTGGGGGGTTCTCGCTTAGTCGATTCGATGTTTTGGTGAGGATTTTATGATTCCAACTGAATCGATCGTTATCATCATGCGGTCGATGCAGGCGTTTCTCATTCGTCGTCTAGCAATGAAGCGGCGGAATATCTACGAAACCGATTGCGTGATCGTGCAAAGGTGCGAGAAGCAAAGCCCATCCCGTTACCCAACGACTCAGAGCCAGAACCGGATGATGCGATCGCATCATCCTTGTTTGCCGGATCGCGTTTCCAGAAACTGCGATTTCAGTTCAACGGCTTTTAGCTTAGGCTGGAATTGATTCGGCATCGCTTGGATGACATCACAAAAAATCTTTGCATCAAAAATTTTGTATGAAAAATGTTTCTCGTCGTCAGTTGCTTCAGCTTGCTGGAATATCCGGTACCGGATTATTGCTCGGTGGGTGCGGCGTGCCGATCGTGGCAGATTTAGTCGGTGCCGCAACTGAACCGCTCAATCAAAAGTTTGAAGAATTAATTTTTAACCCCCAAAAGCCAGTTCCCGAATTCGCACCGAATCAAATTGAACCTCAAAACCTCATCGTCAACACGTTTGGATTCACGCCCAACATCGATCCGCAAACGTTCAAGCTGATCATTGATGGTGAAGTGAATCATCCGATGCAGCTTAGTATGAATGAGATTTATAAATTGCCGCTCACCTCGATGATTGTTCGCCATGTGTGCGTCGAGGGATGGGCCGCGATCGTTCAGTGGGGCGGCGTGCGACTGCGTGATTTAATCCAGCTTGCACAACCGAAAGAAGGCGTGAAATACGTGTATTTTCAATCTGCCGATCGCTATTACGAAAGCTGGGATTTGCGATCGTGTTTGCATCCCCAAACGCTATTGGCGTATCAAAAAAACAATCAGCCGTTGCCGATCGAAAACGGCGCGCCGTTGCGGTTAGCGTCGCCGATTAAACTCGGCTACAAGCAAAGTAAATGGGTCACGCGAGTCACGTTGACTAGTCAGTTATCACCCGTGCGCGGCTATTGGGAAGATCAAGGCTATGAATGGTTTGCGGGATTATAAACTATTCAACGCTTGAATCAATCGATCGATCTGGAATCGATCGTGCGTGGCCATGATCGTGATGCGAATTCGGCTTGTGGGAACCGTGGGCGGGCGAATTGCAGGCGCAAAAATGCCTTGAGATTCAAGCTTCTGTCCGGCTTGTAGCGCGGCTTCAACCGACGGCAATTCTAAACACAAAATCGGAGAGTCCGACGGCAACAGTTTAAGCGGTGACGAGGCGATCCTGTTCTTCAGCAGCGCAACGTTTTGCCACAGAGTTTGTCGGCGATCAGGGTCTTGATTCACAACGCGAATTCCCATCAATGCGGCGGCTGTATCGGCGGGAGAGAGTCCAGTTGTATAAATCCAGCTTGCAGCGCGATTTCTGAGAAAATCAATCAGCGATGCCGATCCCGCCACGTATCCGCCCAGACTTCCAAGCGCTTTGCTCAGCGTTCCCATTTGCACGATCGATCGTCCGGTGCAGCCAAAATGCTCCACGCATCCCGCCCCGGTTGCGCCCATTACGCCCGTTGCGTGGGCTTCATCCACCAGCACCATCGCGTTAAACTGATCGGCTAAATCCAGCAGTTGAGGCAACGGGCACAAATCACCATCCATGCTAAAAACCGTGTCTGTAATAATCAAACAGCGCTGAAACTGCGATCGTTGCTGCTTTAATTTCGTTTGCAAATCCTGCATATCGCAGTGGTGATAATCGAGGATCGTAGCTCCGCTCACGATCGCACCCGTTCTCAAACTTGAATGATTGTATTGATCCGAAAGAATCAAATCGCGTTTACCCACAAGGGCGCTAATCGTGCCCAAATTCGCCAAATACCCAGAGCTAAACACGATCGCATCCTGGGTTTGTTTGAGCGCGGCGATCGCTTGCTCTAAATCGCGATGGATGGCTCGATGTCCGGTAATTAATCGCGATCCCGTACTGCCTGTGCCGTAGCCTTTAACAGCCGCGATCGCAGATTGCATTAAGCGATCGTCGCCTGCTAATCCTAGATAATCGTTGCTGGCGAAATTGAGATAATCGCGCCCGTCGATTTGCACGATCGCACCCGGACGGGCCTGAATCGTGCGCGTCGATCGAGACCAGCCCGCTCGATGAATCGTATTGAGCGAAGCATCAATCCAAGCGTAAGGATTGCTCATTCTGGAGGCGCTTCTCGAATTTCGGCACTCTTACCGCGCACCGGAGGCAGTCGATCGACCAATCCCATTTCAAAGGCCACATCAGGCAAATCGCCTGCAATATAGAGACCTGGCTGAAATACTTTTCCAGGCGTAAAGCACATTTGGCGCAGTTGCACGGTTTCGGCTGGTACAAACATTTCTCTCGACATTCGACGCTCGATTCCCATATCAATCTCCGTTAAGGGTTAATTCTATTTTGCTGCATAAAGCTGAGTAACCAGTTTGCCATCGTTGCACGACGAGTTTTGCGCGGTACGAGTTCGTTTACTGTATACCCTTCAAAGCCGAGTTGCTCTTTTAAGAGTTGCTTATTTTCTAAAGGAATTGATCGCGTTAGTTTCACTGTTGCCGGACGACTTTCGATGAAGTTTGGCGGCTCAGGATAAGCGTCTCGCCACTCCGGTGCGACGTTGCTTGCATCAGAATCGCGATATCCCAGGCAGTGACACACGAGTTGATTTGCGGTAGCGTCGTCGATCGTGTCGTTCAAAATTCCCCAAATCGTATCGATATTGAGCGGCGGTAGCTCAGACATTCCTAAAATTCCAACACTCGTCTTAAAAGATCATACAAGGTTAATTCGACACAAAACTAACCCTGCTTGCCGAGAAAAACCATCGGCAATAGCGGAGCTAAGAGCGGCAAATTTCGTGCGATCGCACAAAGCGAGAAGACGCATTGCTTTAAGCTTCTTGCAGTCACTCGATCGGATTAGAAAAAAGCTTTTTCAATCGTTAATGGCACTTTTTCGATCAAAAATTGCTGGTGCGATCGCTGAATCTTTTCAAATGATCATGGCTTGTTGTCGAGCAACCTTTTTCGCGATGTCTTTTCTTAAAGTTTTGATTGAGTTTGATAGGGTTATGAACAAATGCTGATGCACTATTTATTCAAGCATCAATCGAATTAACAAATGTGGTTATTACAACTGCAAATAAGGTTAAAAAATAGCAAATACAAAAAGCGAAATTGTCGATGTGACCTGCAACACGTGAAGTTCTATCGCGGCGATCTGTCTCAAATTTTTGCGGCAAACTTAACTGCAACTTCACCTTTTGTTAAACAAACTAAAGCGAATTGCCTGGAAATGCCTAACTCCTGACAGATTTATACAAAATGTCGATCCGGCACAATAACGGCGATTCTCTGCGGATAACTTTTATGACAGTTGCTAACTCCGTTCAAACGAAATCACCGCTTAGCCCGGAAGAATTGCAAAAACTAAACGCTTACTGGTGCGCTGCGAACTATCTTTCGGTCGGTCAAATTTATCTGCGCAACAATCCACTTTTGAGACAACCGTTAAAAATCGAAGACATTAAACCGCGCTTACTCGGTCATTGGGGTACCACACCGGGACTGAATTTTATCTACGCCCACTTCAACCGCATTATTAAACGCTACGATCTCGACGCAATCTATATCGCAGGGCCAGGACACGGTGGTCCAGGCATGGTTGCCAACACTTATCTCGAAGGCACTTACAGCGAACTGTACCCGCATATCACACCCGACGAAGAAGGCATGAAGAAGCTGTTTTTACAGTTTTCTTATCCGGGCGGAATTCCTAGCCACGCCGCGCCCGAAACGCCCGGATCGATTCACGAAGGCGGAGAATTAGGATACTCGATCGCTCATGCCTACGGTGCAGCGTTTGATAATCCAGGCTTGCTTGTTTGCTGCGTGGTCGGAGACGGAGAAGCGGAAACCGGAGCATTGGCGGCAAGCTGGCACTCAAATAAATTTCTTAATCCTGCTCGCGACGGTGCAGTTTTACCGATTTTGCACCTCAACGGCTATAAAATTGCCAATCCAACCGTTTTGGCACGACTAAGCGATCGAGAACTCGAACAGCTTTTTCTCGGCTATGGCTACAAGCCGTACTTCGTTGAAGGCGACGATCCCACCGTCATGCATCAAATCATGGCGGGCACGCTCGATGAAATCGTGCAGGAAATTCAAGGCATTCAGCGAGAAGCAAGAACGCACGGATTTAGAGAGCGTCCGTTGTACCCGATGATTGTACTCAGAACGCCGAAAGGCTGGACAGGCCCAAAAGAAGTAGACGGCATACCAATCGAAGGCACGTTTCGCGCTCACCAAGTGCCGCTTGCTGAACTTGCCAGCCATCCGAATCACCTGAAAATGCTCGAAGCCTGGATGCGTAGCTACAAACCCGAAGAATTATTCGACTCAAACGGAACGCTGATTCCAGAACTTCAAGAACTCGCGCCGAAGGGCGATCGACGCATGGGCGCAAATCCTCACGCGAACGGCGGCGTTTTACTCAAAGATTTGAGACTGCCCAACTTCGCCGATTATGCGGTTAATATCGAGCAGCCCGGAACCGTAGAAGCTGAATCTACGCGAATTCTCGGTCAGTTTCTGCGCGACGTCATGAAGTTCAACGAAAAAAATCATAATTTCCGGGTCATGTCGCCGGACGAAAACAATTCCAATCGACTGAGCGCTATTTTAGAAGCCACCGATCGCGTGTTCACCGGAGAAATTCTTCCCAACGACGATCACATCTCCCTCGACGGGCGCGTGATGGAAGTGTTGAGCGAGCACTTGTGTCAAGGCTGGCTCGAAGGCTATTTGCTCACCGGACGCCACGGATTCTTTTCGTGCTACGAAGCGTTTATTCACATCGTCGATTCGATGTTTAACCAACACGCAAAATGGCTCGAAGCCTGTCGCCATATTCCGTGGCGGCGGTCGATCGCGTCGTTAAATTATTTGCTCACGTCGCACGTTTGGCGGCAAGATCACAACGGCTTTACTCACCAAGATCCCGGGTTTATTGACGTGGTGATGAATAAAAAAGCAACCGTGACGCGAATTTATTTACCCCCCGATGCGAACACGTTGTTATCGGTTGCAGATCACTGTTTGCGCAGTCGGCAATACGTGAATGTGATCGTTGCTGGAAAACAACCGCAACTGCAATGGTTAGACATGGATGCAGCGATCAAACACTGTACGGCAGGCGTCGGCATCTGGAACTGGGCGAGTAACGATCAAGCGGCTGAAACCGATGTGGTTATGGCTTGTGCAGGCGATGTGCCAACGCTCGAAACCCTCGCAGCCGTTGACTTTT
>CAXUFL010000066.1:0-21315 GCA_964250455.1 uncultured bacterium
TAAAGCAAACCGTGCTCATCATGTCTCCAAGCTCGTGCCGCAATGCTTTTTGAGCAATTGTCATCGTGCTCATCGCTCCTTTGAATTGCAATCAGTGATTCATGTCCGCATAAGCTTAAAAGAGTATGCAGCTAAAACCCCGACTGGTACCAGTCTTCGATTCGCTCAGATGCACCAATTCTTAACTCGAAGCTTTCTTTTAGCTCAGCACACAACTTTGGTAGAAATACTGGTAATCGTTATGTTAGTAGCTTATCAGCATCTGAGCAAGTTCACGTAAAATTAACAATGCAGAGAATAATATCTTCTAAATATTATTTTCGTCCTTATCAGAATTATGTAGTATTACTGAACAGTCAGGGATGAATCGAGCGATCGCTCAAATCGCCGTGCGAGTTGACTCGGTGAGAATACTGGGTCTTATGAATCACAGCATTGTACGCCTTTGTGGATGATCTACCGCTTCGTTTGAAGCTGAACGTGAAATTTGAGTTTTTTGCACGTTAGCCGAGTGCACTTTTATTTCCGTTCCTGCTCAATTCTGCTGTTGCGGCAATAAGGCAAATGTTTGCCAAAGAACCGCACGGCAAGCCGTATTCATACCCGTTTGGAAAAAGTTTAATGTCAAGAACTGAAGACGTTGCAAATTATCGATCGGCTCATCGGCTGATTAAGCTGTGGAGTGAACGCTATTTGCCTGATTTATCAAGCTTGCCTGCCGATAAACGTCAGTTCCCGATCGCAGAGCTAGTTCAATGTGCATCGCCATCAGGACGAGCGCGAACTGTGCATCGGTTGCAGGCGCTGCTGTCGATTCAGTCGGAACTGCCCGGACTCGAAGCCAACTTTCTGTATAGCTACATTCCCAACATTGTCACGCTTGATCAAGCGCGTCGCTTAGCACCCTCGATCAAGCGCGTGTACGATAAAGTGTTTGAGCTGTATCAGCAGCAAGAGTCGCCGAGCACTTACCTTAAATACATCACGGTTTCGAGAGATGTATTTCGCCGCCTTGCGCTGCCGTCGCTGATGCTACCGATGATCGAGCAGCTTGCGGAAGTGCTTGATCCGGTTTTATCCGAGTTAAAAGCGTCCTTTTTGAGTGCTCCAGATCCGCGCACGTTTAGCTTTATCACCACTCAGTTTCATTTCACAACCCAGGATATTTATCAAAAAATTACGCCTTGCGAAACCGTTTTGATCACGCCGTTTCTCAAGTTTGTCGAAGAGCAGCTTTGTATTCCGTGGCAGCGCGTTTGTGCAGCAGCGCAGCGCTCTCCGAACGCTGAACAAGTGGTCATTGTTGAGCGCCTCATGCCGCAAACGCAGGACATTGCAAATCGCGTCTTTGAGCAATCGACGCGGCACTTTTCCAGGCATTCGAGCCGTCGGGGTGCTCTGAATCAATCGGCGGTTGCGGCTTCAACCGTGCGAGATTTAACAATGGTACAAGGCTATTTTTATCTCAGTGTGCTAGAAAACAACCCAAGCGCGATCGAGCGCGAACTCTTGCCGCTATGCCTTGCTGTGTTTCCAAGTGTGGGGGTGCAGTGGGGACTTGTTGAAGCGATTGTGCGATCGCTTCAACAAGAAATGCTCTCACGGCTCACGCCTGAGCAGATCGGCTTGTTATTGCCTTACGCTCAAGCATTACAAGATGCGTTTGTGGACGCTTATCAGCCCGTTAAAGTCTCAACTCGGCTATGACTCGCTTTCGGCAACGTTAAACGTGAGCTTGGGTTAATCCGTAAACGCGGGCGCGGTTTGTGCAACCACCCGCCCGTCCACCGATTCACACCCGATTCAAGCCATTTGTGATCCCAAACTCACGTTAGTTAAGATTCTCGATCGCGGATTGAATTCTCGATTTTGAAAGCGGTTAAAGTTCCTTGTTTCGGTTTTCCGATCTAGTATCGGTTTAGCACTCTTTGTCAGTGAGTGCTAAATTGTCAGGTGGAGAACTGGGAGAACCCTATGGCGAAGTATGTAGTCTTTGATGAAGAATCCCGGCAAGCCTTAGAGCGTGGCGTGAATGCCTTAGCCGATGCGGTGCGCGTCACGTTGGGCCCACGGGGGCGTAACGTGCTGCTGGAGAAAAAGTTTGGTGCGCCGCAAATTGTAAATGACGGTGTGACGATCGCCAAAGAAATCGAACTTGAAGATCCGCTTGAGAATACGGGTGCTGCGCTGATTCGCGAAGTCGCATCGAAAACAAAGGATTTAGCCGGAGATGGAACCACAACGGCAACGGTGCTGGCTCAAGCAATGATTCGCGAAGGCATGAAAAACGTGGCAGCCGGAACGAATCCGGTGAGTTTGCGGCGTGGCATTGAAAAAGCGATCGCCAAGCTCGTTGAAGAAATTCAATCTGCCGCTAGACCCGTTGAAGGAAAAGAAATCGCGCAAGTTGCCACAGTTTCGGCCGGCAACGATGAAGAAGTCGGACAAATGATCGCTCAAGCAATGGATAAAGTCGGTCGCGATGGCGTGATTACGGTTGAAGAATCGAAATCGCTGGCAACCGAAATGGATGTAGTCGAGGGAATGCAAATCGATCGCGGCTACATTTCGCCGTATTTTGTCACCGACACCGAACGCTTGATCGTTGAGTACGAAAACGTCGCGATTTTGCTGTGCGACAAAAAGATTAGCTCGATTCAAGAACTCGTTCCGGTGCTAGAGCGAATTGCGCGGGCGGGTCAACCGTTGCTGATTATTGCTGAAGACATCGAAGGCGAAGCTTTAGCAACGCTAGTGGTAAACCGTCTGCGCGGCGTGCTGAATGCGGCAGCAATTAAAGCACCGGGATTTGGCGATCGCCGCAAGCAAATGCTGGAAGATATCGCCGTTCTCACCGATGGTCAAGTGATTTCTGAAGACATTGGAATGAGCTTGGATACGGTCACGGCAGACATGCTTGGAACCGCGAGAAAAATCACGATCACCAAAGATGCAACCACGATCGTTTCTGACGTGGCTAACAGCGAGAACGTGAAAAAGCGCGTCGCTCAACTGCGTCAAGAAATCGATCGCAGCGATTCTGAGTACGACAAAGAAAAAATCACCGAGCGAATTGCAAAACTCGCGGGCGGTGTTGCGGTGATCAAAGTAGGAGCGGCAACCGAAACCGAACTTAAAGATCGTAAACTCCGCATCGAAGACGCACTCAACGCCACTAAAGCAGCCGTTCAAGAAGGCATTGTTCCGGGTGGCGGCGTGACGCTGATTCACTTGGGCAGCAAGCTTGAAGAGCTTAAATCAACGCTTAGTGTTGATGAAAGAATCGGCGCGGATATCGTGATGCGAGCGATCGATGCGCCCTTGCGTCAGATTGCCGACAACGCGGGTGCAGAAGGCTCGGTTGTGGTTGAGAAAGTGCGCGGCATGAGCTTTAACGAAGGCTACAACGCGATGACCAACTCGTATGAAGACTTGATGGCATCGGGCATTGTCGATCCGGCGAAAGTGGTGCGATCGGCGCTGCAAGATGCAGGATCGATCGCGGGGATGGTGCTGACAACCGAAGCGCTGGTTGTTGAGAAGCCGGAACCAAAAGCGGCGGCTGGTGCCCCTGACATGGGTGGCATGGGCGGCATGGGCGGCATGGGGGGTATGGGCGGTATGGGCATGATGTAATCTGCCTCGCTCTAGATCCTTGCAAAAAAGGCGCGATTAAGTTCGCGCCTTTTTTATTTGCGGAAACGGCAGGAACCGCCTGATTTTGAACGCTTTCTCGTTCCAGCAGCCGAATCCACAGCGTTTCTTTAGTTGCCGGAAGCTGATTAATTGCCACTAAAGCAGCATGCAGATGCTTTGGCAAAAAGTAGATGCCCGAACCCCAGTCTTCCTGCTCGAGGGGAGTTCTTGTCATTTATGAGTGTGTTGCAATACCGAACT
The DNA here is from genome assembly GCA_964250455.1 of uncultured bacterium. Lineage (GTDB taxonomy): Bacteria > Cyanobacteriota > Cyanobacteriia > Leptolyngbyales > Leptolyngbyaceae > CAXUFL01. Next base: position 3,898 of record CAXUFL010000066.1, read on the forward strand.
AAAGTTTGATAATCCTACATTGAGACTTTCTCGATCGACCAACGTCCTTTAGAATAAAAAGTCTTGCAGCCCAATTACTTACAGATAAAGCGATGGCAGAAACGCTGTTCTTCAATGCCCTCAGAGAAGCCATTGACGAAGAAATGGCAAAAGATCCGACCGTGCTCGTAATGGGAGAAGATGTCGGTCATTATGGTGGTTCGTACAAAGTCACCAAAGATTTGTACAAAAAGTACGGAGAACTGCGCCTGCTCGATACGCCGATCGCGGAAAACAGCTTTACCGGAATGGCGATCGGGGCGGCCATGACCGGACTGCGCCCGATTATCGAAGGAATGAATATGGGCTTTTTGCTGTTGGCATTTAACCAAATCGCCAATAATGCGGGAATGCTGCGCTATACGTCGGGCGGGAATTTCAAAATCCCGATCGTGATTCGCGGGCCCGGTGGCGTGGGAAGTCGTCTTGGTGCTGAACATTCGCAGCGATTAGAAGCTTATTTCCAGGCCGTTCCCGGATTAAAAATCGTGACTTGCTCAACGCCGTACAACGCAAAAGGCTTGCTCAAATCTGCAATTCGCGATGAAAATCCCGTTTTGTTTTTCGAGCATGTGCTGTTGTACAACCTGAAAGAAAACTTGCCCGATGGCGAATATTATTTGCCGCTCGATAAAGCTGAAGTTGTGCGTAAAGGCAGCGACGTCACGATTTTGACCTACTCGCGAATGCGTCACCACGTCATGCAAGCGATGAAAACGCTGGAAAAAGAAGGCTACGACGCAGAAGTAATCGATTTGCTGTCGCTCAAGCCGCTTGATTTTGAAACGATCGGAAAGTCAATTCGCAAAACTCACCGCGTGATTATTGTTGAAGAATGCATGAAAACCGGAGGAATCGGCGCAGAACTGATTGCGTCGATCAACGATCGATTCTTTGACGAACTCGACGCGCCCGTATTGCGCTTGTCATCGCAAGACATTCCAACCCCGTACAACGGCACGCTAGAAGCGTTGACGATCGTGCAGCCGCAGCAAATTATTGAAGCGGTACGAAACATGGTGGCGCTGAAAGTTTGAATATGTAAAGAAACGAATTCCTGAACTCACTCGTCTGCAATGATGTAATTAAGATCAAAGTCATTCGAGTGGGTCTTACGATGATAAAGCTGCAATCGGTCTTGCTCGTTTTGGCTCTAGGGTCGATCGCGATCGACTGTGAAAAACCTGAAGTTTTGGAGAAATTTTTACCCAATACCACTAACGTCTCAACGACTGTTAAACGCAGCACGGTTCGACTTGACTTTCGCGAACAAAAACCGGGAACTGAAGCTCGTCTTCAGGTTGAGCGACAAGTCCAGCAAAACCTCTTAAAGCAACAAACTGAGCTAAAACAATCTGGCAATCAAACGGCAATCGCCAAGACCGAAGCCGCACTCAAACGCAGCGACGCAGCGATCGCGATGTTGTTCAAGCCCGCGACGATCACCGAGAAGAATTTAATCGATGCCCGTGTAGAAGCAACCGATTCTTCAAACAATTCCGCGATCCGCTTGAAATTCGACGATGCTGGAAGTAAAGCATTTACGGTCTTGACAAAGAAGTTAGCGGGAACGGGACGATCGGTGGGGATTTTTCTCAACGATCGCTTGATTAATGCACCTGTGATCGCCGTTGAATTTGCCCCAACCGGAATTACAGGCGGGGCTGTCAGTATTACAGGAGGGTTTAGTGCGGAAGAAGCCTCGAAGGTAGCTGCACAACTGCGAGGAGAAGCGCCGTCTCCTGACCCGACTCAACCCGCTAAAAAATAATTCGCATTGATTTTTCTATTCGTGTACTCTGTATTACGCCGAATCGATAAAGCGTTATTATAGCCTTTGTCACAACGATAGTTTCAGTATGGGAAGGCAACGAGCATTACTAGGGTTAATTTTGGTGCTGGTGATTGCGTCGATCGCGGTCATCTTCACGCAACCCACCCGCCTCGGATTAGATCTCCAGGGTGGATCGCAACTCACGGTTCAAATTAAGCCCACCAAAGACATTCCGCGCATCACGGCAAAAGAGCGCGATGACGTCAAGCGCGTTCTGGAAGGACGCATTAACGGGTTGGGTGTGTCGGAGCCAGTGATTCAGCCAGCAGGCGAAGATAAAATCCTGGTGCAGTTGCCTGGCGTCAATAATCCGCAGCAGGCAGAACGAGTGCTAGGCGGAACGGCGCAGCTTGATTTTCGGGCACAAAAAGCTGGAACGGAAGGTTCATTTATTGCAGAACAAAACGTTCGGCAAGATTATGTTCGCCGCTTAGCGGACGCCAGAAAAGCGGGAGATCAAGCGACGATCGGTGCGTTGCAAGCGTCGATTAAAGGCAGCGACGATCGCGTTTTGCAGTTATTTGATCTGCCTGCTTTGGTTGGTAAAAACCTAAGAAACGCTCAGGCAGAAGCAGCACCCGGATCAAATGCATTCAACATCGGCTTAGAGTTCGATAAAGAAGGCGGCGAGAAGTTTGCTCAACTCACTAAAAGCCTCGCGGGAACGGGTCGAGCGTTAGGAATCTTTCTTGACAACAAATTAATTAGCTTCCCGAACGTGCCCGCAGAATTCGCCCAAACGGGAATTGTCGGCGGCAAAGCCAGCATTACCGGACGCTTTACGGCTGAAGAAGCCACTGATTTAGCCGTGCAGCTACGCGGCGGATCGCTTCCGGTTCCCGTAGAAATTGTGGGAAATCAAACCGTGGGCGCTTCATTGGGTAAAGACAGCGTTCAGCGCAGTATTTACGCGGGGCTAGGCGGGTTGATGCTTGTGCTCGTGTTTATGATTGTGTATTACCGTTTGCCCGGGGTGATTGCCGCGATCGCCCTTGTCATTTACTCGATTCTGTCGCTGGCAGCGTTCAAACTGCTCGGCGTTGTGCTGACGCTGCCGGGAATTGCTGGATTTATTCTCAGCATCGGCATGGCGGTAGACTCGAACGTGTTGATTTTTGAGCGGCTTAGAGAAGAATTGCGGTCTGGAAAAACCGTGTATCGATCGCTCGAAGCCGGATTTCACCGCGCCTTTTCCAGTATTCTCGATAGCCATGTGACCACGCTAATCGCGTGCGCTGCTTTGTTTGGATTGAGCACCTGGCTGGCGCGACAAATCGACGGCGTGACTAGCCTTGTAGGTCTGCGTGTGCCAAACGAACTGCTCAGCGACCCGCCCGGAATTGTGCGCGGATTTGCGATTACGTTAGCGCTGGGCGTTGCGATTAGCTTGTTTACCTCGCTGACCTGTAGCCGCACTATGCTGCTTTACGTGATCAACGACAAAAATATCCGCAACAAGCCCAAGCTATTTTGTCCAGATTTACCCAACGATCGATCCCCCTCGGAGGCAGTGTCATGAAGCTGAATGTGATTCGCCAGCGTGGACTTTGGTGGTCGCTTTCGTCGGCGATTATCGTTGCTGGATTAATTGCAATGGCGATTTTGTGGCAGCAAACTGGCGCACCGTTGCGGCTTGGATTAGATTTTGTGGGTGGAACGCGGCTTCAGTTTGAACTCGATTGCAGCAAGCCTGGAAACTGCGATCGTCCGATCAACCTCGATGCGGTGCGCGAGGTGCTCAAATCCGAAAACATCGGCGATAGCAGCGTTCAGCTTGTGGGACAAGATCAGCGAGCAATTTCGATTCGCACGTCTTCGCTTAGCGTTGAACAGCGATCGCGCATTCAGTCTGAGCTAGAGTCGAAAATTGGCGCGTTAGATCCGGCTCGAACGCAAATTGATACGGTTGGGCCGACGCTCGGACAAGAACTGTTCACAAATGGATTGCTCGCATTATTGCTGTCGTTTTTAGGCATCACGATTTATCTGAAGTTTCGATTTCAGCTTGATTATGCTTTATTTGCGATCGTGGCATTGTTTCACGATGTCCTCGTAACCGTTGGAATCTTTGCCATTCTCGGTTTAATTCACGGCACTGAAATCGATAGCTTGTTTATTGTGGCGTTGTTAACGATCGTTGGTTTCTCAGTGACCGATACCGTTGTCATTTACGATCGCGTTCGCGAAACGATTAGTCTAAATCCCGGTCGTCACATTAACGATATTGTTGACGATGCGGTAAATCAAACCTTGACGCGATCGATCAATACAACGCTAACCGTTTTATTAACGCTGTTTTCGCTGCTATTTTTCGGAGGCGAAACGATTAAAAACTTTACGTTAGCGCTGATTATCGGCTTTACGATGGGCGCGTATTCGAGTATTTTCATTGCGAGTACGCTGTTAGCCCTGTGGCGAGAAAAAACCGGACACGCGATCGTCGGACATTCAAAAGCTGAGATCGAATCCGGTTCGCCCAGCGATGCGGCGGGGTAATCTGAATCAATGAAACAGCTAGATTCGAGTGATCCAAAGTTTCGATCGGCAGTCCAACGACTTCATCGCGTCACGATTTACGGTCGCTGGCTGTTTGTTCTGGGGCTTTGGCTAACGGTGGGGAGTTTTAGCCTGTGGGGATTGCGCTATCCGATTTCGCTGCTGCGCGACTACTTCACCTGGGCAGCATTGCGATACGGATTGGCGTATCACCCGATTGCCGCGATCGGGCTTGGGCTTTGCATTGGCATGACGGTGAGTGTTTTAGTTTGGCAAAGCCGCAACATTCTGTTTGGGCTACCGCGTGCTGAGCAGCAACGCCTTGAAAAAATGGTGCTCAAAATCCATCAGCAAGGAGTAAGTCACCCGCTCTGGCGTTGGGTTGCCCCTGAAAAATCACCTCAATAATCAAACAAAAAGAGGGATCGCACTGTCCCTCTTTTTGAGTTATCAAGTCAAAGTCAATTTACCACAAGGCGCGAACTCTACCCGACTGTCCACCTGAGCTTGGTGCTGTGTTTGTGGGGGTCGAAGGCGCTGAATTAGATGGCGTCGTGGTTGAATCGGGCGAAGTCGAACCCGGCGTCGTGGTTGAATCAGGCGTGGTCGAATTCGGTGTAGTTCCAGGTGCAGTCGTTGAAGGCACGGTGGTTGAATCAGCAGGCGAACCTGGCGCTGGAGTGGCTGAAGATCCAGGCGTTGTCGGAACGGTCACATCGCCTGATCCCGGTGCGCTTTGCGTCGATGGCGTTGTCACCGACCCCGATCCCGGTGTGGATGCAGGAGCGGACTGGCTCGGAACTTGTGCAGGAGTAGATTGATCGGTTGTATTACTACGATCAGAGGTGCTTGGCTGATTCGGGCTAGAAGTCGTAGAGCCTGATCCAGACTGAGATTGTGTAGTCGTATCGCTGCTCGAACCGCTACCCGTTGAGCTATTCGGTGACATCATTGAACCGCTCGAACTGCTACCCGTCGAGCTATTCGGTGACATCATTGAGCCGCTCGAACTGCTGCTCGGTGACGCGGTTGAGCTATTCGGCGACATCATTGAGCCGCTCGAACTGCTGCCCGTCGAGCTATTCGGCGACATCATTGTGTTTGAAGATTCAGACCCACTGCTCGACGATGCAGAAGCACGATTGTAAGGGGGTTCATTAAAAATGCTGGGATTTGGATTAACTTTTCCAAGCGTTGTGCTGCGTGCAGAACTACTGCTCGACGGTGCCGCCATTGTCGGCATTGCTTCAGTCGGCATTGCTTGAGCAACGGTTCGCGTGTACGGTGCTTCGCTAAAAATGCTGGGGTTTGGGTTCAACGGCGATTGTGCCGCCATTGCAGGCAGCGCCAAAATAGAACCAAATCCAGCTAATCCAATAGTTCCTGCAAGTTTTTGAAAACGCTTGTTCATTCCGTTCATCGGTCTCTCCTTTGCTTGATGATCAAAGCCACAAGGACTTCGGTTGGCTAAATCGAAACTCATCAGTCAGGAAGCAAGAATCCGAATAGGATCATCACCACAGGTTGCAGTTTAGAGAAATCGCAAAACAAAGCTGCTCTTCCTATGGTTTGATTTTTTGATAAGTATATTCGCTTAACTAAATTCAATCAATCACGCTTACTTCTGTCCCTAGAGTGACTTTCGTAAAAAGTTCTTGAATGTCTTGGTTGTACATGCGAATACAGCCGTGAGAAGCTGCGGTTCCAACCGATTTCGGCGTTGGTGTGCCATGAAATCCGATCCAGTTTTTGCCGTTTGTCCAAAATCCGATCCAATATTGACCGAGCGGATTTTCTGGGTCGCCTCCGGGCACTTCTTCTCCGGTAAACGGATGCACCCAAACCGGATTGCGAATCATTTGCTGAACTTTGAAATTTCCTTTTGGTGTTTCCCAGCCCGGACGCCCAACGGCGATCGGGTAGCTTTTAACTTTAACGTTGTTTTGATACAGCGTCACGCGCCGTTGGCTTAAGCGAATTTCAAGCCGCAGCGATCGCGCCTTTGTATCTGGCTGCACGATTGCATTTGTGCTCTGAGTCGGTGCCGCAATCGACCATTGCGGGCTGAGAATTGTCGCGATCGTGACCAGCCACCCCACACACCAAACGGATTTCTGCATTGCTTCGCGGGCAAAACTACACCCAAGACAGAACCAGATTTCTGTTGATCGCTTCATCTGTCCGAGGTTATAGGCAAACGGTGTTGAATCGATTTGATATCATCCGATCAGTGAGTCGGGAAATTGATTATGTCTGAATCTGTTAGTAGCGCGTTTCCAACAACGGTTAGCGATCGCATCTGCAACCATATGAATAAAGATCACGCCGATGCCGTTTTGGTTTATGCGCAACAATTTGGCAACGTTGAGAATGCAGAAAGCGCTGAAATGAAATCGATCGACGCTGAGGGCATGAATCTTTCGGCACAAGTCGAAGGTCAGGCAGTTTCTATTCGAGTTCCGTTTGAGCGGACATTGCAGGATGCTAAAGAAGCACACGTCATTCTGGTTGAAATGCTCAATCAAGTGCGATCGAATTCTTGAGCAATTCCGGGTTGATTTGGGCATTCAAAGAACGGGTAATCTGATGCTCGTTACGGCGGACGTTTCGCCCTTCTTTGTGTATGCCTCAATCACACGTTTTTGTTTTCCTTGAGATCTTCACTTGCGAAGGAGGAATTCAGTCTTATGTAAAAGACATTCTGCAAGCTTATGCAGCGATCGGAGGCGCAAACGCTGATGTTTTTTTGCTGCGAGATAGAAAAGTTGCAAATTCGCTTGAATCGTCTCGACTGAGATTTCACTACGGCAAATCGAGTTCAGCAACGATCGGGCGCGTGAGGTTGACGATCGCGCTGTTCACGCATCTGCTTCGACATCGCCCCGCACGAGTGTTCTGCGGTCACATTCACCTTGCACCCTTGATTCGGGCGCTTTGTGAACCGCTCAACATTCCCTACACGATTCTCACTTACGGTAAAGAAGTTTGGGAACCGTTACCGATTCGTAAGCAGAAAGCCTTACAGCACGCCGATCGCATTTGGACGATTAGCCGCTATTCCCGCGATCGTCTTTGTGCAGCCAATGAAGTAACCGTCGATCGCGTGGATTTGCTGTTTTGCTCGATCGATGGCGCTGTGTTTTATCCGCAACCGAAAGATCCAGACTTAGTTGAACGTTACAAGCTCGCTGACTCAAAAGTTTTGATGACGGTTGCTCGGTTATGGTCAGGAGATCCTTATAAAGGGGTTGACACGACGATTCGGGCATTGAATAGGATCGCGCAGAGTTTTCCAACGGTGAAATACCTTGTGATCGGACGCGGCGACGATCAGCCAAGATTAGCGCAGCTTGCCGCCGAATTGGGCGTAAGCGATCGCGTCATTTTTGCCGGATTCGTTTCCACTCAAGATTTGCCAAAACATTACTGCCTTGCCGATGCTTATGTAATGCCATCGCAAGAAGGCTTTGGCATTGTGTATCTTGAAGCAATGGCTTCTGGCGTGCCAGTTGTATCCGGTGATGCAGACGGCTCGGCTGATCCACTGCAAGATGGCCTGCTTGGGTGGCGTGTACCCTACCGCGATGAAACCGAAGTCGCGATCGCGTGCATCGAAATTTTGAAAAGCAACGCTTCGACAGAGCCACGCTGCAATCGAGCCTGGCTACGCGAACAAAGCTTAGCGATTTTTGGTCAATCTGCTTTTTGCGATCGCGTCAGAGAATTAATCTAATGCCATCATTCTTAGTGACCCTTGAACCGCTCCAGGAGGCAATCGTCTGATGAATTCTCAGAAGTACCAATCTGTTATCGAGCAAGTATTACAAGACTATGCAGAATTTCTCGGAAGCGATGATCACGTTCAGCTAGAGTTTGTGTTTGACCGCGATCGCGATCGCTATCTCTTGATCGAAACCGGATGGCACCACGACGATCGCATCTACAACGTCTTGATTCACATCAACCTGATTAACGGCAAACTTTGGATTCAGAAAGACGGCACCGAAGAAGGCGTTGCCGAAGATTTAGTTGCGGCTGGTGTTCCAAACGATCGCATTGTGCTCGGTTTCAAACTGCTTGAGCGCTTGAGCTAACCGCATTTACTATCTCTTAAAAACTCACAAGCCTGGAATCAGCAAGCTTTTGATCATTCTTCAATGGGTCGAATCTGTTCTTTAATTAACGCTTGTACCTGGTCTACATCGGCTTGAGTTTGCGGGACGTACCAAACCGATTCTTGGTTTTCGTGCTTTAAGCGATCGGTGAGCCTATAAAATGCTTCTGGGTCGTTGCGATGTTCTAGAACATACGCTCGCAGCTCAGATCGGCTCATTGTGTCAAAATCTGTCATGTTAGAAACCTCCACAATCCGTTGCCAACTTGAATCTGAAGCTCCTCGCCAGCAAAAATAAAAATCGGACCATCGCGTTCATCGAGTCGCAAAATTTGAACAGAACGATAAAAGTCTGTTAAAGATTGGCACAAAATAATACAAATTATTCCTTGTGCTGACGTTGGAAAAATAGCGACTCCTTTAAGGAAATAGATGATTTAATTCATACTATTTAGTAGTAAAAGACGACCTACGAATAGATCGCCTTTTACAAGTTCACAATTGCAAAAAATTACACCGTCATGATGTCTTTTTCTTTATCAGCTAAAACCTTATCAACTTCAGTGATGTATTTGTCGGTGAGCTTTTGAATTTTGTCCTGCGTATCGCGGGATTGATCCTCAGAAATTTCTTTGTCTTTCTCTTGCTTTTTCACCGTATCGATCGCATCGCGGCGAATATTGCGCACCGAAATTTTCCCCGCCTCGGCATACTTCGCCGCCACTTTCACAAGCTCTTTACGTCGATCGCTCGTCAACGGCTGAATATTCAACCGAATCACCGAACCGTCATTATTCGGCGTTAAGCCCAGATCCGACATCGAAATCGCTTTCTCGATCTTGCCCAAACTGCTGCGATCGTACGGCTGAATCTGAATGGTTGAAGCATCCGGAGTGGAAATATTCGCCATTTGTCGAATCGGCGTATCCGTGCCGTAATACTCAACCGTGATTTTATCGAGCAGGCTAGAATTGGCGCGACCCGTGCGGATCGTATTAAAATCGCGCACCACGGCGTCGATCGCCTTTTTCATATGGTCTTCAACATCAGCAAACTTCACAAAAACCTCCGACAGTCGTTCCGATAGATTCGCCCATCACGGCGCGTTTGACGTTGCCGCGAACCGTGAGATCAAACACCACAATAGGGATATTGTTATCTTTACACAGCGAGATCGCCGTGCTGTCCATCACGCCTAAATCGTTGGTTAAAACGTGGGCGTAAGTCAGACTTTGATAGCGTTTTGCTTCTGGATTTTTTCGAGGGTCAGAATCATACACCCCATCTACTTTTGTAGCTTTAAACAAGACATCTGCACCAATCTCGGCCGCCCGAAGTGCGGCCGTTGTATCTGTGGTAAAAAACGGATTGCCCGAACCCGCGCCAAACACAACGACTCGACCTTTTTCAAGATGCCGAATCGCACGGCGACGAATATAGGGTTCTGCAACTTCTTGCATCGCGATCGCCGTTTGCACCCGGGTTTGTATGCCAATTTGCTCTAACGCATCTTGCAGCGTCATCGCATTCATCACCGTCGCAATCATTCCGATATAGTCAGCCGTGGCGCGTTCCATGCCCGCAGCAGCACCCTTAACACCCCGAAAAATATTGCCGCCTCCGACCACGATCGCTATCTGAACTCCGCTCCCAACGATCTCAGCGATTTCTTCAGCGATGCCATTAACCACGGCAGGATCAATGCCGTACTGAAGCTCGCCCATCAGAGCTTCGCCACTGAGCTTAAGCAGAATTCGCCGATACGTGACTCCCATGTATTTACTTTAGATAGTTGTTTCCCACTAAAGATAGCAGTTGATCGCAACTTTGTAATGCTGCAATCTCAAAGAGATCGTTGCTTCAGCAGTGTGCTGCACAGTTTGGCGCTTTGTGCCTAATTGCCCGTTCAAGGTTCACAAAGCGCGATGTTAATTTGCAGTCTGAATCGATTATGAACAGGTTTTTGGTACCTTGCTGCCCAAATTGATCCGATTGAATGTAGCCAAATTCAGCGTTGATTCCTGAAACTGCCCACGATTGCCGCTTTGCTGCCAGCGTCCTAATTTCAGAAAGCCTGCCGGATCGAAGAATTGATTTGCTTGATTTGCCGTTAGTGCTCCTTTGTCTGCGCTGACGGTTCCCGTAACCAGATTACCGATCGCGGTTCCCTGAATGCAAACCCCCGTGTTATCAATCAATCCAAACGAGCCAGAAATCCGATTTCCTTGTTTGTTAAACACGAATAATGCGCCGCCCTGCTTGAGCAATTCATCGTCGCTCATGTTCATGGATGTCGGCTTGCCACTCCAGAACCGATACTCGCCATTGGGATAGTCTGCCAGCGTTTTTTCTTGATTGAGTCGGGAATCTGTTTTGCGAGGTGCATTGATCGGTTTCGTTGCCGGACGAGGACGACACACTAAAACATCGTTGACTGGCTTAAAACCCTGCGAATCGGCATAGCCCACGAGTTCTTGATAATATTTAGGATCTTTAAGCAGCAATTGACGAGCGGCAGTTAAATTCGTTTTATAAAGCGTTAACTCGCGGCGTTGCGCGATCGTAGCTTGAGGCTGGCTGCCCACGATCGAAGGAAATTGCTCATACCGGAATGTAGTATTGCCATCAGATTCTTCGACCTGAACGAATGCCCGCATTCCTAACGGATTGAGCTTGCCTGAGTTAGGATCATACGCGCAAGTTACGCTGGGTACTGCTTGAGCAAGCGAAGCACACAGCGTTTGCGTGGCGATCGTAGCCGCGAGAATCCATAAAGGTTTAGACACAAATCGATCGAACATTATATGTCACCAAAAATAAAACTCAGCTTTTTATCCTACCTGGATTCGGTACAGATTGCTGAACGTTGCAATCGATTGCGACACAATAGAAAAATCCATTCTGCCTTTTTGACTTATGCCGTTACCGCGCCTGCTCACGCTGATCGTTGGGATTATTGTCATTCTGGGATTGGTGATTTGGCTGATTGACTCGCTGAATCGACTGAGTTGGCAGCTTGGCTCTTCGTTTCTTGGCAATGCTTTAATCTTTTTGATCGTGATTCTGCTGGCGGTACTGATTGCGGCGTTTGTGTACTACTTGTTTTTGTTGCCCAATCGTCAGAAGCGTCAACGCAAGCCAGTGCCGCGTGTGTCTGACGTAAAAGCCGAAGCCGCTCAGGAGAATTTACAGGCAGTCCGGCAGCAGGTTTCGCAGATTCAAGATGAAGTCGCAAAGCGGGAATTAATGCTGCGATCGCGGGAAATTGAACAAAATCTCGCACGCGGCGAACTGCGCGTCGTTGTTTTTGGCACCGGATCATCGGGAAAAACGTCGATCGTCAATGCGCTGTTTGGACGAATTGTGGGCAGAGTAGGCGCTCCGATGGGCACAACTGAGGCGGGAGCCACGTATCGCTTACGGTTGCAGGGAGTCGATCGAGAAATTCTGGTTACCGATACACCGGGAATTCTCGAAGCAGGCGTGATGGGAACCGATCGCGAAAAGTTAGCGCGTCGATTAGCGACCGAAGCCGATTTACTATTGTTTGTGCTCGACAACGATTTGCGTAAATCGGAATATGATCCGCTTACGGCACTTGCGGAAATTGGCAAGCGATCGATCGTTGTGCTCAACAAAGCGGATCTTTATTCTGAAACGGATTTAGAAACAATTTTGGCACGGTTGCGCGAACGCTTACGCGGACTAGTTGCGTTTGAAGATGTGATTGCGATCGCGGCAAATCCTCAAGCGCTGCAAACCGAAACCGGACAATGGCTTCAACCCGAACCCGAAATCACAATTTTGATTGATCATTTAGCTCAAACGCTGCGATCCGAGGGCGAAGATCTAATGGCTGACAACATTTTGATTCAGTCTCAGCGATTAGGCGACGAAGCAAGGCAGATGATCGATGACCAACGGCGGCGAAAGGCAGAAAGAATCGTCGATCGCTTTCAGTGGATCGGGGCAGGCGTGGTTGCTGCAACGCCGATTCCGGTTGTTGATTTACTGGCGGCGGCGGCGGTGAACGCTCAAATGGTCGTAGAAATCGGCAAGGTTTACGGCTGTGAAATTGATGGCGCTCGTGGGCGCGAAATGGCGGTTTCGCTGGCGAAAACAATGGTAAGTTTAGGCGTGGTGCGCGGCGCGATCGAAATTCTCAGCACAGCCCTTGAATTTAGCGTTGTTGGCTTTCTTGCGGGTCGAGCAATTCAAGGCGTGACGACCGCTTACCTGACTCGAATCGCGGGAAGAAGTTTTATCGAATACTTCCGCAACGATCAAGACTGGGGCGATGGTGGCATTAGCGAAGTTGTGCAGCGTCAGTTTCAACTCAATCGACGCGATGAATTTATCCGGGCGTTTGTGAGCGACGCGATCGCACGAGTGGTTGAACCGTTACGCCTCAAAGTTGACGAGGAAATACCCGAACCTGTTGAATTAAAGCCAAGAACGGAAACCCTGGACGACTGGAAATAACGATCGAACAAACTTCCCTTAAAAATGCTAATTCTGAATAACATTTCCAATCACCCGCCGCCAGTTGGTCAGAACTTTAACAGACAACCTCTCAACGGTTGAATGCATTGGGATTGTCATGCCATTCCTATCAACGTGAACGAGAGTCACCTTATCTTTAAAGTTATGGAATGAAGAGCCGCCTCGCACCGCGATAGGTATCAATGTCAAGAACGATTTCAATCAGAGTTTCAATACACCGACCTCGATATTCCGAATCATTTAGCAGTCGATCCGCATTGCTAACCGTGATAATGGGTAACGACTCTGGCGTGCTCTCTTCATGCATAACTTGCTCCAGGGAATCCTTCCCTTTCATACTGCGGTTGGCAGTCAGCAAAATCATCTGATTTTCTTGGGCAAGTCGCCAAACGACTCTGTCATCGCTATCCATCGATAAATTTATTTCGTCAAACGTGACAAACTGAATCGGGACGATATCTAGCCAACCTTGCGATGCGATCGCGCCAAAGAAAACTAAAGCATGACCTCTGAGATTGTGATCGATCAAAAAAATCATACATTGGACTGGCGCTTTTCCTTAGCCGCTCGAAGCTTTTCCCAAGCCGCTTGCGTTCCTGGCTTCGGTGGCTTTGCAGCACTTCGAGCAGCTCGCTCACGATTCTGCTCTTCATAATATTTTCTGAGTTCTTCAGCTTCTTGGACAACTTGCTGGTACTCAGCTTCTACCTCAGCGCGATGCATCTCAATATAAGCCAAAGCAGCAGTGACTTGCTCTTCCGTCAGATCAAATAATCCCTGAATAAACTTAGGTGGATATTGAGCCATCACATAGTCCATCACGTCGTAGAGAGTGATGCGTGTACCTGCGATCGTGAGTCCCCGTTCTGTCCTCACGATGTTTGCTTGTCTACTAGGCGCTGAAGTCATAACCCAATTTTTGTCGAGAACTACCTTGATCGTATCGCAGGATCAGAGCAAGCAAAAATCATCTATTCGTAAACGGATAGCTTCGACAAATGAGAATCAGCACTATATTTGATTTATTTTGCGTTTCGGATTAACCCGATAAGCGACAGGTTCCAACAAAATCTAAAATTTCCTCCGGCAGAACACCAGTCGCTTGTGATTTGACTTCAATCTGGCTCATTTCCTCCAGAGAATATCGGCTTTGTATTTTGTCAATCACGCAGGAGCAAGTTACTTGAGAATTTCCATTCTTCGTACAGGAGTTCATAAAGTTTTGGACAACAGCCGCAGGATAAGGAATGCTATTACTAGATGAAACCTTATTGCCTCTCGTTGACGAGTTTCTTGATTGTGCGACTTCCGTATTCGACAGTTGCGTTTCAGATGTGCCGAATTGATCAGCATCAAACATGAACGTCTGATTCATGTCTAACAGTATGGTGCTGAATTTATCGCTCATTCGATCTTTTCCAACTCAACCCATTAAAGATAGCTAACTAATAATTGGGGCGAAGTTGAAACGGCATTTCTGCATTTAAGCGCTGAAGGGCGAGGTCTTCTTGACGTTTTTTCTCGCATTCAAGCGCGATCGCATTCAACACCCGATCTGCAATCTGCATCGGATCTTCACCTGAATCGACAACGATTCGGATATCGGCTTGCGCGTAAAGCGATCGACGCTCATTGATCAATGCGCTTAATCGCTCGGTCAAATTCTCGTGTTGCAGCAACGGGCGACTCGTATCATTGCGCAATCGCTCGGCAAGCTGCTCGATCGGAACGTCAAGCCACACAATTACACCGTGTTTCAGGTAGCTCCAGTTTTGAGGGTTGAGAACAATGCCGCCGCCCGTTGAAATCACTTTGTGCGTGCGGGCGCAAACTTGTGAAAGCGTGGCTGTTTCAAGCTGGCGGAAAATGTCTTCGCCGGATTCAGCAAAAATTGTGGAAATTGCTTGTTTGGTTGCTTGCTCGATAAATTTGTCGGTATCAAACGCTTCGTACTGAAGCTGCTCAGCTAGAATGCGTCCGATCGTGGTTTTGCCAACGCCCATCATGCCGATGAGATAAAGGTTGGTGCCTTTTAACAGTGCGGAATCAATCATGGTTCAGAATCGTCTAAATTTCGGGACGGAGGCACGATCACGCGATAATCAGCATCCACAACATCAGAGCGTTTTGGTTCTGGTGGATCAGACTCGCGGTAGCGGTACGAGTAAGTTGAACCCGATCGTGATCCAGATTTCGGTGCTTGGGGTGCTTCAAAATCAGTGCGACGCGGCTGATCACGCGGCGGGCTTGTCCAATCGTCTCCTGAATCGTCAAACCAATCTGAAGCGTCTTCTTCCCAATCTGACTTTGTGCGAGATGTGGGTGGTTCAGTATACGAATAACCTGACGATCGCGGCTCTGTGCGATTCGGGCGACGAATCGATCGACGCGCTGTAAATCCAGTCAAGCCAAACAGCGCCGTGATCACAAGCGTTGTGACAATACCCGATGCGATCGCGCCCAAGACCCAAATCGATACGGGAATCGCAGGCGATCGAATCCCCAAAAACACCAACTGCATCGGTACGGCCCAGTTTGAGAGCGTAAAAACGATGAGAAATCCTGCGATCGCCAATAGCAGTAAAAAGCGCAGAAGAATCATGATGACAGTCGTGTTAATCGATCGTTATCAGCTTATCGCATCAAGAAACGAACCGGGAAATCGCCTTAGCGAGAAGCGTTTATTCTGATACTTCCTTCCAACGCTCAAGCGGAACACAATCAATCTCAAACTGATCGAGCGCACGAGCGACAACAAAATCAACGAGATCGCTGATCGTCCTCGGATGATGATACCAAGCCGGGATCGCCGGGACGATGCGCGTCCCCGCTTCGGCCAGCGCGGTTAAATTACGCAGATGAATCAAACTAAACGGCGTTTCACGCGGCACAATCACCAGTTTGCGCCCTTCTTTAAGCTGCACATCGGCGGCACGTTCTAGCAAATCTGAACTCAACCCGGACGCCAGTTTTGCAACCGTGCTCATACTGCACGGAATCACCAACATTCCCAACGTCCGAAACGAGCCGCTTGCCATGTTTGCACCGACATCGCCCCACGGATGACAAGTCAGCTTTCCGCCAGTTTCAACACCGCACTGTTTGCGCCAAAATTGCTCTTGTGCTAAAGGTTCGGGCGGCATTCGGATATTTTCTTCGGCTTGCCAAACCATGTAGGTTGACTTAGAAGCGACAAGCTCGATCGGGTAATCGGCTTCGAGCAGATACTTAAGTGTCCGAACGGCATAAATTAAGCCAGAAGCACCGGAAACACCAACAATAAGCGGGCGATTGAAAGACACAGGCGATTACGGGTAAAAGAATTAGGCACAATTCACGCTATTTTTATTATTTCGCATGAAATTCTAGATTTGAATTAATAAAAAAACGGCGCGATCGATAATGCTTAGCTAAGTCGAGCAAAACTTTTAAGTTGAAATCGTCGTTTAACCAGATTGCACGATATTATCTGAATGTTTTTAGTTGGGAACGATTGCCAAAATGATTAATCGACTTAAGAAAGCTGTATCAAGACGGAAACTCATAAAGCTAGTTGGCGTAGGTGCATTAAGCACGGGACTGGGATTGAAGCTGTCCAAATCTGCCTCAGCGATCGTGCCCGCAACAGGCAGTCCTAATGCTGATCAAGCTCTCAAACAGCTATTAGACGGCAATCAGCGATATGCCAAGCATGTATCAACTCATCCTGACCAATCCGCCCTTCGATTGCAGCAAGTTGCTAAAACGCAAAAACCTTTTGTCACCGTTTTAAGTTGTTCAGATTCTCGTGTTCCCCCAGAGCTTTTGTTTGATCAAGGACTGGGAGACATTTTTGTAATTCGGGTTGCGGGCAATATTGTTGATGATGCCGTCTTGGGCAGCATCGAATTTTCGACTGAGCAGTTAAACGTACCGCTAGTAATGGTATTGGGGCATGAACGCTGCGGTGCCGTCTCAGCCGCCGTTAAGCACACTGAAGTCCCAGGTCACATTAGCACCCTGACCAGAGCGATCATGCCCGCCGTTGAGCGCGTCAAAGACAAAGCGGGAGATCCGATCGACAACGCCGTTCGCGCAAACGTGCAGATGGTTGTTGAAGAATTGAAGTCGTCTGCGCTACTCGCAGAGCGAGTCAAGCAAGGCACGCTCAAAATTGTCGGGGCGCGGTATGACCTTGATAGCGGCAGCGTTGGGCTAATCGCCTAAGTCAAAACGGTCGGGTGCATTTCGTTGATTACTACACCCAACCGTTTTTAATCTTCATCTAACTCTTCGTCTACGCCATTAAGGTCGTGAAAGTCTGAGGCATCATCGGGTTCGGCTTCGTCGTCGATCGCTTCGCTGCCGCCGCCGACTGCAATCAAATCGATTTGCTGACGGTAGTAATCAACGCTCTTGACTTGCACCTCGATGCGATCGCCTAATCGATACT
>CAXUFL010000067.1:0-19844 GCA_964250455.1 uncultured bacterium
CATATCGAGCGATTTAACCCAGCGTTTCAGGAATTGAGCAACGTGCTCAAAACGGAAGAACTGCTGGCGATCGAAGCGCATCGTATGAGTCCCTACTCCGATCGCGCCAACGATGTGTCGGTCGTGCTGGATTTGATGATTCACGACATCGATTTGCTGTTGGAGTTAGCCGATTCTAAAGTCGTGAAGTTGACGGCAAGCGGTAGCCGCGCTTCAAATTCCGGTCAGCTTGATTATGTAACGGCAACGCTCGGCTTTGCAAACGGCATCGTCGCGACGCTCACGGCAAGCAAAGTGACGCACCGCAAGATTCGACGCATTGAGGCGCACTGCAAGAATTCGCTAACCGAAGCGGATTTTCTCAAAAATGAAATCTTGATTCATCGTCAATCGGCGGCGAACTTCAAATCTGATTATGCTCAAGCGCTTTACCGACAGGATGGATTGATCGAGAAGGTGCAAACAAGCAATATCGAGCCGCTTCACGCTGAGCTAGAACACTTCGTGCAGTGTGTTCGGGGCGGAAATCAACCGTCGGTGGGTGGGCTTCAGGCACTTAAAGCGCTGAGGCTTGCGAGTTTGATCGAGCAAATGGCACTCGATGGTAAAGGGTGGCATTCTACGCCAGATTCTAAAATCATCGAACTTGATACGGCGGCAATTAGCCCGAAAGGAGAACTGCTGCGCAACGCAGTTTAATCAGGTTCGTTGAAAAAATTTGAATTTGGGAACGGGTTTGATGATCCGTTCCTATTTTTATTGTCAACTTTACGATTTGTTTAAAGTTCTGAAGTGGCTCGATCGTGTGTGAAGACTGTAATCAACGTGAGTTCGGGTTAATTTACCTGAGACGCCAGGCGACTAAAGGCGCGGCTACACAAACAAAGTCCGCCTTCGCGGACTGATTCACAAGATTGACTCTTAACCCGTGGGTGGTTTGGTCTGTGTAGCCGCGTAGCCGCAGGCAATGTGCGCAGCTAATATCAATCGCTAGGCGTCTCATGCAACGACCCGTCAACTCAACCACCAATACGTGTTCAAACAATTTTTCAACCCAAACTCACATTAATTAGAGCAATTCAGTCACTGTAATGAAACCGTATCTTTCAATTTCCCTTCTTGCTTCTTTATTAATTTCTAATGGGTCAATTCCAGTATTGTCACAATCTGGCTCTCAAATTAACTGCCGCGATGTGATCAGCGTTGACGCAGCGAATAGCGTTAGTTTAATAGAATCGTTTGCACAACGAAATTTCTTAGCAAACAACGTTTCGCTAGTGATTACCCAATACACACAAGCTGCACAGCGAGCGCTTCGGATCAGACAGCCTCAATTTAGCAGTGATTTTTTGCTGCGTTTAAGTGAAAGCGATTCTTACGGACATAACAGCCGTCTTGAAGAAATTATTGCAAAGACTAATACAACCAACAAAACTCAAACGATCGCTTTCTTGGCAGAACTGACAAAGCTTACTCAAACGCTAGATTCTAGCTATAGCAACACAAAAACAAAAACGCTGATTCAGTTGGCGACCGCGTATCGCGTGTTAAATCAGCCGAATCAATCTCGTGTGCTGCTTGATCAAGCCCGTCAAACTGCTGGCCCGATCGCGATCGTTCAGCTCCAAGCCCAAGCCTTAGCCGGAATTGCTCGCGAATATGCCGCGATCGAGCAGTTTTCAGCCGCAGAATCGGCACTCAAACAATCGATCGAATTCGTTCGTCAAACTCCAGAAGTCAGCGAAAGAATTGAAAACCTTGTTTCGATCGTGACCGCTTACGCGCAGATCGGACAGTTCGATCATGCAGCGCAAGTTTCTGAGCAACTTAAAATTCCTTATTTTCAAAGCGTGGCACAAACTGAAATCGTGCGACAGTATCTTAAGCGCAATCAGTTTGATCAAGCAGAGAAAACTGCGCAACTGATTAAGAGTCGCGATGTTAAACCCTATACACTAGCTGAAATCGCGATCGCACTGCTAAAAGCGAATCAAATCCAGCGATCAAATCAACGCTTTCAGCAATCTGTACAATCGGCACTTCAAGTCAATCCAAAGACTGAATGGACTGCTGCAAGAATCATCCAAGCGTATGCTGAATCAGGCGGAATTGAAACAGCATTGCGATCGACGCAACAACTAAAAGAGCCAACCGCAAAATACACAACCTTGAGCGAAATCGCGATCGCCATCAGCAAAAAAGGAAACGTCGATCGAGCCATTTCGCTGCTCAACCAGGCGCTTCAGTTTATTCAAAATCAACCGCGTTATGCGACGGGTTCAGTTCAGTCTGCTCTAGATGCGAAGCAATATCGGCTTGCATTTAACATTGCGATTCAAACTGATTTAATCGAGATGATGCGCTTTGCGATCGTGGCAACCGATGCTGGAGAATCTGAACTTGCCGCGAAAGCAATCCGGGTGGCGCAACAATCTACGCCTGCCAATGCTCTAGATTCAGGCACGCTGGAAATTGTGGCGGCTTACGTGCAAAGTTCTCCTGACGTGCGGTTGCAAAAAGTTCGATCGCAAGCGCAATCTCTAGCGGCGAACTCGAATCGAGCGACTGTATCCGATCAGCTAGATCGAGTTGCACAGTACTTTTTCGACGCGCAACGCTACGACGTTGCGTTTCAAATTGCTCAAGCCATGCCTGAACCGACGAGACGTAGCTTTCAGATCAATCGCATTTTCTCAAAATTTTTAGAGCAAGGTGAGCTAAATCAAGCGAAAGAAGTTGTCAAGGCGATCGACGCGCCGAACATTCGATCGCGATCGTGGATCGAATTAGCAAATCGACTGGTTCAAAACGATCCAAGTCAAGCAATTGAACCGCTAAATCAAGCATTTCAGTTCGCTTTGAGGGTTTCAGATCCAGAATCGAAAGTTGTGCGGGTGAATGAAACAATCATCCTGCAAGACGATAGCGATCGTGCGAGTTTGCTCGAAGACATTGCAACGCTTCAGGCTCGCCTCGGTCAAATCGATCAAGCCATGCAAGTTGCACAAAAAATCCAAGATGCGAAAATTCGGAATTCTTTGCAGCAGCGAATCAATTGCTATCGTCAATTGCGCTCAATCTTAAACCAACCTTGAGGAGAAGCATTGAGACGATCGTGCTCGTTACAATAGATCTGTCTTGTTTCACCGAGTCTATTTTGAGCGCAACTCCTTCTTCCAAGTCCTCTAAAATCGTCCTCGTTGACGGTCACTCGCTGGCGTTTCGTGCCTATTTCGCTTTTGCTAAAGGTCGCGACGGTGGTTTACGCACTTCAACCGGGATTCCCACGAGCGTATCCTACGGCTTCCTCAAAGCGTTGTTAGAAACCGTAGACGCTGAACATCCCGATTATTTAGCGATCGCGTTCGATTTAGGCGGCGCAACTTATCGCCACGAAGCTGATGAAACGTACAAAGCAGGTCGCCCGGAAACGCCTGAAGATTTTATGCCGGATTTAGAAAATCTTCAGGAGTTGCTCAAGGCGATGAATCTGCCGATCGTGGTATCGCCCGGATACGAAGCCGATGACGTGATCGGGACGCTGGCGCGAAAAGCGAGTCAAGACGGATTTGAAGTCAAGATTTTGAGCGGCGATCGCGATATGTTTCAGCTTGTCGATCCCGATGGCAAAATCAAAGTGTTGTATCTCAGCACAACTTACGGACGAGGCGCACCGCCACCTAAAGAGTTTGGCGTCGAGCAAGTCAAAGAAAAGCTTGGTGTATTGCCGTCGCAGATTGTGGATTACAAAGCGCTGTGTGGCGATGCATCCGATAATATTCCGGGTGTAAAAGGCATCGGTGAAAAAACGGCGGTTCAGCTTCTTAGCCAATACGGATCGCTTGAGCGGGTATATGAATCGATCGACGAAATCAAAGGCGCAGTCAAGAAAAAGCTCGAAGCGGGAATCGAGGATGCTCGTCATTCACAATGGATGGCGCAGATTCATTTAGACACACCGTTAGACGTTGATCTCCAGTCGTGCAAACTGCACGGATTCAACGAAGACACAGTAATGCCATTGCTAGAGCGATTAGAATTCAAATCGTTTCTCAATAAAGTGAAGCAATGGAAGCAACAATTAAGCGGTGAAGAAAATACTGAACTAACCGAAACCGAAGGCACAAAGGAAGCTGCAATCCGAACGGAAATGCCGATCGTGCCGCAGTACGGTGACGATGATTTATGGTTTTTCAGTCCAGAAGAAACGGCTCAGGCAGAAAAGTTTGAACCTGTGACGATCGCGCCCCGCATCATTGACACGCAAGAACAATTAATCGAACTCGTCAAGATCCTCGAAACACACACAAGCGCTGAAACTCCGGTTGCTTGGGACACGGAAACTAACGATCTCGATCCGATTAATGCAGATTTAGTCGGAATTGGCTGCTGTTGGGGATCAGACTTTAAAGCGATCGCTTACATTCCAGTCGGGCACATCAAAGGCAACAATCTCGATAAAGCGACGGTTCTAGAAACGTTGCGCCCGATTCTAGAAAGCGATCGCTATCCGAAAGTGTTGCAGAACGCGAAGTTCGATCGTTTGGTGCTGCGGTTTCAAGGCGTTCATCTTGCGGGCGTTGTGTTTGATACGATGCTGGCAAGCTACATTCTCAACCCAGAAGCAAGCCATAAACTCAGCGATCTAAGCTACCGTTATTTGGGCATTCGGGCGACCGAGTACGAAGAACTTGTTCCGCGTGGGAAAACGATCGCGGACGTAGACATTCAAGCAGTTGCAGAGTATTGCGGCATGGACGTTTATGGCACTTACAATCTGGTGCCAAAACTGCGATCGGAACTCAATTCTTTGCCGCAACTGCACGAATTATTAATCGAGATCGAACAGCCGCTCGAACCTGTACTGGCTGAAATGGAAGCAACGGGCGTTCGGATCGATACGGATTATCTCAACAATTTCTCGAAGAACTTAGAGAAAGAATTAGCCACGATCGAGCAGCACGCTTACGAAGCGGCAGGCGAGAAATTCAATTTTGGATCTCCCAAACAGCTTGGCGACTTGCTATTCGAGCGATTAGGACTCGATAGAAAGAAATCGCGCAAAATTAAGACCGGATATTCTACCGATGCCGCCACGCTCGAAAAGCTGCAAGGCGATCACCCGGTTGTCGATGCAATTCTCGAATACCGCACGCTTTCAAAGCTCAAAAGCACCTATGTAGATGCATTACCAAGCTTGGTCAATCCAAAAACGGGTCGCGTTCACACTGATTTCAACCAAGCGATCACCACAACCGGACGCTTATCATCATCGAATCCAAACCTACAAAACATTCCGATTCGCACGGCGTTTAGTCGGCAGATTCGCAAAGCGTTTATTCCTGAACCCGGCTGGCGCATGGTGGCCGCCGATTATTCGCAAATCGAACTGCGTATTTTGGCCCACCTGAGCCAAGAACCTGTCCTGCTCGAAACCTACCGCAACAACGAAGACATTCACACGCTGACGGCGCGACTGCTGCTAGAAAAAGACAAAATTTCCTCAGAAGAACGCCGCCTTGCAAAAATCATTAACTTCGGCGTGATTTACGGCATGGGAGCGCAGCGATTTGCCCGCGAAGCAGGCGTGTCTTCGTATCAAGCGCGAACCTTTATTGATCGATTCAACGAACGTTATTCCCGCGTGTTTGAGTACCTTCAGCAAATGCAGCGAGAAGCGATCGCCAATGGATTCGTCGAAACGATCAAAGGGCGGCGGCGTTATTTCAATTTCACCAGTGAAGGATTGCGCAAACTACGCGGAACCTCACCGGATCGCATTCAGCTCGATCAGCTTAAGATCCGCGATCAGTTCGAGGCAGGCGCACTCAGAGCGGCGGCGAACGCTCCGATTCAAGGCTCTAGCGCCGACATTATCAAAATCGCAATGGCTCAACTTCATGAACTGCTGAAAGATTATCCAGCTCGATTGCTGCTGCAAGTGCACGACGAATTAGTGTTTGAGATTGAACCCGATGCCTGGACAGAATTGCAGCCGAAAATTAAAGCCACAATGGAAAACGCGGTTGAATTAAGTGTGCCGCTTTTAGTTGAGATTAATGCGGGAGAAAACTGGATGGACACTAAATAATTTCCCTGAGAGTCGAGTAAAAACTTGATAAAGCTATTCGTGATTTTGAATTTTCGATCGGGAATGCTATTGGTATCTTCGATCGACGACGACAGCTATGGTTTTGCGTTGCGCTCATTTACCTGACTTAATCAAACAACTACCCGTTGCGATCGCGATTCTCGATCGCGATTTGCGGTACTTGTGCGTGAGTCAACGCTGGCTTAAAGAATACGGACTGAGCGATCAAAATCTAATTGGTCGATCGCACTACGAGTTATTCCCTAACCTGCCCGACACCTGGAAACGCTTGCATCAAGACTGCCTCACATTTGCCTCATCTGCGTGCATCGAAGATGAAATCGATTTGCCTAATGGCTCAAAAGCTTGGATCAAATCAGAAATTTCAGCGTGGTTTGATGCGTCAGGTTCAATCGAGGGCTTGATGTTGGCACGGGAAGATATCACGCTGCAAAAGCAAGCAACGATCGTTTTACAAACAGCAAAAACTCAGCTTGAAGACCAAATTAATCAACGCACCCTACAGCTCAAGCAAACCGTTGCTCAACTAGAACGAGAAATTGCAGAGCGACACGCAGCCGAAGAACAACTGAAATGCAGCGAACAACAGTATCGAAATCTAGTTGAGACATCTCAGGACATGATTTTTGTGATGAATCAAGAAGGAAAATATACTTTCGCGAATGCCGCAGCGCGGCGAATCTACGCTTTAGAACCCGAAGAACTAATCAATCAACCGTTTGTTAATTTTTTACCGTCAGAACGAATCGAAAGCGAGTTTGAAGTGTTTAAACACGTTCTTCAAGGAAGGTCGCTGTTTCAATACGAATCCATTGTTTTGAATCGCGATCAACAAACCGTTCAAATTAGCGTCAATGCGATTCCATTGTTTGGTTCTGACGGCAGTTTTCAAGGAATTTATGGCACCATCAGCGACATTAGCGAACGCAAACAGGCTGAAATTCAGTTAAGACAGCAAGCCGACGCCCTCACGATCGCTCTTTCTGAACTCAAACAAGCTCAAGCGCAACTCGTGCAAACCGAGAAGATGACGGGTTTAGGACAACTCGTTGCAGGCATTGCCCACGAATTAAATAATCCGGTGAGTTTTATTTTTGGCAATCTTGTCCACGTGCAAAACTACACCCAAGATTTGCTGCATCTGATTGAGTTTTACCAAAAACGCTGCCCTAATCCTGAATTCGACGCTACAACTTCTGAAATTGATTTAGCGTTCATTCGTCAGGATACCCCTCGAATTTTAGCGTCAATGCGAACCGGAGCACAGCGCATTCAATCGATCGTCACAGCCCTTAGAACGTTTTCTCGCATTGATGAAGCAGAATTAAAAACCGTGAACGTTCACGATGGTCTTGAAAGCACACTCCTAATGCTGCAACACCGCATCAGTGAAAACAGAATTGAAATTATCAAAAACTACGAAACGCTGCCGGAAATCGAATGCTATGCGGGACAGTTGAATCAAGTTTTTATGAACTTATTAACCAATGCGATCGATGCAGTCGTGCAGCGCTTCGATTGTGCTGCCCTTAAAGGAACAGGTGCAACGATTCAAATTGAAACGGCGATGATCGGTCACGATCGCATTCAAGTTTCTATTTCAGATAATGGAATTGGGATTCCGGTCGAGCACCGATCGCGGGTTTTTGAACCGTTTTTCACGACAAAACCCGTTGGAAAAGGAACCGGACTCGGATTGTCGATTTGCTATCAGATTGTTGAGCAACATAGCGGCGTTTTACGATGCCATTCTATTCCTGGTGAGGGCAGCACGTTTATCGTCGAGATTTCTGTGCGTCATGCAGCTTAATTGCTTGTGTGAAGCTATCAACCTGGTTTTTAGTGCAAATAAAGTTCAACGCTTCTTCAACCGAAGCGATAGTCATCAATTAATTTGGGTAGAGGGACGATCGTTTCCTTTATTTCAATGCACGTTGCTGATTCAGCTAGAACAACGTTGTTGATCGAGAGTCTATGAGGGGTTATGACCCATAGAAATAATCGATGAATACAGGTAACAATAGCTACACTGAACAACGCTCGTTCTCGGTCTCAAAGCGGAGCAAGCCAACATGGTATCTTCAATTGCGTTAGGAACACGGTTGAGGCAACGATACTTGATCAAGCAGGTCATTGGTCAGGGCGGTTTTGGTCGCACCTACCTGGCTGTTGATCAAGAGCGCTTCGATGAACTCTGTGTGATCAAAGAGTTTATGGTGCCGTATCAAGATGACGCCTTAATCGAGAAAGCAAAAACGCTTTTTCAGCGAGAAGCCAGCACGCTTTATCAAATTCAGCATCCTCAAATTCCTCGTTTTTGGGCCGCCTTCGAGAACGAGCAACGATTGTTTTTGGTTCAGGACTTTGTTCAAGGGCAAACCTACCGGAATCTGCTTCACACGCGGAAACAGCAGAAACAAAGCTTTTCCGAAGCAGAAGTGTTGTATTTACTCAATCACTTGCTGCCCGTCTTAAGCTATCTCCACGATCGCGATATCGTTCATCGCGACATTTCACCCGATAACATTATTCTCAAATCTGCCGCAAGCCGCGAAATTATAATTCCTGCCTCTGCAAGCACGGTTCCTTTGGAATCAGATGGCGCGAACGATTCCGGCTTGCCGATTTTAATTGATTTTGGAGCAGTAAAAGAAGCCGCAAGCCATTGGCCGATTGTTTCAACGATTACTCGCGTAGGCAAAGTTGGCTACGCGCCACCCGAACAACTGCAAACCGGAAACGTTTCACCGCATAGCGATATTTATGCACTGGGTGCAACCTGTTTGGTATTGCTGACCGGACGCGAACCCCAAAATCTATTAGATAGTCAAACCCTCGCGTGGCAGTGGCAGCCTTATGTGCAGATCAGTACCGTATTGGCAACGGTGCTACAGAAAATGGTTGCCCTGCATCCGGGCGATCGCTATCAGTCGGCGCGCGAGGCTTGGGCAGATTTGCAGCCGTTGCTCGAAGGCGCAACCAAAAGTACCCTGTTGAATCCAATTCAGACAACGAATCCTTCTAGCCCGGAGCGGCAAAGCAATCTAGATATTGCGCCTGCTTCACGCGATAGCGATAAACGCGCAACTACGACGATTAGAACGCACTGGTTTATGATGAAAAATTCTGATGAAGGTTCGGGGACACCTGACAAATCGAGTTCCCGCTCGATGACCCCCCAACTCAGCAAGCAAGCGTCTGTTATTCTGAATCAATATGCTGTGCCGATTTCGATCGCTGCAAGTTTGGTGGTTGCAACGGGCATCGGAGCGCATTTATTTAGAACTACCGCACCGCTTGCCAGCACTCAACAAATCAAAACTGAGTCAACGTCGCGCAGCACTCCAAGTATCAGCACTGGCGACCCTCAACGCATCGAATTTCCACCCGGAGAAATTTCAGCCGTGACCCGAGGCAATCTCCTTGATCGGTTTTCGCAGCCTTATCTGATCGAGGCGGAGCAAGGGCAAATTATGACGGTGACGCTGGAAGGTACAGGCGTAATGATGAATTTGCAGCGATCGAACGGTCAGCCGATCGATCGGTCTGCAAGCCAAACGCGCAGTTGGACTGGTCAACTTCCAGAAAACGGAGAGTACAAAATCGAAGTTACGGGATCGGGGGTGTATTCGCTGGATGTAGCGATCACGCCGTTGACTAATTTCGGGAATTCCCAAACTCAGCGCGTTAGCTTTCCACGCGGTAAACGGTCAACCACCGTCACCGGACAAACGCAGTCTGGTCAAGTCCGGCGCTTTCTGCTCAAAGCCAAAGCGCGGCAGGTTATGACGGCGCGAGTTTTACAAGGGAACGTTAGTTTAATCGGAATTGCGCCCAACGGTCAGCACCTCGGCGCAAGCGCAACCCCGGCTCGCCCGTGGCAACAGCGTTTACCGATCGACGGCGAATACATTATCGAAGTTGCCGCCTCGAAGCCAGAAGACTTTGTGCTGATGTTTGAAATCTTCTAAACGTTGCCTTACTGCGGTTCTAAAAACGTTTGAACGTTTCCATTCGGACTGAGAACCAGTCGCAGCAAAGGCGGTTTGCCGCTTTGGATCGGTGAAACAAATTTTTCTCCGGTTAGCGGCATTGGAGTGCGATCGAGAAATTTATCTGCCGCGTCGCCAAGTGGCACAATGTTTTGAATTGTGCCGTCGGGCGCGAGCAGCAGGCGGTATTCGATCGTTTCCGTCAGTTCTTTCGGCGGTTGCCAACGACTTTTGAAATAGGTTCTCGCTTCAGCCACTTGAGGAACTGCGGTTGCGTTACCGCCTTGAGCGGCAAGCACGCTGGCTGGCTCAACCGGAGCATTCAACGCAGCAATTTTGCTCGACGCGATCGGAGCTGTCGGCGCAGATTGACTGGCCGACGCGATCGAACTGTCGGCGCTACGGGCAGAACGGGTAGTGCTAGGTTTTGTCGTTGAACTAGTGGTTTGATTGGGAATTCCAGCAACCGGAACTTCGCGCACAGGAATATTGATCGGGGCTGGATTAGAAACCGGGGCTTCGGGTTTAACGGTTAGTTTTGGAGTTGGCTGCGCGGGTGCGGTTGGCGCTGTGATAGGCGGCAGCGACGAAGATGGCAAAGGCGCAACTGGCAACGGGAGCGGCGTCGGTGAAGCCGTGTTTGGCAACGGCTGAACCGCGAGACGCTGATCGTTGCTGCTGGCTCCTTGACTGGTGTTAGAGGCAGTTTGCGGGGTTGCAGACGGTTCAAAAAAGCGAACAATCGACGCCGTAATCCCCACAGCAACAACGGCTGCCGCAGCAACCGCGCCCCAAGCGGGCGGTGATGAAATCCAACGCGGACGATCGAGATTGGGTAAGGCGGTGACATCGGCGGAATACTCGTCGAGCGCTTGTGCTAAATCAGCTAACTGCACTGCGCTCAAGCGAATAATTGACCCCGATCGATCTGTGGCCAGCGATCCGAGATGCAGCTCGTGGGAGATTAATCCTTTTGGGCGGAGATAAATTCCCGTCGAGGTCGTTTCCGGTGAAGCGCTCCTCAATTCGGCTGTCGGATTAGCAGCGACGGCGGAGCGAGTGCCGTTGAGAAGATGATTTGACTGACTGAGAAAATTCTGAACGTATTGCGTAACGGCATCGCAAAGCGATTGCAGTTGAGCACGATCGCCGCCGATCGTAATCCACTGATCTTCGCTAATGCGCGGATCGTCAAAGCTAAGCTTAAAGCGGAGATGCTTGAGAACCGACTGTCCAATCCAACGCGACAACGGCGAATCTTTAGCGGCAATTTCAAGCGTGCAGGTCGGGGGCGTGTAGCGCCGAATCACCGAGGCTGAAGAAGACAAAGTAGGAGAAGGCAGGGTTGGGGAAGACATGAGTTGAAGTTAAGCGCGTCAGTTTGTAGCAGGGCTAGGCGGGAGCGATCGTTCAAGCAAGGTGAGCCAGAGCCGCCGCACACCGTGAGGACTTCCGTAAAACAACAAATCAATCAATAATTTTAGCGCTAGATTCGTTAGTGCTTTCGTTGTAACAGTTTCGCTCGATTCCATTCGTTCGCGGTAAGTGTTGTGGAAACGATCGAGATAGTTTCCCAATAGCGCCGCTTGATGCGGCTCGCGATTTTGCTCGGTAAGCTGTTCGAGCAACGCAACCGCTCGACGAATTAACTCATTGTGCTGACGAGCCAAGTGACAAATAATTAGCGATAACGCTCGTGCTTCATCCACATCCAGCTTTTTGCGTCCTCCTTGCCCTTTGCGTAACGGACTCGATTGACGCAATCGCCACAATGCGACCCGATCGCTGATCATGGATTCGAGATTGAGTTCGGTTGCGGCTTGAAGCATCGCGTCTGAGCTAATATCAGCGATCGCTTCGAGGGCCAGCAAAATCAGATCCAGTTGCGCTTTAATGTTGTCTAACTGGTCAGGATTGGGCTGAGCCGAGGAGGGAAAGTTTTCCCATTTGGGAGCTGAACTAGAGGGCTGCACGATCGAGGTCATAGTTTCAGGATAAGGAACAACCTACATCGGAGGGCGGACGGTTTCAAGTCTTGAAACAAGACTTGTTTGAAGGTGCAAATGTTTCTCAGGGTTGATCGATTGGTAATCAGTCTACCGATAGTAGCGCGATCGAGCGGTCTGTCTCCGGTTAGAGATTAAGAAGCGTTTCGGTGAGAAAAAAGGCGATCGCAGCGCTTGAAATTGGAACCGTTAAGTTATCAATGCCATATTTAGAAAAGGCTTCGAGACTGGTGGCGACGATCGCGACGATTAGAGAAATAATCCAGATTTGCCACGTCTGACCGATCGTTGCAAGCAAAATTGCGGCACACACCAAAAAGCTAACCGTGCCCATTGTGAGCGATCCTTCCCAGCTTTTTTTGCTATCCCACAGTTTATAAGTATGACGCCCGAAGCGCTGACCGACTAACGCAGCTAAGCCATCGCCCCACGTCATGACCAAAATTCCGATCGCGGCAAACTGCGGCTGATTAATCGACCAAAACCAAGCCACGAGCACGCCGATACTGACGGCATAGAAAAACGTCCCAAAGCTTTTGCGCCCGATGCTGTTGATGTTGGGCAGAATAGGAACGAAGTAAGAAAGTAGTGCGATCGCGCTAAAGAAAATTGATGCCGCGACCCCGATCCACATCGGAATTTTAAGCCACCATGCCAGCAAAATGACGTTTCCGGTTCCGATGTGAATGACTTTACGAACAACTTCATTACCAGCATTGGTAAAGCGATTGACGCACTCGGCACAGAATCCAACAAGCAAAAGCCAAGCGACGGCGATCGCCACTTGTGCCCAAAGAGAAGTAACGCCAGAAATCACGGTTGCACTCACCCACGAAAACTAAGGCTATGCTTTCAACTGTATCGGTTTTTAAGCAACAGTTTTCCTGCTTGTGGCGGGTCTGTCGGTATACTGACAGTTGAGGGTTTTTGCAGGCAGCATCATGAAAGTCGCAGTCACCGGAGCCACTGGATTTGTTGGCACTCGCTTAATTCAACGATTACAAGCCGAAGGACATTCGGTGGTGGCGTTGGTGCGAAACCCGAAATCGCTGACGCCCTCCGCAAATTTAGAAGTTGTGACGTACAACTCTAACGAGTCGGGCGCGTGGCAGGATTTAATTTCGGGTTGCGATGGCGTGGTGAACTTGGCAGGTGAACCGATCGCCGAAAGTCGCTGGACGCCAGAGCGCAAAAAATCGCTGCTTGAAAGCCGCACGGTTACAACTCAGAAATTAGTCGAAGCGATTAGCGCAAAGCGCAACTCCGAAGGAACCGCAAAGGCAGATCCAAAGCCGTCAGTCCTCGTAAATGCCTCGGCGATCGGCTTTTATGGCACTAGCGAAACCGCGACGTTTGATGAATCTAGCGCTCCGGGCGATGATTTTCTAGCGGAGATTTGTCAGGCTTGGGAAGCAGAAGCCAGCAAAGTCAAAGCGTTCGGAACCCGATTAGTGATTTTGCGCTTAGGCGTTGTGCTAGGGCTAGGCGGTGCGTTAGAAAAGTTTTTAACGCCGTTTAAGCTGTATGCGGGCGGGCCGATCGGAAGCGGAAAACAATGGTTTTCTTGGATTCATCGCGAAGATTTAGTGAGTTTGATTATTCGATCGCTGGAGGACTCGAGTTTTGAAGGCGTTTACAATGCAACCGCTCCGAATCCCGTCCGAATGGCAGAAATGACGACCGCATTAGGACAAGTAATGAATCGTCCATCGTGGCTTCCGGTGCCGGGATTCGCGATCGAAGCGCTGCTCGGTGACGGCGCAATCGTGGTGCTTCAAGGACAAGAAGTTTTACCAAAGCGCACGATCGCATCGGGATTTGAGTATCAATATCCAACCGTAAAGCCTGCTTTACAAGAGATTTTGTCAAATCAGTAATCATTACTCAAATATTGAGTAATGATTACGGTTTCATTTGTGAATAGATTTGTGCGCGAATTTGATTAAAGTTTATTGTTCGATTCAACGCGAGATGATTTTACGTTGACTCAATTTAATCACTAAAACAATCAACAAAAATAAAACGCAAAACAATACGGATATCAGCGTTTCTTTGATCTTCGGTGATACGAATACAATAAATCCTTGTCCTTTGATCAACGCAGAAAAGCTAGAAACGCAAAACGGCATTAAATAAAGCCTAAATGTCTGCCAATAATCGCGTTGAGTAGAGTTGCTAGAAGAAACACTCAGTAATAGTGCTGTTCCAATAACCATACTAATACCGATCGAATTAATCCAGAGTTTAGGTGAAGGATCAAAATAGAAAAAGAGGGTTACAAGATACCAGATCAGATAGCACCAAAGAATCGCTTTACTTAACTTGATCTCATTAAAATAGTTGATAATCCATTTCATAACACTAGAGCTAAACCAAGATTAACTGCTATTGACGATACAACCTAAAAAACGTTTGATTGTGTCGTTGCAGTAACACAACTAACGTAGGAACTTTAATCAAACTGCAACACTACTCTTGAAGCGTTATTTTCACGCCTCAAACAACTCAGCAATTTGTTGCCTAAAATCGGTCGAGGCACGATCGCAGCCTCAAAAGAAATTGTCATGGCATAGCGCACCAAACCCCGAAGTTACTTTAACCTGAGTCTCCAACAACGGTAAAACTTTGGGAAGGGAGAAAGAAACAAAAGTTTTGCTGCTGATCGGTTTTAGTCCTACATCTAAAATTTGTTTCTTAGGAGTGCTAGATTAGAAGCCTAACCCGCCTAGCGACTAAAGGCGCGGCTAATCAAACCAAGTCCGCGATCAGGCGGACTGCACCCAACATTAGTTGTGAGGGTAACCCGTGGGTGGTTTTGTCTGTGTAACCGCGCCTTCGCCAGGCTGAACCGGAAACTCACGTTACTTTACGTTCGCAGATGTCGATACTAAACGGAGAATCCCCCCATTCAGCCTTCGCATGATAGACCCCAGAATCGGACAGTTGCTCTCGAATCGCTATCAACTGATTGAGTTGGTAGGGCGCGGCGCGATGGGGCAGGTTTACAAAGCGGAAGACGTGCTGCTAGGTGGCGTAGTTGTGGCCGTTAAATTTTTAGCTCAAACGCTGCTAACGCGCAGAATGCGCGATCGCTTTCGATCAGAAGCGCGAACCTGTGCCTTACTCAGTACGCGCAGTATGCACATTGTGCGCGTGATGGATTACGGCGTCGATGATCAAGAAGTGCCTTACTACGTGATGGAATACCTAGAAGGCAATAGTTTAAGCGAAGTGATCAGCGCTCAGAATTTACCGTTGCCGCGATTTTTAAGTTTGGCGCGGCAGATTTGTGCTGGAATTCAGTGTGCGCATCAAGGGATTGCGATCGACGGCACCACCTACCCGATTATTCATCGCGATATCAAGCCCAACAATATTTTGATCACGCAAGATCCCGGTTTTGGGCAGTTGGTGAAAATTCTGGATTTTGGCATTTCTAAACTGCTGCAAACCGACAGCAGCCAAACGAGTTCGTACATGGGGACGCTGGCGTATTCGTCGCCTGAGCAAATGGAAGGACGCGAACTTGACGCTCGATCGGACATTTACAGCTTGGGCGTGCTGCTGTTTGAAATGCTGACCGGGAAAATGCCGCTCGAAGCCGAAACGCATTCGTTTGGAGCTTGGTACAAAACGCATCACTTTGAGCCGCCGCGATCGTTTGCTGATGCGAATCCCAGCATTGCCGTGCCGAAAGTGCTGGAAACATTGGTGATGAGCTGTCTTGCTAAAAGTCCAACCGATCGACCTGAAACGATCGCGGATATTCTCAAAGCGCTCGAACCGCTTGAACAGCGCTACAACGCAAGTCGCCAAATCAGCCACCGCATCGGGGAAGCTTTGCTCAAGCGTCCGGTCGCGGCTCCGGTGTTAAACCCAAACGCGCTCACGCCTGATGATGCCTGTCGGCTTACGACGTGGCCCAAAGACAAACCGATCGCGCAAATTGTGTTTCCGCATGTGCTTGAAACGAAACGCGAAACAACCGCGACGATTTGGGTGATGCTGCCGCAGCAGGAAATTGAAAACATTCAGATTGGCAAGCTGTACAATCGATTTTTTAAAACGTTTTTGTGTACGCACTCGCCGCATCCGATGATTTTGTGGATTACGGCGCTTTACAATCAGCTTCAGCACAAAGACGGCAATCCACGCTGGCTACGCTGTTTTCTTGATTTGAAGACGCCGCAGGGACAAAAAATCACGCAACTGCTCATCGAGAAAGAACGCTACTACATTTTGTTTTTTGCGATCGAAGACCCGCACCACTGCGCGTATGTGATGCCGCTACAGCTTAACGCTGCTCAGCGATCGCAGCTTCTTGAATGGCATTTAGCAAGTCAGTCTTGGACATCGATCAACAAAGCCTCAACGAGTAAAGAATTACTTAAAGCCGAATTCGATCGACTCAAACCGAAAATCATCGACGACTTAACAACTCAAGCGACCAGCGAGCGAGTCTCTATTCGTTAAGATTTTGCAGGCGGAAAAAACAAAACTGGATGCCAGCTTCGACGCAGTAATTCACCTGCAAAACTCGGAGCCGACGCGATCGAGCGATTTAGTTTTGACGACAGCGCGATCGCGCTGATATCTCCATCTACTGCCGCTTCTAACACTTGAACAATCAGATTCCCGCGCCGGACGTTAATTTCGGTCGCGAGTTTGGTTGCTTGAAGTCGCTGCTGTACTGGCTCGATATTTTGCCTCACAAACTGCTGAGCTTCTTGCGGAGACCGTTCAAATCGCCCGCCTTCTTCGACCACCCAGCACAGCTCAACGCCGCGCAGTTCACTATCTGGCTGAGTTTTAGCAAAGTGTTCGATCTGCTGCACCACGTACTGAGCGGCTTCGCTGTTGTCGAAGGGAATTAGCACGTACCTAAGTAAATGCCGACAGCGCAAATTGAGTTCTTCGGAGGTGTAAGCGCCCATCATTTGCGGTCGAACCGTCATTAAAGGAATCGTAGCGCGTTGGGCAAGCTCGATCGCCGTACTGCCAAACAGCGTTTCGGTGAGGAAACTTCGATTCGGTGCGCCGATTAAAATCAAATCAGATCGGTAGGTTTTTGCGGTTTTTAAAATTGTGTCAATCTCGCGTCCGCTTTGCACTTCGACTTTGACTTCAATCCCTACGGGAACTTGCTTTAGCGCGGGCGCTAATCGTTCTTGAGCATGTTGAATCTTTTCGATATCCGCGTGAGGGACTCGATCGCTACGCAGTGGCACCACATGCAGAAACACAATATGCCGCATTCCGCCTGCCGCCAAACTCGGCACAAAATTCACAAGGCGCTGCAAGCCATCGGTAAAGTCGGTGCAAATCAAAAGACGTTGAATCATACTGCGATCGTCATAATTGCTATCCTCACTGTGCAACATTGCTTCTGTTGATACAAGTCATTGCGCCTTGAGATTGATTAGACTAATCGGTGTTTGGATCAATCGATGGAGTTGGAGTCTTGATCACACTACAGACGCTACAAGCGATCGAAATCGGAGCCGCAGATGCTTTGTTGAGACTGGCGGTTTTATTGGTGCTGGTTGTGGTGATTGCTTTTTTTGTGGCAGCAGAACTGGCGATCGTGTCTGCTTCAAGACCCCAAATCGAGCAGATGATTCATCAAAGCGAGCATCCGGGACGCCAAAAAGCCGCAAAGCTCGTGCAACACGCGCAAGATCATTTAGCGCAGTATTTATCGGTGACGCAAACGGGAACGACGGCAGGAAGCTTGCTGCTCGGCTGGATCGGGGAAGGGGCAACGGTGCGTTGGATCGAACCGTGGATTTCTCGACTGCCGATCGATCAAGTTTCTGCAATGATTACGTCGCATTCGATTTCGGTTGCGATCGCGTTTTTGCTAGTTACGTACATTGAAATCGTGTTAGGCGAACTGGTGCCAAAAGTGTTGGCAACTCATGCGCCTGAGCAAACCGCACTCTGGATTATTCGTCCGCTTCAAATTTGCTCGTATTTGTTTTTCCCGGCATTGGTGATCTTGAATGGAACGGTGCGATTATTAACCGGATGGATAACCAATCGCGACAAGATCGAATCCGAGCCGTCTGAAGGCGTTTTTGTTGAGAAAGACGCTTATTCGGTTATTGTTACTGGATCGATCGATTTGCAGCGCGTGAATGAGAAATTGGGATTTAGCCTACCTGCAAACGAAGCGTATCGCTCGATCGCGGGCTTTATGATTCACCAATTAGGGCGAATGCCTGCGCAGGGCAATCGTGTGCAGTGGGGAGAATTAGAGCTAGAAGCGCTGCGCGTGGCGGAAAATCGGCTTGAAACAGTTTTGCTGCGTCGGGTGACTCGCCCCTTGCTGAGTAGTCCGGTGCTGAGTGAAGCCTCACTGACCTCCAGCTAGAATAAGGCTGGCGCTTAGTTTGCAAGTTGCTTTGCGAAAAGCCTATACAAATCATGCTGGGGCTGGCAGTTGAAACCGCGCCTACACAAACGAAACCTGCCTTTGCAGGTTCAGAGTGGGTTCCAACGAGTAGTTCCCAAAGGGGGACTTGGTTTGTGTAGGCGCGTTGCTAAAGGCACTTGCGAAGCTAACATGAATCGCTAGGCGGTTTAGGCAATTCCCCGCAACGTTTACAATCAGGCACCCACCAAAGGTCTACGCAAATGATTTCTTCCTCTGTAAGCGCTAAGCCAATCTCAACGCATCCTGGCGATCGATTCACCATTACGCTGGCTCCGTTGTCGATCGAGTCCGTTTACCAACAGGCAGACGATCCGGCAAACGGCGCGATCGTCTTGATGAGCGGCATGGTGCGCAACAACACCGAAGGCAATTCGGTGATTGCATTAGAGTATCAAGCGTATGAGCCGATGGCGATTCAGGTGTTTCGGCAAATCGCTGCCCAAATTCGTATTGTTTGGAGCGATGTGACGCACGTCGTGATTCATCATCGCATCGGGCGATTGGAAATCGGAGAAATTAGCGTTTTGGTAGCGGTTGGCTGTCCGCATCGTACCGAAGCGTTTGAAGCGTGCCAATATGCGATCGACACGCTGAAACAAAATGCGCCGATTTGGAAAAAAGAATTTTACTACGGGCAAAACGGCGACGTTTGCTCAACGTGGGTTAAGTGCTGCTGAAGCTGAGCAATCGCCAAACTTCCTGTACAAGCGTTTCACCGCTTGCACAGGCAGCCTAATGAATCATTTGGGAAACGATTCATTTAACGAATCTAAGCTTTGAGTGCTTTCTTCGCTTGCTTGCGCTTCATGGCAGCACCCGCACCCAACGCGACAGCAGATCCCAAAATTGTAAACGGTTCTGGCACGGCGGTGTAAGTGAGGTTATCCAAAGCAAATTGGGTTCCTGCATAATTAAATCCGGCATCCGTACCGCCAGAGGAGGCAAATTTAAGCTGATCAACAGTTTGAGAACCAAAGTAGACCTGCGTTGCAGAATTGCTGAGCGTAACAGTTTGAGTGTACTGAGTCGCACCGTTCAACAGTCCGGTTATCGTTACCACAAGGTTGTTTCTCCAAGCACCAGTTAGGTAGGCGCTGACGTTGGCAAACGGGGTAGAACTTGTGATTGATGCAGGATCGCCATTAGCATTGAAGATCACATTGTTAGGCGACACAACCGCACTGCGATAATAGCCACTACCAAAAAACTCCGCAGTGCTCCGCCCATACCCGCAGGGTTGGGCGGTGGTGAAGCGGAGTGCGACCGAAGGGAGCAATTCGCAATCGCAAAGGGATTGC
>CAXUFL010000068.1:0-19630 GCA_964250455.1 uncultured bacterium
GCGCGGCTACACAGACAAAACCACCCACGGGTTAAGCGCAAATTGGCAAGACTAGTCCCCGCAGGGGAACTTCGTTTGTGTAGGCGCGGTTGTTAACTAACCCGAACTCACGTCAGGTTAGTTAACAACCTTTCCAAGTTCTTGACTTTTGAGCTTTAGAATTTACTGTAGCTAAACCTTTGCAGCCTAAGTATAGTGTTGCTTTTCATGAATAGTATTTCCGCAACCGCTCATTTAGTCGCAATGTACCGTGCTCTCGAAACGGAACGTCCTAATGCCTTGTTTCACGATCCGTTTGCTCGTCGTTTAGCGGGTGGACAAGGAGCGCTCATGGTTGAAGCGCTCGGACATAAACAACAAGCAACAACAGCATTGGCAATTCGGACTTGCGCGATCGACACAATGATCGATCGTCTCGTCAACGCTGGACGAGTGGATACCGTGCTCAATCTTGCTGCTGGATTAGATACCCGTCCCTATCGGCTCGATCTGCCTGCGTCGCTGCGGTGGATTGAGGTGGATCTTCCAGAAATTGTGGCATACAAAGCGCAAAAACTAGAGCATGAACAGCCTGTCTGCTGGCTCGATCGAATCAAGCTAGATCTAATGGATGTGGCTGCCAGAAACGCTTTATTTGCTCAAATCAACGCCTCTGCAACTCAGGTTTTGGTTATTACCGAAGGTTTGCTTTCTTATTTAACTGAGGCGCAGGTCAGCGTTTTGGCATCTGACTTACATCAACAGCCCACGTTTCGCTGGTGGCTGTTTGAGTTAGCATCGCCTGCTGTATTGCAGCAGATTCAAAACAATCAGCAGCAAGAGCGATTTGATCAATACTTTGCCAACGGTAATGCAACTTTTTTGTTTGCTCCCAAACAAGGAACCGATTTTTTTCGATCGTTTGGCTGGCGCGTAAACGAGTTTCGATCGTTCTGGCAAGAAGCCGATCGTCTCAAGCGGCAATCCTATTTAGTTCGATTTACTGGATTGATGATGCGCTGGTTTGCTCGTCGCACTTGGCAAGCTATGTTTCAGCACACTGGATTTGTTCTGCTAGAGCAGATACCATAAGCGATGGCTTAGCAAGTTTAGGAACTGTTTTAAGACTCCTAAACTTCGTTGCACCCGCAAATTAATTGCGGGCGGACTGAAAACGCAGCGAAGCAGTTTAAAGCACGCTCTTGCATTTTTAAGCTGACGCTGCACCTGATGCTCTAAAAACGCTATTGTCGATACTCGGATAAAGATTCTTTCAATTTCCGCTTCACATCTGATTTGCTAAATGTCTAATCTTCGCCCTTTGTTTCAAACTTTTCTCAAGTTTCTCAAGCATTTGCTGATTGTCCGTCGTGGCGCTTTGCTGGTGCTGCTCATCGGAGTGTTTTTGCCGTTGCAGCTTTTTGGAGAACTAGCAGAAGATGTGTGGGAGCATCAAGGCGGCTTTTGGTGGGACGTGCCGATTCTCCTTGCGATTCACGCGACAAGTCAACCGCAACTCGATACGATCGCGGTATTCCTCACCAAGCTAGGCGTATTTTGGGGCGTGTTTCCAGTGGCGATCGCGACCGGATTGTTTTTCCTAATTCAACGTCGATGGCACTCACTCGCGTATCTCGTCACAACGTTAGCCGGAAGCATGGTGATTAATCGATCGGCAAAAGTTTTGCTGCATCGGGTTCGACCGCATTTATGGCAGTCGCCTACACCAGAGTTTGATTATGGGTTTCCCAGTGGACACGCGATGTCGAGCATGACGCTAGTTGCCGCGCTGGTTATTTTAGCTTGGAATACACGCTGGCGCTGGTGGACGTTGATAGTGGGAGGAGTGTTTGTGTTGGCAATCGGTTGGACTCGGCTTTATCTAGGGGTTCATTACCCAAGTGATATTTTAGCGGGATGGCTGGTTTCAGTGGCTTGGGCGATCGGCGTTAGCTTACTGATCAAACCCCGTACTACACCAGATCGAAGTGCAACTCACGAAGCGGGGTAGAAGGAGAGCGTGACAAAATACAGAAATGATGTGCTGATAGCTATTGGCGAAACGCTTGTCTAAGGACAAGTTTAGAAACGTTAAGTAGCAGATTTATTCACGGGTTGATCAACCTGCTCGATCGCATTCAGCGTTTCTTTCGCAATCTGAAGAATTTCTGAGCGTGCTTGCTGATAATGAGTCGCCGCACACCACGGGCGCAAATATAAAGTCGTTCCGGTCGGCGCGATCGCATCCACATGGCAGGTCGTTCTCGGTTCATGTAGCACAAGCGGATGATGCTGCACCACCGATAAAAGCTGCGTAATCGTAGGCTCGATCGCTCGATGCTCGATATCAATGACTAAATCCACGCGACGAGTGCCCATAATCGTATTATTTTTTAGGGTTCCGCTAAATAAATTACTATTTGGAACCGTGATTCGCACGTTATCCGGCGTCACAACCGTTGTGGAAAATAATCCAATACTATCTACAACTCCCGAAACGCCAGCGCCCTCGATCGTGTCTCCGACTTCAAACGGACGAAAGCTCACCAGCATCACGCCTGCGGCAAAATGCGACAAACTGTTTTGCAGCGCTAAACCGATCGCCAACCCCGCCGCACCGATCACCGTTACCACCGTTGTCGTTTGAATTCCGATCGCATTTAAAGCAGCAACCGCCCCAATCACCCAAACCGAAATTCCAGCGATTTGCAGCAAAAACTTTTGCAGCGTAGGTTCGGTGTATTTCAGCAAGCGAAACGCGACGTGACGCGCCGCATTTGCCAGCAAGCGAGTCACCAGCAGAATCACGATCGCCCACAGCATTTTAGGCATAACCTGAAATGCCAGATTTGCTAAGTTTTTCTGAACCACCAGATCATTGAGGTTGATGAGCCCGATTCGGGACTGCAACGCAATCGCCCTTAAGGGAAACTGCGAAGCAAACGCGATACTTGACATGCTTGCCTCCCTAGCCACCGTTCTAGCTCGGTTAGTCTAACTTGAATTGCGACGCTGTGTTAAGCATCGCTCAGCAAGTTTGAGCGGTGTAGCGTTGAGTGCGTTTCGGTTGAAGGCTTGGTTTGCTTTGCTCGATGCGGCTTTCCAACCGCCACTCGCGGCAAGCGATGCTTAAACCCGCACAGCACTTCCCACGAAATCGTCCCCAGCAAGCTGGCCCAATCGTCCGCTAAAATCTGCTCGTTGCCGTCTTGCCCCAGCAGCGTCACAACTTCGCCTTCTTGCAGGGCGGGAATGGCACTAACATCGAGCATTAGTTGATCCATCGTAATTGCGCCGACTTGCCGCACTCGCTGACCGCGCACCAAGGCTGACAGTTGCATCGAAAGATTGCGCGGCACGCCGTCGGCATATCCGATGCCGACGACGGCGATTTGGGTTTCTCGATCGGCTACAAATCGATGTCCGTAGCTCACTCCCGTTCCCGCCTGAATCGTTTTTACTTGGGTGACTCGTGCCTTGACTTGCATCACGGGTTTTAGCGTCACTCGATGCTTTAAATGCTCAGCAGGATATAAGCCGTAGAGCATTAATCCAGTCCGCACCAGATCGTAATGCAGTGTTTGATCCGCGAGCGTGGCGGCGGAGTTTGCTAAATGAAAGCGCGGGTGCGGCGACGAAAAATCATAGCCGCAGGCGCGAATCGCCGATTCATAACAATGCTGCTGCTGGCGCATGATCGTGGGATCAAGATCGTCGGCGGTGGCTAAATGCGAGTAAATGCTGGCGATCGACAAGTTAGGCAATCGCTTTACAAGCTGCACAAATTCAACGGCTTGCTGCCACGGTGTCCCTAGTCGCGTCATGCCCGTATCGAGCTTGATATGAACCGGGAGCGCGTCACGCTGTTCGATGGCTTGGGAATACACAAGGGCTTGTTTGGGCGTGCAAAGCGTAGGCTGAAGCTGCCAATGCACGATCGCTCGAATTTGCTCGCGGGTGTGCGTTGCGCCTAACACTAAAATCGGGGCTTCGATGCCTGCTTCGCGTAGTTCAATGCCTTCGGGAATGGTGGCGACTCCTAACCATGTTGCGCCTGCTTGCAAAACGGTTTGCGCCACGGTTACGGCTCCGTGCCCGTAAGCGTCGGCTTTGACCACGGCCATTAATTCCGTTTTCGCAGACAGCAAGCTTTGA
The DNA here is from genome assembly GCA_964250455.1 of uncultured bacterium. GTDB lineage: Bacteria > Cyanobacteriota > Cyanobacteriia > Leptolyngbyales > Leptolyngbyaceae > CAXUFL01. Next base: position 4,135 of record CAXUFL010000068.1, read on the forward strand.
ACTTGGTGTACATTATGCGCGAGTGCGGCTAAGTCAATCTCGATCCAGGCTCGCTCTCGTTGCATTAGCGCAATACTCGATCCTTGATCCCAACTCAACATCGGTTCCACTCCTCGATCACACCACAATTTCGATCTGACCTTATTTCAGCAGTCTTTTTCTATTTCGCAAATCTATCTTGTAGAAAATTTTGCATCAATCAAGGCATTTATGCGACTCAAAAGAGCGTGAATAAGTCGATCGATTAATACTGCTTCAAGACCCCGCAGAAGATTTCGGATCAATCTAGTAAGAATTGATCGCGGGTAATAGATTCAGCTTGGCTTTTTAGCGTCGAGTGTAGGAGCGAGAGCTAACAATAGCGGCAAAGATAAATTGATAGCAAGCAAGCGAATCACGTGCGCTGCCGTCACAATATCGGTGTCTTGATGCAAAGTGAGCGCGATCGAGATCATTTCCGGCGATCCACCGGGAGCCGTAACGAGTAGGCAGGTGAGCCAATTCCATCGAGTTAAGTGTTGAATTAGCAATGCCGCGAGAAATGCGGTTATCACGGTTAAGACAACGGGCAGTAGAGAACGAGCGATCGTTGAACTGCTCAGGTTTGGATTCATGCCCCAATACTCGCCGATCGTCACGCCGAGCAGAATTTGACCGATCAGGCTAAAGACGATCGGCATCTGAAAATCGATCTGAGCTAGTGTTGGAAAAACAATCGGGAAAACATCCAATAAAAGACCAACGGCGATCGCACACAGAAAAGCCGCCATTGGAATGTTGAGCTTGTTGCCCAAATAAACCGCTAAAAGGGTAGCGCCTAGAACTAAACCAGAGATTCGCAGATCATGCCAAGAAACGGTAACAATTTTTTGAATCAGTGCAGAAACCGCATTATGAGTCGAACGAGTAACCGCAACATTAGCCACGATCGGCATGACCAGAATAACCGTTGTAAATCGCATTAGTTGAACCAGCGAAACTAATGCGGTATTTTTGCTGTAGTCTGCCGCAATGCTTGCCATCACCCCAATATTTCCCGGCGTCGTTGCTAACAATCCGGTGAGTAAGTCAGTTTTCTCAAGCCGCGAGTAAATAAAGCCGATCGCCGCACCGGATAGCATCAAAAATCCGGGCAGTCCCAGAAAAATCAAAAGTTGAGCCGATAATACATCGAGATTGTCGGGTTGAAGCGATAGCCCGATCGTAAGCCCAATTAGCGTTTGTCCTACTTTTCTCGCGTTTCGGTTGGGTTGAATTGAGTTATGGCTCAAAGCGCGGTAGCTTGAAAACACGATCGCGCCTGCCAAAATTCCGCCTAAAATCCAAGCCGCCCCGTTTAGCCCGATCGCCGTCAAACCCAAACCGATTAGAGCCGCTAAAATGACCTCGATCGCAAAAATACCGTAAAGCTCTAAAGGCTGAAGCGCTACTGTAGCTTTGAGTGGTTCAAAATCAAACACAAATTAGCGTTCTCCGATCAAGCATCTCCATTAGATTCGAGACAAGATTGAGAGGCGACTGTTTCAAGGACTTTAACAAGTTCAGCAAGCTCGGTATCAGAACATTGATGTTCATCGTTCGACGCTTGAAATTGCTGTCTCAGCTTTTCATAAACAGCTTTTGAGTTCACAAACCGCGTTCCAAGCTCGATAAATTGATGCCTTAATTTTTTGCGCTGATGGACATTCCAAGCCATAATCAAATGAAGGTAGAGCTTCGGTTCAAAAGGTAAGCAACTTTGAACAAAATCAAGCTGTTTAGAATAAACCGTTGTTCCGTAAATTTCGCTAAGCAACTGTGCGATCAACTCCAGCAAATACCGTTTCGAGGTCGTGTCCTGTCGCATCAGGGAAGTTAGTAACATACGCTGTGCAACCTCGATCGCATCGGGTAACGGCAGTGACGCTTGCTGTGAATGACTTTGCAATTCCTGGTTGATTAAATCAATTTCTTGATTGGTTGCGAATAATTCTTGCTCTAGCGATCGAAGGTGTTCATTTTTCTCGCTGAGTTCCGCCTTGAGCGAAGCAATCTGCTCGTGTAAAAGCTCGTTAGTTTCCTGAAGCTCATCGCACTTTAAAAAGCTTGCGGCATTTTTTGAGTCAGTTGTTTCGCCGTTTCCGAACCAGGCGCTACTCTGAGGCTGCTTGCTTAACATACGTTCCAAGTTCGCTAATACCCGTTACAAATCAAGCTAGTAAACCGTCATGGCGATTCTGAAAACTGAAATCAAGACGGTTTCTTCGCTTGATTCTGCATCTGACAAAGTCCTAACTGAAACTAATGTAACGATATTTAATGCTGATATTCAAGATCTTAAACTGAAAATAATATTTTCGTTGAGGCCCCAAGACGCTTAAACCAGTCGGGCTGCATACGGCGTTTGGTGGAGATGCGCTTTTCCGATCGAGCCAAAAAGCTGTAGTTTCTCAGCGACAACGCTTTGCATTGCCGCGATCGCTTCGCTTGTCACGTCTAATAAATCTTGATTCGGCTGTCCGCAAATCTCAGCTTTTAACGCCTGCATATAGGCTTGACGCACTTCGGTATTAACGTTAAATTTGCAAACGCCAAGCTGAATCGATCGATTGATCATGTCATCGGGCAAGCCTGACGCACCGTGCAGCACAAGCGGAATCGAAAGCAGATTCCGAATCCGTCGAAGACGCTCGAAATCTAAGCGGGGCGGATTTTTGTATTCACCGTGAACATTTCCGATCGTCACTGCCAGCGCATCAACCTGAGTCGCCCGCACAAATTCCACCGCTTGATCCGGATCGGTCATTTTGGCTTCTTTTTCCGCAATGGTTAATCCGTCTTCGGTGCCGCTAATTCGTCCGATTTCCGCTTCGACGATCGCGCCTTGCGAATGCGCTAGATCGGTGATTTGGCGCGTAAATTCTAAATTTTTTTCGTAAGGCATCGGCGAACCGTCTGCCATAATCGATCGCACGCCTTCACTGAGCACCGATCGAATGTCTTTTTCAGACGTGCTGTGATCTAAATGGACCGAAACCGGAATCGTGGCGGCTTCGGCGGCTTCCATACACAGCGCCACAAGCGGCGATTTGCCATACTTCAAAGCGCTCGGGTGCAGTTGCAGCATTGCAGGGCTTTGATGCGTTTCGGCGGCTTGAATCACCGCTTTGACTCCTTCAAGATTGTAAACGTTAAACGCCCCGATCGCATACACGTTTCGTCGTGCCGTTTGCAAAAGTTCCAACGTTGACGCGAGCATGACGATCGCTCCTTCAAAATAAAGCCTAGACCGGAATCTTATAATATTTTGATGCCGTTATTGATTTTGTTTTAGCATGACTGGACTTCCTAACTCGCTCGATGACGCGATCGCTCAAGCGCAAATCGCAACCCAAGCCGCGATCGACGCTGGATACACTCGGTTACAAGTTGATTTTGTGTTTCCAGAACTCAAACCAATGCCGATCGCTCAACAGTTTATGACCCTGTTCGGTGAGAAAAAACTCAAAGTTTTTTTTACCGATGCGGGAACGGCGGCACTAGCAAAACGCGAGTGGAGCGGCACGCCGTACAAAATCGGCAGTTTAGATGTCGCTGGCTCACGTCAAACCACGCCCGTTGAAGAACAAGTTGAACCCGACGACGAAGTTTATTTGTTTGTCTCACCGAGCGCAGTAGAAGTCGGCCCAGTCGAGCAGATTTGTAATGCGGCGGGCGATCGCCCGATCATTTTGCTCAACGCCCGCCTCGAAGACGTTGCGATCGTCGGAATTGGATACGCCGCACGGCAACTGAGAACGCGATTTTTAGACACGATCGAACCGTGCTACTACTTACGCCCACTCGATGAGCAATCCGCCTTGACGCGGTTTTATCCGTCGGGGTGGCAAGTCTGGTACGCTACCGATGGCGAATACAAAATCATCGCTGAAGAAGCAGAACGACCGGATTCAGAACGGCTTGATGAAATTTTCACAAGCGTTTTGGGACAGCAACCGAGGCAAGGATTCTTGACTAAGCTGCAACAATTTCTGCAAGCGTTAGGAACATAAACTTTTGTCGAACTTGTGTAAGCGCCACATAAGGATCGCGTATTTTCTGTGAGTTTTCTTCATAACACAGGGCATAATAAACGCAATTCACCAGGCTCGGTTACGCTGGCTTTTATCTTTTTGGGTGGCAGGCGATTGCATGAATGAGCAAGATTCTCGTCGAATTGTGATTGGAGATGTTCACGGTCACTACGATGGGCTAATGACCTTGCTAGAGTTGATCTCGCCAAACGCCGACGATCACGTTTATTTTCTCGGTGATTTAATCGATCGCGGGCCGCAAAGCGCTCAAGTCGTCGAGTTTGTCAAAAATAGCCCGTACCGATCGCTGCTTGGCAATCACGAACATCTCCTGCTCGAAGCTTTCCCCAACAATCAAGCGTATGCGCCCGCTCTGCAAGCTTGGCTGCAAAGTGGCGGGCGCTCCACGATCGCGAGCTACGACGATATCGAACTTTTAGTGCAGCACGTTGAATGGATTCGCACGCTGCCAACGTACCTTGATTTAGGCGATATTTGGCTAGTTCATGCAGGCGTTAATCCGACCCTGGCGATCGAGCAGCAAAGCCATCAGGAATTCTGCTGGATCAGAGACGAGTTTCACAATATTCCTCGTCCTTATTTCTCAGACAAGCTGATTATCACCGGACACACAATCACCTTCACCTTTCAAGGCGTGGCACCAGGCGCGATCGCTCGCGGGCAAGGTTGGCTTGGCGTTGATACTGGCGCGTATCACCCTAAAAGCGGTTGGCTGACAGGCTTAGACGTCACGCACGACCAAGTTTACCAAGTCAACGTTTATACGCAGCAAGTCCGCACGCTGTTGCTGAATCAAGTCGTGATGCAAATCGAACCTAATCGATCGAGCACTCGTCATCAAACGGTGCGAATTTAGGTTAATTCAATTTTGAATTCAATCTGCTGGAGCGATCGGTTTGGTTGTGCTCGATCGAATTGATTTAAACCTAAAGTAGCGTGACTTCGGGTTAATCTATAAACGCCTAGCGACTTGAGTCGCTAGGCGTCTTAAGCAACGCCCTACCCATCGACCCATTCAAGCAATTTGTGATCCCAAGCTCACGCTAAAGTGAGTTCTGGTTCAGCCTGTTTGCTGAAGTCGCCAAGCTTAACCAGAACTGGGTTTGCCTACGATCGCGTCTGCATGATTTTCGCCGCGATCGCCATGCTATCTTCGTACAGCATATCTTCACCCAAGCGGTGAAGTTGTTCACTAAGCAGCGTTTCGGCTTTCTGGTCATTCGGCGGCGTCACTTGATTAATGCGACACGCTTGAGCGCCCCCGCCTGCCTCCATGCGCATACAGCCCATCGTGCCCGAACACAAAACGGTGCAGCAATCTGCATTAGGATTCGTCGAAGTCAGCTTCAAACTGACTAAATCACCTGGAACTTCGCCCACTTCGGCTGTCGGAATCGCCGCGATTTCAGCTTCGATGTGGCGTCCATCAGCCGCAGTAAATTCAATGCGCTGCAACTGATAAATATCATCGTCTTTGTGGCGCGACGTGGGTTCCCAACCGAGCCGACTTGCCAACCAGCCCAAAAACATTAGCGCTTGAGACGGATTGCCTTTTTCGTAATCGATCACCACGCGATCGACTTCACGAATCGCCGCCCGTCGCTCAGGCGGGTCAAACGCTTCTGCCGTTAATTCTTGCCAAGCGGCAAGGCGTCGCCAGTTGAGATCCACCACGAGCACGCCGTTATCGATCAGCGTTCCGAGCTTCAAAAGTTCAGTTTCGGTATCAACCGTAAATCGGCTAGAGTCGAAAATTACTTGATTACACAGCTTCGACAAGTGCTGAAACAGTTCTTCTTCGAGGTTTGGCGTTGCTTTCCACCACAGCACACGCGGCAAATCGCTGATCAACAGCGACGACACCAGCGAACTGACGCGCGCTAATGCAGCCTCGGTGCCTTTGAGCGAAATGTATTCGCAGCACACCAGCGACGTTTGACCGGATTTATTCAGGGGACAGTAGGCAGACACTTGAGCCGTTACGCCTTCATCTTCTCCGGCGATCGGAAAAAGCGAAATAATGCGACAGGGATTTTGATTGGCGATCGCGTCGGCAATTCCCGCTCCGGCTGCGTCACGCGCATACTGCGGCATCGCATCGAGTGAGGCTTGATCGCGAACTTTGCCGCTTTGCGATAAAGCGTCGCGCAGGTTGCTCACCAATTCCGGTGAGGATTGACCGTTGATCGGCATGTCGTAAGCTTTTTGAGCGGCTCGAATTGCCGCTTCGGTGCGGGGCCCGTCGATGCCATCGATCGGGCCTGTATAAAATCTCAGCGCGGCTAAAAGCTGCTGCGTTTCTTCGGGTTCGTACACCACAAGCGTAAACGTCGTAGCGCGAGTTGCAACGATCGAGGCTCCATCGCCGCCTGAGCTATAACTTTGCCAGATTTGATCGAGTTCTGCTTCGATTTGGTTGAGCGAAACGTCTTTCGGAGCTTGAAGCGAGACAAGTGGAGCGGATTGGGTAGCCATACTAAGAATGAAGGTAAAGGGTAAAGAAGAGATGGAGAAGATAGAAGCGTTGCCCTACTTCCCTCAACGGTCTAAAGTCTGCGCCAGCGTCGGCCATCCCGGTTGATCAAAAGTTCAGCTTCGGTCGGTTCCCAGGTTCCGGCTTCGTATTGAGGAATCGTGCTCGGATCGGTTGGAGCTTCCCACGCACTTAAAGCCGGAGTTACGACGCGCCAAGCGGCTTCTACTTCATCGGCGCGGGTGAACAGCGTTTGATCGCCCATCATGCAGTCCAGCAGTAAGCGATCGTACGCTTCTCCTCCGGTGACGCCAAACGACGATCCGTAGCTGAAGTCCATATCGACCGATCGCGTGCGTAAATCTGATCCTGGCATTTTCACTTCAAACCGCATTCCAATGCCTTCATTCGGCTGCATTCGTAGCGTTAGCACGTTGGCGTTCGCTTGCTTGGCCGCCGATTGAAAGATCAAGTAAGGAACATCGCGAAACTGAATCGCAATCTCGCTGACTTTCTTTGGAAGCCGTTTTCCGGTACGCAGATAGAACGGTACGCCTTGCCAGCGCCAGTTATCGATTAAAAACTTCATTGCCACATAAGTTGGCGTTGTCGATTCGGGATTGACACCCGGTTCCTCGCGATAGCCCGGAACGCGCTTTCCTTTCATCCAGCCTGCTGAATACTGTCCTCGAACCGCAGAGTATTCTAGACGATTCACGTCGGCTAAATGTGTTGCCTGAATCACTTTCACTTTTTCGCCCCGAATGCTGTCAGCATCTAGCGAGTTCGGCGGCTCCATTGCCGTCAGGCAGAAGAGCTGCATCAAGTGATTTTGCACCATGTCGCGCAGCGCACCCGACGATTCATAGTATCCCGCTCGATCTTCAACGCCCACGGTTTCAGCAACGGTAATTTGAACGTGATCGACGAATTGACGATTCCATAACGGCTCAAAAATCGCATTGCCAAATCGAAAAACTAACAGGTTTTGAACCGTTTCTTTTCCAAGATAGTGATCGATGCGGTAAACCTGATTTTCTTTGCAAACCTGCGTCACGACTCGATTCAGGGCTTGGGCTGAGCTAAGGTCACGTCCAAACGGCTTTTCGATCACCAAGCGCGTTTTTTGGGGATCGCTTAGCATTCCCGCATTGCCTAACTGCTGAATTGCTTCAGGAAAGAATTTTGGGGCAACGGATAGATAAAAAACGCGATTGCCACGAGTGCCACGCTGCGCGTCAATTTCTTCAAGGCGAGTTTTAAGTTTTTGATAGCTTTCAGTATTGTCAATATCACCCGGACAATAGAATAGTCCCTGCGCGAAATCTTGCCACAGCGCTTCAGAACCGACCCCATCCGAGAATTCTTCGACGCCTTCGCGCATTTGTTCGCGAAAATAATCGTCGCTCCATTCGCGACGGGCAACGCCAACAATCGTTAATTCCGGCGGCAGTCGTCGTTCGCGCTTGAGGTGATACAGCGCAGGCACGAGTTTACGCTTGGTCAAATCGCCAGAGGCACCGAAAAAAACAATAATATTTGGCTCAGGTACACGCTGTTGTTGCAGTCCAACGCGAAGCGGATTTTCGAGCAGAGTAACCATAGTAAAGCGAGTAGGAGAATGGGGGGGGCGGGCGATGGGGAAGGCAATCTTCCCCATCTTTTCAACGATTTAAGCGGCAGGCGCGAGTTGATCGACTTTTTCTTGCAGCGAACTCATAAGCGAGTTAAACGGCTGAACGAATTTGTCAACGCCTTCGCTTAAGAGTTCGTCCATGACGTGATCGAGGTTGATGTCTATATCGGGATCTTTCAGGCTCTTGATCAAGTTGTAGGCTTCCTCAACGTCGCGATCGATGCGGGGGGCAACATCGCAGTGGTCGGCGCAGGCGTCGATCGTCGCGGGCGGCAGCGTGTTCACCGTGTCGGCTCCGATCAGTTGATCGACGTACATTACGTCGCTGTAATCGGGGTTTTTGGTGCTCGTGCTTGCCCACAGCAAGCGCTGAACGTTTGCGCCTTTTTCTTTTAGCGCAAGCCAACGGGGATCAGCAATAATCTTTTTGTATTCTTGATACGCGATTTTGGCGTTGGCGATCGCAACTTTTCCTTTGATGGCAGTTAGCTTTGCTTCGGTGTTGAGCGAATCAACGCCTTTTTTCAAAAGCTCGTCGATTTTTGCATCGATATTGATGTCGATGCGGCTTAAGAAAAAGCTGGCAACAGACGCAATTTTGCTGATGTCTTCGCCTTTTTGAACGCGACGCTCTAAACCGCGAATATACGACCATGCCGTATTCACATAGCTTTGCACCGAGAACAGCAGCGTTACGTTGACGTTGATGCCGTCTGCAATCACTTCTTCGACGGCGGGTAACCCTTCTTTGGTGCCGGGGATTTTGATCATCACGTTCGGGCGACCGATTTGAGCGTAATAGCGACGCGCTTCGTCGATCGTTTTCTGCGTATCAAACGCGATATTCGGGGGAACTTCGATGCTGATATAGCCATCGAGACCGCCGGATTCTTCGTACACGGGTAGGAAAATATCGCAAGCGTTGCGAATATCGTCGAAAATCAGCGATTCGTAAATTTCGAGCAGAGGTTTGCCTTCGCGAATTCCGGCTTCGATGTCTTCGTCGTACATTTTGTTGCCGACGATCGCTTTTTCAAAAATCGCCGGATTCGAGGTGATGCCGCGCAACCCTTTTTCGTCGATCATGCGCTTGAGATCACCGGACTTGATTAAGTCACGAGTCAAATTATCCATCCAGATGCTTTGACCGTAATCTTTGATTTCTAAAAGGTGATTGGTTGCCATTATTGCTCCTGTATCGGAATAGAAATTGCTTCAATGGTTGACTAACTGTTCGCCTCGCTCTCTGGCCCGTTCTCGGATAAACGATTCGACCAGGGCAACGTCTTCTTTGCTGCCGATGATAAGGGGCACCCGTGCATGAAGCTTGTCGGGCACCACATCGAGAATGTCTTGGGTTCCGTTGCTGGCGCGTCCGCCTGCTTGCTCCATTAAAAACGCCATTGGTGCAGACTCATATAATAATCTGAGCTTGCCTTCAGGCTTTTTCAGCGTGCCTGGATACAAAAACACGCCGCCTTGATACAAAATGCGATGGAAATCTCCGACCATTGCGCCGCCGTATCGAGCGGTGTAGCCTTCGTGTCGATGCACATAGCGGATAAAGTCGCGGATTGATTCATCCCATTGCCAGAAGTTGCCTTCGTTGACGCTGTAGATTGCGCCCCGCTCTGGTGTCCGAATGTTTTCATCAGCCAAAATGAATTCGCCTAAGCTTGGATCAAGCACAAACGAATGCACGCCGCGCCCGATCGAGTACACCAGCATCGTGCTTGGGCCATAGAGAATGTATCCTGCCGCAAGCTGTTTGCGTCCGGACTGTAGCAAATCGCGGGCAGTCCCGTCGTCGTCGTTGCCTTCTTGCTGCCGAATCGCGAAAATCGATCCCACATTAATATTGATGTCAACGTTCGACGATCCATCGATCGGGTCGTACAGCAAGGTATAACGCCCAAGCGGGCAGTTTTCAGGAATATAGTAAGGATTGTCCATTTCCTCGGATGCCAAACGGCACACTAAGCCGCTTTGCTTAAACACCGAGATAAAGACTTCGTTCGCGTAAACGTCCATTTTCTTGACGGATTCGCCTTGAACGTTTGTATCGCCTGTAAAGCCGAGTACGCCTTCCATTAACCCGGCTCGACTGAGGCGACGAGCGATGAGTTTTCCAGCCAGCGCAATTCGCGTCATGATGGCGCTAAGATCTTGCGCTTCGTCTGAGAAACTGTGAAGTTGCTCTAAGACATGACGCGAGAGCGTAGTGCAGTCACGATCGAGGGCTGAGTCACGCTCTAGCAGAGAATCGGCATCAACCATTCTTGTGTTTCCTCCCCTGCGCTCAGGGTTCTCACGTTGGCACTGTTATGTAGCGTAAGCGGTCTAAAAGTGCCGTTACTTCTATCTTAAGAAGGCATTTCAAGAACGGGGGATTCTTTAACGTCAACTATAGAAACCGTACAATTTCGAGTTTTATGCGTGACGATCGCTACAAACTTCAGGCTTTTATCAGCGTTACTAAGTCTTTTGGCAGATCGATCGTTGCATCGGGTTTGTAAAGGGCGAGAATTTCTGGTGGATTCAAGCCCCAAGTTACGGCAATCGATCGCACTCCGCTTTTTCTTGCGGCTTCGATATCTCGCGTTTCATCGCCTACGTAATAAACTTGAGCGGCATCGAGTTGATTTTGCCGAATCAATTGTTTAATCAAGCGACTTTTGCCAAATAGCGAATAGCTTGCTGAAATGTAATCAAATATTTCGTTGAGTTCTTGCGCGGTTAAGAAATCGCGGATATTTTCTAATGAATTTGTTGAAACAATGCCGAGTTTGCAGTTTTGCTGCTTGAGATCGAGCAGCATTTCTTTGATCTGAGGAAACAATTTTAAGTTTGGGATTTCTCGACTTAATTCTTGGCTAAATCGACGAATTAAAAGCGGCAACTTAAAGAACGGAATCTTCAATTGCTTCAGCGCTTCTCTAGAACCTGCTTTTTTAAGTCGATCTAATGTTTCTGCGTCGATCGTTGGCATTCCGAATTCAATTGCCAATCGATTCGTGATCGCAACGCCCGCTTCAACGCTGTCTACGATCGTGCCATCGAAATCAAACAAAACAACTTTCACAGGCTCGAAATCCAAATCATGACTCTTTATTGACCGATTTATCAACTTTGGTATCAAAGATAGCAATTTTTATTAAAGTCTCCTAACATAAGAGATAGGAATGAAAAAAGCGCTACACCCAAGTTCCTAACGCGATTAAACGCTTCAGTTCGTGTTTTACCCCTACTATTCCTGCGAGGACTGTATCATGTCTCAACATCGTGCCGCAGAATTTTTTAAAGCTGTTCAAAAAGATCAAGCGTTAAAGTCTCGCTTGCAAGCGACCAGCGATCCACAAGCATTTATCAGAATTGCTGCCGATCGGGGCTACACGTTTAATGAAAATGATTTGGAAACCGCGATCGATCAACTGTCCGAATCGGAACTAGCGGCGATTTTTAATCCGGGCGTTGGTTCACGTCGTCGGTTAGTTCCGCGTTAAGTTTGAAAACTTTGAATTCAGCTAGAGTTGAGTGATTCTAGCTGAATTTTCTGCATAAATTAATGCGTTTAGGACGTTGATTCTGATTAGGAAACTGAACCGCATCATAAACTATTTCTTTTAGTGTCTTGAAACGATTCGCTCGCATAAGAGGATGTTTGAAAAGGATAAAAGGCTTGTTTGCTGCGATTCCGCCCGCGAATAAATGGTGAGATAACGCGGGAAAGCCCACTCAAGTGAACTGACCGGAATTGGGAATTTTAGTGAGTTTCAACGGACTTTAACTGATTCGCCCGCCAATGATTGGCGGGCGAATCAGTTAACGATTACGTTTCAAACATCCTCTAAAATAAAGAATCTAACAGACTGAGCAACCTCGAAACGCAGCAACACGCTGATTGTGCGCCATGAGCGTATGCTACAGAAAGAAGACAAAACTTCTGTCTGCAATGGCAGAGGGTTAAGCAGGATTTTTGCGTTTCACAAGTCAGCACTGCCCTATCACCACCGAGATGATCTACCCCAGTAAGGCTGTTCTAGCAACAATTCCCTCACCGTGCTTTGTGCTTGATGAAGCGCAGTTAGAGCAAAATCTGCAACGATTCGATCGAATCCAGCAAGCGACACCCGTAAAAGTGTTACTCGCACTCAAAGCCTTCGCGCTATTTCACAGCTTTGAAACGATTCGCAACAGGTTGTTTGGTGCGTCTGCTAGTTCAATCTGGGAAGCACGGCTGGCGGCTGAAGAATTTGGCCAAGCGCTGCACGTTTATGCTCCAGCATATCGATCCGAGGATATTCCCGCGCTGTGCAACTATGCGTCTCATTTGACGTTTAACTCGCTGAGCCAATGGGAGCGGTATCGATCGACGCTGATCGCGGCTAAATCAAAACCGTCGATCGGGCTGCGCATTAATCCACTTTATTCTCCGGTCAAAACTGCCCTTTACAATCCGTGTCAACCTGATTCTCGCTTGGGGGTGTTACCTGACCAACTCGGAGACAGCTTACCTGCGGGAATTGAAGGCTTTTTGTCGCACAATTTATGCGAAAGCAATGCAGAAGCGCTGGAAAAAACGCTAATGCAAATTGAAGCGCTGTACGGTCATCTTTTGCCGGAAATTCGCTGGCTGAATTTGGGCGGAGGGCATTTAATGACGCATCAAGAGTATGACCTCGATCGAGCGATCGACGCGCTTTGTCGGTTTCACGATCGTCATTCTCATTTAGAGCTAATTCTTGAACCCGGATCGGCGATCGTCTGGAAAACTGGCTTTTTGCTCAGTACGGTGCTTGATTTAATTCCGACCGCTACGGTCACACATGCGATGTTAGATGTTTCCTTTACTGCTCACATGCCGGATTGCTTGGAAATGCCGTACAAACCCGATATTATGGGCGCACGACAGCTTTCTAAAGGTGCAGGCTATCGGCTGGGTGGTTCAAGCTGTTTAGCAGGTGACTTTATCGGCGATTATGATTTTGATCAAGCGCTCTCGGTGGGCGATCGTGTCATATTTGAAGACATGATGCATTACACAATGGTTAAAACCACGATGTTTAACGGTGTGGTGCATCCGTCGATCGGGGTTCTGAAAAAGTCAGGCAGCTTTGAGCTATGGCGAAAATTTGAGTACGAAGACTACCGCGCCAGAATTGGCTGACAAGTCATCTGATCATATTGATGAGTTTCACTGCCGGATTTTAGCTTCTCGGCGGCAAGCGCTAACCGATTCTGGAAATACTGACGAGCGTAGATCCGCAGTCCTAGCGGGCTTTTATGCTGATGTTACAAAACCCGTTGATCCAACTGAATTTGGCGCGATCGGCGGGAATTTAGCATTAACCGTTCTGATTGCCAGGGCTGTCGCAGCGCTAAAAGACGCACCTCTACAATTTTGATAGACTCGCCACGGTGCCAAAGCTCGAGGGTGCCAAAGAATTTTGATGCTGATGTCTCTCCAAAAGTAGAGCACTCTAAACGACTTGTGCAGTAAAAAAGAGAGTCAGATACAAAGCGGACCCCAATGACTTTAGAAGAATCCATTAGCAGCGTGACCGAAGACGTGTTTGTTTTCCCGGTTTCGTCAGCGCAGCAACGCTTGTGGTTTCTAGATCAACTCACGCCGAATCAGTGTCTTTACAGTGTGCCAACGGTTTTACGATTAATCGGTCGGCTTGATTTAACGGCATTAGAGCAAAGTTTTAACGAAATCGTGCGGCGGCATGAAAGCTTAAGAACAAACGTTGCGATTCTGCATGATGCAGGAATCGGACAGCCCGTTCAGATCGTTGCGCTAGAGAAAACGATCGCGCTTCCCTTGATCGATCTGCAAAACAAACCGAATGGCAAAACTCTGGCGCAGCAGATGATCGATGCCGAGATCGATCGACCTTTTGATTTAGCAAAAGATTCGCTGCTGCGTTTGCTGTTGCTTCAGATCGGCGAAACTGAGTTTTTGCTGTTAATTCATTTGCATCACATCGTATTTGACGAATGGTCGAACAGCGTGTTCGTGCGGGAGTTAGGAACGCTTTACACGGCTTTTTCTCAAGGATTGTCATCGCCGCTTGCGCAATTGCCGATTCAATACGCAGATTTTGTCGCTTGGCAACAGCAATGGCTACAATCCGAGGGATTAATAGCGCAGCTTTCGTATTGGCGACAGCAGCTACAAAACGCTTCAACTTTAGCATTGCCGTTTGACTATTTTAGAGGGGAAACACCCGCAGCGACTTCAAGCGGTGCGCGGCAGCAAATTGAGCTATCTGATCGGTTAGCTCGATCGCTCAAAACGCTTAGTCAGCAAGCCGATACCACGTTATTTATGACGCTGCTGGCTGGATTCACAGTACTGCTGCATCGATATACGAATCAAATTGATATTTCGGTTGGAACGCCGATCGCAAATCGTCATCACAGTGAATTAGAAAATTTGATTGGTTTTTTTGCCAATAGCTTAGTGTTGCGCACAGATTTAAGCGGCGATCCGAGCGTGTGGGAATTGCTAAAGCGAGTTCGGGCGGTGGCGCTTGGAGCATACGCGAATCAGGATGTGCCGTTTGAGCGGATTGTTGAAGCGGTGCAGCCGCCGCGATCGACGGGTAATCCTTTGTTTCAAGTCGTGTTTGCGCTGCAAACCGTAGCGATCGAGCCACTTCAATTACCGGATTTAACGGTCAGTCTTCAAGCAATAGAAACCAAAACAACGCGATTCGAGCTAGAGCTATATCTTTGGGAATGCGCCGATGATTTTAGAAGCTTGTGGGGCGATCGCTGGCAAGACAGCAAAGGACTACGCGGATTTGTGGTGTACAACGCATCGCGATTTGAGGCATCCACGATCGATCAAATGCTGCGATCGTTGACCTTAATTCTAGAAGCGATGGTGGCTAATCCAAATCAATCCATTTCAAACCTTCCGGTATTGAGTCTAGACGAGCAAGCGCAGATTTTAACCAAATGGAATCAGACACAGCGCGAGTATCCAAAACATCAATGCATTCATCAACGGTTTGAGAATCAAGTTAGAAAGACACCCGATCGCGTTGCAGTTCAATTCGGAGCGCAGCAGTTTACTTACGCAGAACTCAATCGAGGAAGTAATCAACTAGCGCGGTTTTTACAACGCTTAGGCGTGGGAGTTGGATCACCCGTTGGCGTATGTTTGGATCGATCCGTTGAAGCGATCGCAGCTTTGCTGGCAGTTTTAAAAGCAGGAGCAACTTACGTTCCTCTTGATCCTAGCTATCCGATCGATCGATTGCAGTTTATGATCGACGATGCTGAAATCTCAGTTGTGATCACTCA
>CAXUFL010000069.1:0-18688 GCA_964250455.1 uncultured bacterium
CGCTAGAGCGACAGCAGTTCTCCACCACCACAAAGCTGCAAGGCGAAGCTATTTTCTCGATTTCTGGAGCGCAAGGCGGCAACCGTGCCGTTCCTGTAGGGGTCGCTCGGGGTTCAGCAGGGCGAGTGGACAAAAACACCACGTTTAGCGATCGCGTCCGTTTAAGCCTCAGAACTAGCTTTACCGGAAAAGACACGCTGTTAACCCGTTTGCAAGCGCGTAACATTACGAGCTTTGGAACTCCTGTGACGGGGACGAACATGGCTCGGTTGTCTTACGAAGGAAGCGGCTCGACTTCAAATACGGTTGTTGCTGATAAGCTGTTTTACCGCTTTCCACTCGGCCCAGCAACCGTTACGCTCGACGCGGTTGGGGGTGAATTCTACAACAACATCCCGAACTTCAACCCCTTGTTTGCCAGCGATTCGCAAGGAACCATCTCACGCTTCGGTCGTTTTAACCCGATCTACCGGAACGGCGTTCCGTTTGGCGGTAGCGGTGGAACTGGCACCGGAAGCGGCGCGGGCGTAACGGTGAATTTGCCGATCGCTCGTGCGGTTACGCTATCTGCGGGATATCTTGCGCCTGAAGCGCAAGACCCAACCAACGGACGCGGCTTGCTGAGTGGTTCTTATTCGGCGCTTGGTCAAGTCGCCTTTACGCCTGATGATCGGTTTGGCATTGGGTTTACCTTTGTTCGATCGTACTTCCGAGGACTGCGTGCCGTCGCTCCCACAAGCGTTACTGCGGTTAGTGGTGGTACTGGCAGCACCTTCTCTGATGCTCCGTTTGGCTCTCTTCCAACTTCATCGAACAACTACGGCATTTCTGGATCATTCCGATTTTCGCCACGGTTTGTAATTTCGGGCTGGGGCGGCTTTACACAGGCGTTCCTTGAAGGGACAGGCAGACGGGCTGACATCTGGAACTGGGCAGTAACGCTTGGCTTCCCAGATTTGGGTGGAAAAGGCAACCTGGCTGGGATCGTCTTTGGTCAACCGCCTAAAGTCACAAGAAACACCTTTAGCGGTGCGCGTGACGATAATGGAGGGACCTCATTCCTGCTTGAAGGGTTGTACCGCTTCCAAGTCAGCAACAACATCTCGATTACGCCTGGAATCATCGTGATCTTTAATCCAGAGCACAACAACAACAACGATACCGTTTACCTCGGCACCATCCGCACGACGTTTACTTTCTAAAGTTCGATTAATCTTGCTTGAAGCTTTAGCTCCGCACCGTTTAAGTGTGGGGCTTTTTTACAGTTGCGATTTAGAAACCTACAAAACCCTAGTGGAAAACCGGAGTATACTAAAAGAATCTAACAATCATCGTTTTTGGTTCAGATACTTTGCATACAGCTTGATCTAACCAAGCACGATCGACTGATCCCCGTTCTGGTGTACCTGTGGAAATCTCCTGCAAAAGCGAGTACGCCCTGCTCGCGCTAATTGAATTATCAACGAGCTATAGCCGAAACGAACCTTTGCAGATTCGACAAATTTCGGCTCAGCAAAACATTCCCGATCGTTACCTTGAACAGCTTTTAGCCACGCTGCGACGCGGCGGCATTATTCGATCGCAGCGTGGCGCAAAAGGTGGCTATCTTTTATCGCGAGAACCGTGGAAAATTACGCTGCTCGAAGTCGTGTCGTGCTTAGAAGGTTCTGACGTGCAGGTTATGGATCAAGCCGCGTCTGCCAAAGCGGGAAAAACGCCGGAAAGCGGTGTGATCTGTGAGATTTGGCAAGAAGCAAACCAAGCGGCAAATGCAGTTTTACAGAAATACACGCTTCAAGATTTGTGCGATCGACGCGATTCGCGACGCCAACTCGATTTAATGTATTACATCTAAAAAGTTTCCCTTCTACCCCTCTTGCCTTATGCGTATTGCTCAAAACATCACTCATTTAATCGGGCACACTCCGCTCGTTCGTCTCAATCGCATTCCCCAAGCTGAAGGATGCGTGGCTCAGATTTTAGTCAAGCTTGAAGGAATGAATCCTTCTTCGTCGGTGAAAGACCGCATTGGCGTGAGCATGATCAACGCGGCCGAGCGCGAAGGGTTAATCGCTCCGGGTAAAACAGTGCTGGTTGAGCCGACATCGGGAAATACTGGAATTGCGCTGGCGATGGCTGCGGCGGCAAAAGGCTACCGCTTAATTTTGACAATGCCGGAAACGATGAGTTCTGAGCGTCGATCGATGCTCAGAGCGTATGGCGCAGAACTCGAATTAACACCGGGAATCGAAGGCATGTCGGGCTGTATCGCACGAGCGCAGCATATTGTAGATACAACGCCTCATGCTTATATGCTGCAACAGTTTCGCAATCCTGCCAATCCTCAAGTTCACCGCGAAACAACTGCTCTGGAAATTTGGGAAGACACCGATGGCGAAGTTGATTTTATCGTTGCGGGTGTGGGAACGGGCGGAACGATAACGGGCGTTGCGGAAGTGATCAAGCAGCGCAGACCGGGATTTAAAGCGATCGCCGTTGAACCCGCTAACAGTCCGGTTTTGTCGGGGGGTCGTCCTGGTCCGCACAAAATTCAGGGCATCGGAGCGGGATTTGTGCCGCCTGTTTTGAATGTGGATTTGATCGATGAAGTAATCGCGGTCGCCGATGATGAGTCGATTTTGTATAGTCGGCGTTTGGCGCGTGAAGAAGGGTTGCTGTCGGGTATTTCGAGCGGGGCTGCCTTAAAAGCCGCGATCGAAGTCGGTAAGCGTCCCGAAAATGCAGGCAAAATTATTGTGATGATTCAGCCGAGCTTTGGGGAGCGTTACCTCAGTACTGCGTTGTTCCAAGATCCAGAGCTTACAATGCCTGCGGCAATGCTGAACGGTTAGCCTCCTGATTTTGATAGAAACCAGAGCACGACAAAGATCTGACCTTGTTCAGCTTTCGTTCTCTGGTTTTTATCTTTTAAAATAGAGACATGGCTACCTCTCAGACGCACTATCAAATCCTCGACGTTGAGCCAACCGCAACGCAGGCAGAAATCAAGCAGGCATATCGGCGCTTGGCGAAACGGTTTCATCCCGATTCAAACCGCGACACTGCAAACCACGATCGCATTTCTCAAATTAATGCGGCTTACGAAGTGCTTGGCGATCCGCAAAATCGTCGATCGTATGATCAACATCTCTGGTATTCTAAACAGCTTGAAACGGCTGGCTTTTCGGTTGAGCGAGCGACTTCTCGTCGTCAACGCACCGAAGCGGCCCAAGCACGCTACCGCAAACAGCGTCAAGCCGAGCGAAACGAAGATGATTTGCTGAAGTTTTGGCTTGATCGCATTTATACGCCGATCAATCGCACGATAAATCAGATTATCAAACCGCTCAAAACTCAAATCAATGAACTCGCCGCCGATCCGTTTGATGACGAACTAATGGAGAATTTTCAGGCGTATGTTGAAGCGTGCGGCGAACTGCTAGAAAACGCCCAAACGACGTTTCGATCGACGCCTAATCCACCGAGTGCGGCGGGCGCGGCGGCAAATCTTTACTACTGCCTGAATCAGTTAAGCGATGGCATCGATGAGCTAAATTATTTCAGCGTTAACTACGATGATTCGCATCTTCGTAACGGGCGCGAGTTGTTTCGCATTGCGGAAGGATTGCGCCGCGAAGCTCAAGCGGCAGTGCGCGAAATTCCCAGATAGAAACGCTTCTTTCGGTAGATTTGCCGTATTGTTGCTCTGCTTACGCTGGGTAAACTGTTGTGTCTAGTACAGGCATTTCTGGGCTATTGGTTTAAGATCCGGTTAAGCTAAGATTAAACCGAAACTGCTTCCCCTACGGAGGTCTCGATCGTGCTTGGTGAATGAATCGGAATCGTGGCGCGAACTGCTGGCTAACCTGCACTCAGAACAGCGCGATCCGATCGCACCGTTGGCGCAATGCGCAATTTTGAATTAGGAGATAGGAAAATGACAGATCGCCACGACTTTTTGTATCCTCGCAGCCGCTATCGGGGTGCAGTTAAACCCGAAAATTTGGTGTTCAACGCCAATCTGCAAGAATTCTCTCAGCGTGTTTCTTACATCTGTTGTTTAGAGACAGGCGGCAAGCTTAGTCCAGAAGAATCGTATCGGCAAATTCGATCGCTGTGGAAGCAGCTTAAAAAAAGTCATAAACAGCTTGGAATTGCAGCCGTATCCGATGACGATTTAACTTCCTAGTCTCCGAACAGTTTATGCAGTTGCTTTGGGTTGCGTGCCTTAAGCGTTGATTTTACAAACCGAGCCATAGTAGTTTTGAAGCTGGCGCGTGGCGGCTGACCAACTCCAGCGCTCAGCTTCAAGACGGGCGTTTTGTCGCAGTGCTTCTCGCGCTTGGGGCTGCGATAGCAAATGCTGCGTAGCAACGATCGCGCCCTTTTCATCGATCGGATCAAACAGATAACCGTTTACGCCGTCCTCTACGATGTCAGGAATGCCGCCCGATCGAGCCGCCACAACCGGACATCCGGCGGCCATTGCTTCGAGCAAAACCAATCCTAGCGTTTCGGTGCGCGAGGGAAAAATAAATGCATCGGATGAAGCAAACGCCGATGCGAGTTCTTGACCGCCCAAGTATCCGACAAAGTTTGTAGGCGTTCCAGCAAAATGCTGCTCTAGCGCTTGGCGATTCGGGCCGTCTCCGACCAAAGCTAAACGAGCGTTTGGGATTGACTGCAAAACAGGCTTGATGCGATCGATTTCCTTTTCTGCTGACAACCGCCCTACGTAAAGCAATAGCGGCGCTTCAGGATGTCCTTGACTGAGGCGCGATCGCATTTCTGAACTTGCTAAATCCGGTTGAAATGTTTCGGTGTCTACTCCACGCTGCCATAAGTGAACGCGCTCGATGCCGCGTTCTTCTAGCGCTTGCATCATCGCCGTCGATGTACACAGATTAATTTGAGCCTGATTGTGTCCCGCTTTGAGCAACTCCCACAGCACGCCTTCGAGCATTCCTAAACCATAATGCTGAAGATATTCGGGTAGATGCGTGTGATATGAAGCAACAAGCGGAATATTAAAGAATTTACTATAAAACAATCCCGCCAATCCTAAAACCGCCGGATTGACAATGTGAATCACATCGGGTTTGAAGCGTGAAAGCTCATCGCCGATCGCGGGTCGCGGCAATGCTAACTTTAATTCTGGATACAACGGTAACGGAAATCCTGAAACTCCGTAAATCTTCGCGCCTTTGTACTCGGTTAAACCGCCATCGGGCGAGAAGATCAGTACCTCGTCACCCAGGCGTTGCAGGTGATCGATCGTGTGCCGTAGCCGCGTTACGATTCCGTCAACTTTAGGTAAAAACGTTTCGGTAAATAAAGCAATTCGCATAAATCAAAAGACACGCTACTCGCGAGATCGAAGCGTACAAATGCCGTGAACGCCGATCGAAAAAATTACGCTCCCCAACAGCACCCCAACCCCTTCTGCAAAGCAGTTGATTCGATGCCGCATTTCTGCCGCTTGTGCAACGGAAAGTTCTCGCACTCCTGCACCTTCATCGGCAAGCTTCGCGTAGTTCTTCTGGGCGCGAGTTAAGGCATCCCAATCGGGAAATAGGAAATAGCTGCTGATGCCAATGGTTGCAAGTCCCGGCAAAATCGACAGCAATACCAGTGCCAAAACTCGCTTCATCGCAACGATCAACGCTTCCAAGTGACTTTGGGCAGAATTTGATCGTCGTCAACCCGATGCTTGTATTTCTGCGCGAAGTTAAGCAATGAATCGAGCAGCGAATCGGATAGATAATGCGGCTGAAGGCCTAAATCAAGCAGGTTTGTGTTTTTCGCGTTGAAGTAGTGTTCTTCTTTTTCAATGCGTGGGTTGTCAAAGTTTTTCACGTCAACTTTCATTCCCATTGCAGATCCGGCTTTTTGCACCATATCTGCCAAATCGCCCACGCTGAAGAGTTCGGTGAACTGGTTGAACACGCGGAACTCACCCGGAGCGGCAGGAGTTTCGATCGCTAGTTCCACACAGCGCACCGTATCGCGAATGTCTAAGAATCCTCGCGTTTGTCCGCCTTTGCCGTACACGGTCAACGGATGCCCAACCGCCGCTTGAATACAAAAGCGATTGAGTGCGGTACCAAACACGCCATCATAATCAAGCCGATTAATCAACAGTTCGTCCATTCCGGTTTCTTCGGTCAGAACGCCGTAAACCACGCCTTGATTGAGATCGGTTGCCCGCAGTCCCCAAATGCGACAAGCAAAGTGGATATTGTGCGAATCATGCACTTTGCTAAGGTGATACATGCTTCCGGGCTGTTTCGGATACGGAAGCGTGTCTTTGCGGCCGTTGTGCTCGATCGTAATGTAGCCTTCTTCAATATCAATGTTGGGCGTGCCGTATTCGCCCATTGTGCCAAGCTTCACCAAATGACAATCAGGGAAGCGCTCTTTCATAATGTAAAGCAGATTCAGCGTTCCAACCACGTTGTTGACTTGAGTTAGAACGGCGTGTTCGCGATCGATCATCGAGAACGGAGCCGATCGCTGTTCGCCAAAATGCACGATCGCGCTCGGTTCAAATTGATCCAGCGTTTTGCTGAGAAAGTCGTAGTTAGTGATATCGCCGATAAACAGCTCGATCGATTTTCCGGTTAAATCTTTCCAGCGTTGCAGACGTTTTTGAATCGGTGCGATCGGCGTGAGCGTGTCGATGCACAATTCGTTGTCCCAATGCCGCCGGACTAAGCTATCCAGAATCCCTACCTCATAGCCTCGGTTCGACAAGTATAGCGCCGTTGCCCAACCGCAATAGCCATCACCACCAATCACTAAGACTTTCATTTTGATCAATCTTTTCTGCGGATACTTTGCCAAATCTACCAGGTTTAGGGACGCAGATGATCGCGATCATCAATTACTTCTAAGCGATTCTTGATTGTGAATTCGCTATTGATGCAAAAATCTACCTTTCGGATCACGCTTTTTGAATTCCGAATCGCGATGTGTGTATTCACGAATACAGACTGATCGTTAAATTTTTACTTCATCAGCAAAACTGCTTTTGCGAACAAAGTGAAAGGCTCCGGCAAGTGATCCCCAAATTTGTTCATCGGTTGCGGGATCTCGACCGCGATCGAGACTCAAAAATTTCTCACCGTCGATTTCAAACTCGCTATCTAAATACGTTTGTTGGTTTTTGCGAAACACCATGCAGGCTTTTCCAGGTTCCACCACGCCTTTGAAGCTGGTGCCTGTCCATTCCACCACCATGTTGCAGCCTAGGAGTCGATCGAGCTGATCCGGCTTTAATTCATTGAGTCGATTTAAGTCCCGCGAAGCACCATAAAATTTAGATTCGTCGCGCACTTGGTAATTCTCAATTTCAATCCGCCCGTTTTGCTGAAATAATTTCAAAACGCGCACGCGATACGGGTCATTCAGCGTGTAATCGTAGGCTTGCTCGATAAAAAAGCTAACGCCGCCGAGAAACGCTAACGGCAAAGGACGCATACAAACTCGAATGTGAGCGAAAAACGGCGGATTTTCGTAGGCTTGTTCCTGATTGCTAAAGTCGGCTGCCATCCACCGCGCTAGGGTGCCGATGTCTGTGGAATGAGTCATGATCGATCTCTCGAAATCTGAGATTTATTTTAAAGGGTTGTGCTGAACAAAAAATCAACCCTTAATTCCCCTTAACCGAAACAGTAAAAACTGATTGATTTGCGCGATCGAGTTAAAGTTATCGTCGCTGACCATAATCAAACTGCGCGATCCGTCAGGTAATCGAGTGCCGATCGTCATGCCTTCGAGGTTATCCAACCGCACTCCTAATTCGTTGAGGTCTAACAATAATCGCTTGCGTGCGGGTTGAAGTCCTTTCAACTCTCCGCGCAAACTTTTAATCAGCGTTGTATCGGTTGCGGCTCCAGTTGCGACTTGATACAAGCGAGTTTTGAATCCTTGCACTCCGAACGATCGCTCCAAGCTTAAAAAGTGTCCGCCTTGATCGATCGATTCTAAATCTGTTAAGCCGCGATCGAGGGTGCCCTCGAATTTTGGATCTAGCGGGTAAACGTGCTCAGAAATCAGGGTCGATCGATTCTGCTCGATTAAATAATGCAGCATTCGGTTTTTAGAACTTGATTTTGAGTCAGGAAGTTCTAAATCTTGCACTAAAGGCGTTTCAACAACGGTAAATAAGCGAAACGGTTCTAACGGCGGAGCGGTTGATGCGCCTGCGTTCAGCGTTAGCGATTCAAATCCGCGATTGTTTTGAATCCCTCGCGACTGAGAAAGGTTGTAAGCATCGGGAATATAACTCTCTGGAATGGGTAGCCTGCGTTTTAGCTGCCCTGTTTCAAGATCAAATTCGCCAATCAACGGCGGAATTCCTTCTTTTACTGCGCCTTCGCTAGAGATAAAAACCGACTTGAACGGCGATAACGCAATGCCTTCAGGGTCGATCGTGCCTTCTGCAAACGGCCGCCCATTTTCGTCTTTGATGATAGTTACGTTTTTAACTTCAACTTGCCCGATCGTCGGCGGTTTGACGGTGCGATCGACTGTAATCTTCAGCGTGTAAAACCGTGCATTTTCACGAGCATCGGACAGCGCATAATATAAATCTTTTTGTCGATCGTAAGTAATCGCGGAAAGTCCGCCAACGGTCGTATTTTGGAAATTCTTGTCGGTTAATGTGTAGCTACCGAGAAACTCGATCGACATCGGTAAAAAAATTCGATCTTCTGCGCGAACCTGCGGCAAACTACAACTGGTCAGCACGCTGGCTAAACCAACGAGCACAACCACGAAGATCCAAGACATGAAGCGGCGCATCTGTAACTATCCTTGCAAATCTGTGTTTACTCTAGCGCGCAGTTTCCGAAATCGCGTTACGCCATCAAGATGATTAAATAAGTGAGAGTTATTTTACAACTGGCGTGCTGCTGTGACAGAAACTACTAAGCCCAAACGATCGCTTGCCGGAATTGCCTCAATTGTGGCGATCGCAACGCTAATCAGTAAAGTTGTTGGACTGGTGCGACAACTCGCGATCGCGGCGGTGTTTGGGCTAAGCTCTGCAAAAGGGGCCTACGATGTCGCAGGCATTATTCCAAGCTTTTTTCTGGTTCTTCTTGGTGGCATTAACGGCCCGTTTCATAGCGCGATGGTGAGCGTAGTTGCCAAACGCGACAAAGACAACGCAGCGCCACTCGTTGAAACGATTTCAACCCTGATCGGGACAATTTTTATAGTTGTGACGATCGCAATCGTGTTTCTCGCGCCGCAGTTAATCGATCTGCTCGCTCCGGGACTTCAGCAAACCGCTCAAGGGGTCGAAACTCGTGCGATCGCGATTCACCAATTGCAAATCATGGCTCCGATCGCTTGGTTTGCTGTGATGATCGGGATCGGCTTTGGCACGCTTAACGCTGCCGATCAGTATTGGCTCCCGTCAATCAGTCCGCTTTTATCTAGCGTTGCCTTGATTGCGGGAATTGGAGTCTTCTTTTTTGCATTCGATGACGAACGAACTCATCCAGCAACTTACGCATTTATCGGCGGTATAGTGCTTGCAGTCGGTTCGCTCGTAGGCACCATTCTTCAATGGATTGCTCAATTTTGGGCCCAACGTCAAGCAGGATTAGGTCGATTTCGCTTGCGCTTTAATTTTCGAGATTCAGGCGTTCGCGAAGTTCTAAACGTCATGGCTCCCGCTTTGTTTTCGTCGGGAATGCTGCAAATCAATGTGATTACAGACTTGTTTTTCGCTTCATTTTTGCCGAACTCGGTTGCTGCGATCGCGAGTTTAGATTACGCAAACTTGCTTGTGCAAACGCCGCTTGGCATTCTCTCGAATATGATTTTGGTGCCGTATTTGCCGATGTTCTCGCGGCTTGCCGATCCGCAAAATTGGGATGAGCTTAAACAGCGTATTCGTCAAGCCTTGCTGGTCACCGCGATCGCAATGCTACCGCTTAGCGCTTTGATGATTGCATTGGCAACACCGATCGTTCGGGTTGTGTACGAGCGTGGTGAGTTTGATTCCGACGCTTCTCGATTAGTTGCCTCGGTGTTAATGGCGTATGCGTTAGGAATGTTTGTGTATCTCAGTCGCGATGTTTTAGTGCGAGTGTTTTACGCGCTGGGTGACGGAATAACACCGTTTCGCATCAGCATTATTAATATTTTTCTCAATGCTGTATTTGATTTCTTCTTAGTTAAACCGTTTGGTGCGCCTGGCGTTGTTTTGGCAACGGTTTGCGTCAATGTTTTCTCGGTGATTGCCCTGCTTTTCTGTCTGCATCGTCGTTTGCACGGTCTTCCGCTTAGGCAATGGAGCTTACCTGTTTTCGGCTTAACCGTTGCTAGTATTTGTGCGGGTGCTAGTGCTTGGGGGACGCTCAAATTCATCGGTCAATTCACCAGTCATGATGGATTCCTAACGCACTTAATTCAGCTCAGCATTCCGGGGGCGATCGGGCTTATCGTCTTCGCTCTGATTGCAATGCAGCTAAGATTAGAAGAACTAGACCTTTTCACCGATCGTATTCGTCAACGCTTATTCCGCCGATGAAACCTTATACCGTTATTTACGATGGGCAGTGCAATCTCTGCTCAAACTTAGTGCAAGTGCTAGAGCAACTTGATCGCGGCGATCGCTTTCAATATCTCTCGATGCAAGACGAAAAAGGACTGGCTCAGTTTGGTGTCACTAGCCAAGATTGTGAAATGGGCATGATTTTGATCGATAACCAGCTCGATCGACGCTGGCAAGGCAGCGATGCGGCTGAAGAAATCGGTCGATTGCTTCCGGTGGGTAATTTATTCGTAACGGCTTATCGGAGTTTGCCTGGTGTGAAGTGGATTGGCGATCGCGTTTACGAGCAAGTTCGCGACAATCGCTATGCGTTGTTCGGGCGTCGATCAAACACCTATGAATCGGCTTATCCCGCTTGTGATGATTCCTGTGAAAAATATTTCTCGAAATGAACTTCCCGTGGCAGCAGCCTGAGATTGTGCAACAGAGCGATCGACTAATCCGCAGCTTCGAGCATTGGGTTAAGCGATCGCTAATTATGCCAGCTTCAGCAAAAGCTTTATTTGAAGCTCCTTTTGTTGTAATCTCTCATGGCACCGAAGCCGATCCGATTTTCAATTACGCAAACCAGCAAGCGTTAGATCTTTGGCAGATGGATTGGGCAAGCTTCACTCAAACGCCATCGCGCAAGTCGGCTGAGCTAGTTAGCCAAGAAGAACGATCGCGCCTCCTCGCTCAAGCGCGGACTCAAGGCTATATCAATGACTATCGTGGGATTCGCATTTCTAGCACTGGTAAACGTTTTTGGATTGAAGATGTGATTCTATGGACGGTGTTAGATGAATTAAATCAACCTTGTGGTCAGGCTGCAATGTTTTCGAGTTGGACGTTTATTGAGTGAGCGATCGACGTTGCTTCGCTCGAAGATTATCAATTTTGAGAACTTTGCAAAGGAAGACGATCGCAATTTAGCTGAAATCAAAGGAGTCTACAGGTCATATGATCTCTTCATGTATGATGACACCTGCCGATTTCTTGCTGAACACTTCTCAGCCGACTTCGCTAGTTGGCTATTAGGGGAAGCGATTACGATGACGGAACTCAAACCCTCTGAGCTTTCCCTCGACCCGATCCGAGCCGATGCCATGATTCTACTTCAATCCGAGGACTCAATCCTTCACATCGAATTCCAAACGCTACCTAAGAAGAAAATCCCGTTTCGGATGGCAGATTATCGTCTGCGAGGGTATCGACGCTATGAAGATAAACCGATGCGGCAAGTTGTAATCTATCTCAAGCCCATTACTTCCGAACTGGTTTACCAAACCAGCTTTACGCTAGAAAACACTCGTCACGATTTTCAAGTGATTCGATTATGGGAGCAACCTGCCTCACTTTTCTTGCAATACCCTGGACTATTACCTTTTGCAGCATTGGGACAAAGCGAAAGTCCAGCAGAGATGTTGCGGCAAGCGACTCAGATTGTAGATCAAATCGAAGACTCAACCACACAAGCGAATTTGATGGCAGCCTCAGCAATTCTGGCTGGGCTACGATTAGAGGAAGATGTAATTTATCGTTTGGTGCAGAGGGACATTATGCAAGAATCTGTGATTTACCGTTCGATTCAACAAGAAAGGGATCGATCGCGCTGAACCTTTTGCGAGAAGGCGTATCGATTGAAACCGTTGCTCGCGGCACTGGGTTATCGATCGAAGAAGTCCAGCAGCTTCAACAGCAATTGAACAACTCCGCACAAGACATAGGTAGAGTGGTCGAGTGAGGCGGTGAGCCAGATCTGGATCTCGATTTGGACAATAGCTCCTAGGTGACTTGAGCATATAATTACAATCAAAGACTGGCAGTCGTTTGGCTGAGTTTGTTATGACATTAACATCCCGAATTGTTCATAGCGACCCCGATACTCTGGGGGAACTCCTGTTTTTGTAGGAACTCGTGTGCCAATGCGAACCCTGCTTGATTATCTTGAGGCTGGTGATTCATTAGAGATTTTCTAGACCATCTCCCTAGTGTTAATCGAGAACAGGCGATCGCAGCCCTTGAATTAGCAAAGGAAATGTTGACAGCCTATGCGAATTCTGCTTGATGAATGTGCCCCACGCCCGTTAAAGCGTGACTTGCAGATTACGATTGAAGTTGGAAGCTCCTGAAACTGAATTTAACTCTTGATTTCAGGTTCGTAACCCCCATTATTCGCTTAGAGCGGTGAGCAGAGCCTTCGCGCTTCGTTTCAGTCATATCTGTCGCCGCTCAACAGAACCATTGGGCTGTTTCATATGCTTTTAGCGCAGTGCTTTGATGCTGTTTGTGAGCCTTCTATGTTGTGATAGACTCAGCAGCAAATAAGTAGTTTATGCACGCGATGCCTGTACAAACGAAAGCCCAAGTGTTAAATCTGCTCCAGGAATATCACCAGGAGTTACACCGCTTCGGAATGAAACGTTGCGGCGTTTTGGGCTCGTTTGCCCGTGACACTGCAATTCACCCTCAAATTGATGTTGATATCTTGGTTGCTTTTGAGCCAGACCAGAAAACGTTTGATAACTTTATACACCTATCCTTTTTTCTAGAAGATCTTTTTGGCAGAGCAGTTGACCTCATCACTGTCGAGTCATTGAGTCCTTATATTGGTTCGCATATTTTAGATGAGGTCGAGTATGTCTCCGTCAGCTCGTGAATATTTACAGCACATTCTTGATGAAACAACCTACATCATCACGAGTTCCATTGCCAGAGCGCCTACGAGAGGTTGATCAGTTTGTCGAACAACATCCGGAGCATGAACTCCGAACCGCAGAACCAGATCGATCGCTGCTACCAAATGAGCAGTAACGCTGTCAGGATTGGCAGAAATAAGTTGATAAAATAGAGAAACTCCTTTATCTAATCATCCCTAATTGGCTTATGTCTTCGCCTGCTATTACAACGATCGTAAAGATGATCGAATCCTTGCCGGATGACTTGCAAGAAAAAGTTGCAGATCATCTTCGAGAGTACATTGCTGATTTGGAAGATGAGAAGCGATGGGATACTTCATTTAAACTGACACAAGGTAGTTTAGTTGCAGCAGCTCGGAAAGCGAAGCAAGAGATTGCAGCAGGTAAATCAGAGCCGATGAATTATGAGCAGCTATGAGGTCAGCAACCCTGCCGTCCTTCTGGGAAAATTATCGAGAACTAAGCGATGAAGTGAGAGCAGGGGCAAGGAAGGCCTATCGATTATGGGCAGAAAACCCATTTCATCCATCTCTGCATTTCAAGTGCATCAACAGCAAGGAAGGAATTTGGTCAGTTCGAGTGACGCGGAGCCATCGCGCTCTTGGTGTTTTAGAAGGAGATACAGTTACATGGTTTTGGATTGGTGATCATGATGAATACGAAGAATTCTACTCATAAGCGCCAGCAATAGAACAATCGCATTGCAGCAGACTGTTAAGAGTCTTTTCGTCTTTCGTTTAAGTTCTTTCGCCGCCGCCAAATGCAACCATTAGATGAGTTGGAGTCACCTTTGTAGACAAGCTGCAACGTTTTTGAGTTGGGCTTTTGTTGAATAGAGACGATCGCGAAACAAGCTTAGATTTAATCTTGCTCAAAGCAATCTGTCGCAAATCGCTTGACTCGGTTTGCAAAATCGATTAGTCTCTCAAATTAAGCAAGTAGCTGTGAAGCGTTATTTGCGGTCAAGCTCCAAAAACTGAATCCGCCGCCGCTCAAAGTTGCGATCAACAACTCTGAGCAGCTAACCGTCCAAGACTGCTGACACAGTCCGGGAGGCTAACAAGGGATGATACCATCTCACGTAGCCGCCTCGATTTTTATTGTTCGGGGTGGCTTTAGTTTTTGGGCTTTTCTTGCCAGTTCAATATTGGAGAAAAAGCCCATGAACCTGAGTCTTCAGGAATTTTTGCAGCGATTTGAGATTGCTAACCGGGACGGTGAAAAGCTGCAACACGTCTTAATTGGATCGTCAAACGGAATTTATGAAGCGACCCATACCCTTCATGCTCTGAAATATGTGGATGTGGGATTGTGGAGTCCCATCGTACCGTTGCCGAATTCGGGTTTATCAATGAGTGTGTTGACTCGGTATCGATCGAAATAAGCGATCAAAGCTGGAGAATTATCTGTATGTCACGCACCGGATAATTCTCCTTGATTAAATCGCGATCGCGGATGCACCCCTTAAGTTGAAGTCAGAGCCGCCGTTCGAGCCGCACGCGGGCCACGGCGAACCGTATTCTTACGCTTTCCACCCGCGATCGCGTACTCATTGCTGCTCTTGCCAAAAGTCGCAGCCACGCTCAGCAGCATGTGCTCGCTCATATCATTGAGTGCTTGCTCTGCCCGCTCAATTTCTTGCTGTGCTCGATTCAAATTATCGATCGCCTCGTTGTATTCATCCAATTTCTGACGCAGACTTTGAGCAGCAAGGCTATAAGATTTCAGTGAAAACTCATTGCTCGCAGTAAACGACTGATTCAGCGATTGCATTCCTTTCAGTCGGCTTTCTGCTTTCTCCAAAGCCTTAGATTTGCGAGTTGATCTTGGCATTTCTTGTCCTCCCCAAGTTTGATTAATGCTTGCACTGCAACGATTGGCTTTGCCAAACCAATCAGGCATATTTCGGTAAAAGCTGCACCGCTTTAAGTTGAAACAAACGTTTTTAAGCAGTTCTACTCAACGGCTTCACTTTTTCGATATGTAAGCTGATTACTGCAAAGACTGTGTGAAGCATTGAGATTCCTTCAGCGAAATCTCTATTTGTCAAACCAGAGGTTGTGAGCAGAGCGACGAATAACGGTTTCGTCACGACCTGTATAGAAACTGCTGCAACAAAGTCTTATTTTGTCGCAATAAAGCCTGTATTGGTTGCCACGAAATAACACTCTGTTGCAACAATCATCGATCTCGTTTCGACGAATACAGGATCGATTGCAGCAACCTGGACAAACTGTAGAAGGATTTATCGAGTTGATTGGCGTTGAACTGGTCGTATCTGTGGGCGAGAATTGAGTTTTGGCTGAGAAGGTTTCACTCGCCACAAGTTGTCGTTGCGCCAGATCCCTTGCGATCGCATTCCATTGGCAGAAACATACACTCCACCCCCGTGGCGCTGATTATTCTGAAACGCTCCTTCATATCGATCGCCATTTGGATAAACACACGCACCCGCACCATTCAAGGCGTCTGCTCGAAACTGACCGTTACAGCGTATTCCATTGGCATAAATAAAAGTTCCCTGTCCTTGTCGAACGTTGTTGACAAAGTAGCCTTCATACCGATTCCCGCTTGAGAATGTACAGCGTCCGAATCCATTGAGCGCGTCGTTTAAGAAGAAGCCTTCGCAGCGAGTTCGATCGCCGTACACAAAAACGCCGCGCCCCGATTTCTCATTATTGCGAAACTCTCCTTCATACCGATTTCCGCTCGGAAAGGTACAAACGCCGCGCCCATTCAGCATATTATTCTGGAATTGCCCTTCACATCGAGTTCCGTTCGCGTATGTGAAAATTCCGCGTCCTTGTCGCTGATGCCTGCGCAAAGCGCCTTGATACCAATTTCCACTAGGAAACCGACAAATTGCAGTGCTACTAAGCCAACCGCTATCAGCCTGACTGTCGCAGTAATCGCTTGTAGGTGCAGCGATCGCCTGGTGTAGAATAACACCTTGAGCAACTAGGTTTGCACTAAAACTAATGATTAAGCACCTAAAAAATTGAATCGATCGCAGCATAAACGGCGTTCCTTTAGGCTCGGCGGAGCCAACCGAGTCGTTTGATCAAACTTTGCACTCTTTACACTAGCAATAGAAATAAAGTTTGTAACAATTTTCATACCTAATGCCGTCTCAAATCAGCGCTAATGTGGCTATATAGGAGTAGCATTTTTTACTGAAGGCACAATTTCAAAAGTGTCTAATCTGCCTTTAATCTCCTTCGACGATTAGCGCGTATCCATGCTTCCAATTCTGCCGATCGCTCCTGTCGCACAACTTTCAATTCCTTCTATCCGGGCAACGCCACCGATCGTTGCTCCTCAAAATCCCCTTCCTGTACTCGATAGGCTTTCGCCGCAAGAAGAGGTTCTGGCACAAGAAATAATTCAAGCTCAAGAGATTCGATCGCTCCCCGGTCGCCTTGATGATATTCCAGTCTTTAACAGCAACAGCCCAGAAGTTGTTCTAACTGAAGGCATTCTTTTATCAACTTTTCCCCCCAATGGAATGCGAGTTCCGTCGGCTCATTTAAATTACGCCTTCAACGGCAGATTTGATTTGTTCGCACATCACATCTCACGAGCGAGCAATCCAAGTCAGACTCGAACATTGTTTCAAGGCATCGTGGTTTACAATCCCAACGATCGTCCTGTTCAAGTCGATATTCTACAAGCCGCCTCTTACCTCACTCGTCCTGATGCTTTATTTATTGATCTTCCATCTTCTGTTGAAGATCCATTAGGAACTGTTCATGCTGGACCTGGAAGCCGAGTTGTTAACGACATCTTACGCGGGCGTCGACAAGGGAGTTTACCCACTGCGCTTGTGATTCCACCCAAACAGGCGCAAATGCTGATGAATCTTCCGATTCCCGCAGGAACGGTTACGCCAACTTCAAACGGTCGCTCTACTTTAATGCGCCTTTCAAGCAATGCTCCGGTTTATCTTGCGACTGTTGCAATGTTTGCACCTTTAAATCCCAACCGAACCGAGCGTGTTCCAACGATTCAAGAATGGCTAAACTTCTTAGTGAATGCTGGTGTGGCAGGCCCTAGAGACGTGCCTCCTACGCCTCCAAACGTTAAAGCAAATGACATTACTTATGGTCGGGTTGCAGGGGTTGCTAAAGGTTCACAGTGGCAAGCAAAACTAACTGATAGCCCTAATACCGATTATCTAAGCGTTCCCATCTCAGGACGAGCTTTTTCTTACGGTCTCAGTTTATTAGAGCAAGGCACTTTTGGAACCGGACAAATTCAAAGCGCTCCAATACTGGTTCGCTATCCTGACACTGCCTATTTTGCAAATGGCAATTACGGAATTGAGTACAACCTAACGCTGCCTTTACAAAATTCAACTCAACAAACTCAAAGGGTGACGCTCTCGATCGAAACCCCGCTCAAGCAAGACAAAAGCAAAAACGAACTTCTGTTCCTCACCGCTCCAGACCCCCGAATCTTTTTCCGAGGAACCGTTCGCATTCGCTATATTGACGATCGTACCCGTTCCCAAACTCGCTATTTCCACTTAGTTCAACGCCGTGGACAAAAAGGCGACCCCCTAATCACGCTAACTATGAAGCCTGGCGATCGTCGCTTAGTCGAAGTTGATTTCCTTTATCCTCCAGATGCAACTCCTCCCCAAGTTCTGACAGTGCGATCGCAATAGCCCGTAGAATCTTGAGTAAATTTCTATTTATTGCTTGCTGTGTCTGACTTTATTTCTACTCAACCCTGGCTCTATTGGTCGGTCTCGCGAATCAACCGATCGTTTCTCAAACTGTACTTCAGTTCTATTACAATCCACGGACAAGAGCATCTACTAGAACACGGCCCCTGCGTCTTAGCTTCTAAGCACTTCAGCCGTTGGGATCCACTGGTTCTGTCCCTGCTCGATACCGAGCCGCTAAGATTTATGACAAATGAGAATCAGTTCGCTGGCGTTCAGGGCTGGATGATTGCCCGCTTAGGAGCATTTCCTGTTAATCTTTCCCACCCAAGTATTTCTAGTTTGCGTTATGCCGTTGAGCTGCTTCGAGATCGACAAAAGCTCGGCATCTTTCCAGAAGGTGGAATTGTTCGAGATCAACCGCTTCGCCCCTTCAAGTCTGGACTTGCTCGATTAGTGCTGCAAGCGGAGGCAACCGCAAAAAAAGATTTGGTAGTGCCGATTATTCCGATCGCTCTGCATTACACTCCGTCTGCTTCTGCAAAAGCAGAGATTTCCATCTACATAAGCCCCCCTCTCTATACTTATCAATATCAAAGGGAAACCGCTAAACAAACTGCCCAAGCTGTTACAGATGCCCTATACAAGGCAATTCTACAGAATCTGAAGTTCGTTTCAGCCCTGCAATAACCCAAAACCCTTACTGAGTCAGCTTTTCTGCCCCCTTCAAATTTCCCCAAAGGAACTAGTTGACAGTTTCCAATCCAGGTTGTT
>CAXUFL010000070.1:0-18472 GCA_964250455.1 uncultured bacterium
GACGTTAGCAATCGATTAAAGATTAACAAAAGCCGTGCGCGAAACCGTTTGATTTTGTCAATCTGGCATATCAAACAAAACCGTAGTGATATAGCGCTCTGCCCACGCTTCGCCAAAGGCTTTTTCGAGCACTCGACGAGTTTTATCGTTTTGCTGCTGCTGCGTACAGTAATAACGCATTCCCGCGAGAATCTCCGACTTGCGATCGGGCGTTGGCAGCGTCGCGATCGACCGATCGCAGTGCACCGCAAGATACGCTTTAACCTGCTCTAGAAATGCCGCTTCTTCGTCGGGCGTATTCGGACGCACCAGCAAGCAGAAATCCGAGAAAATGTCGCCCCATTCAGGAACGGCACGACGCTGAACAAACTCAGACTTGGGAATCGATCGCAGCGCGGTTTGATACTCGGTCGGCAACGTGTGATCCGCCGTTGTTGGAGACAAATCGGCGATCGCAAGGCTGACTTGTCCGCCGCGCCCGCCGACTAAATCCGCGCCAAACATCGGCAACGCATATTCAGCACGCGGAAACATCACGCAGTGCAGAATATCAAGCCCAGTTCCCACTTTTGCCAGTTCCAAATGAAGTTTGCGAAACTGCGGGGTTTGAAAGCATTTATTTTCAATCACCAGCTTTTCGCCTTCCATTCGTCCTTCAACGTATCCTAAATCTTCTGGAAGATAAAACGGCGATAATTCTAAGTGCTGCTGCCAAATTTGCTCGATCGCGTTGGCTAAATTGCGAATCAAAGGATGCTGCTGTTCGCGCAAAGACGGAGTAGAAAGCGAAGACATATTAAATCAGGGATGAAGGATCGCGAATGAGCGATGAAATTTTGCTCAACTTCGCGGCTCTTTTAGAATAACAGCTTGAGGTTGGCGAATTCTTGAAGCGTAACACCGTAAAAAATGACTGAACTATGGCGGGGCAACTCCTCGGCGATCGCTATCAAATTGAGCGAGAGCTTGGCAGACAATCAGGGCGATGGACGCTAGTAGCGCATGATCTTCATGCTAAAGAGCGCGTTGTGATTAAATTGCTGTGCGCTGATGCCGCGCTGCGTGCCGATGACTTAAAGCTATTCGATCGCGAAGTTGAAACGCTCAAAGCGCTGTCGCATCCCAGTATTCCGAAATACCTCGGATCATTTCGGCATCGGCTTCCCGGCGGCTGGATGCTTGCTTTGGTGCAAACCTATGTGGCAGGCCGATCGCTCTCAGATTGTTTGCAGCTTGGACGCACATTTAGCGAAGCTGAAGCAAAGCACATCGCTAAATCTGTGCTGTATATTCTGATTTACCTCCAGCGTCACAAGCCGCCGATCGTGCATCGTGACATCAAGCCCAGCAACATTATGCTAGGCGATCGCAAAATTCACCTGGTTGATTTTGGCTCGATTAAAACGATTCTCAATTCTTCGGAAAGTACAGCAGCTTATACGCAAATCAACCCGCACGACTACACGCCTCCAGAGCAGTTTGCGGGACGATCGCTGATTGCGTCTGATTTGTACAGCTTGGGCTTGACGATGATCGCCATCGTGAGCGGAAAACCTTTATCGCAACTGCCGCGTCAGGGAAATCGCATTGTACTAGACGGTTTCAGGCTGAGTCCTGCCTTTGCGGATTGGCTGAGCTGGATGACTGAAGCAAGTCTCGATCGACGTCTCGGTTCTGCGATCAAAGCGCTGCAAGCACTCGATGCCGCACAAGTCAGAAGCCGTTTGAATTAAATTCAGTGAGCAGGGCGCATCGCCTTCTACAATGAAAAGCAATGCACCCCAACGAATGCTATGTTTAACCTCGGCTGGCTTGAAATTGGAATTATTTGTACGGTCGCGCTGTTGATTTTTGGACCAAAGAAAATTCCTGAACTCGGTGGAACGTTTGGAAAAACGCTGCGCAACTTTAAAGAAGGCATGAATAAAACAGACGACTCGATCAACGACGATCCGGATCAAGGTTAACTAGCGCGGCTTATCCTTTATTACGGGGCGGCGTAATTCGTCCTTGCTTGACTAATGCCTCGTAAATCAGGGCGGCGGCATCGGCACGAGTGGCGGTGCGGTTGGGCGTAAGCTTTTGCGGATTGGAACCCGCGACTAATCCAGCATCGATCGCGGCGGCAACTTTGCCTTGTGCCCATTGCGGCAGTTCGTTGGCATCTTCAAATTTAGACAGCGTTTGGCTTGGTGACGCGGGTGGCTGCAATTTCAAGCCTGTCGCTAACGCCGTTTGCAGTTGCAGCACGGGAATTTGCTGATTTGGTTGAAACGCGCCGTCGGGGTAGCCGTTGAGAAAGCCAGTCTGCACAGATTGATCGATCGCGCCCTTAGCCCAGTAGTTTCCCGGTAAATCGCGAAACTCTAAGTTTTGGCGAGTTTTGGGAGTGTCAAAGGCTTTAGAAACGATCGTGGCGAATTCTGCTCGCGTGATCGGCGCATCTGGTCTAAAAGTGCCGTCGGAAAAGCCTCCTAAAATGTTGCGGCGTGAAAGTTCGAGAATATAGTCACTGGCCCAAAAGGTGGCAGGCACATCGGAAAAGGCAGGCGTTTTCGACGCCGCAGGCGGTGCATTCGGAGCGGGAGCCACATTAGGAAGCGTTGAGTTTGGTGCAGTGGGAACGATCGCTGGCGCTGTGGGTTGCGGAACGGGAACGACTTGCGCTCCGGGCACGATAACTTGGGGCGAGGCTTCAGGGATGGGAACCAGCAGTTGAGCGTTTGGCGTACCGATGCCTGTAGAAGCTTGCGGCGGGATCGCAACGATCGCGGCTCCCGGTGAATTCGGAGACGCGATCGGATTGGGGGCTTGTGATGCCGTCGGGGAATTCAACAAAGAACCTAAACTAAATTCGCTTTCATTTTGGGTGAGTCCCCAAAATAAGACGCTGCCAATTCCCAAGAATGCGACAACAACGGCAATCAATTCATCTGAGGTGAGTCTGTGGCGCGGGTCTGGTGAAGGAGTCATCTTGAAATAATGCTCTTAGTCGATTCATCCAAATCTTAAAGCATATTGCTTGATCAGAGTGAATTTAGGTTGTGAGCGATTTTGTAATATTTCTGGGTCGATCGACGTCTATCCCTCGGAGGATTGCTAAGTGATAAGCCAAAAGCTGTAGCCTAACGATAGTGAGAATCGGGCTGAGCTGTTCGGGCACGGGTGGACTATCAAAGGAAATAACTTGATTTCCGTTTGCTTGAATGCGATCGATTGCTTTCATGACTTGTGCATTTCGGTTGCCAAGCAGCGCGATCGTCGGAATATGCTCGTCGAGCAGCGCGATCGATCCGTGCAGAAATTCTCCGGCGGCATAGCCTTCTGCGTGGGTGTAGGTTGCTTCTTTTAGTTTGAGTGCGCCTTCAAGAGCGATCGGGTAATTGATGCCACTGCCTAACAAAATCAAGCTGCGGGTTGGTTCGAGCGATCGAGCCGTTTCAATAATTTGCGCTTCTTGCTGCAACACCGCTTGAATTAGCGATGGCATTTGTTCTAGACTATGCCAATCATCGCAGCGTTGATTTTTCCGCATTGCCAGCGTTAACGCTAAGCAGTGAAAAACAATTAGCTGAGCCGTAAACGTTTTCGTTGCCGCAACGCTTTTTTCCACACCCGCGTTTGTGTAAAAGGTTTGATCAACCCATTTTGTAATCGTGCTGTCTATGGCGTTGGTAATTGCGATTTTACTGAACTGAACTTTCTTGATCGCTAATACCGTATCCAGCGTTTCACCGGATTGCGTGACCGCGATCGTTAAGGTATTCGGCGTTTCAATCAACGGTGCAGCCAACGACTCTGACGCCGATCGAACGTGCGTTGGAATGCCTGCCATCTGCTCGAACAGAAATTGACCGACTAAGCCCGCATTGAGACTAGTTCCACACGCAAGAATGTGAATCGAATCACATCCGGGTAAATCGATCGGTGGACGATACCGCTCAAGACAAGCGCGAATGACGTCGGGTTGCTCATAAATTTCTTGGAGCATAAAGCTTGATTGGGGTGCGCCAGTCATTTGCAAAATCCTTGATGTCGCGGCTATCTCACTTTAATTTTGCGATCGGGATCTTGTTTACGCACCCAAGCTAGAAATTTCGCCATGTCGGGATGATTTTTAAGGGCGTCGATCGTGTTGAGTTCTTGAGCCAGTTGTCGATTGTCAAAAAGGGTGTGAATTTGACGGTGACAAGCGGGACAAATTTTGATCGTTTCTCCAGGATCAAGTTTTTTGCGTTTGGTGTGTTGGCGAGGAACTAAATGATGATCCGTGAGACGAGCAACCGCGCGATCGCAAAGCTGACAGTGCATTTCAACATCCTTTTTTTCTAGCCTAGCGCAAGCTTTTAGCAAGCCTGCCGATAAAGGGACTCAACTCGCCTAAAATTGTTTTGTCAGCGTATAATATGAGCAGAATGCTGGAATAAAGCAAACGATCGGGGTGCAAGCGATTAGTTTAATTTGATAACCCTGAATTTAAGATTCTTTTATGTTGCACAGAAGTGGAGTCATTTTAGGACTAGGCTGCTTAACAGCTTGTGCTGTAGCAGGAATTGTATTTCAAGTCGTCTCTCGGAGTTCCCAATCCGATCCTATTGTTCAAAAATCAACCGATTTAGCTTCAACTTCGCAAACATCTAGTAACAGCAAACTCTCAGACGTCAAGGATGTTCCCTTGGGCGAATTTCGGTACGGAGGAAGTACATCTTGGGCACCGATTCGGGGGCAGACCGAAACCACACCAGACACCTTTGACAAAAATAAGCCTCACTGTCAGAGAATCAAACCCTTGAATGCACAAGATTCACCGATAACGACCGCTCCGGTTGATCCCGTTATTCAAGAAGTCCGATCGCAGTTTAAGTTCACTTATTGCAGTCCATCTGAAGCGAGCGGCGATACACCCGGATCAAGCACTGGAATTCGGATGTTGATCACTGGAGAACTAGATTTTGCTCAATCTTCGCGCCCGTTAAACGACAAAGACAAAGAAAGCGCCGCTAAAAACAACATCAAACTAAAAGAAATTGCGGTGGCAATGGACGCTTTAGCGATCGTAGTTAATCCAGAGCTACCGATTCAAAGTCTGACTTTCGATCAAATTAAAGATATCTACGCGGGCAAAATTACAAATTGGAATGAGGTTGGCGGGCCGGATTTAATGATTACGCCTTATTCTCGACGCCAAGAAGATGGAGGAACCGTTGAGTCCTTCTTGAGTCAATTAAAGCTAGAGTATTTTGGAATAGAGGTTCAGTTTGCCAAAGACACAACCGATGGCTTGAAGAAAGTAAACAGCGATCGAGGCGGAATTTACTATGCTTCTGCAACCGAGATTGTTCCTCAGTGCAGCGTGAAACCCCTATCAATTAAAAAAGATGCTGCGAGTGAAGCGGTTGCGCCTTATACGCCTCCGATGATTCGATCGAAAGATTGTCCTCGATACCGCAACAAGTTGGATATTCAAGCGTTTCAGCAGCACCGCTATCCGCTTGTTCGTAATTTGTTTGTGATTGTGAACGAGGACGGGCAAGACAAGCAAAAAGCAGGAGAGGCTTATGCCAATCTTTTGCTAACAACTGAAGGACAAGCATTACTTGAAAAAGTTGGGTTTGTTAGCATTCGGTGAGCCATGTCTATTTTTGTAGAAGTTTGCTTGTTAATCTCCCTAGAGAACCCTCTCTACTTTAGATTTCACCGATAAAAAGCAATTAAAATAGCTTGATTCAAGAATTTAGCGGCGCTTTTTCAAAAAGTTCCTGTTCACTTGGGTTACGAAATTGTGTTTCTGAAACTTTAGAAAAATTAAATTTTAGCGTAGAAAAATTTGTACCAAGAAATTTCGGGCATTCTGAAAAGATAGTTGCCTACTGATTTAGCCTGAACGAGCAAAAACTACTTAGAAGTCTTTTTACACCACAAAGTTTTACAATCCGTAAGTCTAAAATGAGTTTGTTAAAAGCGAAACAATTAGAACTCAGTGCAATCACTAAGTAAAATCAGCTATTGATATTCGTTTGGTCGATCGCTACTGCATTGAGAAGTTTGGTTGTAATAGATTTAGGGAAGTATTAACTGGGTAAAAGCGGAAAACGAGCAGAAACTAATATAACCAAACCAGCAGAATTCTTATTCAATAAGGTATTGCGGCAAACCGTTTATCTCCGAGGATTGATGGTACACTTCAAAGTTATTTAATAATATTACAGCTTTAAAGGAAAGAACAAAGTGATACCTTAGTCTGTAGAAGCGGAAGGTAGAGTCGCAAAATTATTTGATCGCGATCCACTTTCTACATCTAATTGTTTCTCGCTATCAGTGCATGAAGTATTGAACAAAGTGGCAGTTTCTTATCGAGACCATAAGCGATCGTTGGAATGGAAAAATGCCGAGTTTTTGTAGTTTTTTTTGGACATTCGCACTTTCTTTTAATCTTTTAACAAGTCCTGAAATAAAAACGCATTTTTTGCAGGTAAATTCTACTTTACTGGCTGAAATTCAAGTCGATCGAGCAGGTTTGCTGCCTTTTTCTGAATCATTACTGTCTAGCGATCGCCAAAAATCTTTTATTGTTGGGCAAGCTCTGTCTTCAAGCCAAACCTTAATTTCTTCAGAGCGGATTGTCCAACTTCTAGTAGCAATTTCCTTTACAATTCCCATTCTTATTAGCATTCAGATTATCTTTTTTCTAAAGCTGAGAACGATTGCAGATTTAGAAGAACGTTTGAGAAATCTTGAATCTGAACTGGGTCGCTTAAAAATAATTTCAAATCAGGTTCAAGAGAATCCAAACGTCTTGAATTTAGAATCTAAAACCAGCGCGATCGAACAACAAATTCAGCACCTCTTAAACGAAACAAATAAAAGATTTTATCAAGCATCGCAATCGGTTTCTAATCTAGAGGAGCAAGTCAAGCTTCTAAAACTTTCTGACACTTCTGCGACTGATTCAGAGAAAATTAATCGCAGCATCGCTGAGCAATATCACGACGTTGAAACGCGCTTAAAAAGCCAGCTAAAGGAAGACTTAAAGAAGATTACGCTTCAACTCAACGACCTTGAACAATTCATCAGAGAAGTTCAAAACAGCACTAATAACGAGAAAAAAGCCGATAAACCGAAACTCGAAGTAGAAGACACTCAACCTCAAACCTTTATTCCTGACCATTCACTTGACGCAGAACACACCCCTCATAATGCTTCTACAGAAACGTTCCCCTACAACGAATTCAATAAACGCTATAACTCTAGTTCGGGTCTGCTGCCTGGGTTTGTCGTTCAAGCGACCAGTAGCGACGGCTTCGTTGTGCTTGAACCTAAAGAGCAAGGAGATTATTTGCTGTTTGAGGATAGCTCCGGATATTGGCTTGTTCCAAAACAAGGTTTTCGGGTCAATCCTCACAGCATGAACGGTGTTATACAAACATTATTTGATTGCCAGAGCTACGAACTAGGGCGAATCAAATTTAAGCTAATTCAACCTGCAATCATGGCTCGCGGATCTAAAACCAACCAATGGCAGATCGTTAGAAAAGGGGCATTGCAGTTTGAATGATTATTTGGGGTTTTATCTGATGCTGTGAGTCGCACGATCGACCTTTTTGAATTTCTTACGATTGTTAAATAGCGACAGTTCTAAACAAACTCGTTAGGCTTAACCACAACTTGCACTCATTCACGGTTGACGGTAAAAGCACATTAGCAAACGAAGAACGCCTTTTCAATTGAAAATCTGTTGCGCTCAATCCGGTATGCTCAAAGCGGCAAAGTAATGAGAAACGTTGTTCCTTTACCAATACTCGATCGACAGCTCAAATCTCCACCGTGTTTGTCAACAACAATCTGCCGACTGATTGCCAGTCCGAGTCCGGTTCCTTTACCAACAGGCTTAGTGGTGAAGCTCTCCTTAAAAATTCGAGCCTGAACTTCAGAAGACATTCCTAAAGCGTTATCTTGCACGCGAATCGTCACTTGATTTTGATCAGAATCAACGGCAGTCGCGATCGTCAAAATATTCGGGTTTGCTTTAATCTCTGCATACGATCGACCTTGATTCATGTCCTCAAACGCATCGAGCGCATTAGCGACCAGATTCATAAAAACCTGATTGAGCGGTCCCGGATAGCAGCGCACAGGCGGCAGGGTGCTATACTGCCTTACCACTTGCACTTCAGGTACTTGCTCGGATGCTTTTAAGCGATGTTGCAGCAGCATCAATGTACTTTCGATGCCGTCATGAATCTCAAATCTGACTTTTTCATCGCTATCTGATCGCGCAAACGTTCTCAGAGCCGCACTAATTCCTTGCAGTCGTGCAACTCCATCCTGCATCGACTGGATCGCTTTGGGCAAATCTGCACGAATGTAATCTAAATCAACTGTTTTAAGC
The DNA here is from genome assembly GCA_964250455.1 of uncultured bacterium. Taxonomy (GTDB): domain Bacteria; phylum Cyanobacteriota; class Cyanobacteriia; order Leptolyngbyales; family Leptolyngbyaceae; genus CAXUFL01. The sequence continues at coordinate 8,390 of CAXUFL010000070.1, forward strand.
AAGTCTAAAATCGATTCGTTGGCATCAGGCAGCGTAGCTTGGTAAGCCTCTAATACCTGAAACAAGTCCTGGATATAATGTTCGATCGGGCTGAGGTTTCCACTGATAAAATTAATTGGATTATTGATTTCATGACCAATCCCGGCAACGAGTTGTCCTAACATTGCCATTTTCTCGTTTTGCACGAGTTGCAGTTGAGCGTGCTGAAGCTGTTCTAGCGATCGCGATAAAGCAGAGGTACGATCGTGAACTTGTTGCTCTAGCGACTGATGCAAAAACGAAAGCTGAAGATGCAGCTTGGCTCGTGCAATCACCTCGGTTTGCTGAAACGGCTTTGTGATGTAGTCAACCGCTCCAAGTTCTAACCCTTTGACTTTGTAATCTGCTTCTGATAGCGCCGTCATAAAAATCACGGGAATTGTATTTAGCGTGGCGTGAGCTTTTAACCTGAGACAAGTTTCAAAGCCATCGATTCCCGGCATCATGACATCAAGCAAAATCAAATCGGGCTGAGCATACTCTGCTTGCTCGATCGCAGATTCGCCATCGGTTGCCATTAGCGTTTTCCAGCCTTGCCCATGAAGAGCTTCCGACAAAACCTTTAAATTGGTCGGACTGTCATCAACCAGCAGAATGTGAACAGGTTTTGATAGCTGAACATTCATTAAACAGACTCCGACGTGAGCAAAGACTTTAACTGTTTCCGAATCTTGCCAGTTTGATAGCTCACCGTTAGTTTTCGCAGTTGGGACACAAATGGAATAAACGCTGAGTTTTGAGACTCGATCGTGTCTAGGATGCCCTCGATCGCAAGAACATCTCCCATCATGGCAAGATGGTAAAGGCTTTCTAAAACGGTTTTCTCAGGAAGCACAACAGATGCAGATGGCGTCGCTTCAGCGCTGTTCACGTTGAGCAGTGTTTCTAATGTTTTGAACAATTCATTCGCTTGCAGAGGTTTTGGCAGGAAAAATTTTGCACCTGCTTCAAAGCTGCGTTGGCGATCAGATTCAAACACACTCGCGCTCGAAACCACGATCGCAATGTGGCGCGTGTTCGGATGAGATTGAAGCTGAATCATTAATTCAAATCCATCCATGTTTGGCATTGCTAAATCTAGCAGAATCGCTTGAGGCTGATGCGCAACTGCAAGCTTAAATCCTTCTACGCCGTCTTGAGCGCTCAGCACCTCAAAGCCTGCGGACTCCAGCAGGCTTGCCAGCATTTTGCAGTGATGCTCGTCATCGTCCACAATTAAAAGCGGTGCAGAGCCAGATTGAACGCTGACCCTCGACGCTGGCTGTAAAGAATTTGTCTGCTCGATCGCTCGATCGGTGGTAATCTCAAACCAAAAAACACTGCCTTCGCCGTCGCGACTTTGTACCTGAATTTGGCTGTTCATTAACGCCACAATGCGCTGACTAATCGCTAATCCTAATCCGGTGCCTTCTGCTTTGTGCTCGGCTTGTCCAACCTGCTCAAACGGCAGAAAAATCTTATCTTGCACTTCTGGAGAAATGCCCACTCCTGTATCTTCAATGCGAAACTGAATCGCGACTTGCGAATCCGCTTCAGGTGAAACTAAATCCACGCTAAAGGTAACGCTGCCTTGATCGGTAAATTTAATCGCATTGCCTAATAGATTGAGCAATACCTGACGCAATCGCTTTTCATCGCTTTCGATCGCGCTTGGAAGCATCGGATCGATTCGAGTATTAAATGCAATTTGTTTTTGTTCGGCACGAATGCGGCAAATTTCAACGACACCTTGCAGAAATGAAGGTAAATGAATGCTCGTCGGAACCAGTTCTAACTTGCGAGCTTCAATTTTAGACAGATCAAGAATGTCGTTGATTAACATCAGTAAATGAGATCCGCACTGATGAATAATGCTGACTCCTTCGCGATCTTTGTCGTTTAGATGGCTCGATCGTTCTAACACCTGTGCATAGCCCAAAATCCCGTTAAGCGGCGTTCTGAGTTCATGACTCATGTTGGCTAAAAACTCGCTTTTCGCTTGATTTGCTGCGTCTGCTGCTTGTTTTGCTTGCTTTAATTCGTTGGTACGTTCTTCGACTTTTGCTTCTAGATTTTTAGAATAATCCAGCAGTTGATGATTGGCGATTTCTAAACTTCGATGTTTGTGAGCATTCGTTGTCGCAATCACACTACCGATAAATGCAGCTAACGCGGGCGTAATTGGAACTAGCAATCCGAGCACAAAGGCACCATACGCACCCCCAACTAACGCCCCGCTCATTCCCACCGTAGACCACAAAATTCTGCCGCCCGGAATCCGCGATCGACGACGGCAAGCCAGCCACCAGCTTCCCCCCGACCCCACCCACGACCAAAGCACAATCCATCCACAAAATTGCACACTAGAAAACGCTTGCAGCTGCGATCGTCCTTTGGCTTCCTGCACGAGTTGGTAAGCAATATTGGCGTGAATCATCACGCCAGATGTGGGAGATTTTGCCGCAAACCATGACGCACTAAACGGAGTGCCAAAAAAGTCGTTTGTGCTAGTAGCAACTGAACCAACGAACACCATGCGATCGCGCAGCAAATTATCAGGAATTTTGTTTGCAATCACATCGCGCAGGGTCACTTGTTGAAAGTTGGCTTCTGCACCATACCAATTGAGCAAAATCTGATAACCGCCCAAATCCGCAGAGGTATATCCTGCATCTCCGGGCTGAAGCGGAACATAAGTTGCTTTACCGAGCTTGAATTTTTGCTGCGTTGCATCGACACTTTCTAACTGGATCTTCTCAAATTCGAGGTATTTAAGCGCAATCTGGGTCGCAAGTCCGGGTTTTAAGGCGTTCTGCTCTTTAGAATCCTCTGCGGTCAGCAATGCCCGTCGAACATGGCGATCGCCATCTAGCACTAAGTCTGCGATCGCGGTTTGCTCTTTTTTCTTCAACGCTGGCGGCGGATTCACCCGCTCACCCGTAATTTTCTCGACGCCAATTAAGTTAGGCGTCGTTTCAAATACCTTGACTAATTGATCGTGCCCGTTGCCTTTGGGTAAATCACGATATAAATCAAGCCCGATCGCTCTTGGCTTTTGGGCACGAATTTTCTCTAAAAGCTCCGCTAGGGCTTGATCAGGAATCGGCCAATCTTTCACTAATTGAATGTCTTGTTCATCGATCGTCACAACCACAACCGAATCTGCCAGCTTAGACGTTGCTTGTAGCCGAAACAATTGATCGCGTGCTTTCCATTCTGGTAAATTAAATAGTCCAATTGCTTGTCCTATCACAACTGAAATAGCAATGCTCGGTGTAATCGCTAAAACGCTGCGATTCTGATCGAAAAACTGTTTAAGTTTATGCCACATAAACCTCACTAATAAAGTATCTAAATTAGAAAGGGCGAAGCCCTGAAATGGTTGCTATCCTTTTCAAGATTGCTTCGCCCACATCGATTGAATTATCGATTCGCTTAACGAGCCGATGCCAAAACAGGCGCTTTCTTGATCGCTTCAAGCCCTACCGAAGACAGCAACTCTGACCAGTGCTGATTCAGGGTGTCGCTGTTCGGCTGTGTTTTGCGCAACACGGCTAACGTTGCCAAACAGTCGTACCAGACTCCCGCTTGACCTAACGCTTTAGCTTGATCGATCGCCGTTCCTCGCTGCAATGCAGCAGCAAGATCAGCACTCGGTTGAACGCGCTGAATCCAACCGTCAACATACGGCGTACTGGGCGTGAGCTTGCCGTCTAGCTTAAGAGCAAGTAGCCACTGATAGTTTTTGCCCACCTTCAACGCAGGTGCAGTCATGGGCAGCGAAATTGCCTGCACACCCGCGTTACCTGCGACCGAAAGCGTCGTTTGATAAACCAGATTTCCGGCTTCGTCTTTAAGGCTAAAGACAGCTTGCTCAGCCGTAGACACTGGTAAATAAACGTAAATTACCGGACGCTCAGACAGCGTAGTGCCAGTGTAGCTTTGAGGCAAAACCGCAATCATTTCTGCGGGGCCATTCTCGATCGCGACCCGCGAATTCAAGAAATAGCCCCCCACTCGTGAAGCGCCTCCTACCGACTGAGTGGGTGCCCGCCGACTAGGAGCAGGCTTAAAGAACGTTCCCCGCGACGCACCTCCAGTTGCACTTTGAGGCGCACCAGAGTTTGGTGCAGGTCTAAACAGATTGCCACGAGACGCGCCACCAGTCCCCTGACTCGGCGTACCCTGCCCACCTTTAGGCACAAAAAAATTGCCGCGTGATGCGCCTCCGGTCGCCTGACTGGGTGCACCGTTGCCCGGAGGCGGCGTAAACGGAACTGCCCCGGCACTAAAACAAAAGCTGCCAATCAAGGTAGATCCCCCAATTGCGCAAATTAAACGACGATAAATCATGGTGTTCCACCTGGATTAATGTGTTTTCGATGACAAGTCAACGTGTCGACCCCGATCGTGGATGTCCTAAATCAGGTTGTCTTAGGAAATCGCTAGAATCGGGCGATTTAAATCAGCAGGGAAACACGACTCGATCGTAAAAAATCGCCGCCATCAAGTTAGACAGAATTTCTACGGATTTCACAAACTGCTAAGACCGTGAAAATACGGTTTTCATCGACTATTGCCAGTTACCCACCAAAACAAATGCCGACCAGAAGAACGGTTCTTTGAAGTCGGTTTCTCGAATTAAATTGATTTGTGCTTGACGAAGCGCTTCGGCTTTTGTCGCTCCGGGCTTTTTGAGCTGATCATAAAAACGCCTCATCAGCAGCGAGGCGGCTTTGTCTTTAACTGGCCAAAGCGTGGCGAGCGTTGATCGAGCACCTGATTTTACCGCCAGTCCTGCTAAACCCAGCACGGCGCGATCGTCGCCAGTTGCCGTATCACAAGCGCTTAGAACCAGTAAATCAATTTTGCTGGCAGAGGCACTGTCTCGACTGCGCAACAGTTCTGATAGCTCTTTGACGTTTACTTGTCCATCCCACGTTAATAAGAACGTGTCTTCCAGGCGTGAGCTAAACTGTCCGTGTGTTGCTAGATGCACAACATTCGCGCTGGTATTCTTAACCTGATCGCCGATCGCTGCGTTGGTGAATGTTTGATTCAGCAGAACCGGGGAATGAATGGTTTTAGAGATTTCCTTTACTTCGGTTTCAACCGCAGGCAGCGCACTAAAGCCTGAGCGCGATTGACTGATTCCGCCGACGATCGCGCTAATTCGAGTCGGATTGAGCGATCGTCCTGCCATCAGTTGCAGTCCGGGCGACAGGGAAACGGCGTATTTCTCAATCAAGTACTGCTTGCCGTCATGCAGCGCAGACATTGGAATATTTCGGAGTTTGCCGTCTAAAACAAACACGAGCGTTTTCGTATCGAGCAACGTCGCTTCAGCCGGACGAATCAACCAATCGTAGATTTTTTGAGACAACTGAAGTCGGCTTTTCGAGTCAGAAACTGGATTGATCGCGCTCAGCATTGCATCAAGTGTTTCCTCAACTTGGGCTTGCGCAAGAATCGTACTGTGGTAGCGGAGCGGTTGCCCTGCGGCAGACAAAATCACGGCTAATCGATCGGGCAAAATAATCGGATAAATTACGGTTGCTGTGGAATCAATCTGATCGATTTGCTGCGTTTTATCTAGACATGCTTCGCGAAAGAAGTTATCCATTTCCGCGATTTGCAGCGCTTCAATTAATTCCCGCGCTTGAATCAAGGCTGCCTGCGTGGGCTGGTCGTCGAGCAACAATCCCACAAGCTCACGATACACAGGTTCGACGCTTTCGCGAAACGAAAACTGAATCTCTGAATTCACCGCAACTAAATCACCGCGCAGCGACTGCAACGATTTCACCGCTTCGGTGTAATTGGCAATTGCCTTTGTCCGCTTGTTTTGCTCGATTCCAGAAGCTTGCTGCGCAATCGCTAATCGTCCTAGTTTCCAAGCTGATTGAGCAATAATGTCATCGGCGTTAAGCTGCCGCGCAATCAAACGCGATCGCTGCATTAACGCCTCAGCTTCTGTCCATTGTTCGGTGCGAGCGTAGAGTTGCCCCCATTGCAGCAGCGCATACGCTTCAGCTTGAGGATCTTGAACTTGCTGCGCCGATCGCACCGTTGCTGCCATCAAATCGCTCAAGGCTTTGAAAGGCACTAGTTTTTCAGGCTTTTCTAACTGGTTGAGCGTTGCCACAAACTGAATTGCGCTGTACATCGACGCTCGACTTGCAGGCAGCGATAAAAGCGATTGCAGCAGTTGAGGCGCGAACGGAGTAGCACGATCGATTAAGTCATGATCCACAAAAAGCTTGAGCTGACTTAATTGAGCGGTCGTGCGATCGAGCGAATTCGCGGCGGCTTTTTCGGCTTGCTCAAAATAATCGAGTGCGGTTTCTGGATCGCCTAGCGTTATCGAGGTTTGACCAAGATTCAACAGCGTCGCACTGATTTCAGTCGTCGCCCCAACTTTACGCGCTAAATCTAAGCTTTGTTTTAGTAGAACTTGAGCTTTTGAAGTGTCTCCGATCGTTTGCAAAGCAGCACCGAGCGATCGCAGCGCACTCACTTCAATCTCAGCATCTGGCATCGTTGCCAATGTTTGATGAATGGCTTCCAACTGCTGCCGCGATCGCCGATAAAAGCCTAAACTTTGTAATGCTTGGGCTTGATTAATTTGGGCACCCAAACTTCCCAGAGAATCCTCCGCTTGCTCGTAGTAGTTCTGTGCTTGCTGCCAAGTTTCAAGAGCGGTTTGAGCTTTCCCGGTTTGCAGTAAAAGCGCTGCTTGCGTATTGAGCGCTTGTGCCCAAAGAATCGCACTCGGCGCAGGTTGCATTGATTTGAGCAGGCGCAAACTTTGCTCGATCGAGGCTTGAGCTGCTTGCCACTGATTCAGTTCTTGTTGCACTGACGAAAGATAGCTCAGACTCAGCGCTTCATTCGCTGGGTCGCCAATTCTGCGATAGTGCTGCACGGCGGTTTGCCAAGCTGCGATCGCCTCTGCAAATCGTCCAGCGCGATACAGGTGTCGTCCTTGCTCAAGCCAGTTTTGCGGCGCAGCAGCTTGAATTGCGATCGGCGCTGTAGAGGCTTGAAGCGCAGCTTTCGCCGGGGAAATCGTGAGCGTTATCGTCAAGCTCACAATGCCAAGCGCAAAACAAAGCAATCGACGATGCCGCAATCTCAAAGAGATACCTGCTAAAGCAGATCGAGAAGTCATACTCAATTCCTGAAATTTCAACGGTCAGCAACGATGCGTGTCGCTGGAGGATATTCAGGCTTAGTGTTCCCCGGCAGTCGGTTGGTTATCAAGACAAGGAATTCACTCGATCATCGTTGGGTCAATTCCGAGTTCTTGCAGCCTTGCTGCTAGTAAATCCGCTCGTCGCCGTTCCTGCTCAGCGCGTTGCTGCTCTTGTTCGGCACGCTGCCGCTCTTGTTCGGCACGCTGTCGCTCTTGTTCGGCACGCTGTCGCTCTTGCTCAGCGCGTTGCTGCTCCTGCTCGGCACGCTGTCGCTCTTGTTCGGCACGCTGTCGCTCCTGCTCAGCCTGCTCTGAACTCCAGAGCAGTAGAATACCTTGCTCATCCCACCAGCGCAGCCAACTCATCGACTGTCCAAGCCGCTCACCACTCCAAATTCCCAAAAATAACCGGAGTTCAGGAATCCAAAATCGTCCGTTGGGATCTGCGTTCTCAACCTGATAGTGCCCATTCTGAAGGCGGCGAACTTCAAGACTCATTTCATACGGGTCGTAAGTGACATACGTGGGCACTTGCAGAATTTGTTCGTAGAAATGAAGTTTACCGTAGGGCGGTGTTGCACGAATCGAGAGTTCTGCGCCGTCTTCGTCAGACAGAAATTCCATCACGATCGCCACAGGTGCGCCTTGTAGATGAGGCGTGTAGCTGCGACGAGCAACCCCTTCGGCAACGGGTTGAACTTGTGGAACGTAAAACCAATCCGGCGCTTTCACCACAATTTTCTTTTTAACCGTCGCCACTAGCCCAAAATTAGAGCCAATCAACATTTCTGGCTGAATCAGTTTGGCGGCTCCGAGGGCGTCGGTTAGGGCGGCGGCAAGCAAAGGCTGTTGAATATTTTCCACGGGGTCGTCTGGAAGATGAAAATCATCGGGAAGGGCTTCCCAAGTCACGATCGGGTCTGCTTTGGCAGGCGTTCCGAGCACCATAGAACCTCCAGTGAACTTGCCTTTTTATCATAGTACGAACGTTCAGATAAGCAACCTTTTGCGGGGGCAGATTCCTTTGCTTGATCGATTGCATTAATCGAGACGGATTCACACTTCGATAGCTAGATTGAGCGCTGACTCGCGAAGTGCTACTATTCTCGCTGGTCGTAAATCACCGATCGCTACAGGTTGCTTGAGTTAGAACAATGCTTTATCGAGATTAACTGCCGCAACAAGTTCAATGTTTCCCGCAGCATTTCGGTGCCAAGTACTCGCTTTTGCGCTGCTTGAGATGCGTAGTTACTTTTCTCAATTTCATTCGTTAACACACCGCTAACTGTTAAAAATGGAATGCTTCGGTGAAGATTCGTCACAACAATTGCTCACCGCATAAAAAACTTCAAATTCCGCTAGAAACTCGATCGACACTAGTTTATAGGTTCTTTTGTAGCGTTCTCGGACTTTGGCTAAAAGCAAAGGTTTAAATTCAAATCGCGCCGCCAAATGAAAACAAAACGAATGTGTTGCGAATCAAGCTTTTGCAGTAGGCTATGTGAAAACGATCTTTTCAAGATTGCTTTGTTGTTGATACAAGACGATGAGCTTGCGAACGATTACTGCAACAAGATACGTCACGCCTCTACGCGAAGGCGGATCGCTCCCAGCTATTGTGGAAGCCGATGACGATGGCGTGTATGTGCTGAAATTTCGAGGAGCGGGGCAGGGAGCTAAAGCCTTAATTGCTGAATTAGTGGCCGGGGAAATTGCTCGCGCATTAGGCTTGCCCATACCAGAAATTGTTTTTATTGAACTTGATCCCGATCTTGCCCGTACCGAACCTGATCCAGAAATCCAAGACCTGATTCGATCGAGTGCGGGTCTGAATCTCGCGCTGGATTACCTTCCTGGCTCAGTGACGTTTGATCCGATCGCAGAAAAAGTCGATGCAGATCTCGCGTCGGCGATCGTGTGGTTTGATGCCTATGTGACCAACCTCGATCGCACATCGCGCAACGCTAATATGTTGATTTGGCACCGCCGACTTTGGCTAATTGATCACGGTGCTGCACTTTATTTTCATCACACTTGGAACCGCTACCAAGAACGCAGTCGAGATGCGTTTCCAGCGATTAAAGATCACGTTTTACTGCGATTTGCCAGCACGCTTCAAGCGGTAGACTCAAAAATGAGCGATCGACTCAATGCATTGGAAATCGATCGCATCGTGAATTTGATTCCTGACGCTTGGCTAGTGGGAGACTCGCCGTTTGGCGACCTCGATCACTATCGAGCCGCTTACGTCGAATACTTATTGAAGCGGTTAGAACCGCCGCATGTTTTTTTAGAGGAGGCGATTCGTGCGCGATCCCTTTACGTATGATTACGCGATTATCCGCGTTGTTCCAAAAGTCGATCGCGAAGAGTTTATTAATGTTGGCGCGATCGTGTCTTGTCCTCCTCAACGATTTCTTCAAGCTCGGATTGAACTCAACGAAGCGCGACTCTTCGCGATCGATGGCACATTAGATCTCGACATGATTCGTCGTCATTTGAGCGCGATCGAGGTTGTGTGTGCAGGCGGCGCAGCAGCAGGCGCGATCGGACAGTTGCCACAGCGAGAACGCTTTCACTGGATCGTCGCGCCCAGAAGTACGATTATTCAAACGTCGCGGGTTCACACGGGAAAGTGTAGCAATCTTGATCAGGTGCTCGATCGATTACTCGATCGAATGGTGCGCCCGCCGCGTGCAAAATCGGTTACAGCGTCGTTTAGCGCAGAGCGTAATACAGACGGAGTTGAGATTGGAAAACCAAATCATTTACTGTAACGTGAGTTGTGGATCAGCCTGTGTAACGTCAGTTGCGATTAAGCGGGCGCGACTGAAGGCGCGGCTACACAGACGAAGTGCGCCGCCGCGCAC
>CAXUFL010000071.1:0-18313 GCA_964250455.1 uncultured bacterium
TCACTTAGCTTAGAGCAATTCTCAGAAGTCTTCCACTTTATTTAATTCGCGTTTCTTAGCGGAGAAGAACGCATAATTCTTAGCTCAGATAAAGTTGCTAATCCAAGAGAGTATGCTGCTCCTGTTAACAGTTACTTACTAGCAGTAGGCGAAGCTTTATCGTGGATAGACTCAGAGGTTGCAAAGTATAATGTTAGACATATTCAAACGACTGAAGAGCTTGAGAACCTTTGGCAGATAGATGTGGAAGCATATCAGGAAGCATCTATCACACTCGATGAATTCTACTCGTGGTGGGACAAATACGAGCCTGGGCTAAAAACCCTGTTCTGTGGCGATAAAGTTGTTGGGGCATTTGGATTATGGCCACTTTCTAACAAAATGGCGAAACAATTTAAAGAAGGTGAGATACGTGAGGGTAGTTTACAACCACTTGAACTGTTTGAAACTGACAGTTGTAAGACGCGCCACTGGTACATCTCCGGAATTGTTCTTCGACCTGAATTGCGAAAACCAACCAGAACGAATCCTATAGTTATGCTATTAACAGTAGGACTAAACATTTGGATGGAAAGCAGTCATCTAGATTTTCCTGTAGAAGTTTCAGCAATAGCTTATTCTAGGGAAGGACAAAGATTGCTAGAGAGGTTTGGATTTATTAAAATTCGGGACTTATGCAGTAATGTAGATCCCTACCCTCTTTATTGTCTAAAAGCAAGATCAAAACATGACTTGGCAAACATCTTCAGGAAACGAGGAATTTAAAGTATCTGACTTTCAAGTATTGCAGACAGCAGAAATTCAGCATTTTTTGCCTTTGTTTAAGGAATTGACTGAGTTTAACGAACGCTTTCTGCTTGCAATGCTGAGGTGGTGCGGTTATGGACGCAAGCGACATCGTGAATTGGCTTTGTGGAACGTCTACGTGGCATTTCACTTAGACAAGCCTGTTGGGGTAACAGGAATTTACTGCGAGCAAGAAGATCCATCTGAGCGATGTTGGTTGGGCTGGTTTGGTATCGTACCTAACTACCGTCGTAAGAGAGTAGGTTCTCACTTATTCAATACGACCTGTAAAATCTCCCGTAGTAAAGGTTTCTCATCGCTCTATATTTACACCGAAGGAAGCGATGATAAAGCGATCTCTTTCTACGAATCTATTGGTTGCAACAAATTAGGATTTGGCCACGAAGTTTTTCCAAACTCTGGTTTTGATAACTTTTCTACGAGTGATATGATACTAGCCTTTGATCTAATCTCCCTCACGGAAGAAGATAATTCAAACAGTCGTCCTTCGCTCCCGTTAGGGTTTTGATTTAAGGAGTTACAGACAGCAATCTCTGTCTACAACATAATACTTGTTGAGCCGTGTGATAATAAAAATAAAGATGGAGTTGATATCAATCTTACATCTTCTAAGATTCTCACTTAACCGTTTTAGCAGGTCATTTTAGAAAACAAAGGACTTCCCACAGAGCAGCAAGATACGGTTGCGCCGCTCATCTAGCTCCTAAAACGATCGCAAATGCCATGATGAAGAGCACAATTAACCCACTACTGCTGTTGATGATTCTCTTCGAGCAAGATAGACATAAAATCGATAGGACAGACGGCCCTGGTGGAGAGCATTTTAGACGAAGCGATCGTCGTTCGAGGCGGACGTAATCGCCCAGAAGATATTCAACGAGGAATCGGAACTCATCCAAGCGGAGTGACTGGGATCTCCGTTGAATGTGGAGTAGGATTGTCGGTAGCAGAGTTAGCAAAGACTATTCCACATAAGCAAGTTGGCGTTACAAGCGTTGGTGAAGTTCGCAAACTTGGTGGGGATGTACGTCGTACCTCTGGAAGAAGCCCAACTCATGCCACTCTCACAGGCTTAACTCCAGAAGAGATTAGCAATCTGTTAACCCCAACGATTCCGAATCCATTTCAGCAGCCTTAATTAATGAACCCTTATGAGTTATCCCAGAGTTTTTGCAGATTTTCATAATGCAGATGAGCAGGGACGATTGCGCCTTAATTGTATTGGCACGATCGAAGATTTATCCCGTCAGCACATCAAGCTACAAGATGACCAGTTATTAACGCTCTATAGCGAAGAGCTAGAAGTTGATGGAGCAGTGAAATACTCCGAATCAGAGAAAATATGGGTCGCAAGGATTGATTGGGATCAAATCAGATCGGTTGAAGAGTGTGTAACTCACGCGAAGCCATAAACCAGGAAATGTGGAGGTTTATTCGATGAAGCCAGATTTCAAAGCAATGAGTCATGCAGAACTGCGAGCTTATCTATTAGAACACCGCAATGATACCGATGCCTTTCATACGCTCATGGATTTGCTTATGGCGGAACCTAACTCCAGGTACTATTCGATCGATGAACTTTATCTACTACCGCAACTAATTGAAGAACGCCGCAGAGCAAAGGAAAAGCCAGTCGAAGAGTAGGTTCGTATTTGTCAGCAGATTTATTTTCTAAATTTATGACTGAACTGCTTCAACAAGTTATTGCAGAAATCGAAAAACTTCCCGCAGAGCAGCAAGACGCGGTTGCTTCGCCGTTCCCCGAAGGGGTAATTGCAGCTCGTCTGATAGCTGAGCTAAAGGATGAACGAGCATGGACAGCGCATTTTGAATCGACAACTGATGAGCAATGGGATCGTTTGGCTGATAGAGTACGACAAGAAACTGCAAATGGCGTAACGACTCCATTAGACGAAGTTTTTCCAGTTGAGTAATGAAATTAATTATCACCAAGATGCTCTGTTAAAGCTTAGAAGTGTGCAGCGTAAGCAAAGTTTTGGTCTAATCCTTTCTGCTGTATTCTTTGTAGATAAAATTTTGGATGCTTGACTTAGGTTGATTTTGTTTTTTAATCCGAATCAAGCGATTAGTAAGCTCAAGGTTTTCGCTCAAACAGAGATGGAGTACTTGAGACTGTCTTAGGTAATCACGGTCATCCTTACAGATAATGATGCCTGTATGAAAAATTCCGCTTTGATGAAGTGTAAGAAAATCATCTCGATTCAGGGTAATTAAAACCCGTTGGTTCTGAGCCGCAAACGCTAAAACTGCATTATCTGGAATTCCTTGATTTGCTTGTCCTGCTTCATAGGAAGTCAAAACGTCGTATCTAAGCTGTCGCAGTTGTCGAACAATTTCTAGAGGAAAATTCTCGTCTGAGTACAGTTCAACCATCTAATCGTTCTGGTGGTGATCCGCGATCGCACGATCAATCTCAGAACGATATTGTTCGTAATAATCCCAAGCTGCTACGAGATCTTGAGGCGTGAGGCTAGGATAATTTTGCAGCAGTTCCGCGTCGTCTGCTCCCTGTTGCCGAAACGAAATCACTGTCCACACCGGAATGCGAGTGTTCCGAATCCGAGCCTGACCGCCACAAATTCCAGGCGTTTTTTGCACAGCATTGGCTTTGAGACGACTTTCCAACAATCTTCTTTCTTCTGGGGAAAGCGCCTCAATCACCTGAACAAGGGAATTAACTAATTGCTGATTCATAGCCTAATTGTATTGAAAAGCAATCAGTACTAATTCGTTCTTTTCGATCCTTCAAGGTCTAACTAGCGCAAATCTGCTGCCGCTTGCGCGATCGCACCCAACTGCAATCCGGGTGGATATGCCCCTTCTTCTTTAATCTGCTTGATTGCCGTTTCAGAGATGGGGAGATTCATCTTTTGAGCGATCGACCGCACAATATCGCCGCGATCGATTACACCCGAAACTGCTTCTGCTGGAGAAAGAACGGTGATTCGAGCCAGCTTATTGTCTTCGAGCAGTCGAATCACATCGACGATCGGCGTGATTTCCTGCACGGTTGGAATTTCGTTTAACGGATGCACAATGCTCAACAGCGTTTTCGTTTCCCACTGACTGCGCTCGATTTGCTGTAAATCATCGGCGTTTACCACGCCGCGATAGCGTCCGTTTGAGGCCGCAAAATAAACTGGCGATCGACCTTCAGTAAGCAAGTAATCATCAGCAAATCGTCTTAGCGACATATCAGCATCGACAACGCGAAGCTCCCGCGTCATGGCGTCTTCAGCCTTAATTTTGAGCAGTGCTTCTTGCAGCTCGGTAATGCGATCGTAAGTGCTGGCATTTTGCACCACAAACCATCCGATCAACGCTGTCCACAATCCACCCGAGAATGGTAAGTGAAATGCTGACGTTAATCCTAAGAAATCTGCTAAACCCCACACGATCGCTAATGTTCCGAGAAATCGTCCGACTTTCGCTGCCGATCGAATGCCGCGAATTTGACTTCCGGTGAGTTTCCAGACGATCGCTTTAAGCACTTGTCCACCATCAAGCGGTAGACCAGGAATCATATTAAACAGCGTCAGGATAAGATTTAACCGAGCGAGATCGCCAAATAACACGCTCAACGGCGCACGCGGATCGGGAATCAAACTAGAAATCCCGAATAGAAGTAGAAATAATCCAAAGCTGACGGCAGGGCCCGCGATCGCGACTTGGAACGCTTTTCCGGGCGTTTTTGGTTCTTGAGCGATCGCCGCAATTCCCCCAAAGAAAAAGAGCGTAATCGACTGAACGCGAATGCCCTGCATTTTTGCCACAAGACTGTGACCTAATTCATGCAGCAGCACCGATGCAAACAGCAAAATCGCCATTGCAAAGCCAGTTCCCCATGCAATCGACGAACCCCAATCGGCGTAGCGCACTTGCCACCGCAGCGCATTGCTAAAGGTCACGATCGCTAAGATAAAAAACCAGGACGGGTCGATCAGCAACGGAATGCCAAACAGCGACCCAACACGCCAGCCTGATTGCATGAATAGTTTCCTAATTTGTCTACTTCTAGGATAAACGAGACTGGCGGGATGAGGAGGGAGGAAAACCGTAGAGAAGAGGTAGGAGAGATATCACGATCTTTCCGACCTCCCCATTTTTCTACAGTACGCCTGCGTTACTCAATCCAAGAATTACGCCTGCCCCGATTACATGACCGAGACTCATCGTTCCCAAAAGTTCTGGAAATCCGAAGCCTTCAAACAAGGCGGGAGAATCAAGCGGCAGTTTTGGGCCAACTCCACGATTTTTAATGGCATAGCGTCCGATCGCCACGGAAAATAAACAGCATAGGCTCATAACTAGTCCGATCGTCGGCGACCATTCAACGGTGCGCGGCGTAATCGCAAGCAATGTTGAGTAAAGCAACGTTTTTCTCCTAAATCTTGCAAAACGGATACATTCAATCATGTTCGCCTGCTTTGCGACTGTTTACGCCACGATCGTTTTAAGAGTTAACACCGATTAAACCTTCGACATAAATCAATTCGCGATGGGATTACGAATCAAAATTTGCGGCATTACCAAACCGGATCAAGCGAGCGCGATCGCCAACCTCGGCGCAACCGCACTCGGTTTTATCTGCGTTCCCGGAACGCCCCGGTTTATCGACGCTGAAACAATCGGCGCAGTTGTAAATCAGCTATCTGAGCCGATCGATCGCGTTGGTGTGTTTCTCAATGCCAAACTCGATGAAATTCAGAATACGGTTAGAGTTGCTAATCTCAACGTCGTGCAGCTTCACGGCAATGAATCACCCGAATATTGTGATAGTTTGCGAAGCGTTTTACCCACGATCGAAATAATCAAAGTGTTTAGAGTTCGATCCGTTGATGATTTGATGCAAACAAAATTATATGAAGGCTATGTAGATACGTTTTTGCTTGATGCGTATCATCCGCATCAAGCAGGCGGAACCGGACACACGATCAATTGGACAAGTTTGCAAACCTTTCGTCCGGCTCGATCGTGGTTTCTCGCAGGCGGATTAAAACCGAGTAATATTTTGGCTGCGCTTAGCTTAATTCAGCCCGACGGCATCGATTTATCAAGCGGCGTAGAAAATGCCCCAGGCGATAAAAACCTGGAGCAAGTTGCACAATTATTTGAGACGTTAAAACGCTGATGTCTAAATCGCGTTACCAGAACGTGGGCTGATGGCGAATCAAGTTCAAATACTCCTCACGAGTCTTTTGATCCTCTTGAAAAACGCCCACCATTGCACTTGTTACCGTCCACGATCCAGGCTTTTGCACCCCGCGCATCACCATGCACATGTGCGTCGCTTCCATGACCACAGCCACTCCACGCGGCTCCAAAATCTCCTGAATTGCTTCAGCCACCTGGCGTGTTAGTCGCTCTTGCACCTGCAACCGTCGCGAATACATTTCCACAATCCGCGCCAGCTTGCTCAAACCCACCACTTTCTGGTTCGGAATGTACGCGACGTGAGCTTTGCCCATAAACGGCAGCATATGATGTTCGCACAAGCTGAAGAAATTAATATCGCGCACGAGCACCATTTCGTTATGCCCTTCGTCGAAAATGGCACCGTTGACCAGCTCTTCAAGTGATTGTGTATAGCCGCTTGTGAGAAAGCGCATCGCTTCCGCCACTCGTTTCGGCGTTTTCAGCAGTCCTTCGCGCTCAGGGTCTTCACCCACGCCAAGCAGCATGGTTCGCACGGCGTCCATCATCTGCTCTTGCGTTTCTTCAGACGGCGGCGTAATCTTGGCTTCTTGACCGTTTTGAGTGTTGCGATCGGGTCTTGCCTCTAAACCTTTTGCTGGGTTTGGGGTGTTGAAACCATTCGGAGAAGCAATAGTCATGATTAAGTCAACTGTTAAGTGTGTAAATGAACCAACAAACACCGGGCGAGCTAGAATGTGCCCGCATTGGGCATCAGAATCAACTCCTCAACCACAGCACGATCGCTCATTAGTGCTGCCTGTAAAATCGCATCAGCGACGATATCAGGCGTGAGCATTGCGGATCGATCAAAATCTGCTTGCACAGTGTCAGTATCCCAGATCGCGGTGTTCGTCGATCCAGGAGAAACGGTGACAACGCGAATGCCGTTGGTGCGTTCTTCGGCCGCCAGCGTTTTAGACAATGCTAACAAGCCAAACTTGCTCACGCAGTATGCGCCCCAGTTGGGAAACGCTTGGTGAGCCGCGATCGAGGCAACATTAATAATCGTGCCGGAACGCTGTAATCGCAGCGTGGGCAAAACGGCCTGAACGCATTGAAAAACACTGGTGAGATTGAGATTGATCACTTGCTGCCAATCGGCAAGCGAAGTTTCTTCGATCGTTCCGGTGTAGGCCATGCCTGCGTTATTGACAAGAATGTTTACCGCGCCAAAGTCAGCCACTACGGATTCAATCTGCGATCGAACCTGTTCTACGTCGGCAAGATCGATCGAGTAAGTCTGCGCGGTTACGCCAAACTGACGCGCTTCATCGGCTACAGCGTTTAACTTCGATTTCGAGCGGCTGACGAGTGCGACATCAATCCCCGATGCGGCAAAGGCAAGCGCAGTCGCCCGCCCAATACCGCTACTTGCCCCGGTAATCAAGGCGCGTTGATCGATGGCAGAAGTCATGAATCCTCAACTTTGGAAAAATAGAGTGCTGATTCGCCAATGCTCGGATACGCAGCATATTCGAGTGTTCCAGCCTCAAATACGCGGCATATTCGATCGTTTGGCAATCGAGACGTGATCAACAAGCTTTGGTAGCCCTGAAAAATGAACAACCGTGTTAACAAATGTAACGCTCCTGATTATATCGTGAAGCAAAACGGTTTTGATCAAATTCGGGTTGCGTCCTGTTTGTCTTAGCTATGCACGGGAAGTCCTGCTTCTGTAAACACGCCGATACTGCGGAATTTCTGATAGCGTAACTCTCGTCGTTGCTGAGCGGTTAACTGATCTAATTCTGCCAGATTTCTCAGAATTGCGGTTTTCAGCGTTTCTGCGGCTTTAAGCGGATCGCTGTGTGCGCCGCCGATCGGTTCAGGCAGCAGTTCATCTAAAATTCCCATTTCTTTAAGATCCGGGGCGGTAATCTTCAGCGCTTCGGCGGCTTGCGGCGCTTTAGCAGCATCACGCCATAAAATCGTGGCGCAGGTCTCCGGCGGTGCGACGCTGTAAACCGCGTGCTCGAACATCAACAATCGTTCACCCACGCCGATCGCTAATGCTCCACCCGATCCGCCTTCCCCGATCACGCTGCAAATAATCGGCACTTCAAACCGAAACATTTCGCGCAGATTAAACGCGATCGCTTCGCCTTGTCCAAACTGCTCGGCTTCGAGTCCAGCCCATGCGGCAGCCGTATCGATAAACGTGAGAATTGGCATTCCGAATCGATCGGCGTGCTCCATTAATCGAATTGCTTTGCGATAGCCGCTTGGCGATGCTTGCCCGAAGTTACGGCGAATATTGTCTTTGGTGTTGCGTCCTTTTTGCTGACCGAGCATCACCACCGGGCGTCCGTTAACTCGACCGACGCCGCCGACTACTGCCGGATCATCGTGACCGCCACGATCGCCGTGTAGCTCGAACCATTCGTCGCTAATTGCCTGAATGTAGTCCAGCGTGCTCGGTCGGCGCGGATGACGAGCGACCTGTAAACGCTGAGCGGGCGTTAAGCTGCTAAAAATCTCTTTGCGAAGTTCAACGGCGCGATCTTCGAGCAGCATAATTTGGTCAGACAAATCGACCTCATTTTCTTCAGCAAGTTCGCGAACTTGAGAAATGCGGGCTTCGAGTTCTGCAAGCGGCTTTTCAAAATCAAGCAAAATAGGGCGATGGTCGGCGGAATTAGGCATGAAGCACTCCCAGTTAGGAGACCGATTATGAAGTATCTTTGGTCTAGATTAGCGGCATTATTGTTCAATCACAACTGAAATGTTTAGCGGCTTCGCGCCTCGTCGCTCAAACCAAGCAACTGATTCTTGAACAAGAGTTAGCTGCAAAACAAATTGACCCGTACGAGAAGGTGGATTGATTGAAGCGTTTAGGGCAATACTTTCACTCGGTGCTACAGCTTCTGGAAAGCTTGTCCGTTCTCCGTTAAATATTTCGATTTTTCCGTCTGAATTTAACCAATGATAAGAGAAATATACAGGCTGAGAACCATCCGATCGCCAGACTTCATCACTTGTATTTTTGACAACTACAGGCAGCTTATATCGATTGCTGCGGGAAAGCGATCGCGGGGCTTCAATCGCTTTAATTTCATAAGAAAATGCGTTAAAATTCGATTTCTGCTGAAGCCTTACTGTTTTACCTAAAGCGGGATTAATATCTTTTCTAAGTGCACTTGGTTTTGGAATAAATTGCAGTCTTACCTTGTTAGGTAAACGAGTTTCTACCGCAGGTTTACCAAATCGGGTATAGAACTCTTCAGCACAGTTTGAAGAAAGCAAATCAGGATAGAGATTAATGCCAGCAAAATCATTGAGTTGATAAAATTTAGTGAAAAAAGACCACTCTTCTGTATTAAAACACCGTGCTTGACGAGTTGCTTCAAACAGGCTTGAAGAATTAGGCTGAAACAGATTTTGCCAACCTGCATCTAGAAAGGATTTAAGCTGCGAAACATATAAACGTCCATAATATTGTCCTACAACTTTTTTGTAATGAAACCTCCTCAGCGAAAATGCTGTGTCAAGCGCTGGGTAATAAGGACAAAGCCCTTGAAGCGCTCCGGTTCCATTTCCACCAGTCACACAGAAGGGCCAATCTAGGATAGCTTCTCCGGGTTGATTGCGAACCGTTTCGATGTAGGTAAACAGGGATTGGTCGATCGTAGCAGGACGGTAAGAAAGCGTTTTTAAAGAGTAAGCTGTACTGATTTCAACACAAGCTAAGCAAACAAGCAGTGCGGCAACAAAACGCTTTTGGCGCAGTTTTAACTGGTTAAAGTGAAGCTCTAAAGCGAAAATCGTTAGAATAATTGGATAAAGGACGCTAACACGACCTGGAACACGAGCAAAAGAAAGCCAAGGAAAAATTCTCAAAGTAGCAAAATTTTTCGGAAAGTAGAATAAACAAAGCAAAAAGATCAAAATTAATGGAACAAAGATAGTAATTTTCTTTCGTGATTGCCACAGTCCTAAAGTTCCAATTATAAGTAGAAACCAACCAGGGCTACCTGCTCCAAAACCTTCAGGTATATCTCTAAACACCTGTTCAAAGAGTTGCCCCGGATTAAACCCAGGAAGGTATGGAATGAGTAATCGATAAGGGCTAGTCCAGTATGGTAGCGGTTCAGAACGAGCGGAAGTAAAGCTTTTCGCAGCTTTCGCAATTTGTAATACAAGCGGAATATATAAATAAGATGTAATGCCTAAAAGCACTAACAGCGCTAAACAAGTGAAGCGCGATCGCGCAAAATCTACTTTACATTGCTGCCATAAGTTCTGCGTTGCTTGATGCAGCGAGTATCTAAACTTTAAGCGTCGGTACAAAATAGTTAAAGCAATATAAATAATAGAAACTGCAAACGACATCAGAGCGAATCCAGCAATATAGCCTAATTCTTGACTTAATGCTAAAACTAATAAACAGCTTCTAATTAGCATAAGCCGGAGCGATACTGATTGCTTTAGAACAACTCTTTTAACAATTAAAAAATCGACGATAAAGCTTAAAACTGTCCAATGAACGGTTGCATAGCTTAGGTGATTTGGATATTTATGGAGTGTGTAAAAACTAAAGAAGGAAATCAACAAGCCAGCTCCACCAGCACGAGCTGAACGATACTCTTTGAGTAGGAGAAGGTAGGTTCCTACAGCAGTCACTAAAACGCTCAAGAAATAGTAAATCTGAATCCATCCTCCGAGACCGAACATAGAGGATAGAATCGCGTAGAAATAATCCCGCTCAAGTCCCCAAGGCTGAAATACTTGGTTAACTCCGTATGGATAAAAAGCTTGATCGTTAAAGAGGTTAAGTTGAGGAAATGGGGTGAATTGTATATTTTTAGATAGGTAGTATCCTGTAAACTCCCAGTACTCTGTATCCCCTGAACCAATCAACGGATCAGAAAAATTTTGAATAAAAACTAGACTAAACGCAGTTAAACAAATTACTAGAGTTAAAACTTGAATAAAAACGGATTTTAATCTTGAGTCTAGCTTTTTTCCAGAAAGCATTTTTTCTCCTAAATTGTTGCTGCCGCTTGCTCAGCGAGGATTACTTTTATTGAGGAACAGTGTCTTTTGAGCGAAGTTCCTGAACATCGTGCACAAAATAGCTGTAGTCTCGCTTTGGTAAAAAACTGAAGTTATTTCTACCATTTAAGATGAGGAAAATGAATGCCAAACAAGCCGTCATGCACTGTAGGAAGACAATCAGCGACAATCCAGCAACATAGGGGGCCCAATTTGGTATGGCCACTCGCACGATTATGATCACGGCAACCAGTAAAAGACTCGCTAACATCAAGGCGATCGTTGCGAGTAAAGCTTTGATGCCAATAACATCGCCATAAACCGAGATCGCGCTTAGTCCATGCATAACAAGCGATACGAAATTCATCTTGGATTGCCCTGCAATTCGCCGACTCCGCTTGCAA
The DNA here is from genome assembly GCA_964250455.1 of uncultured bacterium. GTDB lineage: Bacteria > Cyanobacteriota > Cyanobacteriia > Leptolyngbyales > Leptolyngbyaceae > CAXUFL01. The sequence goes on from CAXUFL010000071.1 coordinate 11,421, forward strand.
GGAATCGTTGTAAAGGGAACTTTTGCCTTTAGAATACCTGCGGCAAAATGATTCCAAGTTTCTGATAGAATCACAACTCGACTCAAAATTGTGTGGGGAATAATGCTAAAGTTTCCAATCTCCATATCCTCGCTCGTAAGCAACTTAAAAAGCGATTTGTATACCCAATAGAAAACTCTAAATACTAATGTCTCCGAACGTTGAGTCCGCTTAGCAAATACTATCTTTGAATCGTTTTGTTCACCGCACTGATAAATCAGTCTTGGAATATCCGTTGGGGCATCTTCGCCATCGCCGTCCATCACGATGACCGCTCTGCACTCGATCATTTCTTCGATATAACAAAGCGCAATCGCGATCGCCCTTTGATGACCTAAATTCCTTTTTAAGCTTAAAAGATGAATTCGGTTAATTGCTTTTAATTCAGATAAAATGGCGCAGTTTTGATAACTTAAGGTAGAACCGTCGTTGACAATTAGAATGTCAGCCTTAAGATTTTCAAAATGTAAGGCTTTATCAATTTGAGAAATTAAAATATTTAATGATTCCCAATCGTTGAATACTGGAATTGCTATCAGAATAGATAATGAATTCATACGGGCTAATTCCAGCTTCAATGATTAATAATCACGCACGTTCAAAACTTGTAATGTTAAGCACTGTGCTTCTCAATTTGCAACTTTTAATTACAGTAGGACAGTGTAACAGAAAACCGAGCACCCCATTCAACGTTTATTGTTCTGTATTTTTGCTGCGTCAAGATAGATCTAAGCAGCTTTGAGTTTGTCGAATCGTGGGCATTTCAGGCAAAATAACTCAAGCCTCATACCATAACGGCATTATCATGATTTTGTTTGCGACCGAGTAGGAGTTTTCCAGCAATCATGAGTAGCTATATCTATGTGGGTTCTGAGTTAGAGCTTTTTCGAGAAGCGCGAAACTGGAAAGCTTATTACGCTCGTGTGATTCGTCGCTATCTTGGCAATGAAGTGTTAGAAGTGGGGGCGGGAATTGGGGGTACAACCGAGATTCTGTGTCGTGCTCAGCATCAACGTTGGTTGTGTTTAGAGCCAGACGGTGATCTCATCTTAGTTCTGAAAGAAACCGTAGCGGCTGGAAAATTGCCTTCGTTTTGTCAAGTTAATCAAGGAACGCTGACAGCGTTATCTACATATGAGAAATTCGATTCGATTCTTTACATTGATGTGTTAGAGCACATCGAAGATGACTTCTCAGAGGTTCAGCAGGCGGCTGAGCACTTAAAAGCTGGGGGACATTTGATTGTGTTAGCACCAGCGCATCAGTGGCTTTACTCGCCTTTTGATGCGGCGATCGGACATTATCGACGCTACAACCAGCGATCGCTCGCAGCACTTCCAAGACATCTAGAGTGCGTTTTTCTCGGCTATCTAGATTCTGTCGGGTTACTTGCATCGTTAAGCAATCGTTGGCTGAAGCGATCGATGCCAACAGCAAAGCAAATTCAACTTTGGGATCGAGCAATGGTTCCAGTCTCCACTCGAATTGATCCTCTGCTCGGTTATTCGATCGGGAAATCCGTTTTAGGAGTTTGGCGAAAATCACCGCCAAACTAAAGGTTACAGACTGAAATTAATTTGATCTGGTTTGAAGTGCGTTCACCGACCGATGTCTGAAGAACAAGTTATATTTCAAAATGCAAAAGATAGCGCAGACGCCATCTTTCCAGCCAATTTTCTTTCCTTCTTTGTAGGTTCGCCCATAATAAGAAATGCCGACTTCATAAATTCGGCATCCCATCTTAGCAACTTTTGCCGTAATTTCTGGTTCAAACCCAAATCGATTTTCTTCGATGCGAATTGACTGGATAATCTCGCGTCGAAAAGCTTTATAACAAGTTTCCATATCGGTCAAATTGATATTTGTCAACATATTTGACAGCGTTGTTAGAAATTTATTTCCAACCATGTGCCAGTAATACACGACTCGATGCGGTTGACTCCCGACAAATCTAGAGCCAAATACAACATCGGCTTTTTGATCTAGAATCGGCTTAATCATAATCAGAAATTCCTGCGGGTCGTATTCTAAATCCGCATCTTGAACAATTACAATATCTCCGGTTGCGGCAGCAAATCCGGTTCTCAGTGCTGCCCCTTTGCCGCTATTTCGAGCGTGATAAATCACTCGATCGACGCTTGATTCTAGCTTTGATCTTAATAATTCTGTTGTGCCATCGGTTGAACAATCATCAACAATAATAATCTCTGTATTTTGAACCGGAGACGCCTTGATTGCCTCAATCACCCGTCCGATCGTACCTATTTCGTTGTAGCAAGGAACGATCACCGATAGCTTAACTGTTGAAACAGTTTCCAACGAAACAGCACACCCCATAACCGTAGGAAAAAATCAATTCAAGCGGAGTATACCGTAGAATTCTGATTGTTCCTGCGGTTTAGCCAATTAAATTAAAAAGCGGGCGTTTAACCCGCGATCGCTTGATGAGTTATAAGCTTCAAATCAATAACGGGCGGAATCCGTGTTTAATCGAAACTTCGCCAATCTGCGCCATCTTCTCAACGGTGATGTGATTGCGTCCCCACGAGAAATTGGTGTGCCATTTTTCAAACTCTAGCAGCATCGATTCAGCAAAGCACGCGAAAAGCTGGCGTCCGGGCACGTCCATATTCACAATGCTCATAATCCGCCAGTCAATGTCTAACGAGTGCTCCACAATGCCGCCGTTGAGCACATGCACACCCGGATGCTGAACTTTAGAGCCAAGATTCTTCGGGTAGCCGCCATCGATTAGCAAACACGGTTGCTTTAACGTGGTCGGGTCGATTTCGACGCCTTTCGGCATACTCGCCACCCACACGATAATGTCGGCTTGCGGCAGCGCTTCTTCAAGACCCATGATTTTGCCGCGTCCGAGTTCGGCTTGCAGCGTTTGCAGCCGTTCTTGATTTCGCGCAATCAGCAGCAGTTCAGCAACATCGGTGCGAGCATCAAGCCAGCGACACACCGCACTGCCAATATCTCCGGTTGCGCCACACACCGCAACCGTTGCTTTTGAAAGGTCAATGCCCAACTGCTTCGAGGCTTGTTCGACTTGACGACAAATCACATAAGCTGTGTGTGTGTTGCCCGTGGTAAAGCGATCGAACTCCAATTTAATGTTGCGCACCTGCTGAATCTGCGACAAATTAAAGTTCTCGAAAATAATCGACGAAAATCCACCCAGCGCCGTGATGTTGATGCCGTGCTTTTGCGCGTGCGCCATTGCGTTTACAACTTTGCGCGTCGCGGCCTTAATGCGTCGTGATGCCAGCATTTCCGGCAAAAAGCACGATTCTACATATCTGCCTTCGATTTGCTGTCCGGTCACGCTCGTAACCTTGATCGTATCGACAATTTGCGGTGGCGCACTACACCAAAAATCTAACCCTTGATCCGCGTATTCGGGATATCCCAATTCTCGCGCAACAGACTGAGCGTGCTCTAAACTTGTGAGATGACCAATTAGACCAAACATCGATCAATTACTTATGTAGCCTCTATAGGCGGTGAGATGGATATTGAAATGCCTTGAGACAGACAGGCTACACAAATTAGAATCGCGCATTCGCTTGAATCCGCATTCTAGTGTACTGGGTTGCGGTGATTTAATTTGTGTAGCTTTAGACGTTCAGGCGCGATTAAACCGTGGCTAATCCGTAAGCGGACATGCGCATAATATCGCGGGTGCTAAACCCGATATTGCTCAGCGCTTCGCCGTACTGAATCATAAAGTCTTCGACGAGGGCTTCGCGCTCCATGCCGAGAATGTGCGCATCGGTTTCAACCTGATTGAGCATTTTCCACACAAGCGGTAAGTTTTGCTTGTTGGCTTGTTCGAGCTCAGCTTTTGCCGTCTCGAAGTTGGCTTTAAGCCATTCTTCGCCGTAGTTGAGGTGGCTGTACTCGTCTTTAACAACGCCTTCGGTGATTTTGCGAGCAAAGTCATCTGCGACGGGAATGTAAATGTTGTAAGCGGCGATCGCAAAACACTCGATAATCAGCGATTGAATCAGCAAGCAAGTCACAATCTTGCCGTCTGCGGCCGCATCTTGAAAGTTTTGGTGCAACTGTGAGAAAAATTCTTTTCCAAATACCATGTCTGGCGTAACGCTAAGATTGCGTCCGCAAGCTTCAAACCCTTTTTTATGACGGTTTTCCATCCGCGCCAGCGAGAATAACTGATCTTTATCGTTTGGCAGAAGTTCTGCTAGTTTTTGATAATTTTCATGCGCCTCTTGTTCACCTTCGATCACAATGGCGTTAATTCGGCTATAAGCATCTTTGTAAAGTTCACTTTGGAAATCAATCTCTGGGGTTGCCTCAAGTTGCGGCATAGCTCGGTTGTCTCCTGGTCGTGACTAGATTCCGCACGATGCGGGTTTTTAGGTAAGGAAAGTTTAGGGGCGATTTACTCCCACTCTACACTTTACCGTTTCTCGTCAAGCATAACGCTAAGAATCGATAAAGTTTCCTGGGTTCTGTGCATTGAGGCGCTAAAATGACCGCTTTTTGAGTTTTAAGCCACCTCACGCTAATTATCCTGACGCGAGATTAAACAAGTTTGATTCCCGAATTTTGCAATTAGTGCGACGATCGACAAACCTGTTTCACTAAAGGTGGCGATCGATGAGCGATTTTAATCGCTGGCGCGTTCTCAATTTAGGATTGCTGCTGATCGGTGCGGCTGTGGTGCTGTTGCCGTTAGGAATTGTGTTGGTGACTTCGCTTTCCTCGCCAGATGGAGGGCGATGGTCGATCGAGAATTATCGCCAAGCGTGGCAGCAGGGAGAATTTTTGCTGGCGTTTGCCAATTCAACGGTTGTCGCGCTCGCAGTAACGGCGTTTCAGCTTGTAACCTCGGCATTAGCGGGATATGCGTTAGCGCGATTAAAATTTCGTGGGCGTCAAGCATTATTGCTGATCGTATTAACAACGTTAGTCATCCCGTTTCAAATTCTGGTGATTCCGATTTTCTTGGTGCTGAAATGGGGGCATTTGATTAATACTTATGCAGCGCTAATTTTGCCGACCGCCGTGAACGGATTCGGAATTTTTCTGCTGCGTCAATATTTTCAAACGATTCCGGTTGAGTTAGAAGAAGCGGCAATGCTCGACGGTGCCGATCGACTCCAAATTCTTTGGCGAATTCTGATTCCGCTTGCTCGTCCGGCATTGGTGACGCTGTTTCTTTTTTCGTTTATCGGCGAATGGAACGATTTATTTAAGCCGTTGGTGTTTACAACGCGCCCCGAATTAAAAACGGTTCAACTCGCGCTGGCTAGTTTTCAAGAGCAGTTTACGAATAGTTGGACGCTGTTAATGGCGGCAGTGGTGATTGCGACAATTCCGATCGTTCTTTTATTCCTCATCGGTCAGCGTCAATTAATTCGCGGCATCGCTACGACAGGAATTAAGAATTAACCGATGCCTTTAGAATAGAAGATTCAACCTTTGCCAAAATTAACTATGTCCGGTGACTACCTTGAGCGGATTTTGAATGCCCGTGTGTACGATGTTGCCCAAGAAACGCCGCTTGAACTCGCTTCAAATTTGTCGGCTCGTTTAAACAATCGCGTTCTGCTCAAGCGCGAAGATATGCAGTCGGTTTTTTCGTTTAAGCTGCGGGGTGCGTACAACAAAATGGCGCAGCTTTCACCGGAAGTTTTGGCGCAGGGTGTAATTGCTGCATCGGCGGGAAATCACGCTCAAGGCGTGGCGCTGGGTGCGCACAAATTAGGCACAACGGCGATTATCGTCATGCCTGTTACAACGCCGCAGGTCAAAATCGATGCCGTCAAAGCACGCGGCGGTGAAGTCGTGCTGCATGGCGATACGTTTGATGATGCTTACACGTTTGCGCGTCAGCTTGAAGCCGAAAAAGCATTAACGTTTGTTCATCCGTTTGACGATCCAGACGTGATTGCCGGACAAGGCACGATCGGCATGGAAATTTTGCGGCAGTATCAGCAGCCGATTCACGCGGTTTTTGTGGCGATCGGCGGGGGTGGTCTCATTTCTGGAATTGCCTCGTATATCAAACGATTACGCCCCGAAACAAAGATTATTGGTGTTGAACCCGTGGACGCAGATGCAATGACGCGATCGCTCAAAGCTGGACATCGAATCAAATTGCCGAATGTCGGCTTGTTTGCAGATGGCGTCGCCGTGCGCGAAGTTGGGGTGGAGACGTTTCGGCTTTGCCAACAGTACGTCGATGACATGATTTTGGTCGATACCGATGACACCTGTGCGGCAATCAAAGACGTGTTTGAAGATACGCGATCGATTCTGGAACCTGCCGGAGCGCTGGCGATCGCAGGCATCAAAGCTTATGTCGAACGCGAACAAATCACCGATCAAACGCTAATCGGGATCGCGTGTGGGGCGAATATGAACTTCGATCGCTTGCGGTTTGTGGCAGAACGAGCCGAACTCGGAGAACGTCGGGAAGCGATTTTCGCGGTGACGATTCCCGAAGCGCGGGGCAGCTTGCGCAAGTTTTGTGAGTGTTTGGGAAAACGCAGCATCACCGAGTTTAATTACCGAATTGCCGATGAGCGCAACGCCCATATTTTTGTAGGAATGCAGGTTTCCGGGCGTGCCGATGCCGCGAAAATGGTAGAGACGTTCGAGGCGAATGGATTCAGCACGATTGATCTCACCGATGATGAATTAACCAAGCTGCATTTACGGCATATGGTGGGAGGTCGATCGACGCTGGCAAATCATGAATTGCTGTATCGCTTTGAGTTTCCAGAACGTCCGGGGGCGCTGATCAAATTCCTCAACTGTATGCGACCGGATTGGAATATCAGCTTGTTTCACTACCGCAATCACGGAGCCGACTACGG
>CAXUFL010000072.1:0-18213 GCA_964250455.1 uncultured bacterium
AATTTTGCATCGTAATTGCCCCACAGTCCGGTGAGATGCAGAATCGAAAGCGCCAACCAAGACGTTAAAAGCCAAACTGCTACCCATTGCCGCGCCGACTCTGGCTGACCGACTCGATGCCGTAAAAGCCAAATCACAGATAAACTAAGCCAGCCAATCCCGATCACCAATCCCACAAGCGCGATCGAGTCGATCGCGCTGCTCTGAATAGTCAAGGCTGCCACGAACCTTGATCGCGTTAGCATCACCACGAGCAGCACGATCGCCGCCCCACTAACCGCTAAATTTAGCCCGATCAAGGATTGCGTGCGTTTGCCGTGAGCGTAAAGCTGCGCTAAATGATCAAGCGCGATCGCTGCCCACAATCCAACAAACGGCATCAGCTGTAACGGGTAATAATGCGTTTTGGTGCCAAATAGCGTTAGTTCGATTAGCAAAACCACCGGATAGCCGATTAACAGCGATCGAGCACGATGCGCTTTAACAAACGCTCGAATTTGCGCATGAAACAGCATGAGCCACAATCCAAACAGCGCAAAAAACACCCACGGAAAGCCGTTTGCTGGAATATTCCAGAAATAATAAAACCAGCCTGCGCCTTGATAAGTTTGTCCTTTGAGGTGAAATAGTTTTCCGAAGAGTTCTGCGATCGGGGCGTTGCCGTACTTTTGCGTGGCTGCCCACAGCCACGCGATCGGCGCAATCAATCCAATTCCCAATCCCCCATACAGCCAAGCGTTGAGCAACTGCCGACGCTGCCCCGCAAAATACGGAAAAAGCGCGATCGTGGCGGGAACGATCATAAAGCCTTTGATCATAAATCCGGTGCCAAACATCGCGCCTGCGAGCACTGCTCTGCGTTTCACGGTTTGGGCTTCAAGCAGTGCCCAAATTCCGATCAGTTCAACGCACATCAGCACGGTGTCCTGCGTTGCCAATCGCCCATACTGCACCACAAGCGGAATCACGCTAAAAATCGCCGCGCCTAGCCAAGCCAAACGCGGATTGAGCAATCGCACTCCGATTCTGTACGTCAACAGCACGCTAATCACAAACGCGATCGCGCTCGGTAATCGCGCCGTTTCTTCGCGGGTGCCAAAGAGCTGATAACAAACCGCGATCAGCCATTGAATGCCGATCGTGCGATCAAAGCTGTAGCCTGATCCCCACTGCGGTGTAATCCAATCTCCGGTTTGCAGAATTGATCGTGCCTGCGTTGCATAAATGCCTTCGTCGTGCGCCATTAAACTCTGTTGAGAACTGCGCAACAGCACGATCGGCAAAACCCAAATTAAAAGCGTGAGATACGGAGAGTCAGGAGTTTTGAAGATTGCAGTCAACGCTCGATTTATGACATTCTGCTTCATCGCTCCGACCTCCCCGTCTCGTACTGCTTAATTGCCAAATAGAACCCCGAGCGATCGACCAATATTCTGCGGCTGCATGGCGTCGGTTGTCGCCGTTGGCTCATAGCCGCAGTGCACCATACAATCGGCGCAATTTGGATTGCCGCTTTTACGACCGTAATTGTCCCAGTTGGTGTCTTCGATTAATTCTTGATACGACTGGTAATGTCCTTCGTTCAGCAAATAGCAAGGCTTTTGCCATCCTAAAACGCTGTAGCTCGGCATTCCCCAGGGCGTACATTCGTAATCTTTTTCGCCTGTGAGAAAATCGAGAAACAACGGATTATGGTTGAAGTTCCAGTTTTTCTTGCCTGCTTTGTACGGCGCGAGAATTTCCCGAAACAGCGCACGAGTTTGCTCACGCTTGAGAAAGTGGTCTTGATCTGGTGCCCATTCGTAGCTGTAGCCCGGAGAAATCATCATGCCGTCGATGTTCAGCGTTCCGAGAAAATCAAAGAACGCTTGCATTTGTTTTACATCGGCACCGTCGAAAATCGTGGTGTTCGTAGTGACGCGGAAACCTTTTGCTTTCGCTGCTTTGATGGCTTTAACAGCCGTATCAAACACGCCTTTACGATCGACGCATTTATCGTGCCAATCCCTTAGCCCATCGAGGTGAATGCTAAACGTCAGATACGGCGATGGCTCAAATTTGCTCAAGCTTTTTTCAAGCAGTAATCCATTGCTGCAAAGATAAACAAATTTCTTACGCGCTACTAATCCCCGCACAATTTCATCGATTTGGGGATGCAGAAGCGGTTCTCCACCGGGAATCGCCACAACCGGGGCACCGCATTCTTCAACGGCGGCAAAGCATTGTTCGGGCGTTAAATTTTGCTTCAAAATATCAACGGGATGCTGAATTTTGCCGCAGCCAGAGCAGGCCAAATTGCAGCGAAATAGCGGTTCTAACATCAGCGTGAGCGGATAGCGCTTGCGACCCTTTAAACGCTGCACAACGAGATACTTACCAATTTCGATCGCTTGTTGTAGTTGAATTGCCATGAACGTGTAGTGCTCCTCACTATCAAGGTTGGCGTAATTTTATAAAGAAACGTAGCCGTGAGATGAAAACCAGTCTACGGCATCGGTTAGGGCGGTATGAATGGGGGTTTGCGGTAAGCCTAACTCCTGAATCGCTTTACTTGCATCGTAATACATTGGCTGCTGAGACATCCGCACGCCGTCGATCGGGACAGAGGGCGTTTTGCCAAAGTTTGTCAAAATCCGCTCATCGATCCAAGCCACCGTAAGCGGGAGCCAAACGGGGATCGATCGCGTTGGCGCGGGGATTTGTGTTATTTGACTTAATCGATCGAGCAGTTGTTTCAGCGTGATGTTTTCGTGTCCGAGAATATAACGTTCTCCGGTTTTACCGTTTCTTAAAGCGAGTAAATGTCCCCAAGCAACATCGTTGACGTGAATAAAATTCAGTCCGGTATCGACATAAGCGGGCATTTGTCGGCGCAAAAATCGCAGAATAATATCGCCGCCCGTTGGAGTGGGTTTAATGTCCCACGCGCCGATCGGCGTACTCGGATTGACGATCACCACATCTTGTCCTGCTTGAGCCGCTTTGATGGCTTCTTGTTCTGCCCAATATTTCGATTGCTTGTACTGTCCGATCAGCTTTTCGACCGGAGATTGATATCGCTCGGTCGTGGGTTTTCCGCTTGGATCAACGCCGATCGCCGCAACTGAACTCGTGTAGATCGATCGTTTAATATCCGCCTCGCGTGCGGCTGCTAAAACGCTGCGCGTGCCGATCACGTTGCTTTGGTGTAAGCGATCGCGATCGTGCTGCCACAGCGAATAATGCGCAGCCACATGAAACAGATGGTCACACCCGCGCATCAGTCGCGCCAAATCGGGATCGGTTAAATCGCCTTTAACAAACTCAACGTCTAAATCGCTCAAATTGTCGAGTCGGCTGTTAGGGCGCACCAACGCTCGAACCGAGTAGCCTTGATCGAGCAGCAACCGCACCAAATTGGCACCGACAAATCCGGTTCCGCCTGTAACAAATGCTTTCATACTGATTCGCGATCGATTTAATTTTTTACATTGAAATGAGTCTCAGATTGCACTCGCTTCTTTAGAATACTGTTTGCCAGCAGGAGGCTATTTTACCACTGCAAAATGCTTCTACTGGCTGACGTGCGGCAAATCAAATTCTAGATACGATGTTGGAAAAATTACTTTTGAATCTTGGTGAGGAGAAACCAGAGCGCAATTCTCTGGGTGATTCTTTGGACACTACAACAAATTAGTTTTAGGAGCATCGGGATATGAACTCGCAACAAAGACCGCGCTTTCACAGTTGGCATTGGCTTACTGCGCCTGTAGCTTTAGGGTGCCTTACCGTCACGACTTTTATCGCGCCCGCTCAAGCACAACAAACGTCATTAACGGTTCCTGCTAATCCCTCTCAAATTGGGGTTTATGGCTCGGCATCAGTAGATGCTGCCGTTTATCCAACGCCACGCTTGCTTGAAATTCAAAATCCAAATCAACCGCTTCGGCGCGATTTTGTGATTGAGCCACGACGACAAAACGTAGGCGGAGAACTCAATTCAGGCTTTCAGTTTCAGCCGATTATTCAAGTCATTCGCGTTCAATCGGGTTTTCTAAATCAAGAAACCGCAAATGTGGTTAATTTCTCGTTCTAAATTTATTGCCAGAACGAGATCGCGAAGATTGCCAAACAAATGACCGAACTAAGGGTAGAGATGCGATTAACTGCGTCTCTACCCAGTTTTTTCAATAATCCGATTCAATCGGAGACATGCTGAATCGCACCATGCCACGCTCAAACTGAGCGCGATCGACTTCGTTTCGGTTTGAGATCATCAAGCAGCGTGTAAACTACCGGAACTACAAACAAACTCAGCAGCGTAGACGTGATTAATCCGCCTGCGATCGCAACCGCCATCGGGGATCGCAGTTCTGATCCCGCGCCTGCTCCAATTGCGATCGGCACCATGCCTAAAATCGTGGCAGCCGTCGTCATCATAATCGGGCGCAGTCGAATCGGGGCGGCTTTTAAGATTGCTCCGGTACGATCGAGTCCATCGCGGCGCAGTTGATTAATGTAATCCACGATCAGAATTGCGTTTTTATTGGTGAGTCCGAGCAGAAACACAAAGCCGATCAGCGAAATCATGCCAAAATCACTTTTGGTAAACCACAGCGCGAGCATTGCCCCGACCAACGCCAACGGTAACGACAAGCCAACCACGATCGGATCAATCCAACTGCGAAACAACGCCACGAGCACAATCACAATACACAGCGCTGATAACGCCAGCGTTTTACCAAAGCTTTGAAAGATTTCGCTACTCGTTTGTGAATCGCCACCAAGATTGAGCTTCACACCCGCAGGAAGAAGCGGTTTTGCTTCGTTTAACAGCGTCTTCGTTGCATCCCCGAGTGCGACCCCTTGAGCCAGGTTTGCCGTAATGTAAACGACACGACGCCCGCCGCGTCGATCGATTTGCTGAACTCCATTTTGCGTACTGCTCCCGCTCAGCGTCACATCGGCAAATCCGGGCAGCGTTTGCAAGCGATTTTTCAGATCCGTTCCGGCTTTTTGAAGTAGAGCTAAATCATCGCCTTGAATCGATGCCTGCAAAGGCTTTTGACTTCCCGCTTCGACAAACGGAATATCCTCAACGCTAGTGGTTACTCCAGACGGTCGCGGCAGAGTGGTTCTGAGTTGATCTTGAATTTTTGCTGTTGGTGTCGTGTGATTGTCTTTCAGCTTGACGTAGAGTAAACCTTTGTTCGGTTCTCCTTCACGCGATCCCACTGTTGTAAAAACCGTTCCAACATCAGGCAATTGACGAACCGTGTCTTCTAACTGCTTAGCAACGTTCAGCGAATCTTGGAGTGGATTAATTTGCGGCACTTGTCCACCCGATGCCACTAATGCCGCAATTTCTTCTTGCGACGGAATCTTCGGTAGCGGTGCTGTATAGCGCACATTAAATTCGCCCCGATCGAGCTTCGGAATAAACCCTTGCGGAATCAAAGGAACGATCGCCACGCCTGCGGCAAAGCTCGCGATCGCGATCCCCACAATCATCATGCGATGTTGCAGCGACCACGTTAATAATTTGCGATACGCTTCGCTAAATCGAAACCAAAGTCCGTTGGTGCGAGTTCTTTGCCCTGGGTTTTTTCTGAGTAAATATAGCGACAAAACTGGCGATAGCGTTCTGGCAACTAACAGCGACATCATCATCGCGGCTGAAACTGTGATTCCAAACGGCTTAAAAAACTGCCCGATCACGCCGCCCATCAATCCGATCGGCAAAAATACCGCAACGGCCGTAAACGTCGCCGCCGTTACGGTTAAACCGATTTCATTTGTCGCATGTAGTGCCGCTTGTCTTGGTGTTTCCCCGTCTTCGATGTGACGACTAATATTTTCTACATCAACGATCGCATCATCGACCACGCTCCCAATCACCAACGCAACCGCCAGCAGCGTAATCGTTTCGAGATTGAATCCGAAAATCGCCATCACGATAAACGTCCCCAGCAGCGACGCGGGGATCGCCAAAGCCGAAATCAGCGTTGCTCGCCAACTGCGCAAAAATGGGAAAATCACCACGATCGACAGCACGATCGCTTCGATTAACGCCTCGATCGTTGAGTGGGTTGCTCGACGAATATACTCGGCTTGCGTTGCGGCTAAATTAAGCTGCACGTTCGGCAAATTCTGTTGCAGCCGAGCGACTTCCTGCTCAACTGCGTTCACAACTTCAAGCGTATTGGCATCGCCGCGCTTGATCACTTGAAACGCCAGTGCATCGTTGCGATTAAAGCGAACCAACGTTCCGGTTGGCTTCGTTCCTGCATCTCCGAGCAAATTCACTTTCAGCACGCCCGGAAGCTTCGCGATCGCAGGCACAATCTGAGCATTCGTCAACGTGGTTAACTCATTCAAGCTGCGCGAATTGCTTTGCACCGCATAGCTAATAGCTGCCGATTCATTCAGATTTAGCGCAATTACCTTGTAAGCAGCGTCTTTGGGAAGCGTTGCCGATTTTAGAACGGTTTCAACCGCTTGACTTGATTGCTCTAGACTAGTACCCACTTCAAACGACAAACTAACCGCAACTTGACCCGGATAGGTTGACGATCGAATTTCATTGAGTCCTTTAAGTGATCCGGTTGCTTGCAGCGTTTGCTCGATCGGTTGGGTTAACTGCTGCTCGGTGTCGATCGTGGTTTTAACGGGTGCTTGCGCATTCACGACAACGACGGGAAACGTGACGTCGGGAAATAAAGCATACTTAAGCGAACTAAGCGCCAAAATCCCTGCAACGGTAATGGCGAGCCAAAAGCACATCGTTAACCACGGCGCGGCGATCGCAAGCCGAGAAATATTAAAACGCTCTCGAATAGTGGGAGGAGAATGAGTTGGCAAGTCCATAGTAATTCGGTCACAACCTAAAAAAACAAATGAAATAAACCGTTGATTGGCAGCAGAAATACAGAGCCAAGTTTAAGCGCTTCTTTCCTAAAAAAGAATCTGAAAAAACGACCTTAACCAGTGCTTCATGCAGGGTTAGTTCTGTTACGGTGCGAATTAACTGAATTGTTTTAATCATTCTTATGTCGTTCACGATTCTCGTCCCTCAAGGTGCAGAACATCGGGCAGTGTGCCAGGGCTTAAAGCAGTCTGCTGATCTGCCCACAGTCGTACCTATTCCGGTTGGAACCCAAGCCGTTATGCAATTCCTCAAACACGCATCTATCCAGGATTCTAGCGGCATTCTTTTAATGGGACTGTGTGGCAGTTTGTCGCCTGGGTTCTCGATCGGCACGCTTGTGCTGTATCAAAGCTGTGCCGATCATTCAGGACAGACGCGATTTTGTGATCCCGCGCTTACTCAACGACTGAAACAACAGCTTCAAGTTTCCCCGATTCGAGCCTTTACCAGCGATCAAGTCGTTTGTTCGGCGATCAAAAAACGCGAATTAGGCAGAACCTACGAAGCTGAAGTCGTTGATATGGAGGGATTTGCAATTTTAGCAAGTTTGAATTTTCCCGTCGCGATGGTGCGCGTCGTAAGCGACGATGCTGAGCACGATTTACCTGATTTGACCCGCGCGATCGATGTCAATGGAACATTACAGCCAAAAAAGCTGGCGATCGCCATGCTCAAGCGCCCGATCGCGTCCACTCGTTTAATTCGGGGATCGCTCTTGGGCTTGCGCGTTCTGCGTCAAGCTGCCGCGAGGCTCGATTTCAGCCTGCTCGACCAGGCGCAATAAGCAATTCAAGACCCGATAACCGCAATGCAATCAATCTCAACTAAAACGTCTTTTGGTAATCGCGCCACTTCCACACAGGCCCGAGCGGGCGCGATCGCGTCATCGAAATATCGAGCATAAACGGTATTCATCGCGGCAAAATCGTTCATATCTTTGAGAAACACCGTCGTTTTAACGACGTCTTGTAGCGTTGCACCTGCGGCTTCAAGAATTGCTTTTAAGCTTTGCATTGCTCGATCGGTTTGAACTGCCACATCGCCTTCTCCTACAAGCTGACCTGTTTGGGGATCAAGCGGAATTTGTCCTGCTACAAACACCATTTCACCGCTTGCTGCGATCGCTTGGCTATACGGCCCAACCGGAGCCGGAGCCGCATCAGAACGAATGATTTTTCTCATAATCGGGGACGCATTCCATAATTTCGGTACTGTAAATAATCGTGCAAAATGCGATCGTGATCAAAACATAGATTCTGTGGAATTTCCCAAATATTCGTTATGCGCACGTTTTTAGCATCGTCACCCGCTTTGGGATCGCCGATCGCGCTCGCAATGTAAACGAGGCTCATTGTATGATGTCGCGGATCTCGGTTTGGATCAGAATACACTCCGAGTAAATCAATCAGTTCGACATCTAGCCCGATTTCTTCCATTGCTTCACGCCGAGCGGTTGTTTCAGTCGGTTCGCCGTAATCTACAAATCCACCGGGAATTGCCCAGCCATGCGGCGGATTTAAGCGCTCGATCAAAATAATCGGGCGGTGCGGTCGATCGACAAGCTCAATAATAATGTCAACGGTGGGAAAGGGATTTCGAGGAGTCATAAAGCAGCGCGATCGCGAAATTCACCTTCAGCATAAAGCGAACCTACGATCGTTTTGTTCTTCAATCCTACAAACGCCTGACTCCCATCGATGCGAAGCGTCTTAGATTGCACCGTTACAGTTACCTTAATTTTCCTCCAACGGTTGGAGTTCGGCGAAATTTTACCGTGTTACAGTGCTCACAATTGTGTTTAACCTTCCCTGAATTATGCGTTTTTCCCGATCGAGCGGCGTGCTGCTGCATCCAACCTGTTTTCCTGGTCGTTTTGGGATTGGTGAATTAGGAGCCGAAGCGCATCGATTCATCGAGTTTCTCGCTCAAAGCGGTCAGCAATTTTGGCAAGTGTTGCCGTTAGGCCCAACAGGTTACGGAAATTCGCCGTATGCGTCTTATTCATCGATGGCGGGCAATCCATTATTGATCAGCCTCGAAACATTCGTGCAGCGTGGGTTGCTGAGCGAATCTGATTTTAATGATTTGCCAGAATTTTCCCCAGATCGCGTAGATTACGATCGCGTGTACGCCGCCAAGCTTCCGTTGTGGAAAAAAGCGTGTGAAGCGTTCAAAGCGCAAGCTTCGCTAGAAGATAAACACGATTTTGCGCAGTTTTGCAATCGTAAATCTGCCTGGCTCGATGACTACGCGCTATTTATGGCTCTCAAAGACGCCAGCGACGGTAAAAGCTGGTACGACTGGGAACCGGAATTAATGCAGCGCAAACCTGAAGCGATCGATCAAGCGCGTCGCCGTTTGACCGGGGAAATTTTTTATCAGAAATTCCTGCAATTCGAGTTTTTCCGGCAGTGGTCGGCGCTGAGGCATCACGCGAACGAAAACGGAGTACAAATCATCGGCGATATCCCGATTTATGTGGCACACGATAGCGTCGATGTGTGGGCGCATCCGGCAAACTTTAAGCTCAACGAAGAAACCGGACAGCCTGAATTAATGGCAGGTGTTCCACCGGATTATTTCAGCGAAACCGGACAACTTTGGGGCAATCCGATTTACGACTGGGATTATTTAGAGCGATCGGACTTCAAATGGTGGATTCAACGCTTTGAAGCGATGCTTGATTTAGTTGATTGGATTCGCATCGACCATTTTCGCGGCTTTGAATCGTATTGGGCCGTTCCGTTTGGAGAAGAAACCGCGATGAACGGCACTTGGATCGAAGCGCCCGGAGAGAAATTTTTCAGAGTCTTGAATCAAAACTTAGGCAAGCTGCCGATTTTGGCAGAAGATTTAGGCATCATTACGCCGGAAGTCGAAAAACTGCGCGATGATTTCGAGTTTCCCGGCATGAAAATTATTCACTTTGCTTTCGGCTCTGATCCCGGTAATCCTTATTTACCGTTCAACTACCCGCGCAACTGCTTGGTTTACACGGGAACCCACGACAACGATACCAGCGTTGGCTGGTAT
Organism: uncultured bacterium; assembly: GCA_964250455.1. GTDB lineage: Bacteria > Cyanobacteriota > Cyanobacteriia > Leptolyngbyales > Leptolyngbyaceae > CAXUFL01. Next base: position 9,941 of record CAXUFL010000072.1, read on the forward strand.
CAAAGCTTGTCGGATCACGATCGCGAGAGTTTGATGCAGTATCTCGGCTGCATTAGTTCCGAAGGCGTGCACTGGGATTTGATTCGCGTGGCGATGAGTTCGATCGCAGCGCTTTCGATCATTCCTCTGCAAGATTTATTCGGGTTAGGCACCGAAGCTCGAATGAACGTACCGAGTCAAGGTGAAGGAAACTGGGCGTGGCGCTATCGCTCGACGATGCTCAGCGATGAGGTGCGCGATCGATTTGCTACGCTCACTCGTGTCTTTGGTCGAGCACCGCTTACTTAAATGCTGACAACAATCTTTCCCGAACTTCTTCGGGCAATTCCACAACCACAAACCGACTTTGCGGATAGAGATAATCTTCACCAGATTCATCAATGACCCGCAAGCACCCGACTTCGTTCGCTTTTGGATCTGATAAAACGCGATAAACCTTCCAGACTTCTAAATCCCCATCTTCTTCGTCTGCAATGCAAATTGCAAACTGAACGTCTAACTTCGGTGTGTGCATCAGTTTTAATCTAGGAGACGCTAGACTTTCATTTTCGCAGATGCTTAACGCTACAGCTTGGGTTTGATAAACGCGATCGATTGCCGCCACACGATCGTTGGAGTGTCCGCGTTCTCAAAAATGCAAACACAATGTGGATCTTGCCAGCGCACTACGCCTATCAGCACGTCTCCGGTTATGAGCTTTAGTTCAACGGCGATTTCTTCGCGAATCATCGTTTGAACTTGGCGCGTGCTGGGCAATCCGGTATCAAGTGCTAATGCCATTTTGGAATCCTTTATCATTGGGGTCTAACTTGGTTAGAGTGCCCAAATCTTTACGAATCAACATGACTATCGAATTTACGAAGTATCACGGACTCGGCAACGATTTTATTTTGATCGACAATCGCGCTTCAGAAACGCCACAACTGACGCCCAAACAAGCAGTCGAATTGTGCGATCGACATTTCGGGATCGGGGCGGACGGCGTGATTTTTGCGCTTCCCGGTCAGGCGGGCACCGATTACACCATGCGGATTTTTAACTCAGATGGGTCTGAGCCGGAAATGTGCGGCAATGGCATTCGCTGCATGGCGCGGTTTTTAGCAGATTTAGAAGTAGCCGATACGGGCAAAGCAAAAGAGCAGTATCAAATTCACACGCTTGCCGGAGTGATGACGCCGAAATTTGACTCCAACAATCAAGTCACCGTCGATATGGGTGAACCGCGTTTGCTGGCGGCGGAAATTCCGACCACGCTTGCCGCACCGAACGAAAGAGTGATCGATCGACCCCTCGAAGCGGCGGGACAAACTTGGAACGTGACCTGCGTGAGTATGGGCAATCCGCACTGCATCACGTTTGTAGAAGATGTAGCGGCAATCTCTTTAGAACAAATTGGTTCACTGTTCGAGCATCATTCGGCTTTTCCCCAGCGAACCAATACCGAATTTATTCAAGTCGTGCGATCGGATTATTTGAAGATGCGAGTTTGGGAGCGAGGAGCCGGAATTACGCTTGCGTGTGGAACGGGGGCTTGTGCTTCTTTAGTTGCAGGCGTTTTAACAGAACGGTGCGATCGAAGAGCGACTATTGAGCTTCCGGGCGGCTGTCTCGATCTTGAATGGGCAGCAAACGGACGACTTTATATGACTGGAGCGGCAGAGCGCGTTTTTTCAGGAAAACTTTGATTGATCGGTGAGGGAGAAAGCCAGCGTTTCTTGTCCCTCACTGATCAATTAGTCATTTTCCCAATTTTCGTGGCTCATCAAATCGCCAATGCGATCGCGCAGTAGAAAGTCATAGCGCTCAAGTTCGTTTTCAAAGCGCACCCATTCGCGAGCGGGGATATGCTTACAGAGCGTGTAAATCGGCTGATAACGGCTGACAAGTCCTCGATCGATTAATTGACGAACTTCGTCTTGAATCATATCGAGTGAATAAGGTGCGGTTTGAATCATGGTCTACCTTCCTAAATAACCTGGGAATCGAAGATAACAACCTAACTGAGAAGCGAAAATTAACAAACCTTGCTCGAATCTGGTTTTCGAGCGAAGTTTGTAATGCCCTATACTGAAGTCTTTTTAATTGTCTGATCTACACTTTCAGTAGTATATTAAGAACCGTTCCAAAAGTCACGGCTTTCTCACATTCGATTTAACGCTCAAACGCCTTGTAATCACGCGAAAACGGCTTATTTACTAGGGTCAAGGCGTGTTGCAGTTTATAACGCCTCAAAATCTCAAACCGCACTGATCCGGATCGTGGATGCATTCTGAGTCGTTAACTGAATTGCAAATTCGATCGCGGCTTTCATACTCGTCGCATCCGCAATTCCTTTTCCAGCAATATCAAACGCGGTTCCGTGATCCGGCGATGTCCGAACGAACGGCAACCCGATCGAAGTATTAACGGCCCGATCAAACGCCATCAGCTTAACGGGAATTAACCCTTGATCGTGATACAGCGCTAAATAGCCATCGTGCGCTGTCACCGAACCTGTACCATACCATGCTTGACCTGGTTTGACCCACATTGTATCGGGAGGCACCAACCCATCGAGCTGCGCATAAGGAAATCGCTGTCGCATCGCTTCAAGCCAGGGCATTAGCCAGTCAAACTCTTCACGTCCAAGCTGTCCTTGTTCGCCACTGTGCGGATTGAGTCCCGCGATCGCAATGCGGGGGTGATCAATTCCAAACGATTGCGCTAAAGACTCCATTAATAATTCCAGCTTCAATGTGAGCAATTGAGGAGTGAGCGCGTCTGCTACTTGCCTGAGCGGAATGTGCGTTGTGGCTAACAGCGTTCTTAGCGTCCAGTGGGTGTGCGGCGATCGAGCTACAAACATCATGCCGAATCGGTCGATCCCCGCTTTCTCAGCCAGTAATTCGGTTTGACCCGGATAAAGATGACCTGCCAATTTCCAAGCAGATTTGGCGATTGGAGCCGTAACGATTCCATCAAATTCACCGTTTAGCGTGTGATCGATCGCGGTTTCAAGATAGCGAAAACTTGCTTCACCGCTTACCGCATCCCCGATCCCGGTTTGAATCGCGCCGAAATCACCGAGATCGAGAATATGAAGCTGATGCGGATCGGCTAAATTGTGGCAGGGCAAACGATCGTAGGCATCGATCAAATAATTGCGGCTTCCGACGATCGTGATGTCTGCATTTTTGATCACACCCGGATCAGCTAACGCTTTCAAAATTACTTCTGCACCCACACCTGTCGGATCGCCAAGCGTAATGATTAATCGAGGAGGCATATGATTGAAATCCTTCAAAAACTCGTTACGGAACTGCTTTACAATCAGTGATGAAGCTTGATCTTTAAGCAATCACTTAAAGGACGATCCCTTTGAGATTTGCTAAAACAAATCGAGCGGCTTATTCACCAGGAGATTTAACGCCATGCCCGGAGAAATTTTTAACGCTGCGATTTTGTCGTTTTCCTTGATTTTGGTCGGGTTAGCGCTTGGCTTTTTGCTGCTCAAACTGCAAGGAAGCGAAGAATAAAGCACGCTGCGGGTTTTTCTGCCCGCTTCTACTCTTCTTCGTCTAAGTGTTCAGCTACCTCGCGGTACAGATTGAACACGTGATGATCTTTGAGATAGTAAAACACGTTGCGGCCCTGCTTGCGATATCCCACCAAGCGCATCGATCGTAGCGCTCGAAGCTGATGCGATACGGCTGATTCGGTCATTTTGACAGCCGCCGCTAAATCACAAACGCAAAGCTCCTGAATCGAGAGCGCAGAAAGAATTCGCAATCGATTCGCGTCTCCGAGCAAGCTAAAAAACTCAGCCATTCGCTGTGATTTTTGAACGCTGAGAATATCTTGATGCAACTGCCGCACCTGATTTAGATTAACCGGATGTTGAACCGCGCACTGATCCTCGATGGTTTTTGGATCAGACGAAATGGATTCAGCCATCGACTCATTCAGATTTGGCATAATCGCTTCAAAGTTTGACTTGCGCGAGCTTTATTTTACAGATTCTGCTTTTAGCGTAGCGTACTCAAATCGCGATGAGAAATGAGTTCAGACTGTGCTTTGGTGTCAATGCATCCGCTACGATCGAACACAGCGCTAACAATCTCCGGGATCAATCTATAAGAAATCCAGTTAGGTGCCTCGATTTCTGATAGAATTTATCGAAAAGTTAACAATTTGTCACGAACCTCCTCATGAGCTTACTGATTGTGGGTGCCACGGGTACCTTAGGACGGCAGGTCACTCGACGCGCCTTAGATGAGGGCTACGAAGTGCGCTGTTTGGTGCGATCGCCTCGCAAAGCAGCCTTTTTAAAGGAATGGGGCGCAGAGCTTGTCGCTGGCGATATTTGTCGTCCAGAAACATTGCCCCGGGCTCTAGAGGGCGTGACGGCGATCATTGACGCGGCAACGGCACGCGCTACCGATTCACGCAGCATTAAAGACGTGGATTGGGATGGGAAAGTCAATTTAATCCAAGCTGCGAAAAAAGCGGGCGTCGATCGATACATCTTTTTCTCGATCCTCGATGCTGAGAAATTTCCTAACGTTCCGTTAATGGAAATCAAAACCTGCACCGAGAAATTCTTGGCAGAGTCGGGATTAAACTACACAATTTTGCGGCCGTGTGGCTTTTTGCAAGGCTTGATCGGGCAATACGCGATTCCGATTTTAGAAGGGCAATCGGTCTGGATGATGGGTGAAACCGCGCCAACAGCTTATATGGATACGATCGATATCGCCAAGTTTGCGGTACGGGCGCTAAAAGTGCCTGAAACTGAAGGCAAAGCCTTTCCGGTAGTAGGGTCGCGGGCGTGGGGAGCCGATGAAATTATCAAACTGTGTGAGCGCTTGTCTGGCAAAGAGTCCCGAGTCACGCGAATGCCGATCGGAGTTTTAAGAGCGTCGCGGCGATTTGCTCGATTTTTTGAATGGACGTGGAACATTGCCGATCGCTTAGCTTTTACCGAAGTTGTCGCAACCGGAAAGCCGCTCACCGCGTCGATGGATCAGGTTTATCAAACCTTTGACCTTAATGCTCAAGAAATGACAACGCTGGAAGCTTACATGCAAGAGTATTTCAGCCGCATTATGAAAAAGCTCAAAGAAGTCGAATACGCCCAGGCACAAGCGAAAAAGAAAAAAGAACGCACGAAAAAAGCGTATCCTCGCTTCTAGCCGGGAAGAAGGGCTTTGCTTTCACACTGGGAGGAAGTCGTTGAACGTGATTCATTCCCTATCATTCTTAAATAGGCTGCTTCATTCCTCATCCTTCATCCCTGGACTTTATGGGCGTGTCGAAAATTGGTGTTATTTACAACGATGACAAACCGATCGCGGTTTCGGTTGCCGATCGCTTAAACCAAGAGCTAACCGCTCGTGGGATAGAAGTCGTTTTGGCAACCGGAGCGGGCGGCATTCTAGGCTATGCGTCTCCGCAAAGTCCGGTTTGTCACACGCCGATCGATCGATTGATTCCACCCGGATTCGATGAAACGGTGGCGTTCGCGATCGTGCTCGGCGGCGATGGCACGGTTTTATCAGCGTTTCGTCAAGTTGCAGCCTGTCGAATTCCCCTTCTTGCCGTTAACACCGGACATCTAGGATTTTTAACCGAAACGCTGCTCGATAAGCTGCCCGATGCGCTAGAAGCGGTCTTGGCAGGCGAATACGAGATCGAAGAGCGCACGATGCTGAGAGTGCAGATTATTCGGCATGGCGCAATGCTATGGGAAGCGCTGTGTCTTAACGAAATGGTGCTGCATCGAGAGCCGCTTACCAGCATGTGTCATTTTGAAATTGGCATCGGGCGGCACACCCGCGTAGACATTGCGGCAGACGGTATTATTTTATCGACCCCGACCGGATCAACGGCTTATTCGCTTTCGGCGGGCGGCCCCGTTATTACGCCTGGGGTTCCCGTTATGAATTTGGTGCCGATTTGTCCGCACTCGTTAGCGTCGCGGGCATTGGTGTTTGCCAACAGCGAACCCGTGACCATTTATGCCGTGAATCCGAATCGATTGATTTTGACCGCCGACGGTAATGCGGGCTGCTATGTGTTTCCTGACGATTTAGTGTGCATTGAAAAAGCACCGTATCCGGCTCGCTTTGTTCGTCTGCGGCCGCCAGAATTTTTTCACATTCTGCGAGAAAAGCTTGGTTGGGGATTGCCGCACATTGCAAAACCCACTGTTGAACCCGACGAGCAACCTTGAAAAGACGTGCTAAAACAAGGGAGACGTTGAACGCACGTCTACAAATAACGGTATCTGGTTAGGCTTGAAATGTCACGTACCCCCGACTGAAGTACGGGGGCTTGAATAAGCTCAAGCCATAGAGCGATTTCAGGTTAAACACGAGACTAGACAACGCTGCAAGGCAAGCTGAACGATTTAGCGCGTGGCAGCGCAACCGACACTAGAGACGCTTCTCTAATCCCTAGTCCCTCGAATCGTCAGCGTCGAAGAGATGTACACCAACGGCTTATCGCCATGCAATCTGTACCTGTTGTTGATCAAAATCAATGTCCCTTAATGCCTACCACGCTCAATCGAGCGATTCGGTGGATCAAATCTGGCAAGGCAACCCCATTTTGGAAGCGCGGCGTATTCTGCATTCGTCTAAACGTTGAGCCGTCAGCCCGACTCACTCAACCGATTGCGGTTGGCATTGATCCGGGTTCCAAGCGAGAAGGCTTCACCGTCAAATCTGCAACCCGAACCTACCTTAATGTGCAAACTCATGCCGTTGACTGGGTGAAGGCTGCGGTTGAATCGAAGCGCAACGCTAGACGAGTCCGGCGATATCGCAATACTCCTTGTCGTCAAAATCGTAAGAATCGCAAACGTGGCGGGATTCCACCGAGTACTAAAGCGCGGTGGCAATGGAAGTTAAGAATCTGTAATTGGCTCACGAAGCTATTTCCGGTTACGGCTTTTGTGGTTGAAGACATCAAAGCTCGCACGTTCAAGAACGGTCGTCAGTGGAACGTGATGTTTTCACCACTCGAAGTAGGGAAGGAATGGTTCTACTCCGAGTTAGAGCGTATTGCGATTCTCCACACGCTGCAAGGTCACGAAACGGCAGAACTGCGGAATCAATTAGGGCTGAAGAAATCAAAGCAAAAGCTATCAGACAAATTCGAGGCGCACTGTGTTGATTCTTGGGTTCTCGCGAACTGGTACACCGAGGGTCACGACAAGCCGGACAACACGCGGTTAATCGTGATTGTGCCGCTCCGCTTCCATCGTCGTCAATTGCACCGATTTCAACCGAGTCAGGGTGGAATTCGTTCACCCTATGGCGGAACGATGTCGGAGGGATTCAAGCGCGGCGGGATTGCCAAGTATCCAAAGTTCGGAATGGTTTATATCGGTGGTGCGTCGAAAGGGAAGGTGAGCCTTCATTCTGTAGCGACAGGTAAGCGGTTAACACAACACGCAAAGCCCTCAGACATTAGATTTCTCTGTTTTAATTCATGGCGACTGGCAGAGGTGGGGGCGGACATCCCCGCATTGTTTTTTCCTTCTAGGTCTGAAGACGCGCTCGTTTCCAAAACTATCGGACTTCTCTTATGAGCACTGCTACTGTAGATGCAACGCCTTGTGTGCTAATCGTTGAAACCGATGAAACACTCGCACACAGCTTAAGTTCAGATTTACAAGAATCTGGATACGAAACGATCGTCACCCACGATGCAAGTAATGGGCTGCGCGAAGCGGTGGAACACAGCCCCGCCCTGATCGTCGTGGATCGAATGTTAACCGGAGAATCAGGGTTATCGTTTTGTCAAGACTTGCGCAGTATTGGCACTCGTGCGCCAGTGCTGTTAATGATGGCACGCGATGCGGTCGACGATCGCGTGGCGTGCCTCGAAGCCGGGGCCGACGATTATTTTCTTAAGCCGTACCGCACCGAAGAATTTCTCAAACTCGTTAAGCTTTATCTCAAAGCGGATGTTCCCGTTGCTGAGCAGCTTCGGTTTGGAGATTTGGTGTTGGATTTAGCAACTCGTCAGGCGTTGCGCAACGGAAGATCGATCGATCTGACCATGAAAGAGTTTGATCTGCTGAAATATTTGATGGAGCATCCTCGCGAGGTGTTGACTCGTGAGCAAATTCTTGAGAATGTTTGGGGCTACGATTTTGTGGGCGAATCAAATGTGATCGAAGTGTATGTGCGATATTTGCGCTTGAAGATTGAAACGGAAAGCGAAAAACGCTTGATTCAAACGGTTCGGGGTGTCGGGTATGTATTGCGGGAAGCGTGAATCGATGA
>CAXUFL010000073.1:0-17673 GCA_964250455.1 uncultured bacterium
GAGGAGGTTTTAGAAGTTTGTAAAAAGGCGATTGAATTGCAACCAAACGCTGCTTTCTTTTGGAGAATGCAAGGTTCTGTATTAGTTCAACTAGAACGCTGGGAAGACGCTTTGAGTCTTTTCGAGAAAGCGATCGAGCTTAATCCAAGCGATTCGTCTATTCGATCTTTTCAAACAACCTTGTTGAAATACCTGAAGCATTGTGAGTCCGAATTAGAAGTTGCTAAGCAAGCAATTCAAGATGGAGATCAAAGTTGGCATAGCTTCGCAAATCAAGCAATTGCTCTCATGAAACTCGGTAAGCAGAATGAGTCTCTCATATCTCTAGAGAAAGCGTTTTTGTATCTTCAATCTGGAGGGGCAGAAAGAATGGTTAAAGATACAATTCGCCTGCTCCAACTTCTACTTATCGCTTCAATCAACTCCTCAGCTTGGCAGCCCAAAATCCAGGCGTTAATCGAACTCTACGACAAGCACGATACGATCCATGCCCTCGTTCAAGCCCTAATGCAAAGCATCAGAAAGTTACCCAACACAGACAAAGCAAATCAGTGGCATCAAGTCTGGAAGAATCTAGTGGGCGATCGTGCTGAATTTCAACTGCCGCTACGCTTGCTCGACGCGGCAGTTCGCTATCAGAAAACGCCCGACGACCCGCGCATTCTGTTAGGACTCGCGATCGAGGAACGAAAACTTCTTAAAGACGTGTTAGGGCTAGAGGATGCGTTGATGGGCGATGATTAATTCGCCTTCACCACTAAACGATAATCGCGGCTCGTATTTGGCGCGACGGTGCCAATCCAAATGCGGTAGGTGCCTGCTCGCCAATCGGTATCTTCAAGGCTGGCGTCTTTGCTGGAGCCGGAATCATCGCCGCAGCGAATCACTCCATCCGCGCTTGCCACCAAAATTGTCGTATCGGCACCACCGCTATCGACTTGGAGCTTGAGCTTTGAAAACGGTTGCTGAAGAACGAGCGTGTGATCCGGAGTCGGATCACCGAAGCCAAGACACTTTTGATTGTGCCGATCGCTCGTGCCCACGATCGCAGGCAATGAAGTTGATCCCCCGGTTGATCCCATCATCATCCCGACAGTCGTCTTGCCGTCGAGCGTTAAGCTTTTGAAATTAGCGGGTTGGGCAGTGGCTGGAAGCGCGCTTAAAAATAACGCTCCCATTGCCCATCCGATGAATTGGTTTGGTTTGATCATTTTATCGGTGCCAAATTTTTTACAATAAACGTGAGATTTCTAATAGCAAAAAGCAGCTATGGCGATTTTTGCGCAATTGACGTTGCTTGTGTGCGTTGCGATACTTGGCGCGAAGCTGATTCTATTTCCTTTAGAAGTTCTAGAGCAATTGCGGGTTCCCGTATGGGGCATTGCATTAAGCGCGATCGCGCTGTTGAGTTGGATTTTAGGAGATGAAGATCACGAGTAAATGCCCTTTATTTTGCGCAACTTGATGCAACACTCAATACAATTAAACAAGGTTTAACCTGTTAAGAAAAAAGATAGTGCCCGTTGTCGCCCCCGGACTATGACTTTATCACCTGAACAGGAAGCGGCAAGACTCGCAAGCCTGCACAAATACGGCATTCTCGATACGCCCCCGGAAGCTGTATTTGACGATCTGACTCAGTTGGCAGCGCAAATTTGCGGTGTGCCGATTGCGCTTTTGAGTTTTATCGATGCCGATCGTCAGTGGTTTAAATCAAGTTACGGTATCGAAGCTTCAGAGATGTTGCGCTGTGAATCCGTATGTTCACATACGATCACGCAGTCAGAGGCGCTGATTATTGTGGATGCGGCTGGAGAGGGAATTGCTCATCTGCACGATCGCGGTCGATCGATTCGGTTTTATGCGGGAACGCCGCTTATCGACCCGGAGGGTCATGGATTGGGCACGATCGCGGTAATGGATTATGTGCCGCAGCGTCTAGAACCGCAGCAGATTGAAGCGTTGAAATCGATCGCCAATCAAGCTGTAAGCCACCTAGAACAGCGTCGCCGCATTCAAACTCTAGAGCGTCGCACCGTGCAGCCAGGGGAAACGCAGCAGCAGCTACAGCTACAATACGCGGTGACACGAGTTTTAGCAGAATCGGCAACGCTGAGCGACGCAACGCCGCAACTGCTGCAAACGATTTGTGATGATGCAAACTGGGATTTTGGGGAACTGTGGCTGGTGGATCGATCGGCGGCAGTTGTGCGCTGCATTGCCAATTGGAGCAAGCGACCCGGACAATTTGCCGAGTTCGAGCAGTCGGCTCAAACGTGGGTGTTTGCGGCTGGATTGGGCTTACCTGGACGAGTGTGGAGCAGCAATCAGCCGATTTGGATGACCGATGTGGTTCACGATGAGCACTTTTTACGATCACACCTCGCTGCACGAGCGGGGCTACATTCAGCGATGGGCTGTCCGATCGTGAGTCATGATAGAACGCTGGGTGTGATGACGCTGTTTACGCATCGGGTGCAGCCACCCGATGCGAATTTAATGACCACGATGATGACCGCGATCGCGTCGCAGGTCGGGCAGTTTATCGAGCGCAAACAAGCCGAAGAAGAAGTTCAACGGCAAACGGCGCGATCGCAGCTTCTGGCGGCAATGACGCTGAATATCCGTCGATCGCTGTCGATCGAGGAGATTCTCGAAACGACAGTGGCCGAAGTGCGGCAGTTTCTTCGCGCCGATCGCGTGCTGATGTATCGCTTTGATGACGATTGGGCGGGAACGGTCGTAGTTGAATCGGTTGATCAACTGTGGCGATCGGCGCTCGGTGCCCAAATCGAAGACACCTGCTTTAAATCAGGCGCTTGGAAAAGTTATCAGCAAGGACGCACCGCCACGATCGACGATCTCGATTTGTCAGATTTAACTCCGTGTCATCAAAGCTTGCTCAGAGAGTATCAAGTCAAAGCAAATCTGGTAGTCCCGATTTTGCAAAGTCAAGGTGAAGACACGGAACCGACGCTGTGGGGATTGCTAATTGCGCACCAATGCTCAAAGCCGCGATCGTGGATGGCGTTTGAAGTCGAGTTTCTCGTGCAGCTTGCCGACCAAGTTGCGATCGCGCTAATGCAGGCGCGACTGCTCGACCAAGAAAGTCAGGCCCGATCGCGGCTTGCTCAACAAAATCTGGCGCTAGAACAGGCTCGCACTCAGGCAGAACGCGCTTCGCAAACGAAAAGCACGTTTCTAGCCACCATCAGCCACGAAATCCGCACGCCGATGAACGCCGTTTTAGGCATGACCGGATTGCTGTTAGACACGGCACTCAATCCGACGCAGCGAGATTTTGTTGAAACGATTCGATCAAGCGGCGATAGCTTGCTGACGTTGATCAATCAAATTCTCGATTTCTCTAAACTTGAAGCAAAGGAAATGGAGCTAGAAACGCTCGATTTCAATTTGGCAACCTGCCTCGAAGAAGTGGCGGATTTATTTGCTCCGGCGGCGTTTTCTAAAGGACTGGAAATCGCCACGCGGATTTATCACGATTTGCCGATTGCGAAACGCAAAGCATTAACTGCGCTACGCGGCGATGTTAGTCGCTTGCGGCAAATTCTCACGAATCTGGTCGGAAACGCAATTAAATTCACCGATCGCGGCGAAGTCATTGTTCAAGCTCGGCTTGTTGTGGAAACTGAAACCAGCGCGACAATTGAATTTTCAATTATCGATACCGGGATTGGAATTTCGATCGCCGCTCAGCCGCGCTTGTTTCATCCGTTCGCTCAAGTCGATGCGTCAACCACGCGCAGATATGGCGGAACAGGGCTTGGACTGGCCATTTCGCGGCAGCTTGTTGAATTAATGGGCGGCACGATCAATGTGGAAAGCGTTCCAGCACGCGGATCAAAATTCTCGTTTGTGCTTCCGTTTGAAAAGCAGCCTCTTAAAGCCGACGAAGAAATTTCAATTTTGCCCACGGATCTCAGTCAGCTTCGATTGCTGGTTGTTGATGATAACGAAACGAATCGAGCGATCGTGCGGCATCAAGTTTCGGCGTGGGGCATGACAATCGACGAAGCGCAAAACGCGATCGTCGCGCTGCAAATGCTGCAATTGAGGCGCGATCAAGGCACCTCTTACGATATTGCAATTCTCGATCTGCAAATGCCCGACATCGACGGAGAAACGCTCGGACGGCAAATCAAAGCAGATCCGACGCTTGCTGCCACAAAGCTGATTATGATGACATCTGTGCATCATTGGGGCGGCGCGAATCGAATGTTGGCGCGAGGATTCGCGGCGTATCTGCTCAAACCTGTGAAGCCATCGCGGTTGCTTGACTGCATTATGAGCACAATCGCTGATCGTCCGTTTGCCGATCAGCCTGCACGTGGTCAGTTTACGTCGATCGCTGAAAAAACGCACTCGAAATTAAAGATTCTCTTAGTCGAAGACAATATCGTGAATCAAAAAGTCACGCTGAATCAGCTTAAGCATTTAGGCTATAGTGCTGACGTTGCGGCAAACGGGCAAGAAGCGTTAGATATGCTCAGGCAGATTCCCTACAATCTAGTGCTCATGGATTGTCAAATGCCGATTCTCGACGGCTACACCGCAACGCGACTGATTCGGCAGCAGCACTTCGATTACCCCGCAGGGGGACATCGACTGAGTGTGATTATTGCGCTCACGGCAAACGCCATGCCTGAAGATCGAGAACGCTGTTTAGCCGCAGGTATGGATGACTATTTAAGTAAGCCAATTTCAAAAGAAAAGCTGCAAGAAAAGCTGAACTACTGGAGCGATTGGTTAGACCAACACACGATAAAAAACGGTATGAATTTAGCGATCGATTGGACGCATTTGCACCAAATTTCCGACGGCAACACGGCATTTGAGCGAGAACTGCTGCAAATTTTTGTAGACGATACGGTTGGGCGTTTAGCTGCGACGAAGGCGGCTTTAAGTCACCAAAACACGGCTGAGTTATCGCGTCAAGCACACCATGTCAAAGGATCGAGTGCGAACGTTGGCTTAACCGAAATGCAGGCGATCGCGTCGCTGCTCGAAGCTCAAGCCAACCAAAATCAACTCAGTCAAGCAGAATCATTGATTGCTCAGCTTGATGAAATTCTTGATTTATTAAAGGCGTTCCTGCGTGAACAACCTTAATCAGATCGTTTTGCGTTTCATTATCGGTTCTTAACCGGATTGTGAAACGCTATCTCCTAGAGTTTGATAATCGATCGCCATGAAATCTCGTTTCAGCATTATTTTAGCGATGATTGTTGCGTCGATCGTCGGATGTACTCTGAAAGCCGGATTGGGGACATTAATCGAGGTGGAGTAGACCTAAAGTTTTCTCGATCGCTATCAACGCTTGCACCCGCGAATTGGTCTCCAACCGATTGGGCTAATCCAGTGAAAAAGCGCCCGATGGAACTGCCATCAAGCGCTTTCAATTGAGCAAATCGCGCACTAAGGCTGACGACACATCTTGAAAGCATTCTTAAAGTCTTGCGGGCCGGTGTAGCCAGAATTCTGCGCAAGGTCCTGTAAAGTTTGCCGTCCACTGTAAAACTTTCCGTTAATTTCCCAAGTCGGAAAGCCTACTTTTTCCCCAAGCTGCTTTTCTGCCTGAGCAAACACCTGCTGACACGCTTCGGGCTGTGCATCTTTTCCACCGGGCGCACACTCAACGTACGGCAAATCCTGGATCGCTTCCTTGCCAAACAGTTGCTTTTGTTCGCAGCAGTGCGGACACCAATAAGCCGCGTACATCTTAGCTCCAGATTGCTTCAAATGCTGCGCTAACCCGATTTCTGCATTGCCCGACGAGTTATCCACCACGTAATAAGCATTTCCCGCCGCATCTGCAATTTGCACAGAGCTGCCATCGCCCGCACGCCCGACTGGAACGTACAATCCCAGCGTCACGACGAGCGTCACCAGCGAAACGATCGTACCCAAGAAAAAAAGCTGTCCGCGATCTGGCCAATCGCGCCCCACGAGCGTCAGCACAAACATCGATCCGGCAAACAAGGCAGACGCTAAACAGAAATAACACAGTCCATTAATCCCAAAGTTAGCGATAAACTTCGAGAACATAATGTACATGAGATAGCCGCTAAACAGCAGCATTGCCGTTGCCCCGGCAAACAGCAAAATCCAAGTCTTCTCTTCTAGACTTTTGCGCAGCGATCGATTTTTCTCAGGATTAACGGCAAGCGGCGCGAGCGCAAAAACCGCCATCGCCAAGTAAGCCAAAAATCCAAACAAAGAAAGCGGCAAATTCAATCCAGGTACAACCGCATACGGGCTTTCCAGCACTTTTTCACAGCCGCCCGTCGGACAGGCAACCGCCGCCGAAAACAGCTTGTTGTAAGTGATGTAGCCTGTGTTAAGAATGCCTAGACCTGCGATCGCGCCGATAATCGGTCGTGACCAGCGATAAATCCAGGGCGTAGAACGTCGGCGAGTCATAGTTAAAATTAAACGAGAGTGGCTCTACAATCTAACAGCGTAACTCCAGTTGAAGTCACCCTGTCTTTATTCTGACTGAATCTTTTCGAGTCGGTTGTGGAAAAATTTGCAACGAGCGATCGCGCCAAAAACGGCACTAGCGATCGTTAAGCGAACGGTTCAAATCTTTCCAACTCCAGCATAAAAAACACTTGCAAAATCTCGTCATCTTTGTTACTTTAGTTAAGCACTAGAGAAGTGCACTCCTGCCGGGATAGCTCAGTTGGTAGAGCAGAGGACTGAAAATCCTCGTGTCACGAGTTCAAGTCTCGTTCCTGGCATTCAGTAAAATCAAGCCAAAAGCCCAGAAAGAGGCTTTTCTGAGATTTGCTTTTGGCAATTTCATCTGGAAGCCTGGGTTTCCTGTTGGGTCTTTTTAGACGAGTTTAGACACAAAATTGGGGGAAATCCGGAAAAAATTCTAGAGAAAAAAATAAGAGCGACGTAGACTAGAGGACATCTTCCCCCAAAGGAGTTCCGATGTATTCATCACAGTCGCAAGGCTAAGGTGGCAAGGGTTCTGTCCAGTTCAAAAATACGAAAGGTCGTTTACCGTGTTGAGCGCCAGCACTTTTATTTGATTTTCGGCTTTCGATTCATAGCAAGCAGACCAAACCAAGCCATCCCGATAATCGTGGCGGCAGTGCTAGACGGTTCTGGAACTGGTTCAGCGTTAATGCTGAGCGCATTGATGCCAACGGCGCGATCGCTCACAGAACTGCTAAACACTAGGCTGGCAATATTTGCCGTGTCACTGCGAACGCCCAAAAATTGAGCAGAATTATCGAGTGCGATCGAAGACTTAGCAGGCACTGAAAACTGTCCCAACAAATTCCTATTGCGGTCATAGGCTGCAATCGAAGCCGTAAAGTTTGTGGTGTCATCGACTGCAACTTGCGCACCAGCACCAAATACGGGTTGATTAAAGGAAATAGTAATC
Organism: uncultured bacterium; assembly: GCA_964250455.1. Lineage (GTDB taxonomy): Bacteria > Cyanobacteriota > Cyanobacteriia > Leptolyngbyales > Leptolyngbyaceae > CAXUFL01. The sequence continues at coordinate 7,421 of CAXUFL010000073.1, forward strand.
GGCCCGGGGTTGCCTGGGGAAGGAAACTGTCCAGGGGTCAAGCCAGTCAGTAAGATGAAATCACCTTTAGCGAAATTTGTCGGAATTCCAGTTGGGGGCGGTAACGTCTGAAAAACTAACGGCGGCGTGATGCTAGGACTCAGAGTTGGCGGGATTTGAACCTTCAGCGTCAACCCCTGTGCAGAAGTAGCGGAAAAGTTATTGGGCAGAAACCGAAATGGAGGCGTAAACCCCAGGCTCGACCAGTTCAATTGGTCATTGCCCTCTAAACTAGCGCGATCGCTGATCAGCGAGGCAGCTTGACTCGGAGCAGGCAGCACAATTAACAAAGCTGTGACTGCCATACCAGTCACTAACGCTGAGTTCCTAATCAAACAACGTTGAGTGTGCGGCATCATAACCATAATACAAGTAAGGGTAGCGGCAATTCAGCCATTTTCGCTATCCTCACATGTCAATCCACTCAACGATCTAATCTACAGAATTATTTATATACAAAGCCAAAGCTGAGGGAATCTTGATGCAGCAACGCTTATAGATAACTACTCGTTTTCAAAACTGATTACAATCCTTCCCTTTCCAACAACCTAGCTTTGTTCTCCACAAGACCCTAATATTTTATTTTCGATGTGAACCGTCTGGGTTGGCACATTACCATCAATCCCAGTTTGATCGCAGCAATACTAAGACTGATGTACCACACCACTCGTTTTCGTAACAGGACTGCAACCGCTTCCAAAGAAATCGCGATTTGTATGTTTAACAGAAAGACAATACTAAAACTATTACTAAGATATCAATCATGAATACGAGTAAAAATATAAACTGAGATTGCTAGAATTGAGCTAAACGAACAGAAGCGAGTGATAAAAATCGTAACGAGTTGGATGCAGCAAGGAGAGCGATCGCTGATTCTCCGTCAGCTATTAACCCAGCATCCTTTGTTCGTGCATCAAAGCGGGCTTCGGCTGCGCTCAACTCACCCCAGTCGTGTCTTTCGTTGTCAGATTAATAAATCGACGACTAAGCACTCTTTCAGAAAACCTTCTAATGGCAATGCTCGCTGTACCAAGCTCGATAAATCTGCTAAAAGGGAGACATTCTATCTGATTTATCCCGGTCACGCTTATGACGACTCAATGCCCAGCTTGCCACCGCCCTGTACAACCGAACGATCGATTTTGTAGTGCTTGCGGCAATCCGATTACTCCAACCCATTCATCCGGCGAGTATCAAACGATGGGAAGCCCGATGCCAGGGTTTAATCAAGAACCGATCCCAGAGTTAAGAAATCCACAGGGAATTTTGCGCTCTGGAGATTTGAGCCTAAAAATCGAAGGCGAAGTGGTTCCCGTAGTAGACGTGGAACTCGGACAGCAGTCGGTTTACTTTGAGCATCACATCCTACTGTGGAAACATCCCAACGTGCGGTTAGGCATGAAGGGGTTAAAGGGCGCTGCCAAACGCTACTTCGCTGGACTGCAAATTTTTATCAGTGAAGCACATGGTCCCGGCAATATTGCGTTTTCCCGCGAAGCACCAGGACAGATTGTAGCGCTGCAATTAGGGCGAGGACAGTCTGTAGATGTGCGAGAGCATCAATTTCTACTGGCGACTAGCAATGTCGAGTACACGTTCTTTTTTCAGCGCGGATTAGCCAACTTATTTTTCAGCCGCAGTGGAGGGTTGTTTATCGATCGCTTTGTGGGCAAACAAGATGGCGGACTTCTCCTGCTACACGGCTACGGAAATGTGTTTGAGAAAACGCTGGCACCAGGTGAAGTTCTCGATGTCGAACCGGGAGCATGGCTATGGAAAGATAGCTCAGTGAAAATGGACACGGTGACAGCGCTGCAATCGAGTGGTGGAGTATTCGGAGCGATCGGGGTCATGCTGGGGGGTATCTCCTTTACGCTGAATCGCTTTACCGGCCCAGGACGCTTAGGACTTCAATCGATGACGTATCATCCTCCTGCAATCGAAAGCGCAAGTCAGGTCGGTGGAAGCGGTAATTTTGGGGGTTTGTGAATTGCCTAAAATCGTGTGGAATTGCAGCCTGTTTCTATACCAGTGCCCGAATGCTAATCAATCCGTTTTTGACTGAACTAGATGGGGTGGGACACTCGAAAGGCGATCGTTGATGTTGCGATTGAAAGAAAGCTTCAGGAAGCGATGAAAACCGGAATCCCGAACCCCTTAATGACAAGAGACTTAGTTGCAGCAGCGCAAACCGTCAAGCCCTCGACTCGTGAATGGTTTAGCTCTGCACGTAACTACGCGGTTCTGCAAACCAGGATGGCACCTACAATGATATTCTCGACTACCTCAAATAATTCCCGGACTTTTGTATGGCAAGTTATTTTGAGCGAGCACAGTTGCTTTATGAGCAGCACCGATTTGATTTGGCGATTCAAGAACTGCACCAAGCCCTAGCGATCGACCTAGAGGATACTTCCTGTCACAAATTGTTGGCGCTGTGTTTGGCGCAACAGCAGTATCTAGCCGCGATCGACCCAGCAATTCATCTCGCTCCAAATCAGGCGAAAGATTTTGGCTGCATGAATTTAAGGCTGATGGTATTGATGCAATTAGGACAGTTACCCAAAGCGGAAGCTAATATTCAATTCGTTCTTGCTGCACCAGATAACTACGTTGCTCATGCCGTTCACGGTTGAATCTCGCTGCGACGCAGCCGTATTCCTGCTGCTCTAGAGGGTTTCCGAACAGCGCTAAGACTCAAGCCTGACTTTGAATAGGCAAGGATTTTTTGCTTCTGAGGAGGACATCGAGACTTTCCTTTCTTACCTTAAAGTGAATCTTGGTCATTGAACGCAATAGCGGTAATTCTTACTCCGCTTCGTTGAGAGTAGGAACTACCGCTATTACGTGACTGTACGCGCCCGATCGAGTTGGCTCCGTTGTGGAGCTGCTACACTAGCGGCGCTCCACAATAGCCGACCAACTTATCAAGCATCGATCGCAGTTTGGCATCACAGGTGCGGTACAAGTATTCTCTTGACTCAATGACTGCGCCACGTCCTACTAAACGTCAGTTCCGGTTAAGCCTGGCGAAGGCGCGGCTACACAGACCAAACCCGCCCTTATTGAGTTAAGGGTCAATGGTCAAGACTAGTCCCCGAAGGGGAACTTTGTTTGTGTAGCCGCGCCTTCAGTCGCCAGGCGGGTTGAGATTTATCCGGAACTCCTCAGAAACAAATTTTGCAAGCAAGGCTGAAACCAATACGCACTGAAGCTTTTGTTTCTTTCAGCCTTCCCACAGGTGCGCCTTCGTTGCAGACTCAGGTTAATATCAGTCGCCAGGCGGATTGGGATTCTTATTCAGAACTCAGGTTACTAAAAGTTTCCTGCCTTCTTAAGCAGAGCTATCAGATAGTGCGGAGTCCCTCCGCGTCTATCACCTGCGATCAGTTTGAGTCGCTGGGCGCACAGCTTCTTCATGGCTGTGGTTAGGAGCAATCAGACTCCGTCTACGACCATACTGGCGGGGTGAACAGCCCATCACCCGCTTGAAAGCTGTGCTGAAGGCACTTTCGGATTCATAGCCGAGCGCCAGAGCAATCACGAAAATCGAATCGCTCGAATTTGTCAGCCTGTCTCCGGCTAACAGCATTCGCCAGCGCGTCAAGTATTCCATTGGTGTCGCCCCAACCGTCGCTTTGAATCTCAGAGCAAAGGTCGATCGCGACAGTCCAACCTGCTCCGCTAACTCTTGTAATGTCCAGCGATGCGCCGGGTCATTATGGATAGCGCTGATTGCCGCGCCCATCTGTTGATCTGCTAAGGCGAAGAGCCACCCTACGCCACCGCTCAATCCTTCCGCTAAATAGGCCCGTAGCGCCTGAACCAGCATCATATGAGCAAGGTGCTGTGCGATCAAAAAGCCGCCTGGCTGCCGCTCCCGCAGCTCTAGCATCATTCGATCCAAAGACCAGCGCAGCGCCGCTTGGTCGGATTCTTTTCGGATATGCACGATCGGCGGCAGCACCCCTAACAGGATGTCGGCATGATTGCTGGTCAGGGTGAAGAGGCAACCCACAACAAAGAAATCTCCGCCGCCATTATACGAAACGATGCCATCGCGTGCGGTCGAAAAAATGGTGCCCGCGTCGATCGGCGTCAAAGTCATATCGCTTGCCAGGCGGAACGGTCGTCCACTAGGTAGCAGGAAGCAGTCGCCCTCGTTGAGACGCACCGCGTCGGGAACGCCCTCTACAGACAGCCAGCACTGTCCAGAAATAACAGCGTTGAATTTGATGCCTTCGTGCTGAGGGAACTGAATTGACCAGTTTCCACCTGCATCAATGCCAGCCGACACATAACTGCGCGGTTTCAGTAACGACAGCACATCTGAAAGCGGGTCCATCGGTTACTCCGGACGATTGCGAAGATAATACGGACTTTACAGCATAGACCGTATTATCTCAATCATCTATGTTGATCACAACGGGACTGCGAATGCCGTTATGAAATCAAGGAGAAGTTGTGATGCGTGTCTTTGTCACTGGTGCTACAGGCTTTATCGGTTCTGCCATTGTTCAGGAGCTAATTAACGCGGGTCATCAGGTGCTCGGACTGGCACGCAGCGACGTCGCCGCCGACACGTTGGCGCGATTAGGAGTCGAGGCGCATCGGGGCACGCTCGACGATCTCGACAGCCTCAAGCGGGGCGCGGCTGCATCGGATGGCGTGATTCACACGGCTTTTATTCACGATTTTTCTGATTATGCGGCGAACGGTGAGACGGACAGGCGTGCCGTCGAAGCACTCGGCGCTGCACTTGCAGGCTCCGATCGCCCTCTGGTCGTGACCTCCGGAACCGGGGTTCTTCCACTGGGTCGTTTAGGAACCGAAGACGATCAAGCTGACCCCGATTCCCTCGCGGCCCCCCGTGTTGCTTCGGAAAAGGTGGCGCTTTCGATGGCATCGCAGGGCGTGCGTGCAACAGTGGTGCGCCTTCCGCCGTCAGTTCACGGGGACGGCGATCGTGGCTTTGTTCCGGCTCTGATCGGCATTGCGCGTGAGAAAGGCGTTTCGGCGTATGTGGGTAACGGCTTTAACCGTTGGCCCGCCGTACATCGACTTGATGCGGCTCGTCTCTTCAGGCTGGCGCTTGAAAAGGGCAGTGCGGGATCTAGGTTTCACGGGGTTGCCGACGAGGGTGTTCCGATGCGAGAAATCGCAGATGTCATCGGTCGCCAACTGAACCTGCCAGTCGTCGCTAAGTCATCCGTGGAGGCGGCTGAGCATTTTGGCTGGATGGAATACTTCGTGGGTAGCGACTGCCCGGCTTCTAGCGCCCTAACTCAGGAACGGCTGGACTGGCACCCGACTCAGCCCCAGCTCATTTCCGACATCGATCGTCCGAGTTATTTCAAAACCTGAACAGACGGTCTAGCGGTCATCGCGTTTATTTGGCGATGTTGAAATGAACGAGATTTGGATTTTAGGAGCGACGGGTCGAACGGGTCGCGCGATCGCCGCACAACTAGTAGTGGCGCAACGGTTGCCAGTTCTGGTAGGTCGCGACTCGGTACGCTTGCGTAAACAGTTCTAGCCCAAATGAATTGCACAGCCCTGAGCAATAGCTGCGCTACACGGAGACAGTCCGGCAGTTGCAACTCGCTCCCGTAGCGAGACCGACAGAAGAACGATGACATCAGCTTTAAGCGTTAAGGGTTTATTTCAGCGTCTGTAGTATGAGAGCTAATCGATGCGTTTTGTCGATCGCGGTTTTTATAATGACCTTTGCTGCGGTTGCTGATCAGGCTTTCAGCCTTGCGAACATCTACTCTTCGGTTGTTTTCTAGAAGAATGCACCCAAGTAGAATCGGTTCACTAATTTATAGGTGATCGTTATGTTTAGTGTACTTTGGGGAATTGTCGTTCTACTCTTTGTGTTCTGGGTAGCAGGGGTTGTGCTTCACATTGCAGGTAGCTTAATTCACCTTGTTCTTGTTGTAGCGATCGCGTTAGCAATCTACAATTTTGCCATGAATCGTGATGCCCGACAACGCTAATAGCATTGGTTCTAGAGGGTTTCTCTATGCTTATAACCCTCTAGAATCTGTTTAATTCAGAGTTTAACGTCCAGAAATCATGCTATCTGCCATCCGAAGATGCTCTTGCACAATGGGCAGGACTTGAGTTGCAAACGATTTTACGTCTGAATCTTGTCCTTGTTGGAGTTCTCTTTGATAAAGGGCTTCGGTCTTTTGGTGCGACTGAACCTGTCCCTTCATGTAGGCCTGATCGAACTGAGTTCCAGACTGCTTTGTTAGTTGAGTTAGCAACGCAGTATTCGCTTTACCGAGACTGGTCGGCAGAGTAACGCCTTTCTGAGCCGCGATCGGTTTGAGCTTATTGCTAGACTGCGTGTGCTGATCGATCATCATCTGAGCGAACTGTCGCACTTTGGGATTTTGAGAGCGCTGTAGGGCAAGTTGGCTCGTTTTAATCTCGGTCATATCGCTCTGAGCTGCCTTCATGACAAACTGGCGATCAAGGCGACTGACAGAAGAATTGGGGCGCTGGGTGGAAGTCGGCGTTCCTGACATCGAGCCGCTTTGAGCCAAAACCGAATGGGGCGAAGATAAAGCTGCGATGCCAAGAATGCAAGCACCTAGCCAAACGGAGCGGCGAAACTGAACGGGTTGCATAATTATTTGCCTTGCTGCTTATGAAGAGAATCAAGGGCAAAGGTAACAAGTCCCTGCGAATGCAGCGTCCATCTTAAGAGCGGTTCTAGCGGTGAGTGAACTTTAGAACCCGTTACTCTGTCAGGTGTAGAAATTCACGAATCGATTGCGCGATCGCATGAGTTTGCTTGAATTGATTCGAGCAGTCTCTCGTTAGTCGTAACCGTCCCGTTTCTTCGAGCCACAGCACGATCCGATATCCTTTACCATTTTTCAGTCGAACTTCCTCAACTTCCACCTGATAAACTGCGTGAAGTGGATGTTCTGAAGTGCGGATGTTACCGAAGCGTTGTCGCTCGATTACAACTTTGTGAATTGTTTGGTAGAACGTACAGGTTACAAGCGGCATCATGAGCAAGTAAACTGCAATTCCCAAATGAATGAATGGCAGCAGTACCAAGAGCAAGACGAGAGGTTGATTATAGTGAAGTGTCAATGCCGAGTCTTGAGGACTGCTCAGAAACGCTTGAATGTCATCCACACTGGAAACTTGATTCTGAGAGTTAGGAATCTCGACTGATTCGGTGAGCGTTGCGAGAACGAGGTAGGGTTGCACTCCGCCTTTTACCCTGCGTTCTGCGATTTCTACCGACCTGACATCGGCGATCGTGTGTTGGCGTTTCAATCCGATCCAGGTTGAGGAAGTAAGATGACACAGGACAAAATCGAACTGAATGCGATCGCACTGAAGGGTCGTCGCGATGGGCAGTTGAGTTAAGAATGCGGTCGTGCCAAATCCTAAAGCAGCGAGGATGCCGCCTGCAATCCAAGACCTGATTGGACGATGCCGCAGAACGAGACGATGGTGAGCTTGCTCTAAAATTCGCATAAGGTTGCCCGTCAACTCAGATGGCTTTAGCGTTCCCAAACTGAGCGGCATTAGGGCGTTGTTTGAGTCGGTTGCTCGGTCTGAAGGGGCGTCAGGATTGTTCGACCAAAACCGATCGCCACTGTTGAGATTGAGCCATTCTTGCTTTATCCGTCTGCCTCCAGGTAGCCAGGATGAATCAGGCAACACCGTGGATCGCCACGAAGCGGCAAACTTGCGAATGCCATACTCCACACGGTTGGTCACTTTCCAAATTTGGAAACCGCATTGCCTGATCTGGAGTAACAGATTAGCTGAATTCCCTTACACTAAAATCAGTCCTGATCAGGCGATGAGGTGAAGCAGGATGAGTCGAGGCGCGACTGATTCGAGTGAGCAAATCTTTCTGGTCGTCGATGACCATGAGGCAATTTTGCAAGGAACGGTTCCGGCACTTCAGACTGCGTATCCGGTGGCTGAGGTGTTAACTGCGCCAGATATTCAAATGGCGCGACTTCAAATAGGGTCACGTCCACCGACGCTGATTGTTCTGGACTTAAGCTTGCCTGAAAAGCCTCATACGCCTGCTAGTTCTGAAGTCGGGCTGCATTTTCTCAAGACTTTGATTGCAGGTGAGTTAGCCCCGAATATTCTAGTCTTGAGTACCAACATTCAGCCGTTGGTGCAACTCAAGCCGATGATTAACGCTTATGAAGGGGGTTTTGCCGCGATGGATAAATCGCTGCCGATTCGAGAGATGTTGCGATTGGTTGATTTTGCGCTGCGAGGCTCAATCTACCTACCGCCGCAACTCCGATCGCGGACTGAGTTTGATCCCAAATGGCTGGAAGTCTTGACCTTGAAGTTTCAGGAAGGATTGACCGATAAAGCGATCGCACAACGAATGCAGGTGAGCGATCGCACGATTCGGAACTATTGGATTCGGCTTCAGGATGCGCTTGGTGTGTATGATGAACCGGGAAAAGAACTCAGAATTCAGATTGAGCTTGCCGCCCGAAAACTTGGATTAATTTACTGAAACGACTTTGAACGGGAAGCAACTGAAACAGCAAGGAAGGATTTGGCGATCGGGCGCGTTGCCCGGACTCGCAGTCATTGCTTGCGTGATCGTTGCGCGACTGACGGGTTCGCTGCAAGTTCTAGAGTGGATGGCGTTTGATCAAGGATTGCGATCGCGCCCCGTTGAATCAGCAGATTCACGAATTCTAATCGTCGGAATTAATGAAAACGATATCAAAACGGTCGGCAAATATCCGATTCCAGATTCAGAATTAGCAAAGCTACTACAGAGGTTGCAGCACGATCAACCAAGAGCGATCGGAATTGATATTTTTCGCGATTTGACCACAGGATTAAGTCGAGTTGAACTGGCTAAGGCTTTAACCAATCATTCTAATATTGTTGGAATTGAGATGGCATTAAGTCCAACTTTAACAGTAAAACCACCTCCAGAGTTACCCCCAGAGCGGGTTGGGCTTGCAGATGCCGTGATTGATTCAGATGGCAAATTGCGGCGGAGCTTGTTGGCGAGTAAGGTTGATGGAAAAACACGATACTCGTTTGCTTTATTGCTGGCTGCGACGTATTTACAATCGCAAAACGTTGCGCTGCAACATGGAAGCCGCGCCAGCGATTCGATTCAGTTTGGTACAGTCGCATTGCCTCGATTTATCAAGAATACAGGAGGATATGTGAATGCAAAGGCGGGCGGAAATCAAATGCTGCTGAACTTTCGCGCTTCACCCCGACCGTTTACGATCGTTTCACTGACCGATGTGCTAAATAATAAAGTTCCGTCTGATTTGATTCGCGATCGCATTGTTCTGATTGGAGTGACCGCGCCAAGCGTAAACGATATCTTTATGACTTCGGCAACGCAAGGAACTGTATTATCGAATGCTTTAGAGGATGTAGAACAATATCAATCGCTTTATGGGGTTGAGTATCAAGCTCATGCAATTAGTCAAATCATTCATGCGGTTCTCGAAGATAGACCGCTCCTTCGGACCTGGTTTAATGCTTGGGAGTATGTTTGGATTGTGGGTTGGGGATTGTTTGGGATTGCATTGGGATTGATGCTGCGATCGCCCTGGAAGACTCTATTTAGTCTCGCTGTTAGTAGTATCTGCTTGATCTTGATTTGCGATGGATTGATCATTGTGGGGTGGTGGATTCCGTTGGTTCCGGCTTTGTTGACTTTGTGTACGGCGGGACTGACGACTTCATTTTTCGATCGAGATTCGAGAGTGTTACTTGAACAGCGAAGTTTAACTTTGAAGCGCACGTATGATGCGGTTCATAATGGCCCTTTGCAAACGTTGGCAGCGATTTTGAGAACATTAGACGAATCGACATTACGATCGCAGTTAGAATCCCTAAATCAGGAATTGCGATCGGTTTATGACTCGATGAAGCAAGAACTCCTCTCTGGCAAAAATCGTTACATTCAAACTCCGCTACCTGATTTGCTATATCAAGTCTACGAAGAGACGTTACAGCGAGATTTACCAGGATTTGCTTCGCTCCGGGTTTGCATTCCTCCAGATTTTAACTTGCTCAAAGACTGTGATTTGACTTCAGAACAAAAGCAAGGACTCTGCATTTTTCTGCAAGAAGCGCTTTGTAATGTTGGCAAACACGCGATCGCTGCCAGTCGGCTCGATGTTATCTGTACTCATCAACATCATCAATGGAGCTTACAGATTTTA
>CAXUFL010000074.1:0-16929 GCA_964250455.1 uncultured bacterium
GGCTGTTAGTGCGCGGAGGCGCACTTCGTCTGTGTAGCCGCGCCTTCAGTCGCTAGGCGTCTTAGACAACGACCCGCCTATCCACCGATTCAGACCCCATTCAAGCCATTTGTTATCGCGAATTCACGTTAATAAAGCATTTAATTTCATTGCTCATCCAACGCTTTATTCAAATTCCAAGCCGCGCTAATCAACGCCAAATGCGTAAACGCCTGCGGAAAATTGCCCAACGCTTCCCCGTTGAGACTAATTTCCTCAGCAAACAATCCGACATGATTGGCATACGTCAGCGTTTTTTCAAACAAGGCATACGCTTCATTTAACTTCTTCGGGTCAACTCGTCCGGCTCGCGCTAACGCTTCGATGTACCAAAACGTACACATACTAAACGTGCCTTCGTCGCCGTCAATCCCATCGCTTGCTAGATGAAGGTTATAGCGATGAATCAATCCACCCGACGACAATCCGCCTGCTTCCGGCGACTGCTGAATCGTTGCTAAGGTTTTGAGAAAGCGAGGATCACTCGGCGACATAAAGAACACGAGCGGCATAATTAAGCTGCTGGCATCGATCGACGAACTGCCGTAGTACTGCACAAATACCTCACCATTCCATCCGTGCTGCATCACGTCTTCGTAAATTTGATCGCGCACCGTCAGCCAGCGATCGCGATCGTACGGCAGCGATCGCTTTTGCGCCAGTCGAATGCCGCGATCAACAGCAACCCAACACATAATTTTCGAGTAAACAAAGTGCTGCGCTTCGCTGCGAACTTCCCACATGCCTTGATCTTTGCGCTGCCAGTTTTCGCACACCCAATCAACTAGCTGTCTGAGGTAAACCCAGAAATCATAGGAAATTGGACTGCCATACTTGTTGTACAAATACACAGCATCGAGTAGCTCACCGTAGATATCAAGCTGAAGCTGCTGATAAGCCCCGTTCCCAATCCGAACCGGATGCGACGATCGATAGCCGCTCAAGTGATCCAGGGTTTTTTCTTCGAGTTGACGATCGCCATTAATCCGGTACACAATTTGCAGCGCTCCGTTTTGAGTTTCGCGACGGCAAAGATGCTCAACCCATTGAATAAACTGCGCAGCTTCTTGAGTAAATCCCAGCCGCAAAAAACCATACAGCGTAAAAGCAGCATCGCGAATCCAGGTGTAGCGATAATCCCAGTTGCGATCGCCCCCGATCGCTTCAGGCAGGCTAGACGTAGGAGCGGCAATAATCGCGCCTGTCGGTTCAAATGTCAGCAGTTTAAGCACAAGCGCTGATCGTTCGACCGTTTCGCGCCAGCGCCCTTTGTATTGAGACTGCGACAGCCAGCGCCGCCAGTAAATGACGGTACGATCGAACAGCGATTCAATCTGCTCAGGCGTTAAAGCCGACTGCGCTTGCGGTTCTTGCAGAACAAACGTTGCTTTTTCTCCTTCTTTGAGCGTGAACTGAGCAAAAACGCCTTGATCATTTTGCTCAAGCCCAATGCTCGCGTCAAGGCTGAGCTTTAGCGTTGAACTTTGAAACAACGCTCCGGTTTGAGTCATCATCGTTTGATGTGGTTCTCTTGCATAATCAAACGCTGGATAACACCGCAACTGAAACGTTAGCGTTCCTCGCTCAACTACAACCTGCCGAATTAAACTGTGATACCCTGCTTCATCCTCCCTTAAATCAACGGGCATGAAATCGATAATCTTACCCATGCCGCGAGTCGTTAGAAATCGCGTTACCAAAACGTTTGTTGCCGGAACGTAATGCTGCTTGGTTGAAATCTGCTCGGCAGGAATTTGATTCGGTGCGGCAAACGGCGCGGATTGATCAACGGGATGAATCTGAAAACACCCGCCTTTTTGGTCGTCTAAAATCGCTGCAAACACGCTCGGAGAATCGTGATGCGGAAAGCAAAACCAATCGATCGATCCGCTCAATCCGACTAAGGCTGTCGTGTGCATGTTGCCGATGATGCCGTGATTTGAAATCGATTCGTAGGGCATAAGACGGTTAAGGGGGAGTTGAGGAATAAGGCATCAACCCTCATTCCTCATAGGATAAAGAACTACGCTGCGGTCATTTCTTCTTGCGCTTTGCGCTTCACTTCTTTGAACTGAGACGCCATTTGTTCTTTTTCCTGGGTGCTGCAATTTTTATCGATCGACGCAAACATCGTGCTTTCTTTTTGACGAATGTGGTCGCCAAATTGATCCATTAGATCTTTGATTTTGGATCTAAATAAATCCGGTGACGCTGCGGGATCGATCGACTTGATTTCATCGAGCATCGGTTTCCATTGCGCTTGCTCGTTTTGCAACTCCTGAACGTTGTCCTCGCCGTAGAACGATCGAATGCGCGGATAAACCACTTCTTCTGACGCTTTGGCGTACACTAACAGATCTTTATAAAGCTGCCCGAAGTACGCTTGTAGCTTTTGAGAATCTTTCGTCGTGCCGATTTCTGTGAAGATCGTATTGATTTTGTTGTGATCGAAGCGAACCAGCGTTTGGATGTTGACTTCTTCTTTGTCGGTGTTTTGCGTGATCACGCTGCCTGCAACGCCAGACAGTGCAGCAACTGCATCTTGCACCCGCGCCCACAAACCCTGATCGGCATCCATTCCGGTCATTTCACGCACGCCTACTTGTTCGAGCACGCCTTTAAGCTGCTCTTGGTGCGCCCGATTTTCAAAATTCACCGTGTTGAGCGGCGCGATCGCGACTTCAATATCGGCTCCTACTTTTTGAGCGGCTTTGTGAATCGTGATGCCTGCCATTGCTTGCCCATGCTTTACCAGTTCGTGCTGCATCACTTTCTGGTAATAGGTAAACTCATCCGCCGACGCGATTTTCTCGAACTGCTCGATCAAAATTTTAGTTGCAGCACTGGGTTCAGCTTGAATTCCATATTGCACAATCACCGTCTCGATAATGCCCAAGTTTTTCTGATCATCTTGAAGCATGTTTTGCAGGCGATCGCGCACGTCTGCATACGGGCAAGTGTCGATTAATTTTTGATCGTTTGTCAGCAGCGAACTTTGAAACGCTTTGAGATCGGCTAATCGTTCTGCGATCGCCATTCGCTTTGTATCGTCAAGAGTTGCAACCATAGTAAATTTCCTATCAAAGTGTTTGTTACCTAGTCGCTTAATCGCGTTAGGTTTTTATAAGCAACAAGCTTCTTGATCTTGAAGACGATTCAAAGTTTGTTCACCCAACTCCAGTTAGATGTTTGACAAGCGGCTGATTCGAGGACAAAAAACAGCGACGCTGAGCAGATTGCGCACGATTGCGTTTCTATCTCAGCAAGAACTCTAATTTTTTTGGACGGCCGCAATCTCGTTTAACAAGGCTTCATCCGAGTATTCAGTTTCCCATTCTCCGGCTAGTTTGACGTGGACTGACTGCGCTCCGCCGCTTGGCGTGCAGACGACCCAGTAAACATTGTCTTCGCCTTTGACCTGTCCGGCATCCTCGGAAATTCCGCTCAACGCTTGCAGACATGACCAAACCGTACCGTCGCGATCGGTGACTTCTCTCGGTTCTGAATTGTTCATTGTGGCTTGATGAAGTGCTGTGCTGATTGTAAAGAACGCGATCGCCGTAAGCCTCTAACAAACGGCAGAAGCATCGAGTGAACGGCATTCTTTAACCTCTTCGAGCAGCGCGTGAATTGCGGTTCCTTCACCTACTGATGACGGTTATCCTCCCTCGTGGGTTGTTGGTTTCCCTCGTTAGAGTGGGGTTCAGAAGTACAAGAAAGTTTACGAATAGTAGTGTGTCGTAAATATTTCTGTGTTGTGTGGCAGTTGCCCACATAAACCCCACCAAGTGGAGAAAGTCCCGATGTTTGAATACTTCACCGACCAGGCGATCGCCACCATTATGTTTGCTCAGGAAGAAGCCCGCCGTTTGCGACAAAACTCGGTCGGCACTGAAGCAATTTTGCTCGGCTTACTCAGACAAGACGACACGATCGCGGCGTCTGTGCTGAATGAAATGGGCGTGACGTTAGACGGGGCGCGTTTGGAAGTCGAAAAAATCGTGGGTCGAGGGACTGGATCAACGCTCTCAGAGTTGCCCTTTACCCCGAAAACTCGCCAGATTTTAGAACAAGCCATGCAGCATTCGCGCACGCTGGGCGATCGATACGTGCGCCCAGAGCATTTGCTGACCAGTTTGGCTCAAGATAATCAAGGCGTTGCGACAAAAGTTCTGACTCAGTTAGGTGTGAATTTAGCTGATTTGCGCAATCACCTTGATCGGGTTCCCGAAGCGGTTGCCGCTCCCGCCCGCCAAAGCGCTGCTAAACGCTCACGCAGCAAGCAAACCCCAGCTTTAGATGAATTCGGCACTGATTTAACCCAGATGGCCGCCGACGGCAAGCTTGACCCGATGGTGGGTCGGCAGTCGGAAATCGATCGTGTGATTCAAATCCTCGGTCGCCGCACCAAGAATAACCCTGTGCTGGTGGGTGAACCTGGCGTGGGTAAAACGGCGATCGCCGAAGGTTTAGCGCAGCGCATTCAAGATCAAGCCGTTCCCGAAGTCTTGTTTGAAAAGCAAGTGATTCAGCTTGATATGGGTTCGTTGCTGGCTGGAACTCGCTTTCGCGGGGAGTTCGAGGAGCGCATAAAGCAGATCATGGAGGAAGTGCAGCAGTCAGGCAATATCATCTTAGTGATCGACGAAATTCATACGATGGTTGGCGCAGGCGCAGTTTCGGGCGGTATGGATGCCGCGAATATTCTCAAGCCTGCCTTAGCGCGGGGGACGTTTCAGTGCATTGGCGCGACGACGCTGGATGAATACCGCCAGCACATCGAGCGCGATGCCGCTTTAGAGCGACGATTCCAGCCTGTGATGGTTGGAGAACCAAGCGTTGATGAAACGATCGAAATCCTGCGCGGCATTCGCGATCGATATGAACAACACCACCAATTGACGATCGACAACGGCGCGGTTGAAGCCGCCGCGATTTTGGCTGATCGCTATATCGCCGATCGATTCTTGCCGGATAAAGCGATCGACTTGATCGACGAAGCAGGATCGCTGGTGCGCCTCAGAAATACAAATCCGGCTCACAAAGCGATGAAGAAAGAGCTGCGCCAAGTGCAGAAAGAAAAATCTGCGGCAGCTTCAGCCCAAGACTTCGACAAAGCGGGTCAACTGCGCGATCGTGAGTTAGAGCTAGAGCGTCAGCTTAGCCCCGATGCTCAAGCTTCAAATGGCGTGTTACCCGTTGTGACCGAAGAAGACATTGCGCAAGTTGTTGCTTCGTGGACAGGCATTCCAGTAAGCAAGCTGACCGAATCGGAATCTGCAATGCTGTTGCACTTAGACGAAACGTTGCATCAGCGTGTGATCGGACAAAACGAAGCAGTGACGGCCGTGGCTCGATCGATCAAGCGGGCCCGGGTTGGACTGCACAACCCCAATCGACCGATCGCCAGCTTTATCTTCTCTGGCCCGACCGGAGTAGGGAAGACTGAGCTTGCAAAAGCCCTTGCGGCATCGGTCTTTGGTTCACAAGACGCGATGATTCGCCTTGACATGTCTGAATACATGGAAGCGCACACGGTTTCTAAGCTGATCGGTTCGCCGCCGGGATATGTCGGCTACGACGAAGGCGGACAGTTGACCGAAGCGGTTCGTCGCAATCCGTACACGGTGATTCTGTTTGATGAAATCGAAAAGGCTCACCCGGATGTCTTCAATATGCTTTTGCAACTGCTCGAAGATGGTCGCTTGACCGACTCGAAAGGTCGCACCGTGAGCTTTAAGAACACGCTGCTGATTATGACCTCGAACTTAGGCTCGAAGGTAATCGAGAAAGGCGGTACGGGCTTGGGCTTCGAGTTTAGTGGCGGATCAGTGGAATCGGCGCAGTACGATCGCATTCGCAATCTGGTCAACGAAGAGTTAAAGCAATACTTCCGACCGGAGTTTCTCAACCGCGTAGACGAAATTATCGTCTTCCGTCAGTTGACGAAGCCTGAGATCATTGAGATTGCCGATCTGATGATTCAAGAAGCGGCGACTCGAATTGCTGAACAAGGCATTTTGCTTGAAGTCAGCGATCGCTTCAAAGAGCGCGTGGTTGCAGAAGGCTACAATCCGAGCTATGGTGCGCGTCCGTTGCGTCGAGCGATTTCGCGACTGCTTGAAGACGGTTTAGCAGAAGCTTTTCTTGCGGGTCGCATCGAGTCGGGTGATACCGCCGTTGCGGATCTCGATGAAGATGGACAAGTCGTGATCGGTCGAGCTTCATCGCCGCTTACGGTTAGTGCTTAATTGATTTCTCCGTAGTTTCGACAACGATTTTGGATAAATGCCCCTGGTGATCCGGGGGCTTTTTTTGAATCTATTTGTGGACAGATGGAAAAAAATCGCGGTTGATTTGCAATGAAAATATTTTCAGGTCAAACTATGCCGCAAACAGGATTTGTGCTTTGGCTGACTGGATTGAGCGGAGCTGGAAAAACCACGATCGCGCATCATCTCGAAGCAGAATTGAAATCGCGCAGCCAATCAATCGAAGTGTTAGACGGTGACGTGATTCGGACGCAACTGTGTCAAGGATTAGGATTTAGTCGAGTCGATCGCGAAACTAATATTCGCCGCATCGGATTTGTGGCGAATTTACTCAGTCGTAATGGGGTAGGCGTGATCGTATCGGCGATTAGTCCGTATCGTGAACTGCGCGAAGAACTGCGTCAAACGATTCCTAATTTCATCGAGATTTATGTGAATGCACCGCTTGAAGTGTGCGAAGCCAGAGATGTGAAGGGATTGTACGCCAAAGCAAGAGCAGGCGAAATCAAGGCGTTCACGGGAATCGATTCGCCGTATGAAGCGCCCACGCATCCAGATGTTGTTTGTTATACCGCCGAAGAAACGCTGAGTGATAGCGTGGGGAAGATTATTAGCGCGTTAGAGTTGCGATCGCTAATTCCGGCTGAAGCGTCAATGTTGCTCAGCTTGTGAGCAATCGTAATTTAACCATTAAGCGACGCTTAAAAAATCGTGCCGTTTTTAAAATTGCGTGTACGATGCATTTGAAGCTTTTGTTGATCGTACAAAAAGGATCATGACGCTGTACGATCGGCGCAAAATAAACGTTGGCGCAGCAATTCTCTTGCTGTGTTGTTATCACCTGGTTGCTTTGCAAGTGACGATCAACAACGCAGCAAGCTCCTTTGATCGACCCTCGCGCTAAATCATCTTTCTAAGCCGAAGAAACTAATCAAACTATTGCAAAAATCAGAATAAACTCGGCTGTTTTCAACTAGTGAACAGTCCAATTTCGTTTGAGGAAAATATTCTTAAAAACAGCAGCTTCAGAATTCCTTCAAATTTTTAAAGAAACGTGTTGGCTCGGTTAAAAGTTTGGGCAATCTAAGTCCGTAGCACTCAATATTGTTTGATTTATTTAACAGTATTGAACTGCAATTCGGACTGATTCGCGACTTGCATTGCTTCTCGATCGTAGAGCAAAAAGGTTCCTCATTCACTCGTAGCGGGCTAACAAAACAGTGGTTAACGGTCTCAAAGGGTTATTCTCAAAAAAATCTAAAGGCGTTGGCATTGAGTTAGCCGCCGATCGCCTGAACTTAGTGCAATTACGCAAACAAAAACAAGGATTTCGGTTAGCAACGTTTGCCACCGTTCCAATTCCTGAAGGAATTATTCAAGAAGGGCAAATTGTGGATGCGCCTGCAATGGCAGACATTATTCAAACGGCACTAACCGAAAACAAAATCAAAGCAAAGCAAGTGGCAACGGCAGTTCCGGGTGGACGCGATACGGTCACGCGAATTATTCCCGTTCCCGCCGAACTTGACGATCGAGAACTCCGCGAAATGGTGCTCAATCAAGAAGCAGGGCTTTACCTTCCTTTTCCTCGCGAAGAAGCCGATGTTGATTATCAGAAACTTGGCTTATTTGTGGATGAAGACGGAATCGAGAAAGTTCAAGTTTTACTAGTTGCCACGCGCAAAGAAGTCACTGATACCTACATCAATACATTTCAGCAAGCGGGACTGCAAATTGATGTTTTAGAAGTGAGCAGTTTTTCGCTGATTCGCACGATTCGCGAACAGCTTAGACAATTTTCACCGCAAGAAGCGGTGGCGATCGTGGATATTCAATTCGAGAGTACCGAAATTTCAATCACCGTCGATGGCGTGCCGCAATTTTCGCGCACGGTTCCGATCGGTACGTATCAAATTCAAAGCGCGTTGTCGCGAGCGATGAATCTTCCTCCGTCGCGCAGCACTGATTTGCTGCAAGGAATGACCGTTCCAACGAATTCGATGGATACGGTTGGCAGTTCGCGTCCGGGTGCTGCAAATCCTGGAACGGCGGCAATGGTGCGCGTGTTAGGGGAACTGTCTGACGAACTGCGGCGATCGATCGATTTCTACCTTAATCAAGGCGAAAACCTAGAGGTCGCGCAGTTGATGTTAGCGGGGTCGGGCGCATCGATCGGACAGCTTGACGAATTTTTTACACAACGCCTCAGTTTGCCGTGTGTTCAGGTTGATCCGATCGCCGCCCTGTCGCTGGTAGCAGAAGACATTCCGGCAGCCGTGCGACCCGGATTAGGCGTTGTGCTGGGTTTAGGACTGCGGGAGGCATGGTAAATGTACAGTTTAGACATCAATTTTCTCAACGATCGACCCGACATCAAGCCCGACAAACGGCGCGGCGCACGCCCGAAACTCAGCGTATCGCCGAGCGATCGACGCCCGCTTTTTATCGGCGTTGGCGTGCTGATCGCGTTTCCGGTTTTAGCGGGAGCGCTTTGGGGAGTGTTGACGCTGAAAAACAGCGACTTAGAAAAACAGCAAGCGGATCTCGACGTGCAGCTTGGCACCCTGGAAACCGAGAAGAAAAATTTATCCACGATTCAGGAGCAAGCCAAGAAAGCGACCGAAGAAGCGCAAGCGTTAGCAACGGTATTTAATCAACTCAAGCCCTGGTCAGCAATGGCGCAAGACATCCGCGATCGCTTACCTGTGAATATACAGCTTGCTTCGATCAAACAAATTGAACCGACCGCCGCAACTGGAGCACCGAACGCGGCTTCGTCTCCGGCTTCGTCTCCGGTTTCTGGACGCATTGAAATCACTGGATTGGCGAACTCGTTTAACGACGTCAATGATTTTCTGTTGACGCTTCAGCAATCGAACTTTCTCAAAGCCAGCGAAACAAAAGTTGTCAGCGCCGAACTAAATGAAGCAAAAACGTTGCAGCTTCCTGAGTTTCCGGGCGTTAAGCGAGAAGGCACGATTAAACCGCCCAAGCTCCCGAGAAAAGTGAAGTTCGTGCTAACAACGGCGTTGAACGAAGTGCCTGCGTCTGATTTGGTGCGAGAACTCGATCGTAAAGGCGCGATCGGACTCGTCACCCGCATCGAAGCGCTAAAAGAACGCGGCGTGATTCAATCTGCACCCGCAGCAACCCCCAAGAACGGAGCAAAAACACCATGACGGCTGGAGACTTTTTACAAGAGTCAGATGAAAACACTGCTAGTTATCCGGCAGTGTTTGGTTTGAGCCTCACCCCGATGATTATCGGTGTTTTGTGCGGGGTAGGCGGATTAATTGGATTCGTCGCGATCGTGATGAATTTAGTCATGCCTGCTTGGGAAACTCAGCAGCAGCTTCAATCCAAAGTAGAAGAGAAAAGTGAACAGCTAAAGCAACAAGCAATGATTCGCAAGCAGATTCAAGACGCGAAAGATAACTTAGCAAAAGCAAATCAGCAACGCGATCAGGTTTACGCTTTGTTTGCCAGTGAAAAAACGCTGAACACGCTGTTGTTTGATATCAATCAGCTCATCGAAAAAAACAACACTGGATTACTCACCGCAACAAACGCAAAGTTAAACGGCTGTCCGGTTTATGTGCGTCAACTGTTTGGTCAAGTCGGCGGAGCGCAAGAATTTAGCGACAAGTTCGGAGATTTGATTGCTGAAGCCAAACTAAAAAAGTTTAAGCCCAGCGAGAAAGGTTCTGAAATCATTAGCGATGGGTCGCTCGGTGCGCCGATCAACAACAAACTAAAGCGCCAAACGATCGAAGTCGAATTCCGAGGCAACTTCAACCAAACGCAATCGATTTTTAGAACGATCGAGCGGTTACAGCCGTTGCTGTTGGTGCGCGATTTAGAAATCAAAACGATCGATAACAAAATCTCCGAAGGCTTGTACGAAATTCAGCCCGACGGCACGATTCGCTATCTCACCAACTGCCAACCCGATAACCAAATTACAACGGCTTTCAAAATGGATGCGTTGTTGCCGCTCAGCGAAGCCGAAGTTAAAGCCGCTCAAACGGCTGCTGCCGCAAAAACCGCCAAGTAAGTCAAATCGTCACCCCCTACCTTGAGGAGTCAATTTCGTGAAAGAGCTTCGATCGATCACCTTTGCTACTGCCGCCAGCCTTGCGGTGTTCGCGACTCAACCCGCGTCTGCTAACCCAACCCAAGTCACCAACGTTCGCCTCAATCCCAACGGTTCTGGCGTTGATTTGGTGCTCGAAACGCAAGGCAACAAAGCGCCCCAAGTGTTTAACGTCAATCGCGGCAATACTTGGAATGCGTATGTGTTTAATGCTCAAATCCGTCAGCCGTTCCGCCAAGACAATCCGGCTCCAGGAATTTCGCTGATTTCAGTTGTTCCCGTTTCAGGTAACGGCGTTCAGGTCACAGTCGTTGGGAAAGATGGCGTCCCGATCGGGCAGGTTGCCAGCCGCAACGCGCGAGGCGTGATTTTTAATGTGGGCAGTGCGGGCGGGGGTGCGGCTCCTGCACCAACTGAAGCGGCTCCGATGAAAGTCATGTCTGCAACAACCGTGGCTCAATCCACTCCGTCTGCACCGCTTCCGACTTCACGGGTTCCCGTTGCGCCGTTTGTGCCAACGGCGCAAGTCCCCAATCAAGGACAGCCCACGGTTCCCGTTGCGCCCGTTCCCCCGCTTTTAAGACGAGCCGTTGCGCCTCCGGTTGGAGATCAAGCCGTTTCGCAGATTGACACTTCACCGAGCACGATCGATCTTGGCTCGAACGAGCGCATTCCTCGCTTAGTTCTTAGAGATGCCCCGGTGCGAGAAGTGCTTTCACTGTTGGCGCGTGCGGCTGGATTGAACTTGGCATACACCGATCCGTCAAGTGGACAACAGCCAGGACAGCAGCCAGGGGCTAAAAGTTCTGGCCCCACCATCTCGCTTGATATTGAGAATGAATCGGTGCAAGATGTGTTTAACTATGTTCTGCGCGTTACTTGTGTCACCGCCTCATCTGCAAATTCCGCATCTAGCGGTTCTGGGCAGTGCAGCAGCTTAGAAGCGAATCGCGTCGGGCGAACGCTGTTTGTAGGCCCTCGACTGCCCGATGAAGCTCGCAACACGATTTCTCGCACGATTCGCCTCAATCAAGTTCCGGCGGCTGATGCGGCTGCATTTCTAACCACGCAAGGCGCAGAAACACAGCGTCCGTTTAATGAACTCCAGGTTCAAACGATCGGGGCGGCTGGCACCAACATTGCGCGAGTCGTTGAAGTAACAAGACCCACAATTTTAGCGTTGCGAGCAACCGAGGGTACCGGCCCATTGATTTTGCGCGGTCTTGCGGTTACGTCTGACGATCGACTTAATTCCATTACCATTAGTGGAACTCCGAAAAAGGTTGAGATTGCTACGCGCCTTTTGACTCAACTCGATGCCCGCAAACGTCAAGTTGCGCTCAACGTCAAGATTGTAGATGTGAATTTGCTGCGCACCGATGACTTCAATACCAGCTTTTCGTTTGGTATTGGTAATAATTTCTTCACAGTAGACAAAGGTGCAGCGCTCTTTAACTTTGGGCAGTATCGACCGCCAACGTTGGCTGAATCTCAGGGAAGCCTCACCTCGCGTCCTGTCACCGGAAATTTACTTCCTTCGGGAACTCAAACCTTGCAGCCGTTCCTTGATTCGCCCAACAATGGAAATACGCCTTATCCTCTAAATACAACAAATGTTGATCCCTTTGGTAACATTACAGGTGCGCGTGCACCCTTTGGAACTGAGAGTAGCCCATTTCAGCCAGGCGTATCAAAGATTACTCCGCCCCAGGGTACGACACCAGGAAGTGTAGAGTTTAAGCTGCCTTCGCTATTTCAATTTCCGACTAAATTCCTCGCGTCCTTGCAATCGCAGGTTACAAGCGGAAACGCAAAAGTGCTTGCAGATCCAACCGTAATCATTCAAGACGGTGAAAGCTCGGCGGTGAAACTTGTTGAAGAAATTTTTACAGGCTTCAAGGATGGAAACCCGCTTATCCGTGAAGCAGGACTGATTCTGAATCTCAAAGTCGATCGGATCGATGACAACGGCTTCGTCACAATCCGAACAACGCCTGAGATTTCTGCGCCTCAAGCTCCGCTTCGCACAGTACAGGGCGATATTACCTTGATTTCTCGTCGGGTCGTTGAATCTGGTGCAATTCGGGTGCGGGATGGTCAAACGCTGATTTTGTCGGGAATTATTCAAGAGCGCGATCGAGCCACCGTTCGCAAGGTGCCGATTCTCGGAGATTTGCCGATTCTCGGTTCTTTATTTAGAAGCACCACCCGCGACAATCAACGTCAAGAAGTCATCGTAATCATTACGCCGCAAATCATCGAAGACGGGGATAATGCTTCGTTTGGCTACGGCTACACTCCGGGCAAAGAAGTGCGTCAATTCCTACAGCAGCAAGGCAATCGTTAAGTTTCGATTCAGTGCTTACTTTGTGCCAGAATTCAGGATTCTCTGAGTTCTGGCTTTTTTGTTGATGCGATCGTCGATTCTAAATTAACGTCAGTTGCGGTTAAGCGGGCGCGACTGAAGGCGCGGCTACACAGACAAAACCCGCCTACGCGGGTTCAGTAGCGACAAATTCTGCGTGGAGTCCGCGTCAGGCGGACTTCGATTAGCGCAAAGCGCAACTCCGAAGGGACCGATTAGCCGCGCCTTTAGTCGCCAGGCGGGTCAGGCTTCTGATCCACAACTCAGGTTAGATCAACGTCAGTTCGACAAGTTTTTTCGCTGCGTTGTGAGTGGCTTATGCCTCCTAAATTACAGTCGTAGCTAACTTCCTCTGTCGATCGACCCTTCAGAAACGCTCAGCGCGTTTGCTTTTGTTGCACTAAATCCTTCAAGATTTGCACCGTTTTACTGCCCAAATGCCAAGTTTCACTAACACCATTGCTGAAAACGAGCTGCATTTGCAGCGTTTTTGCTGGGGCTTGAGCAAGCGTCGCTGCTACTGGCGTGATGTCAAAGCGAGCTGTTCCATAGCTGCATGTCGCTTCTGGCAAATACCCCGTAGGAAAATTCCCTAAATTAAACGCGAAGTTGTTTGAAATCGGTCTGCCTAATACATCTGTGCGCAGTATGAAAGGATCATAAAAATCGCTCAGATCAGGATACTGGTACTGAGCAGGCCGAATCACGCGGGCGATCGTTGGCGTATAAGCAAGGCGTTGATTGATGGTGACGATCGACTGCTGATCCGCTAAAAGCACGATTTTAGTTAAGGCAGCTCCGGTTGGATTGTCGTCGGTCAACCTAAAATTTGGCAGGCAGTAGCGCACGGCCACCTGAGAGCGCTGCTTAGTTGGGTTTGTGCTCCAAACGGTTTCAACCCCGATCGCAGAATTATTAACGTTATAATCTGCGTCTTTCACCGCATACTCTGATCCGGTAAAGAAGAGTTGACTGTAAGGAGCTTGATCGACTGAGATAGCGGGAATGGACGGTGCAGCAGTCGCTGAGCGCTGTGCGACAACCCATAAGATGCAGATCATTGGCAAACGGGCGATCGTGAGGCTGTGGCGAATCTGCTTGAATCGATCGATGAAGGCAGGCATTCAACTTATCGGTTTCGGAACCGTTGCAGACTATATTCATTTCTTTGATATTGCAGTTATCGATCGCCTTTCAACGCTCTGAAGAATGACATTAGGAACTGTTTTAACGTCAGTCCCGGTTAAGCATTGCGACTGTTATTAGCTTCGCAGGAGCCATTAGCTTCGCAAGAGCCTTCGGCTAGGCAGCTATACGGATAAAACTCGCCTTTGCGGGTGCTCTATCTAGTTGGCTCTTAACCCGATAAAGGCGGGTTTAGTCTGTGTAGCCGCGTAGCCAGAGGCTCTTGCGAAGCTAATCGCATTCGCCAGGGCGCTTCAATTTGTTACTGCCCTACCCACAATTCATTCGCGAGCCGGAAACGCAGCATAGAATCTTAAAACCCAGCCTAAACCTAAAGACAATCTGCCTTGCAAAGCAGCATCGTTGCAAAGAAATCTACTTTATCTCTACAGGAATACTACGTAAGTTACACTCAAAAACATCAGCAAATCTATGCAAGCCTGGTAATTCTCTCGATCTTGCTTAGAATAAGAATATGAAAGTTGGAATCGGTCGAGCGGCCGCAGAATTAGGCGTTTCTCGTGATACATTGCGCCGATGGGAAGCAAGCGGCAAAATTGAAGTTGAGCGAACGCCCGCCGGACATCGACGCTACGATTTAGCGCAGTTGCGAGGATTAGCACCCGCAAAATCAGCTTCCGATCGCATCACGATCGCTTACGCTCGCGTTGCCAATCAAAGCCAGAAAAAAGAATTGCAGCGACAACTCACCGTTTTAGAAACGTTTTGCACCGAGCAGGGCTGGGAATTTGAAACGATCGAAGATGTTGGATCGGGCGTCAACTATCGCAAAAGTGGCTTGCGGCGCTTGATTCAACGGATTTGCCAAGGAGATGTAGGACGATTGGTTTTAACCCATCGCGATCGCTTAGTTCGACTCGGAATCGAGCTAATTTTCTCATTGTGCGAACACTTTGGAACTGAGATCGTAATCCTCAACGCGAGTTCACTGTCTGAATTTGAAGACGAAATTGCAGAGGATGTGATGGAGATTATCACGATTTTTTCGGCTCGGCTTTATGGCAACCGCAACGAGAAAAACAAAACAGTCATTCAGAAGCTGATTGAAGTCGCTCGTGAGCTTCAAAGCTAAAGCAATCAGGAGTGATTAAATTTCTGCCGAATCGTATTTTGCATAGATTTCAGTAGGTTTTGATTTTTCTACGCAAATTACCTCAAACGAAAGAGGGGAGCTAGACGCTGTGATTGCTAAAGTTAAATCGTTGATAACTGTTATGACAAGGACGCTTAGATTATGAATATTCTTGCTTGGGTTGTTTTGGGATTGATTGCAGGTGCGATCGCAAAAGCGATTGATCCGGGTGCTCGGGGCGGCGGTATTCTTGGAACCCTGATTCTGGGCATTGTGGGTGCATTTGTTGGAGGAAGCCTTTACTCGCTCTTGACTACGGGCACGCTTGCCTTCGCTTCAACGAGTTTGAGCTTGGGTGGCATCATCGTTGCCGTGATCGGTGCAATTATCTTCTCGTTTATCTGGAATCGCATTGCTGGACGCGGCGCGGTTTAATTCAATCCCCGCTCAGGGTTCCGCTTAAAAACGCACTGCCCCAGACGAAAAGTTTTCGTCCGGGGTTGCTTTATTTTAATCGTTGAGCTGACAGCAGATTAATCGCTCTAACGCCGTTAAATCTAGGATTCAGGAGATACCCAAACGCAAACCCAGATAAAAAGGTTGGCAAAGATTCCCTTAAGCGCGACAATAAGGTAACGTAGCTCACCCAACTTTACTGTGAATAGCGTCCGCACTGTTTCTGATACCAAGCGAGCATTCTACAACATCCACACCCGCCCGGTGAATTCGATTTACCGTCGGGTCGTTGAGGAATTAATGGTTGAAATGCATTTGCTCGCCGTCAACGTGGACTTCCGATACGACCCAATTTACGCATTGGGGGTGGTGACGACGTTCGATCGATTTATGCAGGGCTATCGCCCGGAAAATGACAAAGTTTCGATTTTTAATGCGCTTTGCCAAGCGTTAGAAAGCGATCCGCAGCAGTATCGCCGCGATGCTGAGCATTTGTTGTCGTTGGCGTCGCAGCATTCGTGGGAAACGCTGCTGATTCCCGATGCCGTGATCGGTTTGCCCGAAGCCGATGGATTGCGCGATCGACTTCAAGCGATTCGATCGGCTCATGCTGCCCAAGATCGATTCAAGTACAGTCGCTTGTTTGCGGTTGGCTTGTTTACGATGCTGGAAACGGCGAATCCGGATGTGGTCAAAGACGAAGCCAAACTGGTTGATGCACTTAAAAAAGTGTGCCAAGCTTTGAATCTTTCTGAAGATAAGGTGCAAAAAGACCTTGAGCTGTATCGCAGCAATCTAGAGAAGATGAATCAAGTACAGGCAGTCATGGCGGATGCGTTAGCTGCCGATCGCAAAAAACGCGCCGAACGAGCCGCCGCGCAAGCCGCAACAGACGAGTCAAACGCTGAAGCGCCAAAAAGCTAAGTTCAGGTCATCAATTCATCAAGGGGAGCGCAACGGCTCCCTTTTTTGTGGTCATTGTGCAAATTCTGATCAGCTTGTATCAGGGCTAACAACTCCGATGCGACTTGCTCGATTACAAGTAAAACGAATCTAATCAACTGGCGCAATGACTATTCCAGAAATTACCCAAAAGCTACTGAGCGCAAAGCAAGCCAAAGGAATCAGCTTTGCGGATCTCGAAGCGATTCTCGGACGCAATGAAGTTTGGATCGCGGCGTTGTTTTACCGTCAAGCAAGCGCCTCTGAAAATGAAGCCACAAAGCTGCTCACGGCATTAGGTCTGAGCATTGATTTAGCACCCGAACTGATGAATTTCCCGGTGAAAGGGTTAACGCCAGTGGTGCCAACTGATCCGTTGATTTATCGGTTTTACGAAATCATGCAGGTTTACGGAATGCCGATGAAAGAAATTATTCACGAAAAATTCGGCGATGGCATTATGAGCGCGATCGATTTCACGCTC
>CAXUFL010000075.1:0-15694 GCA_964250455.1 uncultured bacterium
TCCCCGGCGTGAACGCGCAGAGCTTTAACGGTTCCCGAACCCTTCGTTCCGGTAAGGCTATTCTTACTTCCTCGGCGTTTACTGCTCTGGCAATTTGTACTGACCTACAATCCGCTTAGCGTATTCGGGAACGTGTTGTTCTAGCTTGTTGGGATAATGGCGCTTGACATAAAGATAATTGCGGGTGAAATGTGAATCGATCGAGAATCGCGCATACTCTAATCCTTTTGGCCCAATGCGCTCGATCACGACGCCCATGAGTTTTGCCGCCCACATTGGAAGTGTCACGCCTTTATCGTAGGCAGGAATGCTTTGCTGAACAGCTTGATGGCGATCGCCCTGCGACATCACGGCTTGCGTTTCGATTTGGTCTTGCACGAGATTTAGCATTTCTTGACCGCGATCGTTTCTCACGGTGATCCACTGCCAGCCAAACGGCGCACCCATATATCCAACCACGAGATCCGCCAGCGAATTCACATAATCAAAACAACTGAGGCACGAAGGCGCAAACACGTCTTTTAATTCGTTTGTTTTCAATCCGAAGAACGGCACTAATTCTGTTGATCCGTCTTCGTGTTTGAAATGCACTCGAAAATCCTGCATAAATTCGTAGTAAACCACGGTTTCAGGCGATCGACTGGTGGTGTCTAAGAATTTCTGAAGTCCAGCACGAGTCACGTTATCGGTGCAAGGTGTTCCTAAAACGTACAGTTTCTCGAGTCCTAATTGTTTTTCAACCGCTCGTAACGCTTGAATCTGACAGCCAACGCCAATAACGAGCAATCGCTTCAGTCCCGATCGCTCGATTTCTTCAAGCACTGACAAATTCGGAGAAAGCGTCGGCTTATTGACTCGTGCTGCTAAAATCTCTTCGGGCGTTCGGGCAATAATGAGTTTAGGCTGAAAGCGATCGTCGTCGGTATTCTGCACACAGACGACGCCCTCGACCATGCCGCGATCGAGCATTTCGATGGCGATCGTGCTCACAATTCCCGTCCATTGTGCACCCGGAATCGGTTCTTTTTTGCGAGCGGCCATCATGTCTTGGCTCACTCCAAAATACCAATCATCCGGATTGTCTAAATCGCGACTGCGCCCGTGGGTTTGCGTTTCGAGGTCGGGAATCTGCTGATTGAGAAACGCACACGCTTCTTTAACGTAGTGAATATAGTAAGTGTCACACAGTCCACATTCGCTGCATAATTCCTTCGCAGGGCGACGACTCGAAGGTTTGAGCGCTTTTGATTTTTTGTGGGGTGCCAGAGTCATGTTATGAAGAGTTTTAGAATCACTATTGATCACAATAACCTAATGGTGTCCCCCCAATTCTCATTGCCGTATGGATTCTAATCAAACTTCAATCAACATCTGGCACTATAAGCCCTGGTGGTGTCAGCCCTGGTCGATTCTCTTGACAGGAACGACGATCGTAATCGGCAGTTGGCTTTTGTTTCATCGCATTTGGGTTAGCGCAACTGTGGCAGTTCCCATTTTGATTTGGATGGGCTTTTTTCTCTTGGTTTATCCAAAACTTATGGCGCAGGTGATCGATCAAGCCCGACTGAATTCTGACAACAACCAAGCAACAACTTCACTTTGATTTTGCTGCCGCGTGCGCTGTAATGCTGTTTGAAGGAGAGAAATTTTCAGCCCTGGAAGCACCAAAGATTCTGCGATGCGGCGGCTGCCTTGATTTTCGATTGCAAACGCTTGAACTCGAATATTCTTCACGTCAAAAATCCAATACTCTTTAACCCGAAGGTCTTCATAAAGCAACCGTTTTGCACCTTGATCATCGAGCAACGAGGAATTGGCAATCTCAATTACAAGATCTGGTGATGGATATTGCTCTAAGTTGATAATGGTTGTTCCCCAGGGAATCACGTCAGCATTTTGACCCAAATAATACGATGCATCCGGCTGAGCCTCGTTGATGCCTTGCTTTCGATAAGTACAATTTGTTAATCCCTTTGCAGCAATGCCTTTCAATCCACAAAACGCGGTTACCGCAAAACTCGCGATCGTATTATCGGCAGCGTGATCATGCCCCAACGGAACCATCTCAATCCTCATTTTGTGATCGTAATAATACCCTTTGGCTTTCGGTGAGGGTAGATGCTCGATCACGCTGAGGTATTCTTCCCAAGTGGCATCGACCCAAACATCGGTCGGAATTTGAATTGGCGTATTCATGGACGATCGACTCAAATGAGGATTATTCACACGCTAACACGCGCTGTTAACATCCACGATCCACGCTGGCGCATCAAACACAACGATAAAGTTTTTATATTAATGTTCTCGGATCAATCAAGAGTGATGCGTTTGCAACAAAATTTGGCATGGGAAAAGCAGGTTCTAAAAGAATGCTTAATTAACGTAAGTTCAACAGAAGGGACTGGCTACGCTGCCGCTTGCAAAGCAACCCGCTCACACTGTAGCGAGAAATCGCTTAGCTGATGTTAAATCTAGTGACGGTTGCGCTTAGGCATCGGCAAGTTGCGAGACGAGTGAAAATCTTCTTGAACCTTGTGCGATAGACGACGAGAAACTTGCCGAACCACTTGACGAAGCAATCGATCGCCCGTTCTCCGAACTAATGCATCAGGCAAAGCATGAATAAAGCGCGGAAACTGAATTGATACGGTTAAATCGAGTTTCCACTGTACCTGCGTTAATTTTGTTGAAGATTCGGTGTGCTCAACTAAGTCTAAAGCGGCGCGGAAATCGACTTCGTAGCCTGCTGCTAAATCATGGGGAACCGGAACCGTTTCGATGCGGTAGACGCCTTCTTGCTGAGGTAAAAGATTTAAGCCGATTTTGGGTTCGACCTCGTAGCCGAACGCGCCAAAATGACCAATCGTCAAAGCGTAGCTTTGGGGATCGATCGATTCGACGTGCATCGGGTGGGCGCAGCGACGGAACCAGCCTTGATGCGCATCAAGATAGTCAGCCACGGTGCGAGCATCGGCGTGCATCTCCAT
Organism: uncultured bacterium; assembly: GCA_964250455.1. Classification (GTDB taxonomy): domain Bacteria; phylum Cyanobacteriota; class Cyanobacteriia; order Leptolyngbyales; family Leptolyngbyaceae; genus CAXUFL01. The sequence goes on from CAXUFL010000075.1 coordinate 2,988, forward strand.
CGTGTCAACAAATTGACTGTGAAAAACAGTCGGTTCATGAGTGCGTGATGATTCGCCGATGCTACTAGCATGAGACAGTCTTGCCTCAGACGATCGCACAAATTGACTTTCGGATGGTTGGGACTGCATTCACTCTTTCTTCCGTTTCGCCGTAATTTACTGTCAGAGTTCCCGAACAATACTCAATGCTTCAGGAAATGCGGATGCGAATTCTGAAAATTCATACAATCTACACGGTTTGATTCACGATTTCGGTGATTGCGGAAACGATTTAAGCACTGTTATTAGTTGTATCCGAAATTCCTCAAAAGCCCCCTGAACTACTCTACAAAACTTTAAGGATTATTGCGCACTGTTATCTTAAATGAAGACCATAATTCCGCCTAGCTCTAGATGTCAAGCCGACGGAATTTTGAGAAAACATAGAGAATATTGCATAGGACACTGACTATGAAAGCATTTGTCGCGGGAGCAACCGGAGAAACAGGACGGAGAATTGTTCAGCAATTACTCGATCGTGGGATTCCCGTCCGGGCATTGGTGCGCGATTTAGAAGGAGCACGATCGATTTTACCGACTGATGTAGAACTCGTTTCGGGCGATGTGTTGCAGCGTGATAAATTGATCGACGCGATCGGCGACTGTACGGTTTTATTTTCTGCTACAGGTGCGCGACCGAGCTTTGATCCGACCGGCCCGTATAAAGTTGATTACGAAGGCACGAAGAATTTAGTCGATGCGGCAAAAGCCAAAAATATTGAGCATTTTGTCATGGTGTCTTCGCTGTGTACGTCGCGGCTTTTCCATCCATTGAATTTATTTTGGTTAATTCTCGTGTGGAAAAAGCAGGCGGAGGAATATCTTGAGCGCAGTGGATTGCAGTATACGATCGTGCGTCCCGGTGGATTAAAAAACGAAGAAAACGACAACGCGATCGTCATGTCTTCTGCCGATACCCTGTCTGAAGGCAGCATTCCCCGCACAAAAGTGGCTCAGGTTTGTGTTGAATCGCTGTTTCAAACGAGCGCCTACAACAAAGTTGTCGAGATTGTGGCAACGCCCGACGCCCCGCAGCGATCGTTCGAGGAATTGTTTGCAGGGGTTGTTTAAATCAACGTCTGATTGACAGAAGGGGTTAGCGACGATGACGATTCGGAGAACTCCCTAAATCCTTTATAGGAATTTAGGGGGCGCAGCCGACTTATAACCCAGTGTGAGAATTGTCGAACGGACGTTTAAATGAGAAAGCGATCGAGTGCCGCCTTGAGTTGTTCGATCTCAGCGTCGATGTTGCCTTCAGAAGCGGCGCGAGCGACACACTGAGTTAAATGCTCATCGAGAATCATGCGGGCGACTCGATCGAGCGCTCCCCGAACGGCAGCAATTTGAATCAGCACATCCGGGCAGGGTTCATCGCCTTGCACCATGCGCTTGATGCCGCGAACATGTCCTTCGATGCGCGATAAGCGATTCACCACGCGCCGAACCGATTCTTCGGTGTGGACATGAGGATGAGTGCCAGAATCCTCGTGAGAGTGGGAATGCTCGGGTAACGGTTCAAAATCGCCTGGAAGATCAGAAGTTGCCATCGTCGCAGTAGGGTATGAAATCTAGGAGTATCTCCGATCTTAATGTATTGATTTGGGTGAACTGGCTCGATTTGCCTGCTTAGGCAAATCTCTCTTTGAGATTCGGTAGGGAAAATGGCGTGAAATCTCTACTCACACAGGGTTTATTTCTACCCGTAGGATAGGAATAACTGCAATACGGCATTTGTGAACGCGATGGATATGGGATATGCAAAGCTCTAAATTTTTGAATCAATTGCGGCGGGTTTGGATGGGGATTGTGGCGATCGTGCTGAGTGTTGCGATTGCCGTTCCGGTTCAGGCGGCTCCAGAAACGGTAGCGGCTGCACCAAAAGCGATTCCGCAGAGATATCTGCCTGAGCAAATCGGGCGCGGTAGCTTTGTGGCAGAAGCCGTTAAAAAAGTGGGAATGGCAGTTGTGAGAATCGATACGGAACGCACGGTGACGCGGCGGGCGGCTCCGGATCCGATGTTTGAAGACCCGTTTTTTCGGCGGTTTTTTGGCGAAGATGTGATTCCCCAATTGCCGAATCAACAAGTGCTGCGCGGTCAGGGATCTGGCTTCTTAATCGATAAAAACGGCATTATTTTGACGAATTCTCACGTGGTTAATGGTGCTACAAAAGTGACCGTCACGCTTAAAGATGGACGCACGTTTGAAGGGAAAGTGCGGGGATTTGATGAAGTCACTGATTTGGCGGTAGTTAAGATTGATGGTTCAGATTTACCCATTGCACCGCTTGCCGATTCCGATGTGGTTTCGGTGGGAGATTGGGCGATCGCTGTGGGAAATCCGCTTGGATTAGATAATACCGTGACGCTGGGGATCGTTAGTACGCTGCATCGATCGAGCGCTCAAATCGGGCTGATTGATAAGCGGTTAGATTTTATTCAAACCGATGCGGCGATTAATCCGGGTAATTCGGGCGGGCCGTTGCTCAACGATCAAGGAGAAGTGATCGGCATTAATACTGCGATTCGAGCCGATGCGATGGGGATCGGATTTGCGATTCCGATTAATAAAGCGAAATCGATTAAAGATGCGTTGGCGCGAGGTGAGAAGATTCTCCATCCATATTTGGGCGTGCAAATGACCACGCTAACGCCGGAAATTGCTCGACAAAACAACACCGATCCAAATTCAGCCTTCGAGATTCCAGAAATCAATGGTGTTGTCGTGGTGCGCGTGTTGCCAAATACGCCCGCAGCCAGCGCAGGCATTCGTCGCGGGGATGTGATCACTGAAATTGATGGACAAGCTATCACTAAAGCTGATCAGCTCCAAAACATCGTGGAAAATAGCCAATTGGGTCAAACTCTGAACGTTCAAGTTCGACGCGGCAATCAAACTCAAAAATTAGCCGTCAAGCCTGCGGAATTGCAGTCCGCAAGTTAACTTTTGCTGACGCTTTGATTTGCTTGCTTTGGGGTTAATTTGGTAGGGTTTTAACACACGCTCCTGAACTTTAAAGTTCAGGAGCGATTTTTATGTCGTGAGCGATCGAGGCACTTCATGCAGGCACTGAAAGGACGAGATTTGTTGAGCATGGCTGATTTAAGCAGCGACGAAATTGAATCGTTGCTTGAAATTGCGGCTCAGATGAAAGCTGGAAAAATCAATCCGCGTGCGGTCGGTGAGCGCATTCCCGTGCTCGGATTGCTGTTTTATAAAGCTTCGACTCGGACTCGTGTGAGTTTCTCGACCGCAATGTATCAGCTCGGCGGTCAGGTGCTCGATTTGCCGATTAACGCTACTCAAGTGAGTCGGGGAGAACCGATCGCAGATACCGCGCGGGTGCTTGATCGATATCTAGATATTTTGGCAATTCGCACATTTGAGCAGCAAGACCTTGAAACGTTTGCGCACTACAGCGAAAGTCCAGTGATTAATGCTTTAACTGATTTAGAGCATCCGTGTCAGATTTTGGCAGATTTGCAAACAATTCAGGAAAAGTTTTCGACGCTATCGGGTTTAACGTTGACGTATGTTGGCGATGGGAATAACGTGGCACATTCGCTGATGATTGGGTGTGCGCGAGTCGGGATGAATGTTCGGATTGCAACGCCAAAAGCTTATCAACCAGGAGCGTCAATCGTCGAACAAACTCAAGCAATCGCGGCAGGAAAGTCTGAAGTAGTTTTAACCGAAGATCCGATCGCGGCTGCAAAAGGGGCGCACGTCATTTATACCGACGTGTGGTCTAGCATGGGACAAGAGAATTTAGCTGAAAGCCGAATTCCAATTTTTCAGCCGTATCAAGTGAACGAACAGTTAATAAACGATGCAGACAAAGATGCGATCGTGCTGCATTGTCTTCCGGCGCATCGCGGCGAAGAGATTACCGAAGCGGTGATCGAAGGATCGCAGTCGAAAGTGTGGGATCAAGCTGAAAATCGAATGCACGCTCAACGCGCTTTGCTTGCAAGTTTGCTTGGTATTGTTTGAAAATTGCCTAGAAATTATGTAGCTGCGCAAGGATTGTCACGTTTGCGCAGCTAATTAACAGGCAGCAGTCGTCATAGCCCGACATCCGTTTGTGTAGCCGCGCCCGCGTTTATGAACTAACCCGAGTTCGGGTTAATTCTAAATATTGATCCGTTTGAGTATAAAAAATTCTTTCGAGCATTCAGCTCTGAAATTATTTCACACCCAATGAGAAGCAATTAACCGATTCTGAAGAAAGAAGCTAGTAGGACTGCCACCGACTTTAATCAGTTGTTTTGCAATCTCTTGAACGTCCTGCTGTCTCTTAACCTTCTTGTCTGAAAGATAAACGCTTAATAATGCCTGACTGATTAGTTGATGGAACTGCGTGTGGGGCAACTGAGCAACACTTTTAGTTGCGTTTTTGATGAAGTGCTTAAATCGCTCGGTCATTTCACCTTTGCTTTTGTAATAAAAACAGAAATTTAAGTCACCATTGATACGATCTTCTTCTTGATCAATCAGATAATCCAGCAGGATATGTAGCCCTTGAACCCAGGGGAAATAGCTATTCTTGACTTGGGTGCTGAGGGATTCAGAAAACGCCGGATCAAATGCATAGGCAACAAGACAAAAGATGCCCAACGTTGATCCAGCGCAGGCAGAGAACTCGTACCAACTCAATTCAGGCAGCTTCTCTTGATGTAAGGCAAACCAAGTTTTTAACCGTGGAATTCGCTCTTCGATTTTGACGTGTTTATAAACCTGCAAATCGCAGTAATAGCTTGCTAGTTCATGCAGGGTTAAAGTGATTTTTGAATAGTTTGGGACGTTCGATAAAACTTCTTGGCAAGTTCTGACCAATGCCGTTAAATAACCGCCATCGTTTTGATCTGCTCGAAATCGGTAATAGTTCGGAGATTCTGCTCCTGGCGTTAAAGCATCAAAAATAGAGCCATGCAGTGCCCGAAAATCTTTAGGATCTAGCGAGCTACTGCGATCGCACAAATTGTCCAAATAATCACTAATGGTTTGATAAGCCACAATAAAGCGAATCGCTTCCCGCCAGTCCTGGTTTGCGAGGAGTCCGTAGATTGATCCCCCTTCACAGTGAAATTGTTTAGTTTCTAAACTTGCGATCGCTTGTTTGCGAAGTTCTGGATTTGGAATTTGCTTTGCCTGCGCTTTCCAGTGGTTTAAGTATCTGCGAACCGAGGGAAGCACCTTAAAATGCGTTTCTGATATCAGCGCCCAAGGAGAAGCTGGAATATTCATAAAGGAAGTGACAACTTTGACGAGAAGCGTTAACAATTGCTCTAAGTTTATGAGCAGACGTAAAGCTCAACCTCTCCACAAATGCTGACTTGCGGCAACTTAAGCAAGTATCGCAAGCCGAAACCCAGAAAGTTTAGGAGGCTGCTAAATATCAAAGAATAGGCTTAGCCAGAGACATTTTGAATTTAGTTGAATATCATCTCTATCCGATTGGCTCATAAACCATTTCAGGAATAATTAATCCATCTGAACTATTGGCAATTCCTAGAAACAAATTGTCTTCGTTGTACACGCGCAAAACTCCAGAAGGTTCGATTTCCATTGCGATTTTTTGGCCTTGTTGCCATCGTCGATCGATCCCACTTGCTAAAGTAATCTTGGGTAAATGCGATAATGCCACGTCCGGTAAAATTGGCGTAAATGATTGATTCTCGATCGCTTCAAACGTCAAACTCTCTGAAAGCTTAAAGCCGCTACTTTCGGTTCTAATCAGTTTCGCAAGCGTGGCACCTGTTTCTAAAACAGCGCCGAAATCACGAGCGATCGAGCGAATATACGTTCCGCCTCCACAAAAAATCGCTAACGCTAACTCAGGAAATTCTCCGGCTCGCCAATCTAAAATTTCGATTTGGTAGATTTCGATCGATCGAGCAGGAACCTCAATTGTTGTGCCCGATCGAGCCAAATCATAAAGCCGTTTTCCCGCAACTTGAATCGCGCTGTAATTCGGGGGAATCTGCTCGATTCTGCCTTGAAACAACGGCAGCTTTTTCTTAATTTGCTCTAGCGTCAACTCTGAAACTGCTTGCTGCGTTAGGATCTCACCTTCTAGATCGTCGGTTGCCGTTGTGATTCCAAATCGAATCGTGGCGCGATAAGCTTTATCTGATCGTAAATATTGCAGCAGTCGTGTGGCGCGTCCGATCGCCATTGGCAGCACGCCGACAGCCGCCGGATCAAGCGTTCCGGCATGACCAATGCGTTTTTGCTTGAGAATTTTTCGAGCTTTTGCCACACAATCATGCGACGTAAAGCCAATGGGTTTGTTGAGATTGAGAAATCCGTCCACGAGTCAATCACCGATTTAACTGAGCCAATGTGAGCGCCTGTATCAAACTTAACCGTAGCGGATCTCGCGACAACGCTTGTGCATACGTTGGCGACAAGTAAGCACGATAGCGCGGATTATTCGCAATATACGTTTCAAAAAACGCAAGGCTGAGCGCTCTGGTATAGCGCTGAGCGATCGCAGGCGTCGGGCCAATCACATCGGTTGGCAACGGCACATCGTTTTGAGATTCCCCTAGCGTTGAAAAATGCGTTCCGCGATCGATTACAGCAAGATAGCGATCGAGGGTTTGCAGTTCGGTAAACGGTTTAATTTGTTCGGGCAATGCGGGCGCGATCGTATCCGCATTGCCCGCAATGATCATCGTCGGAATGCGAATGTCTCGAATTCCCGCTTCGCCAAAAATGCTGCTGATGATCGGATTAATCGCGATGATTGCTTTGACGCGAGAATCGCTGAGATTGTAGCGAATCGGAGGCAAAGCACCCGCACGGCATTGCAGCAGCAGCGAAATATTCAGCGTGTTGTCTAACGCTTGAGTGCGGCAATCTTGCTGAAGTTGCGCAAAATTGATCGGCGCACCCGCTAACGCGAAAACCGTGTAGCCGCCAAACGACTGACCCAAAACGCCCACGCTTTGTAAATTTAATTGAGCGTAACGCGCATCTGATCCCGCCCGTCGCGTTAAGTCATCGAGTAGAAATTTAATATCGAGCGGTCGATCGATGAACTCCGTCGGGCTTGCCACTTCGCTTGCGGTTCCCGCGATTAGCGCTTGAAGCTGTGCGGCATTGCTGCCGGGATGTTCGGGAACTGCGACCGCAAAACCATGCGATGCGAGATGTTCAGCAAGATATCGAAACGTCGATCGATCAGAGCCAAGCCCGTGAGAAATCACGACAACCGGAACTGAATTTCGCGCTCCGGATCTTCGAGGAAGATAAACATCGACGGAAAACACGCGCTGGCGTCCTAAAGCTGGAACAAATCCCCGCGATCGATCCACCAGTTGCAGCGTTTCTTTTTGAAAACTAAATGGGCCTCGCGCTCCTAAATCTGCAAATTGGGTTCCGGCTGGAAGCGGCGTTGCTTCTTCGCGAGAAAGCTTCTCGATTCGTTGTGTAGCGCGATTCGTTTGATTGATCAAATCGCCTAAATCTCCGGTGATTTCTAAAGAACGCTGCAAATCGATGCGGATTCCACGAGTGGGAAATTTGCGAAAAATATTGAGCGGCGTTAAACCTTCTGGATCGGCCGATGCCAAAATCAATGCGGCCCGAATCGCATAAAATCCGGTGTCTCGCGATTCGGGTTGAATCACTTGCCCTAAGCGCCTAAGCAAAATTTCACCTTGCGGCGTGTAGAGAAACTGCGCAACCGCGATCGGGGGTACGTCGGCTCGTGCTAACAGTGCGCGACGCAGATTTTGAAGCTGACTGGAATTGATGTATTGCGTATACACATATAAATCGTTGTCGATCGCGCCGTTGCGAGCATAGGTATCGAGCGACGAAACGGCGATTGATCGTTCTAAAAGACCATACGATAAATACACGCGATCGGCACTGAAAGCAGGCTTACTCAAAGTCGCGACGGTAATCAGACTGCCTAAGAGTCTGAGTGCGAGTTTGATTGATTTAGAGTTACGCATCGCGGTTTCACAAGCTGGCGGAAATGCCTTCATTGTGGCGCACAGAATTTGATCGATCAAATTCGAGAAGGCGAATTCTACAGCTTGATGCGCTCTTGCCCGCTTGCTTTAGCCACGCATAGCGCTCGATCAATTTGCCGCAGCAAGTCGTGTGGCTCCGTTTTGAGAAAATTCACCGATATCGATCGGTGTAGACTCGTGCATTTTCGCTTGATGGCGTACTTTCTGATTAGCAGGCTGCAATGCGCTCATTTTTTCTTTCACAGCGATTCAAATTGTTAAGCTGTGTTGCAACTTGCAAGCTACATCGACAAGCGGGCAAAACTGCCGTGGTACGATGCCTTTGTCGGTTTTAAAGAAATTGGGAGAAAACCTTTGGCACTACGGGTTGCTGTGGTGGGCGGCGGGCCTGCCGGGTCTTCTGCGGCAGAGACATTAGCAAAAGCAGGCATTGAAACTTATCTAATCGAACGCAAACTCGATAACGTCAAACCCTGCGGTGGAGCGATTCCTTTATGCATGGTGAGCGAATTCGACTTGCCCGAATCGATTATCGATCGCAAAGTGCGCAAGATGAAAATGATCTCGCCGTCTAACGTCGAAGTCAGCATCGGCAGCACGCTCAAAGACGACGAATATATTGGCATGTGCCGCCGCGAGATCTTAGATGGATTTTTGCGCGATCGCGCCGTTGCGCTGGGTGCCAAATTGATTAACGGAACCATGCACAAGCTCGAATTGCCGACCACGGCAAACGGTGCTTATACGCTGCATTACGCCGATCACTCCGACGGCAACCTGGAAGGCACGGCAAAAACGCTGCAAGTGGATTTAGTGGTTGGAGCCGATGGCGCAAACTCGCGCGTGGCAAAAGCGATCGACGCTGGCGACTACAACTATGCGATCGCGTTCCAAGAGCGCATCAGCTTGCCTGATGACAAAATGGCGTACTACGAAGATCTGGCCGAAATGTACGTCGGAGACGATGTTTCAACTGATTTTTACGCCTGGGTTTTCCCGAAGTACAATCACGTTGCCGTGGGTACCGGAACAATGGCTCCCAACAAAGCGGACATTAAAAAGCTTCAGGCGGGCATTCGGGCACGCGCTGCGAAAAAGCTCAGAGGCGGAAAGATTATTCGCGTTGAAGCACATCCGATTCCTGAACATCCGAGACCGCGCCGCGTGGTCGGTCGCGTTGCCTTAGTCGGTGATGCTGCCGGAACCGTGACCAAATCTTCTGGTGAAGGAATCTACTTTGCGGCGAAATCGGCGCGGATGTGTGCGGAAACGATCGTTGAATTTTCAGATCAAGGTCGCCGCATTCCGACCGAAGCGGATCTGAAAGTTTATCTTAAGCGTTGGGATCGGATGTACGGCATCACTTACAAAGTGCTCGACATTTTGCAAACGGTGTTTTACAGAACCGATGCAACTCGCGAAGCGTTTGTCGAGATGTGTTCGGATATCGATGTGCAAAAGCTCACGTTTGACAGCTATCTCTACAAAACCGTTGTTCCGGCAAATCCACTCGTACAGCTTAAGATCACGGCAAAAACGATCGGAAGCTTGCTGCGCGGAAATGCTTTAGCCCCTTAATTTCTGTTTGATCTCAGTGAAGCGCGATTCCTTTGGAGTTGCGCTTCGCGCTAATTGCATCTTTCGGGGGCGGCTTTGTCTACAAATTAAAAGCCCTGAACCGCAATTTGCAACTCAGGGCATTGTCTGACCCAACGTAACCAGAAAGAGGAGAGTTTCTCTGATTCGATTTCATGTCTATAAGATACGCGATCTCACTTGTTAAAAATCCCCATCTAGAGTGTGAAGATTACTCAAACTTCAGTGGTAGATAACTCCAATAAAACATCGAAACTTCAGGATTAAACGCTTAGAGAAGTTAAAAACAACGATTAGATTACTTTATCGCTATCGACCTACCCCTACAGATAGAAGTGCTTTTCCTCCTACAGGCGTAAGATACAGTGCGATTCAAATTTTGAATTGCTTTAATTAAGCTGCTTGAAAGGAACAATAAAGGCGTGAATTCAGCAAGCGTACCCGAACTCAAACTGCAATATTCATTACCCTTCGTTTTCTGCACTCCAAACTTAAGTCAGCTACGTCGAAGTTTGTGCATCAGTTGAGATTAATTTTATCAAGTGCGTCTGTTGTGAAATCGTGTGAGATTTGACGCACCATTTCGACTCCGTTAAATCAGGTGTAATTCTAAGGTTGCTGCTGATTTTTAAGTCGGTATCATTTTGGGCACATATGAGTGAAGATTTTGTTAAATTCACAAAAATTCTAGTGGTAGACGACGATCAAGATACTCGCGATCTTCTGCAATTTATGCTGGAAGAAAACGGTGCCACGATCGCCGTTGCCAGTTGTGCTCAAGAAGCGCTCTCGATGTTTGAACAAGTGGCACCTGATTTAATTATCAGTGATGTAGGAATGCCTGGAATGAGCGGCTACGACCTGATTCAGCAGATTCGCACGTTGCCCCACGGCGGCGCAACGCCCGCGATCGCGCTCACCGCTTACGCCCGCGACGAAGACCGCCACCGCGCTTTAGAAGCAGGCTTTAACGACTATTTGACAAAGCCCGTTGATCCGCTTGAATTAATCGATCGCGTTCAGCGCTACTGCAAGCAAAGCTGAATTTCCTCAAATTAGGTTTCACGCAAGCCGCGATGCGATCGAAGCGTTCTAAGGCACAATAAGCCAGATCGATCGAGGTTTAAAGGTGCTATGTCGCGTTCAATTCTAAGTGTAGGGCTTTCGGTGTTTGTGAGTTTGCCGATCGTGGGAAGTGCTATTGCTGCCCCTTTGTACAGTCCGATCGCACCGCCACCGACGCGATCGTCACCCACCCCGGAAACCGCCGCACCCGATTATCGCGTTCCCGCACTCCTGCGCGATTTTCAGAATCATTTGTGGGTAGCATCGTGGCGAGGACTTGCTAAAATCGATCCCCACACTGGACGAATTCTTGCACGAGTCGCTTTGCCTAATCATCAAATCAGCGCAATGGCGCAAGACCGCACGGGGCGATTGTGGGTTGGCACCAGCGAAGGCGTTTGGCGCATCGACCCAAAAACCAACCAAATTACAGCGCAAAATTTCTTTCTGCCATCGAATCGCGTGCTGTCAATGTTGATCGATCAACGCGGCTATTTGTGGGTGGGAACCGATGCAGGTTTAGCGCTGATTAGCCCACATGAAGGCTTATTAATGACCACGCTCAAAAATTTACCCGGTGTCAGTGCAAATGCCCTGGGTCTCGATCCGCAGGGACAACTTTGGGTCGGCACGCTGGATGGTTTGGTACAAATCGACACGGCAAGCGCTTTAATGCTGCATCAGCTCAGCCTTCGAGAAGGAGCGGTGCAAGCCTTGACGATCGACGCTCATGGCTCACTTTGGGCAGGCACTCCAGGCGGTTTAGTGCAAATCGATCCAACCCAAAGACGTCGAGTTCGAGCCGTTACGCAGCTTCAAGGACGCGATGTGGTTTCGGCAGCGTTCGATCGCGTCGGTAGCGTTTGGGTGGGCACGAGTAGCGGGTTGCTGCGCGTGAATCCGTATAGCGGCGCGATCGTCGGTCAGGTGCCCAATCTGCCTTCTAATCGTGTTTTAGCGTTGTCGTCTGATACCGGGAACAAACTTTGGGTGGGCACCACTGAAGGACTCGCTTGGGTCAGCATGACCCACTACACGGTTAAGCCGCATCTAGGGTTTGTGCAGTTACTCCCCGATCAAAGCGCCAAGCCAAACGATTAAGATAGAAACAAATTGTTTTGGTTACATCCCATGCGGGTGACTGTGCAGCATTTGGTTGAATGGAAACAGCAGCATCGATCGATCGCGGTGTTGACGGCTTGGGATTATGCGATCGCCCAAATTCTCGATCAAGTCGGTGTTGATGTAATTTTGGTTGGCGATTCGATGGCAATGGTGGCGCTCGGTCACGATACGACGCTACCCTTAACGCTGGATGAAATCATTCACCATGCCAAAGCTGTACTGCGAGGGGTCAAGCAAGCTTTAGTCGTAGTGGATTTGCCGTTTTTAACGTATCAAGAAAGCGTACAGCAAGCGATGCGATCGGCGGGTCGAGTTTTGAAGGAAACCGGAGCCGGAGCGGTTAAGCTCGAAGGCGGTTATCCGGCTATGGCTGAAACCGTGGCGCGATTGGTGCAGGCCGGAATTCCAGTAATGGGTCACATTGGTTTAACGCCTCAATCAGTCCGGCAGACCGGATTCAAGCAGCAAGGAAACTCGATCGAGTCTGGGAATCGAATTGTGTCTGAGGCGATCGCTCTTGAACAAGCGGGTGCGTTTGCGATCGTAATTGAGCATGTGCCGCCGGATTTAGCGCAAACCATCACCGAGAAATTGCGAATTCCGACGATCGGGATCGGGGCGGGTGTGCAGTGTGATGGTCAAGTTTTGGTGACGTCAGACGTGTTGGGATTAGGCACTTGGAAGCCCCGGTTTGCTAAATCCTACATGAATCTGCGTGAGTCTATTGCACAAGCAGCGCAAGCTTATTGTGAGGACGTGCGATCCCGGCGGTTTCCAGAGAACGATCAGTAAATCGATCGTAGAGATAGTTGCTGGAGTGCGATCGGACTTTTTTGCTACCAAAAAACTCCGCAGTGCTCCGCCCATACCCGCAGGGTTGGGGGGTGGTGA
>CAXUFL010000076.1:0-15332 GCA_964250455.1 uncultured bacterium
CGAGTTCAATTTTTGCTGAAATATGCCTCCAGGGTGTTCGGTTCTAACAAGACTTCAGTGAAGATCATCGCAAGTTCACGAGTAATCGACTGCAAATTTGATTTGAAGCAATAAAGCAGATTTTCTAAATTCAGGGAGAAGCAATGATTGCTGCCAACTCTAATCTACACGCCGACGAATCGCCTGTTCGGGCTATGCTACCTCACTTCGATTCGGATCAAGCAACGATTGGCGCGATTCGTACCGGAGGCGGAGCAATGGAAACGGTTCACTATCAAGTGGTTCACTGGACACCCGGACGCTATCGCCTTCGCATTCCTCGCGTTGCCGATGACCAGGACTATACTCGCCAGCTTCTGTCCATATTGAAACAGCTTGATTTTGTTGAGGATGTTCGGATTAATGCTCCGATTGGCTCGATCGTCGTCACGTACACGCAGCCGCCATCGTTGTCGATCGCCACGATCGAGTCTCGCCTTTTTGAAGCAATCCAGACGAATACACGCTCCTCTATTATTCATCCTGAATCGTCTAGTCCTGAGCGAATCTCCCAACTGTTGCAGCGATTTTTAGAGCAGCATCCCGGCGATGAGATTCGGCTGCGCGACCTGCTAAACGAACTGGGCGATCGCGCTTTTGGCCCGACACTGATCATTTGTGCGCTGCCAGAAGCGTTACCGCTCCCGATCGCTGGCATTTCTGCTTTGGTTGCGATGCCCCTGATGCTAGTGTCGAGTCAACTAGTGCTGGGCTTTCAACAACCCTGGCTGCCTGATCCATTACTGAATCATCGGTTCAAACGCGAACACTGTGAGCAAATTATTGCTGCTGCCATTCCGTTCCTGCAAAAGCTTGAGTGCTTTGTTGAACCGCGCTGGTCATTTTTCACAAGTCCCCAAGCAGAGCGCGGAGTCGGCGTGATGCTATTGTTCCTCAGTTTCATCATCGCCTTGCCGATTCCGTTTGGTAATATGCTGCCCGCGATCGTCGTTGTGCTAATCTGTCTTGGCTTAATTGAAAAAGATGGATTGATTATTGCGATTAGCGCAATGGTTACTGGCATCACTCCAGCACTCTTATTGCTACTGCTGTAGCTTGGATTGGTCTGAGTCTGATAGGCAGCTAAGACACTTTCTCGAATTTCAAATCGATTAATTCTTGCCATTTTATCTCTTTTCGCGGAATACCCCAACGCAAGGCGATGGGGAGTGTCAATTCTCGCTCAGCCACAAACTTCAGCGCTTATGCTGTTTGCCGCTTTTCTTGAAATTGGGATGATTGTCCAAGCTGGCGACTTCGATCGCGAACCCAGGTTTTTATGATCGAGCTACCGCCAGTAGCGTCTTCCTTTCCAAAAAACGCCCAACACTACGAAAACCAGCGAGGTTACGCTTAAGCCCGGAATCAGCACGAACGGAATCGGCAGAAACGAATGCAGCCACAGCCACAGCGCCAAACACGGAACCAGCGCCCACAGCGTCGAATTAGTCAGAATGACTTGGCGAAAGCCACGCTCTAAAACGACCACTCCAAGCGCTCCTACCCCGATCGTGGCGGCTAAACTAATCAGCACGCCTAGCGGAGAGTTGAGCACTTGCAGCACAAAGTTTTGCAAAGCAGGCAACGTCAGCAAAAGCAGCAATCCATAATCGATCGCGCTGGCGATTACGATGGTTACGAGTGCAGCCTGAAGTAATTCGATCCAGGGCAAAAACTTTAAGCGGCGAAGTGGGTTAAACATCAATCAAAATCGATTAAAACAGAATAATAAGCGTGGGCACTTGCCGCAAACTCTGCGCGTCATTGCTGCCAATGCTCGTTTGCACAACGCTAGAGTCAGTCGATGAGTTCAACTTTATTACAAAATTTTGTCGGTGTCAGTTTAATTCTGGCTACCGTTGCGACCAGTCAGATGGCTCAAGCACAATCTGACTTAGCGCCTTCGCGTGCCGCGATCGATCCCACGTTGATGCAGCAGGGACTGTGTACGCGATCGCAGCCCGGAATCACTGAAACCAGTATTTTACAAAATCAGGACATCACAGAGCCGAGTTTATGGTGGATTCGGGATCAAATCGCGGCTCAAAATAAATACAGCACCAAGCTGATTGATAACTGGCTGGCGTGCAAACCCGCTAACGAAGCGAATCGCGTCGATGTGCTGGTGAATTCGCAGCTTTGGAGTTCGCTGGATTTCTTCGATCGCTACGAATTTATTCAGCGCTTTGGCACGGTTGCGACTGGCTTTGGCTACAATCTGCGCGTCGTGAATCCGCAAGGAAATTTGCTGGCGGCTTATACTTGCAGCTACGACACTTCGATCGCCGACAAGCAAGCCGAACCAAAAGCTGCACCCGTGCAGTGTACAACGTTTGATGCGGCGGCAAACACTAATTTTTGGTCGCCTACGCAGACGTTTTCCGAATTTTCGCCCACAGGGAGCGGTATTGCTCGATAGTGGCTGCGGCGATCGGTTCTAAAAACTCGCTTTTGGTCAACAGCAAATCGGCATCGGGCACCAAAATCGAATTCGATCGCAGCGCCTCAGAGAAAGTTTTGGCGTCGATCGTGCTGAGAATCGGTGAAGCAGCTTGACTGACTAACGAAAGCTGCGGAGCGACTTCGGGCTTCCAGCAAAAATTAATCCATTGCGTTATTAGTGCTGATTGAGCAGACGCCGTAGCCGGACGCACCCAAAGATCGCTAAATAGCGCGGTGCCCGATGCCGGAAAAACGGCGGCAATGTCTGGATTTCGACGCATCAGCGACAAAACATCCGTCGAGTATCCGACTGCAACCCAAGTATCGTCGAGAATCAAGGGCTGCAAATAACTATCAGAACTGTAGAATTTAGCTTGACGATCGAGCGATCGCAGCTCAGATTCTAAATTCGCAACGCTACTCAAATTTGCCGTGTTGTAAGACTGACCGAGTTTTTTCAGGGTAAGCCCGATTGTTTCACGCGGCTGATCTAACAGCGAAATCCGTCCGCGCAATTCTTCGCGCCATAAATCACTCCAGTCTTTGGGCGGCTTGAGATTACGATCGCGAAAAATATCGGTGCGATACGCGATGATCGTGCTGCCCCAACGATACGGAGCCGCCCAAACTTTTCCAGTTTTGCTCAATTCACCTTGCCCGGATCGCGTCACCAACGATCGCCATTTATCGGGGAGTTGAGTCCACTGCGACCAATCTCGTGTTTCTAACGGCAGGATCAAGCCTTGTTGAATGGCAGCCGCTAACCAGTAATCGCCGATCGTAACCAAATCCGGCACCGAATCATCGCGATTTAGAAACGGAATCGCAAAGGGTTGAGGATTGGGTGCGTTGGGCTGCTGCTTCCAAGTTTGCAGAGCGCTGAACAGCGTTTGCAGTTGCTCTTCGGGTTTGAAGTCGAGATTTGCGCCTTTGAACTCGGTTAGCTGATTGCGAAAAGCATTCGTAAGCTGAGCCGGAACTGAGTTTTTTAGCAGTCGGACGCGCAGCGTGGGCTGATTGGGATTGCTGCACCCGCTTAACGCCACACCTAACCCGATTGTGCCCAGCAGAAACGATCGTCGATCCATTAGCTTTTTCGTTCCACTCCAAATCCGATCAAGGTAATCACCGACGGCACTTGTCCTGCTTCGGGGCGCTGATACGTCACGATCGTTCTGAGTCGCGTATCCGGTGCGACAAAGCGCATTTGATCAACGGCAACCGATCGCTTGTAGTGCGTGGTCATTTCGAGCGTTTGGCGCGTGCGTTGATACGTGAAGCGTCCGGCGACTGCACCTGATTCAGAATAGCCTTGATCGCGTAGATAAAAGCCTTGAATAATCTCGTCGGTGACATCGGGAACTTGGGCCGCTATCGGCGGCGGCAAATCCGGCGCGTTGAGTTTTTCAATCGCGGCATCCGGAACAAACAGCGCTTTAAGGCTCATGCCGACCCGATCGCCCGTTTCGGAAACCGTATCAAACGCGATCGAAAAGCCTGGAAAAAAATGATTTTGAGCGCGATCGAGATGAAGACTTTCGAGCGATAAGATTTTCTGCTTTTCGGACTCTGCGATCGGATTGACGTGAAACTCGGTGTACGAGCGTTCAATCTCGCCGTTGTCCAGGTCGTGATAAATTCGCTCGGTTTTCCAAACGCCTGAGCAAGCGTTGAAAAATTCTTGAAAATCTAGCATGTCAGTTTTGCCAAGTGCGCTTTATCTAGTTTGACAAAGATTGCGGCGCCTGAACGAGTTTTAAAGCGATCGAACCGCTTCAATTAATCCAGTACACACTCGCGTCAAAAACTCTAAATCGAGCGTTTCGAGGCGATCGCTTGGTTGATGATAATGCGGATTTCTCAAATTCGCCGTATCTGTCACCATCATGGCTGAATAGCCGCGATCCCAAAACGCCGCATGATCGCCTCTTCGCGTATCCGGAACAATTTTTCCGCGCAGTCCTGCCGGGAGCCATTCACACCCTACGTCGCAGGTGCGAATCGATCGACTCATTCGCCACAAATCTAAAATCGTTGGAACGTTGCCAATCAGCGCAATAAAGTCTCCAGTATTCGGATAAAATCGCTCTAGCGGTGCAGGATAGCGTTGTGAATTCGGTTGATGAGTACAATACCCTAGCATTTCTAATGCAATCATTAATCGCAACGGTTCACCGTTTAACGATTCAGCATACTGAACGTTTCCAAACGTGTTTGCTTGAGTGTAAATTTCTTCTAAATCAAACGCAACTAATCGAATCGGATAGCGAGCAGGCATTTGAGAGAATGCGCTGGCCATTTCAAGCAGAACAGCCACCCCGGTCGCATTATCATCGGCACCCGGAGAATAAGGAACCGCATCGTAGTGAGCACCGATTAAAATAGGCGGGCTGCTGCGAATCGGGGATGGAAGATTGAGAATGAGATTGTAGTGCGTTTTGCGACCCACCTTAAACGAATGTTCTTCAACCGTTCCCCAGTGTGCAAGCTGCGATCGGATGTATTGCTGAACATAAAAATGTCCCTGCGTTGCAAAATAAGGATCGCGATCGCGAACGATTTCGAGGAGGTGCGATCGCAACCGCGCTTTTAAGTCCATGTTTCGGAAACGAGTGGTTGCTTTTGATTCAGTTTAGAAGATCGACGAGTCATCGCCCTAGAACCCCGTCATTGCTTAACTGATCGATCGCTCTAGCGTAGCTTCCATTGTGCTGGTCAAATAATGCCCGGACAACAGCGCACTCGAAAAAGAATAGCGATCGTCATTCAATCGATGCAGCGTTTCAAATCCACTGCGTCGAGTCGCATCGCCTAGTGCCCAATGACGCTGCACGATCGATTCTGGTGCAATCCAGCCTTCCCCTTCGCCGCGTCCAAGCAGACTGTGCTGAAGCACAAACGTATAGCGTCGATCGCCTGAATCTAAGCGTCCGCGATATTGCAGCGTCATTTCCTCGCGATCAACGTGAGGAAACGTTAATTTTGTCACGATCGTAAACCAATCATCACGGCTCCACGCCACCTGCGTTTTTCCTTTAACAACAATCGGAAGCCCGTCGCGCTCTAACCAGTTTCCCTGAAGCGTCCAGTGTCCTGCTTCCATTAAAAACGTGTGGTTCACGGTGATGACCTGTGTGAGAATTGAAAGCAGAAATGGATTGATGTGCCTTCAACCGATTCCAGCTTCAATGGCTCCTCATGCTACCATGCAGCGTTTAATCAGGCTTGGTAAATTTCCCCTAAAAGAACAGATTGATGTGCCCCTGTCACCTCCGGAAGATTACCGGGAATTCGGTGATATCGCCAATACGCTAAAACAGCAAACGCGATCGCTTCTTTAAAGTTGGCATCTAGCCCCACCGCATCGGTGCTCATAACAGGCGTCGATTTAAACCGAGCTTGCAGGCGCTCAAGCAAATAGCGATTACGACTTCCGCCGCCGCCGATTAGAACTTGATCGGGAAGGCGCGGTAAAAAAGTGCGGTAGCTGTGCTCGATCGAAGCGGCAGTCAGTTCTACCAGCGTTGCGAGTTGATCAGCCACGCTCAACGCTGCGATTTCAACAAGGCAGCGATCGAGGTACGCACGCCCAAAGTGTTCGCGTCCAGTCGATTTGGGCGGCGGTTGATTAAAAAAGTCTTGACGCAGCCAACGATCGACGACTTCGAGATCAGGCGTTCCACTAGCTGCCCAAGCGCCGTTTTCGTCGTATGTGAATGCGCCTTGTGAAAACTGCGCCACGGCAAGATCGATCAGCATATTTCCCGGTCCGGTATCCCAACCGCGAATCGATTCGCTAGATTTTTCTGAAGGTAAATACGTGACGTTGCCAATTCCACCAATGTTTTGCACCGCTCGATCGAGCGTTGAATGTCTGAGCAAAGCGGCATCGACTGGCGGCACAAGCGGCGCACCTTGCCCACCCACAGCCAAATCACCGAGGCGAAAATTGCTCACCGTCGCTGTGCGAGTCAGATGCGCGATCGTGGCTCCGCGCCCAAGCTGCACGCTGTATCCGAGCGTTTGCGCAGGCGGGCGATGAAACACGGTTTGACCGTGAGAACCAATTAAATCGGCAACAGGGCGATCGGGTTGAAGAGTCAGCTCCGATGCTTGCAGCGCGATCGCGGCGTTGGCAAACTGCACCGCGATCGCTTCATCGAGATCGGCAAGATCCGCGATCGTAATCGGTGCCCCAGAAGCAACGGCGAGAATTCGACGCCGCAACGCTGCTGGATAAGCGTAAGTTTCTCCCGCAATCAGCGTTGCTTGTAATTGCTCGTCGTGATTTGAAATCTCGACGAGTGCTGCATCGATGCCATCGATCGATGTTCCACTCATTAACCCGATTACCCGCATAAATCCTTTGGCGTGAGAAATCAGCTTTAATTTTCCATCTAAAAGCACAAAAGAAACAAGACGTGGAGATAAATACGTTTTAGGACGTGTTTTAAGACGCTGCCTTTTTGAATCAATTGCGGCGAGTCTTCTGCGAGCAGGCTAGAACTGCGTTAGTGAACTACCTACACTGACCTTGCGGTACGGTGTAGGCTTCCCAATTCATCAGCAATAGCCTCTGCGGTCGTAGACTTGCGCCCAAACCGCTTTGGTCTTACATTGCCTCCAAGGGCAGAAGCGCTGGCTCCCAACGCCAATATCCGCAAGCCTTCATTTCTGATGTTGATTGCCGCATTCACATCTCTGTCATGATGCACGTTGCAGTGCGGACAAAGAAAAGCGCGGACTGAGAGATCCATTTTCGGAATCGGTAGCAGTGTTGCATGACAGAGATGTGATGACGGGAAGAATCGACCGATTTCGAGGTAGATTTTGCCGTCTTGCTCTGCTTTGTACTTGAGCATGGTTTGAAACATTCCCCAACCTGCATCACTGATTGACTTGGCAAGATGATGATTTCTGACCATGTTTTTCACTGCTAGATCTTCCACCACAATTACTTGGTTTTCGTTCACTATCTTGCGGGATAGCTTGTGCAGGAAGTCTTCTCTCACTCTTGAGATTTTGCTATGCACTTTTGCAAGTGCGCGTTTTGCCTTGCGGCGCTTGTTTGTGGTCTTGTTCTTCTTGCGAGAAAGCTTGCGCTGTTTGCGTTTTAGATTGCGTTCATCCTTCTTGAGATGCTTCGGATTGTGGAACTTAGAGCCGTCAGAAGTGACGGCAAAATCTATCAATCCAAGGTCAATCCCAATTGCTTTGCTCTTCCCCGAAGGGGTAATCGCTTTACCCTCACTGCCTGATTCTGGCTTTTCAATACCATCATCCATTAGCAGCGAAGCATAATAACGCCCATCAGTCATTCTCGACACAGTGACGGTTTTCAGTTTTCCAATGCAATCCCGGTGAATCTTCGCTTTCATCGTTCCAAGCTTGCCAGGGAACTTAATCTCAGACTTGCTCAGAATCTTGACATTTGCTGGATACTGAATCGATTGTCTACCATGCCGATTCTTGAACGTTGGGTAGCCTGTTCGACCATCAAAGAAGTTACCGAACGCTGCCCCCAAATTCAAAACGGATTGCTGCAAGCATTGGGAATAGCATTCAGAAAGCCATTCATGCTCTTTCTTCCAGATGGGGATCTGTTTCTTCATGTCCATTGCTGAAACGCCACGTCCTGTCTCTTTGTACGTTTGAGACATCAGAGCAAGCGATTGATTCCAAGCCCATCTGCAACACCCGAACGCCTGAACAAGGTGAACTTGCTGGGCATCTGTTGGATAGATTCGGACTTTGACCGCTTTCAGCATAGACATTAGAGTGAATTGACAATTACTCTAACACGGTTTGAGTATCTGTATTCGCTTCGTTTGCAAGAGATTGTGAATAGCGGTGCTGGTGATTTTTCGCGTCGAACATAGTTCAACCACCGCACCACTATTCACGCGCCATTCATCTCACACCAAATCAGAGATTATGGTGTGAGGCTTCTGTCTTATCCAGCTAAAGTCTCTTGCACAGCAAATAGCAATGCGTGAAGCGAACATTAAGTCGCCAGTCTATGCCCGATCGTTCAACAAAAAAATGCGCTGAAACCGAGGCATCTATACTAAAATGCTCTAGCTCGAAGCCAAAGAAAAACTGTGCGGTTGGCTTCAAAGCAGTTGTTTCGGTGTTTGTATTTCATGCAGATCCCATGTCACAAAACTCTAGCCGTTTTGCAGCCCGAAAAAACGATCGCGATGTGCGAAACTTGCGGGCGATTCTTTGCGTCAGGCAACAGCAAGGAGATCAGAAAATCTTCAAACTTTTGAGTTGATTTTCCAGAAACGAGGACAGAGCTTGAGAATATTACGTTAGTGAAACTCAGAGTAAATCATTCTGCTTTACTGTCCTAATATTTCTGCGCAGTCATGCCCTGATTCATTCGTCAATGGCGACGAATAATGCATTCTCGGTGCAGTTTTAATCAATTTGCACCAAGCGCAAATCGTGTGTGTGAGAAGACTGGATATTTGTCGTGAATCCTTGAATCTGAGGCAGAAACTATTCGTTTGCCTCGCCGTTTTGACTTGTCAAAAAATCACATTCAAACCGTCCTGAACGCGCAATACATACGAGGAGAAACCCCTTGGAACGCAAGACCGAACCCGTTAAAGCAAACCGTTCTAAAACGTCGTATTTTCAGCTTTGCTTTTTGCTTTGTTCCTTTTATTTTTTGCTGTTAACGTTTCCGGCTCAAGCGGCAAGATTGCAGTCTTGGCGCTTGAATACAAGCCAAAATCAGCTTGAGTTTTCGACCGATGAAGGCGTTCAGCCAAAAGCTCAGCTAATTTCAGATCCAACGCGGTTAGTGATTGATTTACCGGGAATTCGCTTTGGGCGTCCGCAAGTCACTGAGACGTATAGCGGCGCGATTCGATCGATTCGCGTCGGTCAGTTTGATCAATCAACAACGCGAATGGTGGTGGAATACGCGCCCGGATACACGATCGATCCAAATCAAGTCAGATTTCGCGGCGCGACTGCGAATCAATGGTCGGTGCAGCTTCCCGCGCCGCAGTTTACCAACGTCAGCAATCCCGCACCGAGCAATGCCGCGCCGATTGCTCAACTTCCACCAACCACAACTGCGCCTGGGTCAAGTCCGGGGGGCTTATTCTCAAAAGCCTTTATTCAAAGCGTTCAGCCCACGCCTGATGGATTTTTTATTCGAGTCAACGGCACGCCAAGCGATGTGCGATCGATTAGAAGCGGCGATCGACGCCAACAGTTTATCGATCTTTACGGCACGTCGATTTCTCCGAATTTAGTTCAGCGTGATATTCCGGTCAACCGCAACGGCGTAGAACAGGTGCAAGTCGCTCAGTTTCAAGCGTCGCCGCCTGTTGTGCGCTTAACGCTAACGGTTTCACCGAATAGCCCGGATTGGCGAGCGAGTACAAGCTCGGTGGGCGGACTGGTTTTACTGCCGTCGGGAAGCGCTCCGATCGGACAGATTCCACAGCCGCAGCCCGCGCCGCAGTCGCAAACGCCAACGGTGCAATCGATCGCGTTTGAAAATCAGCAGCTTATTGTGCGTGCCGATCGACCGATCAGCTATACGGTGGGATGGGATCGCCCGACCGGAGCTTATCGAATGTTGGTGCGATCGGCACAGCTCGATCCGAATCTGCCGAATCTACAGCTTCCGGTGGGCAGTCCGTTATTGCAGGTGCGCGTGCGGCAAGAAGGAAACGATGTTGCCATTCTGATGACGCCTGCGGCAAATGTGCAGTTTGGTCAAGCCTTTCAGCTCAATGCTCAGCAAGTCGCGTTGCCGATTCGTCGAGGACTGTTCCCAGTCACAGCGATACCGCCCACGAATCCGATTCCGTCACCCCTGCCCAATCCAACGATTCCCATTCCCCCGACAACCAATCCGCAGCCAATTCCGCCGCGAGTGCCAAACGGTCGTTTAGTCGTGGTGGTTGATCCCGGACACGGCGGCCCTGACCCTGGAGCGGTTGGCATCGGTGGACTGCAAGAAAAAGAATTAGTGCTAGATATCGGTCGTCGAGTGCAGACGCGGTTAGAGCAAAGCGGCGTTCAGGTCGTGATGACCCGCAACGCCGACATTGATTTGGATCTTCAGCCACGAGTCGATATTGCTCAGCGTGCCAATGCCACCGTGTTTGTCAGTATTCACGCCAACTCGATTAATTTGAGCCGTCAAGATATTAGCGGGTTAGAAACTTACTATTATCAAAGCGGTTTGGAACTGGCCCGATCGATTCACCGCAGCGTTTTACAAGGCACGGGAATTGAGGATCGCGGCGTTCGCAGCGCTCGGTTTTACGTCTTGCGTCGAACGTCGATGCCGTCGGTGCTAGTCGAAGTCGGATTTGTGACCGGACGTGAAGACGCGGCGAAACTGAGAACCTCGACGTATCGGCAACAAATGGCAGACTCGATCGCTCGCGGAGTTTTGCAATATCTTGGTCGCAGAAATTAAGTCTTGAGACTCTGGGCAATTCCGCCTAGACTTGTGGATAATTTCGTAATCCGTCGATCGAGCTGTGTAGCAAGATTGAAGGGTTACTCGTTTCTGTGTGGTGTGAGGAGTGGAGTCGATGAACATGCAGTCTAGTGAAGACGGCGAGTTAAATGACGTGCCAAGCAGCACTGACCCGATCGGCGTTTTCGATAGCGGAGTGGGCGGGCTAACCGTGCTGCGCGAAGTGTATCGTCAGTTGCCCAACGAATCGGTGATTTATTTTGGCGATACGGCGCGATTGCCGTATGGAACGCGATCGCGATCAGAAATTCTTCAGTTTGTGCGCGAAATTTTGACGTGGATGAAAATGCAGCGCGTCAAAATGGTGATTATGGCGTGCGGAACGGGATCATCGTTGGCAATTGATACGGTGCGCGAAGAATTTAGCTTGTTGCCGATTTTAGGAGTGATTTTGCCTGGAGCACGCGCGGCCGCCCGAATCGGAAATCGGATCGGTGTGATTTCAACGCCTGCAACGGCGGCAAGCGGTGCTTATCTTCAAGCGATTCAAGAAGTCAATCGCGGGGCGCAGGTGTGGCAGATTGGCTGTCCAGAATTCGTTCCGCTCGTTGAGCAAAACCGCATCGAAGACCCGTACACCTACCGCGTTGCACAAAACTATCTCGAACCGTTGCTCAAGCAAGATATTGATACGCTGGTGTATGGCTGCACGCATTACCCGCATTTAGCCCCGGTGCTTAAGTCGATCGTGCCTGCCTCGGTTCAGTTTGTTGATCCTGCCGTGCATGTGGTGAGAGCCGCCGCTCAAGAATTGGATCTGCTGGGATTGCGTCATACTCGATCGCCTAAACCGACGCGCTTTTATGTGAGCGGCGATCCGCAACCGTTTCGGCAGATTTCGCAGCAGTGGTTGGGCTGTGCGTCGATCGTCGAGCAGATTCAGCTTCCTGAGATTATCGGTCAGGCGGTTCGGTAGTGTGCGATCGTCTGGGTGCTGCTTAACCGATAAGCAGCATCCGCCATTCAATTAAAGCTCTTGCTGAAACACTCGAACCGCTTCGGCAAAATCGGTTTCAGCGATCAAAATGCAGCGTTTTAGTAATTCAATATCGAGTTGATTAAGTCCAGGAAGTTCACTTCGCTCGATGCGCTCATATTCGATCGCACGCAGATGATACAGCTTGAGTGTGCCGTCTTCCCAAAACCAAACTTCGGGAACGCCTAACGCTTGATAAATCGCGAGTTTATTTGCGCTACCACTGGTGAAAATGACCTCGACCGACAAATCCGGAATCGGTTTAGATCCACCAATGCAGTAAGACTGATCCGCTTGAGCAGAAGCTTTCCGTTCTTGCTCCTGAGTTTTTGCTCCGGTTGGTTTAAATGAAATTCCCTCGCGTAGTAAGAATGTTGTTAGCAAGTAGCCGATAACGTGCGAAAAAAATTCGTGATCTTCTCCAGGCATGAGTAGGGCGATCGTTTTCTCGTAGTAAGACAGCTTTGCTGCCGATGTTCCTTCAAATCCTTTTTGAATCAGCTTGAACCGATCCCAGGTTCCGTACAAAACGATACGCTGGTCGATCAATTTATGAACAAGGGGTGTTTGGGTCATCACGGCTTACCTGATGGTGAGAAGACCTAGATTCTTATGTTACCTGTGCCAACTAGAACGACAGAATAATTTAATTGCTTTTACATTTCATCTCATAGTCCAGTATCTTAGAATAAAGTCATAACCCGTAAAAAAACTTAACCTAGCCCCTGAGTCGGACTATCCATGACCTCAGTAACCTCTCTATTTTCTCCGGTCGAAGCAGATTTAAGTTTGCTTTCGGAGAACCTTAAAAATCTTATTGGTGCCCGTCATCAGACTTTGCGCCTGGCCGCAGAGCATCTCTTTGGGGCGAAGGGAAAAAGCATCCGACCTGCGATCGTGCTTTTAGCCGCACGCGCCACGATGCCAGGGCAGGAAATTACGCCACGGCATCGGCGTTTAGCAGAAATCACTGAAATGATTCATACGGCGAGTTTAGTTCACGATGACGTTTTAGATGAGTCAGATGTTAGACGCGGCATTCCCACGGTGCATAGTCGATTTACTAATCGAATCGCGGTTTTAGCGGGTGACTTTTTATTTGCACAGTCGTCTTGGTATCTGGCGAATCTTGACAATTTAGAAGTGGTCAAGCTGCTGTCGCGGGTGATTATGGATTTAGCTGAAGGTGAAATTCAGCAAGGACTGAATTGCTTTGATACCGATTTAACGATCGAAGCGTACCTTGAAAAAAGCTATTACAAAACCGCATCGCTGATGGCAAATAGTTCTAAAGCGGCTGCCGTGCTGAGCGAAGTGTCAGATTTGCAGGCGCAAAACCTTTACAACTACGGTCGGCATTTGGGGTTGGCGTTTCAGATTGTAGATGATATTCTCGACTTCACCGAATCAACGGAGAACCTCGGCAAGCCTGCGGGGTCGGATCTTAGAAGTGGGAATCTGACGGCTCCTGTGCTGTATGCGATCGAAGAAAAGCCGTACTTACAATCGCTAATCAAGCGCCAGTTTGAGCAAGCCGACGATTTAGAACAGGCGTTAGCCTTGATTCAAGATAGCCGAGGCATCGAGCGATCGCGAGAACTGGCTGCTTTTCATGCCAAAAGCGCGATCGAGTATTTAACCGATCTGCCTCCGTCGGCGTCGCGTCAATGTTTGACTAAGCTGGCGGATTACGTGCTAAGTCGCCTGTATTAAGAAAATCTTTCTAAGCTAGATCAAAAAGGAGTAGGGTTTTCTACTCCTTTTTGTTGTGCCAAAAATTGAACTGCGGAACCACCGAGCTTTGTGAATCTTAAAAACCGAAGTCGATAAACTTCACGCCAGGAATCACAATCTAACTGTGTAACGATAAAGTTAGATTTGGCGCTCATGGCTGAATCTGTTTTAGATTGTTTCTGACATTAAAAACGGGGTAACGCTGATCATCACGTGAATTCCCGATCGAGCGCCTAAACTTGAAGGCATTGAATCTTTCGCTCAATCCTATTTTAAGAAGCGATTTACAACGAGCGTGAAACGATTGTTTAAATGACGTGAAAGCTAACTTTGCAACCTTTAATTTCTAGCGATCAACAAGCTTTCAATAAATCGAGAATTAGCTAATAACTAAATTAAATCAAAGCTGCATTCGCAACTCGAATACTGAAATCGCGTGGTTGAAAAATGAGATTTGATCGGTTAATATCAACTGTAGTTGCTGAAGGCTGTCGCGTCGTTCTTTCAAAACTTCTGGTTCTTTTTTGGCTGTTTCTAAGTTTGACTTAACGCTTACGATCGTCACAGGGTGCGTCTTTCAGCTAACGAAATCAACTAAAGTATCGCGACAAGCCAAAGTATAGAGTGTTGTTTGCTGTTCGTTCGTGAAGCGAGCAAGATAAAATTTTACTGACCGAATGGTTGTCAAAAACAATCTGTCAAATGGGATATTGTGCTACTTTCACTCTAAAGGAACGGTTAGAATCTAACAAAAGATTTCTTTCCTGTGAAAGATGGAATCGAGCAAAACAGTTTGTATTCTTGAAAGCAAGCAGATTGTGAAAGAAGACAGATTCTCAGCTTAAATCGCCACCATTTTTTATTGTGTTTTGGTAACGGAACTATGGTTTTTCCAGGTCAAAGACAACGCATTGCATTGATCTCGGTTCATGGCGATCCGGCGATCGAAATCGGCAAAGAAGAAGCGGGCGGACAGAATGTATATGTTCGTCAAGTCGGTGAAGCTTTGTCGCGTCAAGGGTGGCAGGTGGATATGTTCACTCGTCGAGCCGATGCCGATCAACCCGGAATTGTGCAGCACAATCCGCACTGCCGCACGATACGCTTGAGCGCTGGCCCACAAGAATTTATTCCGCGTGATGAGCTATTTTGCTACCTGCCTGAATTTGTAAATCAGTTTCAGCGATTTCAAGCGGAATCTGGCTTTCAGTACAATTTGGTGCATACTAACTACTGGCTATCGTCTTGGGTCGGCATGACGCTGAAAAAACAGCAGTCGCTCAAGCAAATTCACACTTATCACTCGATCGGGGCTGTGAAGTACCAAGCAACTTCAGCCATTCCAATGGTGGCAAAAACGCGCCTTGCTACTGAAAAAAGGCTGCTTGAAACCGCCGATCGCGTCGTGGCAACGAGTCCACAAGAAGAAGAGCACATGCGATCGCTCATTTCGACCCTGGGTAATGTGGATGTGATTCCGTGCGGCACGGATATCGATCGCTTTGGCAATATCTCTCGCGAAGCAGCCCGTCGGCAACTAGGTCTTGACCCGAACGCCAAGATCGTGCTGTATGTTGGACGATTTGATCCGCGCAAAGGCATTGAAACGATCGTGCGGGCGTGCGG
>CAXUFL010000077.1:0-14827 GCA_964250455.1 uncultured bacterium
TGTGAACCAGGAATCTCACGTCCATACCGCAAAGCGGTTGGCGGGAGAGCGTCAAGCGCCCTAGCGACTCAGTTAGCTGCGCAAGAGCCTGCGGCAACGCGGCTACACAGACGAAGTGCGCCTCCGCGCACTAACAGCCGACTCGATCGAGCAATCCGATCAGGGCGGGTTTGATCTGTGTAGCCGCGTTGCCGCAGGCAATGTGGGTAGCGAATAGCAGTCGCCAGTCCTAACCGGAACTGACGTAATTTTACGTTTTCTAGCTGCGATTGATCGTTGCAAAAATCTCATCCAGGATTTCTTGAGCACCCTGCTGTTTCGCTCGATGCGCCAGTTCGGTTCCAAGCTGGTTTGCGTCTTCAGGTGCGCCAGAAATGCTGTCTTTTACAATGCGTTGACCATCTAAACTGGCAACAATTCCAGTTAGCGTTAAGGTATCGCTCTCGGTTCCTTTTGCGCTAATCGACGTATTCACCCCGATCGGCACTTGGCACCCACCCTCAAGCTCGCGCAAAAAGGCTCGTTCTGCATAGCAGCGATACGCGGTCGGCTGATGCTGTAACGCTTTGAGCAGTTCTAATACTTCTGCATCATCACTCCGGCACTCGATTCCCAATGCCCCTTGTCCAACAGCGTGAAGCGAAATTTCAGACGGAATCACTTGATGAATGCGATCGTCTAGCTCTAAGCGATGCATTCCAGCAACCGCCAAAATCAGCGCATCGTATTCGCCTGCATCAAGCTTCGACAATCGAGTAATCACATTGCCGCGCACATCTTTAAACACAAAGTGCGGGAAGTGATGGCGCAGTTGTGCTAATCGTCGCAGCGATGACGTCCCAATTACAGCGCCTTCAGGCAGCGTGTCTAATTGTTTATCTTTGTGCTTTTCATGAACAACCAGCGCATCTGCCGGATCTTCACGCTCGGTCACGCATCCTAAAATTAATCCTTCAGGTAAGCGAGTTGGGAGATCTTTTAGCGAGTGCACTGCAAAATCAATTTCGCCCTCGATCATGCCGACTTCTAATTCTTTGGTGAACAGTCCTTTGTCACCGATTTTTGCAAGCGCGACATCGAGAATTTTATCGCCCTGCGTGCTCATTGTGTGCACTTCAAACGTGCGATCGGGAAATGCTTTTTGCAACTGCTCCTGCACCCAGTAAGTTTGCACAAGGGCTAATTGACTTTTGCGGGAACCAATGCGGATCGTTCGGGTTGGCCTAGAAACAGTTGTGGACATAGTTATCGAGCGCTTACAAAGTTGCGAATCAAGTCAGTTTCTTCACTCTAGCAGGGATTGGTAACAGCTAGGATCGGCGGTGCGATCGCGCTTTTTGCCTTTGTCTAACGGCTGCATTTGCGCTACATCAAGCTTTTCACAGTTTTGATTATTTTAGTTATGCAACGCATTCGTAATGCTTTTTCACATCTGTTCGGCTCGGTTTGTAACGGGTTACGAATCGAATCCAGTTGTCGCCTCTTTGGCACCCTGCAACTCAGTTTAATATCAAACTAGGTGATTAGAGAAGCTGAGCCACAATGCAACAAATTCTTGATGCCATTTATGAGAATGGTGTGTTTCGTCCGCTTAAGCCACTGGAGATGTCTGAAGGACAGCAAGTAAGATTGGTAATCGAATCCGGTGCAGCCCTTAAACCTGATGAAATGCTAAAATTAGCGGCTCAAGTTTATCAAGGACTTTCAAATCAAGAGATCGATGAAGTCGAGCAAACTGCCTTTGATCGACGGAATTTCTTCGGAGCGCAATCGAACGAATGACGATTTCCCAGGCTGTTTTAGATACTGATACTTTATCTGCTATTCTGCGGCAGAATCCGCTTGTAGTCGCCCGTGCGTCTGAACATTTAGCCGAATCCAGTCGCCGTCAACTTCTGCGATCGTATTTCCCCGAATCGGGTCAGTACGCGATCGATTTGGCGCATTGATCAACGCTACTACTTTCTCAACCTGCTCAAAATTTGCAGCGATGCCTAGCGATTTTTGTAGAAATTGACGAATCGATCGACGCTGTAAGGCGAGGGGTGCTTGACGTAGGATTAATCGATCGAGACTTAAAGCGTTTGTTGCGGTTTGTCTTAATTCGGTGGCTTGCGCTTCGAGATAAGCGACTTCTGCGCTGAAAAGCTCGATCGTCTGTGCAAGATGCTGTTCAACTTGAGAATTAAAGGTTGCTTTTAAGTAAGGTAAAAGCTCGTGTCGAATTCGGTTTCGGGCATACTTCAAATCTTGATTGGTTGAATCTTCCCAAATCTCAAGATTCATCTCTCGACAAAATTGAGCCGTTTCGGTGCGAGTAATATCCAGCATCGGACGAACCAGCGTTAGCGATGAACCAAGCCAGCGTGTCCAATTCAAGGACTGTAATCCGTCTGCTCCACTGCCTCGAATTAAATTAAACAACAGCGTTTCAGCCCGATCGCTGGCCGTGTGCCCGGTCACGATCGCCTCGAAATTTTCCCGTTCAGCAATGCGCTGCAACGCTTCATATCGCCATTTTCTCGCGGCGGCTTCACTCGCTGAAACGGTTTCCGTTGTTTCTAGATAAAACGGTAAACTCCAATTAGAAGATAACGCGGCAACGAACTCGGCATTTTGATCAGAGTCTGATCGCCAGCGATGATTGCAATGCGCGATCGCCAAGTTCCAATTCCACTTGCGCTGCACATCGACGAGAAGCTTGATCAAGCAAATCGAATCTTGCCCACCCGAAACCGCCACGAGCACAGACTGATTTTTTCGCAGCAAATCGCGTTGATAAATCGTGCGATGCAGTCGAGCGTGAAGCGGCGTCCAAAGCGGGCGGTTCATTTAATAATCATCTTCGTCGGAATAGATATCATCGATGTTGCGGGGACGTAAGCGATCGGTTAACGGCTCTGGCGGTCGAGCGCTAGATCGTTCCGGCAGTCGTTCCGGTAATCGCTCTTGAGGCTTTATCGGCATAAACTCCACGCGAATTCGGACTCGGCCGCGTTGCCATCCTCCCGACTGAAAGCGCAGCGCTTCGCACTCCAAACCATCGCCAAACCACGCCTCGTTTTCTTCTGACCAATCGCCTTCGCGATCGCTGACCGCCTGCGCTAAAGCGTCGAGAAACTCGCTCACCTTAAACGTCGGGTTCGACATCAAAACGCGACCGCGATCGACAAACAAAACTTCATCATCGCCCAATGGCGTGTATCCGTTATCCATGCTGCTCCGCCTTTCCTTCATCGCTCAATTTTGACATCCCCAGTGACTAAATCAAAGATACTGAACCGGGATTCCTTAGCGTTTGTCTTTTACGATTAGTCGCTTATGTTTGATTCGTTTTCTACACTAACGCAGCGATCGAGGTGCTGATGCAGAATTTTGGCATTCTCAACCCGCCTGCATTGCCGCAATAAACCTACAATGCGTCCAGACCAAAATTTTCAATTTGAAAGATGCTGGCTTCACGATTACATCGATTTTTATTTCGCCTGAATAATCCTAATCCAATCTCTACTCGATTTTGGCTGGGTTTGAGTTTAGGGTTTGCGGTTTACTACGGATTGCTAGGACTGCAAAAAGCATTCAGACGTCCCTATATTGTTCAAGATGATGCTCGCGAATATGTGTTTTGGATGCAGCGATTTATTGATCCGACGCTATTTCCGCACGATTTAATCGCTGATTATTTTAAGTCAATCACACCCCCTGGATTTGCAGCGCTTTATCAAATCGGGGCAAAGCTCGGTATCCCGCCGCTTGAGTTCAGTAAATTTTTGCCGATCGTGCTTGTGGTAATCACGACGCTTTACGGTTTTCGGGTTTGTTTGCAGATGTTTCCCATTCCATCGGCGGGATTTGTTTCGATGCTGCTGCTCAATCAAAGCTTATGGTTCAAAGATGATTTAGCGTCAGCCACGCCTAGAGCATTCATTTATCCGTTATTTTTAGCGTTTCTATATTATCTGCTGCGTGATAAATGGCGAGGAATCTGGATCACGATCGTGCTGCAAGCGTTGTTTTATCCGCCGTTGGTGTTTATTACGATCGGACTTTTAGTTCTGCGACTTTGCACCTGGGAGCGGGGTAAACCGCGCCTGCAATCTGGACAAATCAAATATTTTGTCGTGGCGATCGTGCTTGGAAGTTTAGCGCTGATTCTTTATGCGATAATGTCGTCTTCGTTTGCTCCGGTGATTACTCGCGCCCAAGCCTGGACGATGCCAGAATTGCACCCAGGCGGGCGACACCCGTTTTTTGATCCAAATCCGTTTAGTTTCTGGCTCGTGGGTGAACATAGCGGAATTGTGCCACCTTTATTACCGCCGTTAATTTGGGTTGGATTGCTGCTACCGCTTGTGCGGAATAAATCGCGTTTTCCGTTGGTGCAGCAAATCAAGCCAAATATTGCAGTTTTAGGACAATTAGCGATCGTGTCTGTTGCGTTATTTTTCACGGCTCACGCGGTTTTGCTGCGGCTGTTTTTCCCGACGCGCTACACGGTGCATTCATTTCGGATTATTTTGGCGATTGCCGCCGGAATCGTGCTCACAATCCTATTGGATGCGCTGCTGGTTAAATCAAAACACTGGCACGCAATCCTTCGGAGCTTGGCAAAGCCAATGGCGATCGTCCTCGTTGTCGTTCTGATCGGCTTTCCAGCGCTTTCTCAAGCCTTCCCGATGACAAATTATCGAGTTTCCAATGAAGGTGCCCTTTACGAATTTTTCAAGCAGCAACCCAAAGACGCCTTGATTGCCACGCTTTCCGATGAAGGAAATAATATTCCGACGTTTGCTCATCGATCGACGTTGGCAAGCAAAGAATTTTCGCTGCCGTTTCATTTGGGGTATTACGAGCAAATTCGCCAGCGTCTTTTAAAGATGATTCAAGCACAATACAGTCCTGACGTTGCCCCACTTCAGCAAACGATTCAGCGCTACGGGATTACGTTTTGGCTGCTCGATCGATCCGCTTTTACGCCCCAGTATTTGATTGACAAGGATTGGCTTAGCAGCTTCCAGCCAAATTTCACCGATGCTGTAACTCGGCTGCAACAAAGGCAAACTCCAGCCTTAGCCACGCTGATCCCACGCTGCTCGGTGTTTGATGGTCAAAGTGTGATTGTTTTATCAGGCGAATGTTTACTTAAAGCGAAATAGCAGGTAGACAAGGCGGTTTCATATCGCAAAAGCAAGGATCTCGATCGACCTGGTTGGTCTTGTTCTACAGACGCCCTCTGATTAAGTTAACGTGAGTTTGGGATCACAAATTTTGAATGGGGTCTGAATCGGTTGATGGGCGGGTCGTTGCCTAAAGCACCTGGCGAATTCAGTCGCCAGGTGCTTTAGGCAATCACCCGCCAATTCAACCCACACGCTTCTTTGAATCCACTTTTGCAGACCGCTTTAAGATGATCGGCAAAGCCGAAGATACGCTTTGCCGATCATCTTAAAGCGAAATAGCAAGTAAGAGACGATAAACAAGCAAAATTGAGTAACTTCTCTATTCGCCCCGACTATCAAAGAAACCATCCGTAGCTATGTAGCCCTTTGCCCAAAAGATTCACGCCTAGATAGCAAATCCATACCACGACAAATCCGGTTGCTGCCAAAATTGCCGGACGGCGACCTTGCCATCCTTTGGTAATCCGAGCGTGCAAATAAGCGGCAAACACCAGCCACGTAATCATCGCCCATGTTTCTTTAGGGTCCCAACTCCAGTATGATCCCCACGCTTCGTTTGCCCAAACCGCGCCCGCAATAATGCCGATCGTCAACAACGGAAACCCCAGCCCGATTACTCGATAGCTAATGTTATCAAGCGTATCGGCTAAACTCAGACGCTGCGGAGAAAGCGCGATCGTAGCGACAGGTTCCATTACGGCCGTTCCCCCCGATTGCACGGCAACGGGCGTTGCTTTTTCGGATCGATGCAGTTGATAAGATTTTTCGCGATAGCTGCCCGTTCCCACCGAGCTACCGCGCAACTCGACGTTTTGACCGCGAGTCACGACAAGAAACGCGATCGCCAACAGCGCCCCAACCATGAGCGTGGCATAGCTCAGCATCATCACGCTGACATGCATCATCAGCCAGTTGGATTTGAGCGCAGGCACAAGCGGAGCCGAAGCCTGCATTCCACTCGGAAGCGAGATTGCCGCAAACGCGGTGATCGCCATCGCAACCGGAGCCGTGACCACGCCAACTAACCGACTGCCGCTCATGTTTTCTGCAATCAAATGCATCGTTGTAATGCCCCAAACCAGGAAAAACAGCGATTCGTAAAGATTGCTCAAAGGAAAATAGCCCGCTTCGATCCAGCGAGCGGCAAGCAGCGTTGCAGTCGAGAGATTGGCGATCGCCATGCCTGCGGTGCCGATCGACGCGAGATAAGGAAGTTGGGGAAAAGCCGCCCCGATCCAATACACCAACAGAGTTGCGAACAAAATCGCAAACGATAAATTGTCCAAAATGCCTTGGAGGGCAACTAAATCCATATCTAATTTCCGATTCAAACGTTCTTTCTTTATTGTATCGGTCTCGATGACCGCACAGAAATCTGACACCGCGTCGAATTTCTGTCTTTGTGGGTATCGCAAAGAGCCAGACAAGTTTGAATAGACACGTCAGAATAGAAAACAATCATCAGAATAAATTAAAGAGGTGCCTGTGGCTTTATACGCAGAATTACATCGTCATCTTGGCGGTTCGGTTGTTCCTCGAATCTTGTGGCGTTATCTTCAGCGTGCAGAGTCGGAACTAATCGATCGATTTTCCGATTATCCAGAGTTCGAGGATTTTTATACCCGCCCCCGCAATACGCTCGATGAATATTTAGAGCTTCATACGATCGTTGAAGGTGTGCAAACAGCAGAAGCTTTGCCGTACTTTGTTTACCGTTTGATGCGCGGTGCCTACATTTTCGAGAGTTTAGCGTATTTAGAATTGCGCTACACGCCGTATCTCAGAACCGATCCAACCTTAGATCAATCGCGTCGAATCGATCAAATGGCGGAGATTGTGCGAATCGTCGGTCGAGCAAGTCAGGTGAAAGAATACCCGATCGTCAGCAGTCAAATTCTGTGTATGCACTCGAAGCTTCCGTATGAAGTGAACAGCGCGATCGTTGATCTTGCCGCTCAAATGCCCGAGTACATTTGCGGCATTGATTTAGCCGGAGGCGATGCCTACTACGCAGAACGGCTTGATGAGTTTGTGGAACTTTATGCACGAGCGCGATCGCTCGGTCTCAAAACCACAGGGCATTTGTACGAAACCGTAGACGGAGATTACCCCGCGCTACTGCCGTATCTGATGCGAATCGGACACGGAATTCAAATTCCTTTGCAGCATCCGCATTTGCTCAAAGAAGTGGCCGATCGCAAGCAATGTCTCGAAGTGTGTCCAACGACTTATCTGAAAACCGGGACGCTGCAAGAAATTCGTCAACTCAAGCGCGTGTTTGATTCGTGCTTTGATGCAGGCGTCGATATTGCCATCTGCACCGACAACGCAGGCTTAAACGACGTGCGCTTGCCGTTTGAGTACGAAAGTCTTTTAACGCAGGACATTATCGGGTTTGAAGAATTGCAGGCGTGTCAAGATGCCGCGTTTCGCCATGCGTTTGCGTGGCAGTATGCCCAACGTCCCGCGTCGCTGTTAAATCGATTGCTTAAAGCAGACGCCAGCTAAACCTAGAAATCTTAAACAGCAAGGCGATCGTGGGTTTTTGAACGTTGCCTTACTGTTTAAGCCTCAAAGATTTTTCAGATACAATGCTGGTACGCTCTAAATGCCGTTACGACAATGATTGAAGAACTTGCGATCGAAAAATTCAAAACCCTTTCGCTTGAACGTCAGCAAGAAGTTTTAGACTTTATCGAATTTCTACAAGCGAAACAAGCTTCAGAAACCATTGAAGTGAAATCGATCGACCCGGAAGCTCTAAAAACCGATTGGCAATCCGAGCCTTTTTTTGGCATTTGGCGCAATTACCCCTTCGGGGAACCGCGAAGCAACCGTGAAGACATGAAGGACAGCGCTAAATGGGTCAAGCAGATTCGTCAGCAACAGTGGAACGGTTAGAATGTCTCAAACGGTTTTAGTTGATTCTGATATTTTGATTGACTTTAGCCGGGGTGTGGTGGCAACCGCTAACTATCTTGCAGCTAAATCGATGAGTTTTGTCATTAGCACCGTTACCCAAATGGAGCTATTAATCGGCTGTCGCAATAAGCAAGCGCTTCAAGCATTAGAACGATTTCTCAGCAGATTTGCATTCCAATCAGTGAAGCAATTTCTTCTCAGGCTGTTGCGCTTTTGCGCCAGTACAATTTAAGCCACGGCCTGTTGATATCGGATGCTTCGATCGCGGCAACAGCGTTAGAATTTGGCTACCCATTACTCACGAAGAATCAGCGTGATTTTCGATTTATTTCTGGTATGACGCTCTTACCACCTCCATAGCATTCTAAAAATAAAAACTCCGAACTGAAATTCTACAGGTCGGAGTTTTAACAGATTAATTAGGTTTAATTTCCGCGCTTCAGCAACGCTTCAACCTGCTGAAACTCTGTTTCTAAACGATCCTTCAGCTTCTGCGGAACAGGACGATTCGGATACGAACTATAATGACCTGCCAGCGAATTTAACGCCGTTCGCATTGTGGTAAACGAACTGACTTTTGTTAAAGACGCATCGCGACGGTAGCGAGACACAAAATCATTAATTGCTGTACGAGCGCTCGATAGAACTGCCGCTTTATTGGGATCATCCGGAGTCACATTAATCGCCGTTTCAATGGTTTTAATCACTGCCAGCGTATCGTCGCGGTAGTTTCCAGACAATCCAGCCGGTGACTGAGTGCAACCCACAAGACCGATCGCCACCACTAAAACCAGAGCCAGCAGGCGAGACAAATAGCGCTTCATAAGCAATTCGCGTAGTGTGAACAACGTAACAGTTTTTCTAATCGTACCGTGATTAGGAACGCCGAGAGCACAGAGGCGCAATCTCTATCCAGAGTCATAAAAAAAGGAAAGCAGTTATGCTTTCCTTCGATGGATTTCAATCGAAATCGATTAGCCGAAACGACCGCTTACATACGCCTGAGTCGCTTGCTCTTTCGGATCTTGGAAAATTCGCTCGGTGTGGTCGTATTCCACAATGAAACCCGTTCGTTGTCCTTTTGCGTTCGCTTCAACGTTGTAAAAAGCGGTATAGTCTGATGCTCGTGACGCTTGCTGCATGTTGTGCGTTACGATCACGATCGTATATTTCTCTTTGAGTTCTTGCAGCAAATCTTCGACTTTTAGCGTTGAAATCGGGTCGAGCGCAGAACAGGGTTCGTCCATCAAGATTACTTCGGGCTGAACGGCGATCGCGCGGGCAATGCAAAGACGCTGCTGCTGACCGCCGGATAAATCAGTTCCTAGTGCTTTGAGCTTGTCTTTTACATCGTCCCAAAGCGCGGCTTGCTTGAGCGATCGCTCTACAAGCTCATCCATGTCGCCTTTAAAACCCAGCAGCTTAGGGCCGTACGTGATATTTTCGTAAATCGTTTTCGGGAACGGGTTCGGCTTTTGAAACACCATGCCGATTTGACGCCGCACTTCTACCGGATCGATGTCGTTCGCATACAAATCTTGATTGTGGTAATAGATTTTGCCGTCGAGGTGAAACGACTTAATCAAATCGTTCAGTCGGTTAAAGCAGCGTAAAACGGTACTTTTACCGCAGCCAGACGGGCCGATAAACGCAGTCACGGCATTCTTTGGAATCGAAATCGACACGTCACGCACGGCAAGAAAACTACCGTAATAAATGTTGAGGTTCTCGGTGCGGAAAATAGTATCGGTTTGGCGGGCGTCTTGAGTTCTGGAAATCATAAGCCGTAGAGTTAATAAAGTAAGGGTTGCTTCGGAAGAAGTTTGGAATCACTCAATTGTTTTAGCGCTTTTTAATTACCATTCGAGACAAAATGCTGGTGATGAGCACCAGGGCAACCAGCACCAAAGAGCCTGCCCAAGCAAGGGATTGCTGAGCAGCATAAGCAGAGGTGGCAAAATCAAAGACTAATCGAGACATCGTAGCGGTTGGCTGCCAAATCGTCGTGTTCCAAAACCGATTAAACGACGCGGTAAACAAAACCGGAGCCGTTTCACCTGCCGCACGAGCGATCGCTAACATCACGCCTGTCAAAATCGCTGGAATTGCGGCCGGCAGCACGACTTGCAGCGTGGTTTGAATTCGAGTCGCCCCGAGTCCGATCGACGCTTGACGATAATCGTTCGGTACGGCTTCAAGGGCTTCTGCCGATGTTCTGACGATCGTCGGCACCATCAGAACAGCGAGCGCAAATCCCCCGGCAACGGCGGAAAACGTTCCGGTCGTCAGCACGACCACCGCAAACGCAAACGCCCCGATGACGATCGACGGTACGCCGCTCAGCACGTTTACAAAAAAGTCAATAGCGCTTGTGAGCTTAGTCCCGCGCCCAAATTCAGACAAATAAATAGCGGCAATAATGCCAAACGGAATACTCAAAGCAGCAGCAATCCCTACGGTGAGTAACGTGCCCAGCAAGGCATTTCCAAAGCCACCGCCTTGAAGTCCTGGTGCTGGCGGCAATTGCGTGAACGCTGCTAAATCAAGCCGCCCTGCGCCTTTTACAATCACATACGTCAGCACCGCAAACAACGGAATCAACGCCAGCACCGCACACAAAACGGCAACGCCCGTCATAATCGACGAAAACAGCGTTCTCGGAGAAGTCGGTACTTTTTTCAATCCCCGTGCACCCGACGATGCGGCAATTCCCGGCTGAGTCATGGTTTCGCTTCCTTTAATTTCAGTGACTCCAAAACAACTGGCTGACTCTATCCTAGAGTTTCAAGCTAAAGCGTCGCACAATCCACTCTGCCAGAATATTGACCACGAGCGTTAATCCAAACAAAATCAGCGCGGCGTACATCAGTGCGGCAATTTGCAAACCTCCGGCTTCAGCAAACTGGTTTGCTAGCAGCGAGGCAACCGTTGAACCTTGCGCGAGAATCGACGCCGATCGAATCGTGTCTACGTTGCCGATTAGCATTGTCACGGCCATTGTTTCGCCCATTGCTCGACCCAGTGCTAACATCACGCCGCCGACAATTCCCGAAAACGCCGCAGGCAGAATGATCTGAAAAATCGTTTCCCACCGAGTCGCGCCCAACCCATACGAAGCTTGACGCAGTTCAGACGGCACGGCAACTAACGCATCGCGAGAAATGGCCGCAATAATTGGCAGCACCATAATAGCCAGAATAATCCCTGCCGCATAAATGCCGGGCCCGGCTGGAGGCGTGCTAAAAATCGGAATCCATCCGAGAGTTGCATTCACGCCAATGCCTAACGGACGCAGAATCGGGATCAGCACGAAAATGCCCCAAAGTCCGTAAACCACGCTAGGAATCGCTGCCAACAGTTCAACAAGAAAAACGATCGGCTGCTGAACTCGTGGCGGTAGAAAGTCTTCGCTTAAAAACAGCGCCACCCCGATTCCGATCGGCACCGCGATCAACAAAGCAATAAACGAAGTAACCAGCGTTCCGTAAATTTGGGTGAGTGCGCCATAAACTTCATCGTTCACGCTCCAGCGACTCGTGGTGATAAACCCTAGCCCAAACTTCGCGATCGCGGGACTTGCTTGAATCGCGACCTGAACTGCAATGGTCAGCAGCAGCATCGCAATTCCAACGGCAAACACAGCCGTGAGCCAAACAAACCCCTGATCAACAGAGCGATCTGCGCTAGAGCGCCGCCAGGATAATCCAGAACCACGATCGGTTGACGTAGCCATATTTCACTCAATAAAAAGACTAATCGTACATCAGTTGTCATCCGAATCATTCAATCAAAGACGCGAATGATTCGGATGAATGAAGATGACTATTTACTTATTTGCCACCTTGACATTGTTGAGCGCTTCAGCCGCTTTGGTTGAAATTTCTTGCGGAAGCGGAACGTAACCTAATTCGGTCGCGGTTTGAGACCCGTTAGAGTAAGCCCACTTTAGAAAGTCGTTAAACGCTTTCGCTTTGGCTGGGTCTTTTGGCTGTTGATACAGCAGAACGTAGGTCAAGCTCACGATCGGGTAAGCGTCTTTTTGGTCAGGGTCGGGCACCGTTACCGCAAAGTCTTCAGGCACTTTCGCACCGACAAACGCTTTTCCTGCTGCGTCTGGACTTGCCGCGATAAAGTCGCCGGCCTTGTTTTGCAGCGTGGCTGACTTCAGCTTGTTTTGGCTGGCGTAAGAATACTCAACATAGCCGATGCCGCCTGCGGTTTGCTGAACTTGAGCCGCCACACCGTCACTGCCTTTTGCGCCAGTTCCAACGGGCCATTCCACCGTTTTACCAGAACCGCCTTTCCAGTTCGGGCAGGCTTTAGCAAGGTGGCGCGTGAAAATTGCCGTAGTGCCGCTTCCGTCTGAGCGGTGCACAAATGTTACCGGAGAATTGGGTAAATTCACACCCGCATTGTCTTTTGCAATCTTGGGATCGTTCCAGGTTTTAATCGAACCGTCAGCGATACCGCAGTACGCTTCACGCGAAAGTTTCAAGTTGTCTACGCCTTGAAGGTTGTAAGCGAGTACTACAAAAATTCCAGTCGAGGGAATTTGCACGGCTCCACCTCGATCGGCGGGAATTTTTGCGCGTTCCTCGGCTTTGATCGGATCGTCGGTTCCGGCAAAATCCACCACTTGCTGAAGAAAACGCTGTACGCCCGCGCCGCTTCCTACGGAGTCGTAGCTAATTTGAACGCCTGGGTTTTGCTTGTTGTAGTCTTGGAACCAACGCTGATAAATCGGGTTGGCTGCTGTCGAGCCTGCACCGTTGATCGAGGCTGAGCTTCCCCCCCCTGCCGGAGCCGAGTTACCCGAAGTTGCTGTTCCACTTCCGCCACCCGTCGGGGCGTTCGTTGCTGCTTGAGGACTCGTACATGCTGACAATCCCATTGTCAAGGCTGCGATCGACGCTAGAGACATTCCCAAACGAGTCTTTAGAGAAAAATTCATAAAAAAGAACGCAAAGTCATAGGTATCTTCAACACAGTACCTCTACACCGTAAAGAGAAGGTTAAGAGCAGCGTCTGTCTGCTTCAACCTTTACAAAATACTGCTTTTTTAATGCGGATACGACTCTGATGAAATTCGCGACTCTACGCAATTACCAACACTTTTGAAACTTTTAAGGTGAATCTAATCGCAGCGCAAATGTTAGCAATTCTTAATTTATTTACATTTTATTGCAGCTCAAGTAGCGTTATTCATTAAATTCTTAGCTTTGGTCATTGTACAACACAATTTCTCAGCATCTTTCATAAGAAATAACGAGATCACCGATAGAAATTCC
The DNA here is from genome assembly GCA_964250455.1 of uncultured bacterium. Taxonomy (GTDB): domain Bacteria; phylum Cyanobacteriota; class Cyanobacteriia; order Leptolyngbyales; family Leptolyngbyaceae; genus CAXUFL01. The sequence continues at coordinate 13,391 of CAXUFL010000077.1, forward strand.
TAGTTTTATAGGTAGACGAAACGTTAAGTTTGTGCTTCTCAATCGAGAAGAGGTCGGGTATAATAATTTCCAAACAAGAGTTCGGCTACAGCAATGAATCAGTAGCGGAGTCCGCCTGATTACTAAGCTTTAACTGAGTTCGTTTCTCACAGAATGGTTTGGAGAGTAGCGTGACTATTTATATTGGAAACCTGTCTTTTCAGGCGACTGAAGATGATCTTCGCGAAGTCTTTGCTGAATACGGTGAAGTCAGCCGCGTCAGCCTTCCAACAGACCGCGAGACAGGCAGAAAGCGCGGATTTGCCTTTGTAGAAATGGCAGACGATGCAAAAGAAGATGCTGCGATCGCGGAGCTAGATGGGGCTGAGTGGCTGGGTCGTGAACTAAAAGTCAACAAAGCTAAGCCTCGTGAACCCCGCGCGGGTGCAGCAGGCGGTAAAAGCTTCAGCCGAAATAGCTATTAAGAGAGAAAGCGTGCTTTGATCGAGATTCAAGCACGCTTGATTTAGGGTGCTGACGATTAGCGTTGCTGATTGAGGAATTGTCCTGCCATTCCCATGACATCGCCCAAATCAACATCGCCATCGCGGTTGGAATCTAGAAACGCATTCAAAACGGGATTTCCCGCTTGAGCACCTCCGGTTGAACCGCTCTGAAGCAAGTTCAACACAAGCGGAACGAGCGCAGGCAGCATTGATTGAATCATGCCTGGGTTAAGTCCGGTGCGCTGGGAAATGTCGTTGGCCACATTCTCCTGCTGTCCCATCGAAAAGAGCGCTTGCACGGCTTGCGGATTGCTGCCCAATCCCGCAAACTGATCGACGATCGAGTGAACTTGATCGCCGCCTTCGGTTGCTTGCTTTTGCTGCAACGCCGATCGAACGTGTCCACCGAGCAGCGACATCACGGTTTGCGCCATCGAAGGATCTAGGCCGTTGTTGCCAGAAACCTGTTGCGCCGTGCTCAGAATGCTACCGAGTTGATCCGGTGAGGCTTGCTGCTGCGGGTTGCCGACGGCGCTGATGATTTGATCAAAAAGTCCCATAGCTCTATAAACTAAAAGCGATTTAGTTTCGAGAAGTTAGCCTTTTGAGAATAAAAAATCAGTTTTAAAAAGTCAACTGTCAAAAGAAACCTAATTTCGGATGAGGACGAGACGGGTTTCTGTTTGCGATCGAGCTTTTAATGCCGAGGTGCTGAGATTCGATGTTGTGAGCGTCGTGATCACGACGTCAAGCTAGTTTGATATAGCCGTTAATACGATCGCACAAATCAATCTGTGCGATCGCTGTGTTTTTTTTAACGATCGGTGGAATCTATTTCCAAACGCTTTCGGGGCGCGTGAATCTTTCTACTTAGAAAGCGTTGTGCGTTGGATTCGTATTGACATACTCCCCGCTCTGAAGAGACGGGGATTCTAAGCTCAGACAGCAATTG
>CAXUFL010000078.1:0-14223 GCA_964250455.1 uncultured bacterium
TGTTTGATTCTTAAAGGCGGCATTCTTGACGGTTGGCAAGGTTGGTACTACGCCTTTCAGCGCACGTTGGCAGAAATTTTACTCACGATCCGCTTAATCGAAGCGCAGAAAATAATGCGCTCTCGAAAAGAAGCTTGCTAAATCTTTTTATTCACCGTAATATCCCCAACACCAATGACGCCTATTCGACACCTTCGACGATCGCGCAAAAAGCAAGGATCACTCTGGCTGAGTTTGTGTCTGGGAGTGTGCTTGTGTTGGATTCCGATTAACATTGCGATCGCGCAGCTTATCGCGCCTCAGCCTCAAGCCATTTTGATGCTCGGCGGCGGCGGCGATCGCGAAGAATTCACCGCTTACTTTGCCAAAGATTACCCGGATCTTGACGTTTGGATTTCGTCGGGAAAAGACCCAACCGCCGTGCGAGCCATTTTCGCTGCTGCAAAATCTTCGGTTTATTCTCCTCAGGGCGGGGGTCGCTTACGGCTCGACTACAGCGCCAGCGACACCGTTACCAACTTCACAACTTTAGTCGCGCCGCTTCAGCAGCAGCACATCCGCCATGTGTTTTTAATTACATCTGAGTACCACATGCCCAGAGCTAGAACGATCGCAACCTTTGTCTTTGGTTCTCAAGGCATTGCTGTAACGCCGATCGCGAGTCCCTCTAACGAACCGCAAGAATCCGTTTGGCGAACGGTTCGGGATGCGGGACGATCGATTTTATGGATTGTAACTCGACACACGGGCGCAAGCTTTAACTCAGAACGATAAAGGCGCAGGGCGCAACTCTAAAGGACACGCTGTTTTTCAAACGATTTATCACGGCTTTTGCTCGACAAACGGGCTAGATTGATTGCTCGGTTGAGCATTGACGCCTTGCGTGTTGCTGCCTGGAGACACAATGCCACCACACTGCACCGTCGCGATCGCTTGCGTTCGAGCGGCAGACGTTGCCGGAGGAGCCGAATTATTAAACTTAAACTGCGAAGGCGGCCCCATTTTGCGTCCTTGAGCAATGCGGCAAATGCGCGTTAATTGATACCCTTGTTGGCGAGAAGTGGGCCCAAGCCAAACCGATTGAAGCTGCAAATCATAAGCGTTAGAAATCACGTTGGCGTTGAGCGTCCACAGCTTGCTTTCAGGAACCTCCGACAATCGGCTTTGCACGGTGCTGCGCAGCTTAGGCACTTGGGCATCAAGCTGTTCGAGCCAGCGTTCTGCGGCTGACCAGGGTTTGCCTTCAAGCTGTTCGCGTACAACATCGGTTGCCGTATTGGTCATTTCTGTTCCATAAGAAAGAGCGGCAACTCGATCGACGCGCTGCGGTCGCCACAAAAACGCACTGCGACTAAAATCTTCGTTTTGCAAATTCGGATAATCCACCAGCCAATGCTGCACCTGAAAATATAACTGAAACCAACAGCTAATCAGTAAGTTTGCCAACAGCACTAAAACGATTTCTTGACGCCGCTCGATCGTGGGATTGCTGTAAATCGGGCTTTTGGTAGCGGGATCAGATTTAACGAATTTGGGCATCGACCAGATAATCGCTGAAATCGGCGGCCAGCTAATAAATGCGGCTTCGGTTGGCATAGTTTGATTTTCGATCGTGCCAAACAGATAAATGCAAATCAGCGCCCCCACAATCCAGGGGCCAAGAAAAAAATTAAAAAACGTCAGCTTTTTTTTGACGGCTGGCTCGTAAACAAACCACCAGACGCCGAGAATCAAAAACACCCAACCAAACGAAGAAATAATTCGCTGTGCGATTTGCGGCGGCGGTGATGTGGTGAGCGATGCCACGATCACGCTAAAAACACTGAGCAAAATTAGCGTTTGCCATGATCCCCACTGGGGCGGCTTCATGCGATCGCGGACTCGAATCAGAATTTCAATCATAGTCAGATGATTAAAACGTCGTGGATGGAAAAGAAAATGTCCGAAGCGCAATAATCAAGGCGATGGCGCTAAAGCTGGCCGCGTTTGCCCAAAGAACGGCTAAGGCGCGACTGGGAACGTTGGCAAACGCTTGACGCTGCCCGGATCGTCCCCGAAATTTTGCGACGTCTTTGGCTTCGGCTTCGTCGGGCTTTTTATTTTCAAGAATCAGATCGAGCCACTGTAAACTTTGAAGTTTAACGACAAACGTTCCTAAAAACGTGAGAAACGCGAGTCCAACCAGAATTGGCGTGTTGTTGGTTAAGTCAAAAAAGACAAAATTTACCAGTTGAAGCTGCCAATCTGGAGGAAGAAGCGGAGCGGCGACAAAGAAGATAAACCAACCGACAACGGTAGAAAGCAAGTTTGCGGTGGCGGTGTATTGAATGCTGGTTTTGCGTCCGATGCCTAAGTAACGTTGCAGCACGATCGCTTCGATGGCGATCGCCAGCACAACAAATAAAAGCTGGAACAAAATCGCTTTTAGCGGCAATACGTCAGTCATAGCGAGTTCAGCAAAGTTTCATTTCAAGATTGTACAAGGCACTCAGGCAGAGCAGCGAAAAACCAAGAACGCGTGTTTTATTCCTGATAATCTTAATCTTAAATTAAATCACGCTATATGTAGCGTATGTGCGATACTATTCGAGCAAATTTGCGCATCCATAACATTTCTCACTCGAAACGACTACAATGAACTTGCACGCAGCATCGACGATCGGTATGACTAGAACGGGCGTTGGCATTCGGACAGCACAAACGCGATCGGAGCGTTTGATCGGTCAAATTCATGTTTATGACGGAGCCGGAAAAGGGAAATCTCAAGCCGCGCTGGGCGTTGTGCTGCGCTCGATCGGGCTGGGAATTCAATCGCAGTCGCAAACTCGCGTTTTGCTGTTGCGTTTTCTCAAAGGGCCGGGACGCACCTACGATGAAGACGCTTCGATTCAAGCGCTGCAACGCGCTTTTCCGCATTTGATCGACCAAGTTCGGACTGGACGAGCGGAATACTTTGGAGCCGATGAAATTACGAAGTTCGATCGACAAGAAGCGCAGCGCGGATGGGACGTTGCAAAGGGCGCGATCGCGTCGGGTCTTTACTCGGTTGTCGTAATGGATGAACTCAATCCGGTTTTGGATCTCGGATTGCTCCCGGTTGATGACGTGGTGAAAACGCTCAAACGCAAGCCCGAACACATGGAAGTGATCGTGACGGGTCGGGGCGCACCGCAGGCATTGGTTGAAATTGCAAATCTTCATTCTGAAATGAAGCCGCATTATCACTCGATCGCCAAAGAGCAAGGCATCGCAGGGATTGAAATCTACACCGGGGCTGGAAAAGGAAAGTCAACTAGCGCACTGGGTAAAGCGCTGCAAGCGATCGGAAAAGGCATTAGTCAAGATAAATCGCACCGCGTGTTGATTATGCAGTGGCTTAAAGGAGGCATTGGCTATACCGAAGATGCCGCGATCGAAGCGTTGCGCCAAAGCTATCCGAGCTTGGTAGATCATCAGCGATCGGGGCGCGATGCGATCGTGTGGCGCGGTCAGCAGCAAGAACTCGATTACGTTGAAGCAGAACGCGCTTGGGAGATTGCACGAGCGGCGATCGCGTCTGGACTGTATAAAACGATTATTCTCGACGAACTGAATCCGACGGTTGATTTAGAACTACTGCCCGAAGAACCGATCGTGCAGGCGCTTTTGCGCAAACCCCGTGATACAGAAATCGTCATCACCGGACGCTGCAAAAATTTGCCTGCTTATTTTGACTTAGCAACGGTTCACTCAGAAATGGTGTGCCACAAGCACTACGCTGAGAAAGGCATTGATCTTAAACGCGGTGTTGACTTCTAAATTCGCGATTAGCGTTGCGATGTGGAAGAACTTTCAGAAAGCGGTTTGTTTGGCTCTTCTCTCAATTTCTGGCAGAAAGCGAGATAATCCTCTACAGAGTCCTGAAAGGCTTGCGTTGCTTCCTCAACTGTTTTTCCCTTAAAAGTGATGACATCGCGAATGTCTAGAACACGACCAAACAAAATACCAGCTTCTGTATCCACTTCTAATTGTCCGCGATAGCCCTTATAAGTCAGCATTGTCTTCTCCTACAATTCCAGCATTTTCAAGGAACGCTCGAACTGATTTGACTGCTCCTTTGTCGGTTTCTTTTTCAGGATGAGGCTCATGAAAGACAGCTCGTTCTCGATTAAGATAAACTCGAACTCGTGATCCACGCCCTTGTGTCACATCTGCACCAAGCGCTTCAAGCAACCGCACAATATCACTCCACAAAATATCAGAGCGAACGGGCGTCTGAAATATTGCCTTTAAAGTTTTCGTCTGCTTGTTGTTCAGCTTCATCTTTACATTAAAGTAAAGCGTTTAGCTGCTGCACGATCGGGTCTTGCTGCTGAATTTTGATTTGCTTGTAAGCTTCAACCAGCAAACGAATAAATTTTTCTTCAATTTGCCGGGCTGCCTGCGGATTCTCACAGGATTGGTAAAGTTCGTCAGCGCGGTTTTGACGCCGTTCTCCAGACGAAGAATCGATGCGCAGCAAATTTCTCGCAAGCTCAAGAAACAGTTCGTCATCAAAGGTCATCGCGCCGAGTCCAACGATCGGATCTGCCAGCAATCGAATCTTGGCTTTACATTTGACAACAGCGCGTTTGGGAAAAGTTTGGCGGGTAAGTTCCATAGTCCGGGGTGTAGAGCCGATTCAGCCTTTAATCTAGCGACCCAGACGCGATCGCGAAATCGGCATGAAGGTTAATAATGCACTATCAAAAGATAGACTCCATCATAAATCTAAACGATTCTTAAAGATCATGCCGAGAAAACAATCGAATTTGTTACGCCAAAGTCAACTGCGGGCAGGGAACGCCGTACATTGATCGTCCGACTGCTTCGGCAACAGGTTTGATGCTTTGTACGAGTTTGATCATGTCTTGAAGAGCGAGCGCTTGACGAGCATCGGAAACGGATTTTTCGGGTTCTGGGTGACATTCGATGATCAAACCATCGGCACCACACGCGATCGCGGCTCTTGCTAAATCGGGGATTAGTTCGCGCTTTCCGGCTGCATGACTCGGATCGACAATAATCGGCAAATGGGTGATTTGTTTGATCGCAACCACAGCGCCCAAGTCGAGCACGTTGCGCGTGTAGTTATCAAAGCTGCGAATGCCGCGTTCACACAGTACGATATTCGGATTGCCGTGGCTTGCAACGTATTCGGCTGCCATGACAAATTCCTCGATCGTGGCGGCAAGTCCCCGCTTGAGCAGAATCGGCTTGTTGGTTTGTCCGAGTGCTTTGAGCAAATCGAAGTTTTGCATATTGCGGCTTCCCACTTGCAGCATATCGGCGTGAGCAGAAATTTCTTCGATTTGCGAAATCGCCATTACTTCAGTCACAACGGGCAAATCGTAACGTTCACGAACTGCGGTGAGAATTTCGAGTCCTTCGTTGCCCATGCCTTGAAAAGCGTAAGGGGAGGTGCGCGGTTTGTACACACCTCCCCTTAAGGCTTGAACCGGAGCCGATTTTAATTCGCGGGCGACGGTTTCCATTTGCGTCAAATTTTCAACCGTACACGGGCCGCCGATAATCACAATTTCCTGACCGCCGATCGCGATTTCTTTTGACAGCGACACGATCGAGTGATGATCGTCAGAAGTTTTGGTTACAAGCTTTGCGTCTTTCATGAGAAGGGATTCCAATAATTGAGGGGAACATGAAAAAACCCGGAACTGTTTTGAGTTCCGGGCTGGTCAACAAACCATGCAGCAAACTCACCCGGAATTGTGGCGGGTAAAAAAGTAAAAACCGTAAAGCCAGGAATAAAGGTGAGTCATGATGCAGAGATAAACGAGTGAGCCATTAAAAAGCCGTAGATTTTACTCTACGGCTCACCAGGCGATTTCATGAGGATTTACCTCGCCGGGTGAACCGTCGATCGCCAAAAAAAGTAAAAGTAGGAATTGCTAGGAAGCATCGGCGACAAAATCTTCAGCTCAAAAGTTTGATACTTTGAACGTTAACAAAGTCGGTCTGCGAATGTCAAGGGGTCGATCAAGTGATTCTGAGTAACGACTCAAATTAGCGACAGCAATTGATAGCCAACTCAGCACTAGCAACCGTTCGCTGCATTTGAATTGCTATGCCGCGTACATTTATGCACTGGCTACCCCTTCACGGGGAGCTAGGAAAGCAAGAACCATTGCCACCAAGATCAGTGCTGGAACATCACCGACAAGGTGTCCACGTTCTGCTGGATCAATCACTGCCTGTACCGCCATGATCAGTCCGTGGACAACACTTGAGCAGACGGTGAACCAAATCAAGCTGAGATGGTCTTCTGGTTTTCGAGAAGCCCATAATAAAAAGATGCCGAGCGTTGCATAAATGCCGATGATCATGTGTAGAGATTCAGATTGATCGGGTTGCCATACCCAGCCCGAAGCCCAGATTTTCGTCAACGGATAAATCAGAAGGAAAGCGATTCCAACAACAACGAGGGCAATTCGCAAATACCGATGACGCTCATCCATTGCTCCAACCTCCTATTATCTTTAAAGGTAGTTTTTACCAGTGGAATGCCTATGTCGTTATGGTACTCTCGCTAGTGACACTTCAACTTTGAAGGGTTAGGAATCTTCATTCCGTTCTCAACAACAATTCACTCGTCTTCACTTTGCTGACGCCCATCGGGGTGAATTGTTTTAAGATCAATTTTCGCGCCGTCTAAATTAACGCCGATCGCTCGAAACAAGGTTGCATTCGTCAAGTTTGCTCCGGTCAAATTTGCGCCCGTCAAGTTTGCACGACTAAAATCGGTGTGAGCCAGATCGGTGTTGCTCAAATTTGCGTTTGAGAGATCTGCGTCTTGTAGATTTGCTTGCGTCAAATTCGAGCCGCTTAGGTTTGCAAAACTTAAATCTGCTCGTGAAAAATTTGCGGATTTCAGATTTGCACTTTGCAAATTGGATTGGTGTAACTGCGCATCGCTGAGTTCTGCGTCTTCGAGTTCAGTTTGACTCAAATTCGCATATCGCAAATTCGCATAGGGACAATACGATCGAGTCATTCGACTTCGAGCCAAATTTACGCCTTGCAGCGATGCCTCAAAGAAGTTAGCGCGGGTTAAATCACAATTTTCAAATTCTCGATCGCCCTCTACATATTGGGCAATTAACTCTTCAGCAGCGATTTGGCGCATTGCAATTTTTTTAACCTAAATCAGTCGGATTAATCGCGATTTCAATGTAGAAATGTAAAGATGAATGACATCAGGTTACAAAATTTTAACGTCTTCTTAGGGTTATAACTTCATGATCCGAGTTCTAGCCGCTACCTTCATCTCATGTCAAGATCAGCAATAGAACGCTGCTAAGGAACAATCATGCCGGACTTGCAGGTGTCGATCGCCGAGCACTATCACGAGCGCACAAAATACGACCCCAAAACTATTCACGCCAAAAGCCAAGCGCTGAACTGGGAAGAACAGCCCTCGCCGTTCAAAGATTACCGCTTAGGCATTCCGTATGATCTCAAGCCGTATCTCAGCGAACCGTCTGACCCGGACGCCGAAGAACTCTGGTGGCGGCGATTGTCGAAACTGCTGGTATGCAGCTACGGACTTACGGGTGCGATCGAAACGACCAGAGAGCCACACTATCTGCGATCGGCTCCGTCTGCCGGAGGGCTTTACCCCGCAGAAGTGTATTTAGTATCGCGGGGAACTCCGTATTTACCGCCCGGACTGTATAACTATCAAGCGAAAACTCATTCGCTGCTTCACTATTGGGAAAGCGATTTGTGGACTTCGTTGCAGTCTGCCTGCTTTTGGAATCCCACGCTTGAAAACACGCAGCTTGCCTTGATCGTGACAGCCGTGTTTTACCGATCGTCGTGGCGCTACCAAGACCGCGCTTATCGCCGCATTTTTCTCGATACGGGTCATCTAATCGGTAATATCGAATTGGCTTGCGCGATGACGGATTTTCGCCCGCATTTAATTGGTGGATTTGCAGACGGCTCGATCGATGAATTGCTGTATCTTGACGCTGATCAAGAAGGCGCGATCGCGGTGATTCCGCTTGCTGATTTGCAAGAACTGCGCGAATATTTACCGCGTGTTCGGACTGCCTTACCAACGGCTCCTCAGCTTAGCTACCCGCGCATTTCCGATGGAGATTTGCTGCATTATTTCCACCAAGCGACGCGCATTCCAACCAATCCCGATGCTAAAGTCAATTGGAAGCTCAACGAAGCAGCAGCACGGTCGGATAAATACAATTTTCCGTTTTGTCTAAAAGTTTCAACCGTTGCCGATCCGGTTGATTGGGGAACGAATCTCGAAGGATTAGAGCAAACGATGATTTATCGTCGATCGACGCGAGCGTTTAGCGGTGAATCATTGACGGTTGACGAATTAAAATCTGTTCTTAATTTTACGTATCAACCCAAATATTACATCGACCAAAATTTAGACTCGGCTCCGGATTATTTTGACTTGAGTTTGGTAGAAACATTTGTTGCGGTTTCAGGAGTAACCGGACTCGAAGAAGGCTGTTATTATTACGCGCCGCAACTGCAAGAATTACGACAAATTCGGTTTAAGAGTTTCCGTCGAGAACTGCATTTTCTATGTTTAGGACAAGATCTAGGACGCGATGCAAGCGCGATCGTGTTTCACACAGCAGATTTAAGAACGGCGATCGATCAGTATGGCGATCGAGTTTATCGCTATTTGCACATGGACGCTGGACACTTGGGACAGCGCTTGAATTTAGCCGCAATTCATCTCGGTTTGGGCGTAAGCGGTGTGGGTGGATTTTTTGATGATCAAGTCAACGAGGTTTTAGGCATTCCTTCAGATGAAGCGGTGCTGTATATTACGGCATTAGGACGACCCAGACAACGGTAGTGTTTTAAACAGAAAAACCAAATGAATCTTCGATACAGTATGATTATTCAGTGGTCAACTGAGGACGAGCTTTACTGAGTTCATTTGCCTGAGTTTCCTGATCAGCAGTATGTGACTCATGGCAGTACTTATGAAGAAGCGGCAAAACATGGACAAGAAGTGATTGAAACCTTGATTGAAGTGTTGCAAGAAGAAGGTAAGCTGCTTCGAGAACCGAAAACGTTTCCTGAGAAACCGTTACAACTGGCGTAGACGATTCCTGATGCCTTTAGAATGAGAAAGGTTTTTTACAAAGGGCACGATCGATGCGGCTATCTCAGATGTTGTTTGTTACGCTGCGCGAAGATCCGGCAGAAGCAGAAATTCCAAGCCATAAGCTTTTGGTACGGGCGGGATATATTCGCCGCATCGGAAGCGGGATTTATGCGTATTTGCCGTTGATGTGGCGCGTGCTGCAAAAAATCTCTCAGATCGTGCGCGAAGAAATGAACGCGGCAGGGGCGCAGGAATGTCTGTTGCCGCAGTTGCAGCCGTCGGATTTGTGGAAAGAATCGGGTCGCTGGGATACCTACACCAAAGCAGAAGGCATTATGTTTGCGCTAGTCGATCGACAAGATCGCGAATTGGGATTGGGGCCCACGCACGAGGAAATTATTACGACGATCGCTCGCGAAATGATTCGATCGTATCGCCAACTTCCGCTTAATCTGTATCAGATTCAAACGAAATTTCGCGATGAAATTCGTCCGCGTTTTGGCTTGATGCGCGGGCGCGAATTCATTATGAAAGATGCGTATTCGTTTGATGTAGACGAAGCGGGACTTAAGCAGACGTACCAGAAAATGTACGATACTTACACGAAGATTTTGACGCGAACAGGGTTAAAATTTCGAGCGGTTGATGCAGATTCGGGCGCGATCGGCGGGTCGGGTTCGCAGGAATTTATGGTGCTGGCTGAGGCAGGCGAAGACGAAGTTTTGTATACCGAAGACGGCAACTATTCGGCAAACGTTGAAAAAGCAGTTTCTTTACCGATCGGGGCAGAAACTTCGCCGTTTACAAGTTACGAAAAGCGAGAAACACCGGGAACAGAAACGATCGAAAAACTCTGCTCGTTTCTGAAATGTTCTTCAACGAATATTGTAAAAAATGTGCTGTATCAAACCGTTTTTGATAGCGGCATTACGGCATTAGTGCTGGTGAGTATTCGAGGTGATCAAGATGTAAATGAAGTCAAACTGCAAAACGAATTAACCAAAATCGCGAGTCAGTTCGGCGGAAAAGCTGTTTTATCGCTAACCGTTCCTGATGCAGAAGCTCAGCAAAAATGGGCAGCTAAATCATTACCGCTCGGCTATATTTCTCCGGGATTAAGTGATGATTATATTCAATCGAGTAAAACCATTGCATCGAAGTTCATTCGATTCGTGGATCAAACCGCGATCGACCTGCAAAATTTTGTGACAGGTGCCGATGAATCGAATTATCACGTGATGGGTGCAAACTGGGGCAAAGACTTTCAAAAATCTCAAACGGTTGATGTTCGTAAAGCGAAAACGGGCGATCGAGCGATTCACGATTTGACGCAAACGCTACAAACCGCACGCGGAATTGAAATCGGTCACATTTTCCAACTGGGTACTAAATATTCAAGCGCGATGAACGCTACGTACACAACCGAGCAAGGTGAAGAAGCGCCTTTAGTGATGGGCTGTTACGGAATTGGAGTTTCTCGATTGGCACAAGCGGCGGTTGAGCAATCTTACGACAAAGACGGAATTATTTTTCCGGTTGCGATCGCGCCGTATCAAGCGATCGTCGTGATTCCAAACGTGAACGATGCAGATCAAGTTGCTGCGGCTGAAAGACTCTACAGCGAGCTAAATCAAGCGGGAATTGAAACGCTGCTCGACGATCGAAACGAGCGGGCAGGCGTTAAATTCAAAGATTCAGAGCTAATCGGAATTCCTTATCGAGTTGTGACTGGAAAATCGCTAAAAGCGGGCAAAGTTGAAATAGTAGAACGGGCGACCAAAGCGGCGCAAGAAATCGCGATCGATGACGTTGTTTCTATTCTAAAAAACAAAATCGCTGAAGCTTTAAAGTGACTGCATTCACGCTAAATTATCAGCAACAAAAATTATTCATCGTGGTCGCTGCGTCCGTGGCTTGCAATGAAACAGTTTGACGTTGCGTTTGATGATCGGATTCCGCTTTATACGTCTGAATGCAAGACTGGCTGCACGCGGCACAAACTAAACCAGAAACAATTTTTGCTTTTGAACGTTAGGATTTTAATGCGTGGAATTCTTCACGATTCTGCTGACAAGCTTACTCAGCCTTATTTCTCCGGTTGGCATCGTCGCCGATCGCGTCGCCGAATCCCAGATTCGCAAGCAACTCGTCGCCGTCGAGCAATTACAAGTTCGGATTGATAACGCGCCGAGCTATCAGATTGTTAAAGGACGAGTCGATCGCATCCGCATCGCTGGACGTGGATTATTCCCAGTCAAAGATTTTCGCATCGATTCGCTAGAGCTTGAAACTGATCCGGTCGCTTTTCGATTGAGAAATGGAAAACTTGAGAAACCGTTGCAAGCTGCGTTTCGGATTGTATTAACCGAAAAGGATATAAATCAAGCGCTGCGATCGCCGCTCATTACCGCTCGTTTGCAAAACGTCAGGATTCGATTTTTGCGGCAGCGTGAAGGACGCTACAACTTGATCAATCCCCGCGTTACGTTTTTGCCAAATCGAATTCGGCTGCAAGTGGATTTACAAGAGCAAAAAAATTCAGAAACTTTAGCGATCGTAGCCGAAGCCGAGCCGAAAACGCTCTCTGGAAAATCGCTTCAGCTTGCGAATCTCAAAATCACAGCAAATGGTCAACCCGTCCCCGATCAGATTACAACGGCGATCGCCAACGGCATTTCCGATCAGATCAATCTTGACTCGCTAGAAAAATCAAACACCACGGCTCGAATCCTTGATTTCAAGCTCGACCCTGCAACGCTGCAAATCACGGGGTTTGCCCAAATTCGACCTAAATAATGTGACGGGATAACCAATTGCTTGAATGAAGTCTGGATCGGTAGATAGATGGGTCGCAGGAAACGCGGGCGCGAAGGCGCAGCTACACAGGCCAAACCACCCACAGGTTAAGAGTGAATTGGAAAGACTAGTCCACCTTCGTGGACTTCGTTTGTGTAGCCGCGAATTCATTCGCTAGGCAATGGGCAGAACCAATACTATTCGCCAGGCAATGTGCGAAGTTAATATTAACCGCCAAGCGTTGATCGATTAACCCGAACTCACGTTAAATAACAAGCTTCTCCGAAATTGCGCTACACCAGTCTGTAGCACTGCTAATCGAGTGCAGTCCGAGCACTGTTTTGAGGACTTCTTATGCAAAACCAACCCCGTCGTTTTCCGGTTGGAATCGCCGTCGCCGTCGCCACCCTAGTTGCAGCAGGCAGCGCCACCGCTTATCTCACGCAGCAACGCGCTCAAAACTCTAACTCAACGCCCACGATTCAGCAATCTCAACCCATTCCGCCATCTCAGACGCTTCCGCCCGCGCCTCCTCAAAATTCAACTGACGTTACTCAGCCTGCGTCAACCGTCGAGAAAACCGCTCAAATTTACTGGCTGCGCGATCGCGGCACCGACTTTGAACTGGCTCCGGTTTCGGTCAAAGTCAAATCCGAAAATCGACCCGAAGCACAGCTCACGGCCGCAATGAATACCCTGCTGAGTGGCACGTCTGATAAAACCGTAACCAGTGCCGTTCCCGACGGGACGCAGCTTCGCAGTCTCAAAATTAAATCCGACGGAATCTACGTAGACTTGTCGAAATCGTTTGTCACCGGGGGCGGAAGTGCCGCGATGCAAGGGCGCTTAGCACAAGTACTTTACACCGCAACGAGCTTAAATCCAGCCGCTCCCGTGTACTTATTAATTGAAGGAAAGCCGATTACAACACTCGGCGGCGAAGGATTAGAAGTCAGTCAACCGATGACGCGATCGCAGTTCGAGCAAGGTGAAGGCATGAAAGGCGAATAAGGCTATTGCCTGCTTGCCATGCTAAAGGCGCGAAAATGCTGGGCTTGCTGCTCGATGCGGCTCGCAAGTCGATCGCACACTAAATTGCACAGCTCAAAAATCAACTCGTCTTCAACGCTGTAATACGCCAGCGTGCCTTTGCTGCGTCGAGTCAGAATGCCTGCTTGCAGCATGACTTTTAAGTGTTTCGAGACATTTGCTTGGCTGGTATCTGTCGCCTCTACCAAATCCTGAACGCATTTTTCGCCATCGCGCAGCAAATTTAAAATACGCAAACGCATCGGCTCACCCAGAATACTAAAGTAGTCAGCAACATGCTGAATAACTTCTGATGGGACAGGTTGTGTGAGTGAATTCATGTCAACTTCATACAGAACGCTTCGGTGTGCGGAATGGTGAACAGTCTAAGTCTGCATAGCAATAGAATCATCAATATCAAATTAACTTTGGCTAAATTTCACAAAACTATTCCTAAAATTCACGCAGATTCTATAGTGATTTTACGGAAGTTTCGCATCAAGCCTTTTGTACAAACGCTATCTGTGTGACGCCGCTAAACCTTAATTTCAACTAGTGCTAAGCAACGATTGATCGATTTGATTGCCGATCGGAAATATTGAACCCTTTCTTCCCGTGCAACCTCTGTAGAAAAGTCTGTCTGTAGACATAAAAAGTTATAAAAGCGAACTCGCTATCGTGAAGGGGAACTTGGTGTCAACTTTGGAATTCTTCATAAATAATGTTGCTGTGATAGTATCTGGATGTTTGAGGAGAATTTACGGCTGATTATCAGCACAATTTCGGTGGTGGAGGAGTATTAAGAGTGCAAAGTGATATCCCAAATGGGTATTCTAGCTTTAGTTTGTCTCGCAGCCAGCTTGAGCCGTTGCGAGTCGGCGTGATCGGAGTCGGCAATATGGGACAACACCATACCAGGGTGTTAAGCCTGCTCAAAGATGTAGAGCTAGTCGGAATTTCAGATATTAATGTCGATCGAGGCATCGATACGGCAAGCAAATACCGCGTTCGCTTTTTCGAGGATTACCATGATTTGCTCGATCATGTGGATGCAGTGTGTATTGCTGTGCCGACGCGATTGCATCATAGCGTGGGCATGGCAGCGCTCAAGGCTGGCGTTCATGTGTTGATTGAAAAGCCGATCGCGGCGAGTATTGCTGAAGCAGAATCGCTAGTGAATGCGGCGGCAGAGTGTCAATGCATTCTGCAAGTCGGACATATCGAGCGATTTAACCCAGCGTTTCAGGAATTGAGCAACGTGCTCAAAACGG
>CAXUFL010000079.1:0-14146 GCA_964250455.1 uncultured bacterium
GGCAGATTCCCAACTCTTTCAGTTTACGTCCTAACCTGTTTGGCTACAGCTATAATAAAAAATTTTGGATGTAGGACTAAAACCGATTAGCAGCAAACCGTTTGTTTCTTTCGCGCTTCCCGCAGGTGTGCCTGCATCAGAGACCCACGTTAATCTTCTTGTTCTGCAACCGCTTTTAATTTGCTGTGAAACTCTGAAACGCTGGGTGCAGGCGTAAATTGATGAATCGGGGGATGAACTTCGTCTAAAGGCTCACTAGAAGCTGTTTCGGGTTTATTTAGAGCGCGATTGACGATCGCACTTTGATCCGGAATCGGTAAAGCTAAATCTGAAGCCTTAACTGAAACTTCAGGCTCCCCGATCGCTTCTTCGTCGTGCTGAAGTCGAGTTTTTGCGGCATCGGCAGACGCATTTAAGCTAAACGTTGCCTGCTCGATCAGCGCTTCAACGCCTGCCTGCAACCGAGCAACTCGCTCGCGAAGCGATCCTCCTTCGGATTCAAGCGGTTCAGACTCAATCAACGCTGGCGTCACTTCCGGGGTTGGCTCCGCGATCGCAGGCTGCGAAGAGTCTGGAAATTCATCTTGCTGAATCTGTTCTGCTAAGGCAACCCAAGCGGGCGACGGTTCATTGACGTTTTCTCTGAACGCCGTTTTGCTAACCGGAAGTGCCGGAAGAACGGTTGATTCTGAAACAGGTTTAGAAATGGGGGGTTGCTTTGCCGCTCCTGATTGAGGCGATCGGGTAGGGGCTGCTGACGTTGATCGAGCCGCAATTTTTGCACTGGGCGCGTGAGACAAATCACGCGGAAATTTGTGAGAAACTAAACGCTCAAACTCATAGTTAAAGTGATAGCAAGGTTGCTGCCGACGCTGCCACAGCAGCAGAATTTGATCGACCGAAATCGCTTTGTAGCGGCCTTGATACAGCGCTTCGATGATTGCCCAGCGAATCCAAGCGGCCGGATGAGTTTTGAGCCAACGATCGACGATTCCGGTTGCGCTATCGTCGCCCAAATCAAAACTGTAGTGGGTCAACAAGCCCACTGCCTGAGCAGTCGCGTCTTGGAATTGAGCCTTGATGTCGTCAAAGGCAATTTTCGCCGGATCGATCATAAGCGCGGTTAATGAACGCAAAAGAGCAGTTTTCTTTTGCAATGACGATTCTTTCAAGCATAGGCAATTAATTTGAGTTTAGGCTATTTTCAGCAGACGCTTCACTCTGGCAATCGACGCACGCCCCCTTCAACCGGAATCACACCGCTTCCTTCAAATGGCTCGGTGCTGCCGCGTGTCCAGTTAAAATCGCTGATTTGAAAGCTAATTGAGCCAAGCTGCTGCACGGGATTGTAGCGCAACGCAATGTTGTACGTTCGACGGCTGTACTCCAAAATGTAGTCGGTGCTGATTTCGCGTCCGGTTTGCACGTTGTAAGCGGTTTGAAACCCGATGCGAAACGGGCCATAAATTTGCTGCGTGATGCCTGCAAATAAAATGCGAGTGTCAGCAACTCGATCGAACAAAAACGGCGATAAGCCATCGAGAAACACTTGAGAATAAGAAATATTAAACGCCGTGTAATCAAGAAACGGACGCGAGAAATGTCCGAACTGCCCGAATAAACTCACCGTAGCGTTGAGATTATTTTGTCGATCGCCACTGCTATAAGCGGCAGCAACGCCTGTTAATCCCACTCCAAGCCCGATAAACGGACGAATCGGAACCGGAGAATACCGCAATCCCTGAGTGGGCGTTGCAGGTAGCGCTTGACCTTGCCACAGCGTAAAGCCTTTACTTGCCGCTACACTCGCTTGAAATCGGCTTAGATTAATGCGATTGTTTTCGCGCACCGGAGCAAGCAGTTGAGGTCGATCGGTGTTGGCATTGATAAACTGAAACCCGACTTGATAGCTGAGATTAATTCCGGTTCTGCCGATTGGCACAACTGGCGAATAAAACAAAGCGCCAATACTGCTTTGCACATCTTGAAAGCCGAGCGAATTGTTAAACAATCGATCGCGGTAGCTCGCTTCTAAACTCAGCGTGTGCGTGCCGATAAGCTGCTGCGCTCGCAAACTGCCGCGAAATGTATTTTGAAACTGGCTAAAGTCCAAACTGGTTAACGACGCTTCGCCGCGAATCAGGGTTCGGGGCGACAACGGCACAAAAAGCTGCGATCGTACCCCGAATAAATCCGCCACTGTTCCCCGACTTTGAATCGCTCGCTGCGGGTAAAACTGAGGCACAACTGTAAACTGTGCGGGCCCTTGCGGAATTACATCGATGCTGCGTTCGATAAAAATGCCGCCGCGATCTTCGGCATCGTATCCGATATTGGCCAAGGCCGGCGATCGCGGCGATCGATCCAACACTAATCGATTTCGCAGCAACGGCAGTGAAAAGCCTTGATCAAACACCAAGCGCGATCGTCGGGTTGTGACTTCATCGCGGAGCGGGGAAATGCGGCGAAGTTCAGCGCGATCGGCTCGCAGTTCAAGTTCGGGCGGCGAAAACGGATCGTTGGTGATGCGAATCTCTCGTGCCAGCCAGCCTTCCGGGTAAAACTGAATTTGGTTGGCTTCAAAGCGCAATCGTCGCACCGTCCCGCCATCGGTCGGAATCACCGTTGCCCCGCTTACATTGCGTCTTGATCCAAGCGTTAAACGCGCTCCGCCTGCTTGAGTCACTGTTCCTGGTTGAACGCCGGACACGCGATCGCCTACCGACCCAACTGGAACGGTGCCCACGGTAATATTTGTCGGTAAGTTTGGGTTGAAATCTGTTTGAGCCGACGGCAGAAAAATCTCGCCGCTTGCTTGCTCGATCGTGCCTTCTTCTTGCACTAAGTTGTAGCGAAACAAGCGTCCGCGCAGAACTTGATCGCCACGAATCAGGGTTACGTTGCCTTCCGCGACCGCAAGCCGATTGAGTAAATTAACCTGTAAGCGATCGCCCGTCAGCAATGCCCCCCGAAACCGCAGCGACACGTTGCCTTCTGCCGTGAAGATTTGCCGCCGTTCATCGTAATTTTGACTGTTTGCCCGCAGTTGTAAAATGCCTTGATTGTTAAGCTGCGTTGTGGGAATGTTCGTCGGGGGCGGGGCGGTCGGTTGAATCGGTGCCGGAAGTGACGGCGCACCCGGCACTGACGGAATCGAGGGAAGCGGGGCAGATGGAGACGGAAATTGCGCGGTCGTTTGGGAAAGTTGGAGCGGGGCGATGTCTTCGCTTAATGTCGATCGAGTCGATGAAGCAGCTTCGGTTCCAGAAAGCGCGGCGGCATTGCGTTGCACAGAACGCAAATCTTGAATCGCGGTTGGCATCCATTCAGGCGGCGACGGTTTGGCAAGCTCGATGGCGTTGGCTTTAGCAAAAGCGGCACGATCGCCCGTCGAAGCTGGGGCTTTTAAGGCACGGGGTGCGGGTTGAACAATAGCAGGTGGTTCAGGTGGCGGAACCGGATAAGGCATAAGCGTGAGAAAGCTCGATCACGACATCGACACAAAGAACAGCATAGGCACTTTAACTTATGGACGTCAGCCAACGCAAATTAGAGCCGAGTCGATCGCGTTTTGTAATACTTCTGATCGATCAGAACGCCAAAAAAAAAGGACAGCCTAAACTGTCCTACAGCCCCATTAATGCGGGTGAATTATTCCAAGTCTTTGCGGTTCGGGTTCCGAGCCGGATCGTTTGACAAAAAGCCGAAGAAGAATATACCAACAAAAAAGGCAACCGTGATATAAACAACGATTTTGAGCGTCAACATTGTGATTACTCCGAAATAGGTAATGCGGATTCCGTTTCAGACAAGCGTGTTTCCTTATCTTACAGGAGTGTGGGCGCTGTTTTTAGTTATCTGCGCCTGATCCAGCGCCACAGCGCCACGATTTTGCGCTCGATCCACGAAATGCCTGAATCGATCCAGCTCAACGCTTTTTGCAGAGGCGATCGAACATATTCAACGTGTCGCACCGACGTTTCAATCCAGTCCGGCGTGTGTTCGAGCGTTGATCGTTTAGCGTTTGGGGTCGGGTTTGGTTCAGTGGCTAATTCTCCGCTCGAAGAACGGTAAAGCGGTTGAGCAGAATGATTTACCTGAATTTTTTCAGCGCGTGACGTAGTTCTATGAGAAGCTTGCGTTGCGATAATTTCTTCGGATTCGGTTCCGGTTAGAACCGCTTTGCGCGTTTGATTGAACACTACGATCGCTTGTGTTACTCGATGCCAAGAGCCTCCAATCCAGTGCTGAATGGATCGGCTCCGGATGGTCAATTCTTGACGCGATCGGGGAGGCTGAGCCGCAAGCTGAACGGTTTTAGTGCGAAACTGAGGTTGCTGGGTAGGCAAGCTTTCGCCGTACACTTCGGTAATCAGCAGCGTTTCTGCGGCAGGGATTTGTGCCGATGCCGATGCGATGCGATTTTTCTCATTGCCAAAGAAATAGTGAATCGCTGCCCAAACGATCGCTTCGAGTTCTGCCCATTTTGGCAAGGCAGCAAACCAAGCGCCAAGATTTTCCGATTTTGGCAATTCACGCGGCATCAGGTTTCCAGGATTGAAAGCCGACAACGGGACAGACGGGCTAAACCAATCGATTTGGCTTGGCGTGGGAGCATCTAGCTTGGTTTCTTGAAATAGGTTTGCGGCGATCGCGACTGGACTTGTTTGAATCCACGCCATTAGCTGCCGGAAAACTCGCACCGGAGGCAGTAAGGTTGGGCGATCGTCGGGCAGCGATAGCGGGGCTTGGTTGAGTCGAAACCGTCTTCGCCGCCGCCAATACCGTGCAAGTTGCCAAATCATGCGCTGATCGATTTGTCGCTGCTGCTCGATCGTCAAAATATCTAAAATCACGTTGCCTTCGAGAATCAAAACTAAATGCCGCGTGTCGGTTAGCGATGCAACGCCTTGAATTCGGTCGGGATTTGGCGTTAACAAATTGGTAGCGGGCTGAAGCTCTGAACGAATTTGATCAACAGAAATCTGAGTGGTGATGGAATGCGGCGATCGCTCGTTTTCTCGAACAATGGCGGGGCGTTTAAATCGTTGGAATAATCGACCTATCAGCACGATCGGATTGCGTTCGGGCTTGGGTAAATCGCCGTTAGTCAGTAGCGCCTGTTTGATTGAAGTTAAAACGTTTTGAATCGGTGCATCAACCGCGAGCGGCGCGTTGAAAGTGTCCCCGTCGATCGAGTCGTCATTAAGCTGCAATTTCAGAACCGTTTTTTGCACCGTCACACCGATTTGTCGCCCAGTCAAGCGCGTGGTTTGAAAAACGGCATACACCGGATACAGCAAAATTTGCGTTGTCCAAATCGCCGCTACTTTCGCGTGTCGTCCGAGCGTGGCGGTTTTATCAGCGACTTTCTGCGTTTGCTGCGCGACAAATCTAAATAATTGGCTTTGATAGCGACGTGAAGACATAGACTAAGGAACGATTCCCTACCGAATCGCCGATCGGTGCGATTTCACTCCTCATCATATCGATATGACTGACGTTGTGCCTGCTTTTGTGCAATCTTCAATCGATCGTCTACGTCAACTCGTGCAGCTTGATGTGATTGAATCTTGGCGCGTGTGTGAAACGGATTGCTCGATCGAGGAATTGCCGTTGCAAAATTTTGGATCGATTGAACCGAACGAAAAGCGCTATTTAGTTTGGGAGAAAGGGCGTCAGGTTCGCTGGTTTTATCAAGAATGGCATTTACCGCATTTGCTTCAAGGCTATCCGGTGAGCGAATTAACGCTTCGATTGGCGTTGACGTGGTGGGCTGAATTCGCCCAAGTTTATGTCAACGGTCAGCTTGTGCAAGAAGGCGATTTATTTGATTATTCTTGTCGAGTTGTTTTGAGTCCAAATCAATCGGTTTCGGTGGCGATTCGGTTAGTGAGTCCAGGTCATGATATTGGCGGATTGATGCGATCGATTTTAATCTACGAATCTGATTACGATCAAATCGATCCGGGATTTGTTGCCGATGAGCTTACGGTTTTAACAAGTTATTTAGCAGCGTTTGAGCCAGAGAAAATAGAAACGGTTAGTGACGCCATCGCGCAAATTGATTGGAACAAAGTCAGTGATCGCACCTTATTCGATCGCGCTTTAGAATCGGTTAGACATTCACTTTCGATCTTCAGTCCAATCTTAAAAAAACACACGCTTTTTCTACTCGGTCATGCCCATTTAGATATGGCTTGGCTGTGGGACGTTGAAGAAACTTGGAGAGCCGCAGAACGCACGTTTCAATCAGTTCTCAATCTACAAAAAGATTTTCCTGAATTAACGTTTTGCCATACAACGCCTGCGCTGTACGAATGGATTGAGAAAAATCGACCTGAAATCTTTGCTCAAATTGTTGAACACGTAAAAGCGGGGCGATGGGAAATTGTGGGGGGAATGTGGGTTGAACCAGAACTAAACTTGATTAACGGAGAATCGATCGCGCGGCAAATTCTCTACGGTCAGCGCTACTGCAAAGAAAAATTTGGCGCAATTTCTCGCGTAGCATGGCTACCAGATACCTTTGGTTTTAATTGGCAACTACCGCAATTTTTGAAGCAAGGCGGCATTGATTATTTTGTCACTCAAAAACTGCGCTGGAATGACACAAATCAATATCCGTATGAAGTTTTTGATTGGCAAGCGCCAGATGGAAGTAAAGTTCCTAGCTTGATGTCAGCACCGATCGGGGAAGGCATTGATCCGATCAAGATGTCCGCTTACGCTTGGGAATGGGCAGCACGAACGGGAACGACTGCTTCTTTGTGGCTTCCGGGCGTGGGCGATCACGGGGGTGGGCCGACACGGGATATGTTAGAAATAGCGCGGAGATGGGCGCGATCGCCCTTCTTCCCAAACTTAAAATTTACGACAGCAATTCAGTATTTAGAACAACTCGAAACGCGATCGCTTCCCGTTTGGAATGATGAGATTTATCTAGAATTTCATCGCGGTTGTTATACCACGCATGGCGATCAAAAAAAGTTCAGCCGTGAGTGTGAAACAAGACTATACCAAGCAGAATTATTAGCTTCTTTAGCCACACTCACGACCGATAACGCTTATCCGAAAGCAGAGCTAGAAGCCGCTTGGAAAAAAGTTTTATTTAATCAGTTTCACGATATTCTTCCAGGCTCATCGATTACTAAAGTTTTTGTAGATGCCAATCAAGAATGGAAAGAAGCTGACGCAATTTGTCAGGAAATAAGAAATGCTTCGCTTGATGCAATTGCTCAGCAAGTTATTTTGCCTTCTTCTGTAAAAGGTGCCAAATCATTTCTCGTGTTTAATTCATTAAACTGGATACGATCGCAGCTTGTTACGCTGACATTTTCAAAGACTCAGCACGCGGCTCAAACCTGGCTCATTTTTGACGCAGCCGGACAGCCCCTAGAAACAGAAAGTAAGATTTTTGCTAATGGAAATCGCGAATTTTATCAGGTTTCATTTTATGCCGAAGCGATTCCAGCGATCGGGTATCGATGTTTCTGGTTGTACTCTGAAAAAGAAATTGAACAACGCTCGATTTTTACCGATACAACAGAGGCATTTGTTTTAGAAAACGATTTTCTTAAAGTTGCAGTAAATCCAGAAACAGGTAATTTATCAAGCATCTTTGACAAAGTTCAAAATCGAGAGATTTTACGTGAGGAAGGTAATCAGCTTCAAGCATTTAAAGATGAAGGTCAGTATTGGGATGCTTGGAATATTGATCCAAATTACGCCAATTTTCCATTACCTCCCGCTAAGCTTTTACGGATTACACCGCCGATAAAAGGTAAATTCGAGACGAAGATTTTTGTTGATCGATCGTTGGGTCAATCGACTTTTTATGAGATGTATCGTCTAGAAAAGAATTCGTCTGTACTGAAAATATCCACTTGTGTAGATTGGTGCGATCGACATATCGTTGTGAAGGCAGCGTTTCCACTGAACATCGAATCAGATCGGGTAACAAGCGGAATTGCGTGCGGTGCGATCAATCGTCCGACACAACCGCAAACCGCGATCGACAAAGCCAAGTGGGAATTTTCAGGACTGGGCTGGACGGATTTAAGCGGTGCTAATCAGGGTGTGAGTTTGCTGAGCGATTGCAAATACGGTTTTGACAGCACACCCCATCAGCTAAGGCTTACTTTGCTGCGCGGATCAGAATTTCCTGACCCGTTAGCGGATCAAGGAACTCATGTTTTTACCTCTGCGCTCTACGTGCATCAAAAAGATTGGAAAACGGCGCAAACGGCTCGGCGAAGCGATGAATTAACGCAACCGTTGCAAGTTGTTTACCTAAGCGAGGATCGTCCTCAAGGGACCCTCCCTCCAGTTGCCTCTTTTCTCGATCTCAACTGCGAAAATCTGATTCTATCTGCGCTGAAGCAATCCGAAGACAACCCGAATGAATGGATTTTGCGCTGTTACGAGTGTCACGGGCAAGCGGCAGACTTGCAGCTTAAAAACGACTTGGGATTGACGATCGCCGAACCCGTTGATCTTCTGGAAGGTTCAATCGAGGGAAACACGCAGATTCAACCCTGGCAGGTACGATCGTTTCGTCTCAAAAAACGAGGTGCGCCGAAACACACCCCGCCTGATTAATCTTCGTGATCCTCAAACGGATCGTCTAAATTTGCAGAAGGCGGGCCAAACGCCGTATAAATTGCAAATCCGGTTAAGCCAATAATGGCAGCACAAATCGAAATATTAAGAGCTATTGCGGGTTCCATACAGAGGTTCAAATTATAGAAAGGATTTCCTTATAGTATTACAAAGTGCGGAAGTAGACCCGCATCCGCGATTCGGATCGAGATTGACAATCATGCCCAAGCGCAAGAAACGCAAACCCGAATGGATCAAAGAAACCCTTGAACTAGGGGACGATCATCGTTGGCAGTGCAATCCTGGATATAAAGTGTTTGTTGCCGATCGCGGGGCAGTTCGCTTTGATGTGCCGCAAGATTGGCATTTTGAACCCGATGTCAAATCGTTCAAATTCATGGATCGCAAGCCTCCGGATGATGACTGCCGTTTAGAAGTGTCGTTTAATCGGTTGCCGGAAGCGGATTGGTCTTTGTTTCCGCTTCATTACACGCTGAAAAAAGTGCTCGAAGAAGATAGCCGAGGCGTCATCGATCGTGGTGAAATCATGACCGTCAAACGCCAAACCGCTCGAATCGTTTGGGCAGAACTGAAATTTATTGATTCAAACGAAAACCGGGAAGCGTTTTCGCGCATTTGTATTGGTCTTGGCTCGAATGTGCAGTGTTTGATCACGTTTGATTATTGGGCAGATCAAGCGGAAGCAATGACGCCAGTTTGGGATGAAGTGATTCGATCGCTGACGTTAGGGCTTTACATTCGCGATCCGAGAACAGGCGTTGCGTTTCCTGACTAGGAACTGTTTTAAACCGCTTCGCTGCGTTTGCAGTTTGCCCGCAAATGAATTGCGGGCTAATGGTCAAAGTCTTCTCAAGAAGACTGAGCATCGAGTGAACTTGTTTCAACAGGTTTTGTCGATTAACGTGAGGTCGGGGTCACAAATTGCTTGAATAGAGTCTGAATCGGTGGATGGTTGGGTCGTTGCCGCAGACGCCTGGCATTCATGCATTAACCCGAACTCACGTTCGATTAGCCCACAATTTATTCGCGGGCGAGCGGGCAACGATCGTCGAGGAGTTTTAACACAGTTCCTAGTCACGCGGCTTGCTTACCAGAATGCGCCAGGTAACAAATACGGTCACCAAGACAAAGCTCCAAAACACCACGGCATCTTGCCAATTTTCTAAAAATCCAACTGATTCTTGCATTGGGATCTCCTAAACAATCCTCCAACGGCGTCGCCAGTTTGAGGTTGATTCTAACGTTGATGCCGTTTGCTCTTGCAGATGACGCTGCAAAATTGTTTGGGCCGAATCGCGCAGCGTTAAATCTCGATAAGGAATTGCGGCGCGTGTGTGCAGATGTTCAAGCTCCATCGGGGAAAGCGGCGTTAAAGTTTCCCGCTTCCAAGCGGCAACTGTCCCTTGTGACCAGTCGTGCGGAAGATGCCGATCGCCGAGCGGAATCGTGCCGATCGCCAATCCTGCCTCGATTAACGCCGATCGCACCGACGCCGATCGCGAATACGTTGAAAGCGTTCCGGTTGGGGCAAGACACTGCGCCACACGCTGAAAAAATTGAACCGTCCAAAGCTGCGGACATCGGCGCGGCGAAAACGGATCAAAAAAGATTGCATCGGCTTGAAAGTGCTGCTCGATTAACTGATCGATCGTTTGTCGGGCATCTCCGATTAGCAGTTGCGCGGTTAGAACATTGTTTTGATAGCGATGCTGTTGCGCCAGCGATTGTAGAATTGGTTGCGTTTCGCTTGACCAAAGCTGTAATAATTCTGGTGAAGTTGCACCGATTGGTACGGTTGAATCTAATTCTAAACCGTATACTTCGACGGTGCAGTTGGGATTAACGGAATAAATTACCTCGATCGCGGCGGCTGTGTTGTACCCAAGACCATAGCAAACGTCTAATAGCTTGATCGAAGGCTGTTGTGCTTTTTGAACTAAATTCGTTGCATCCGCGAATTTCTGAAAAGCTTCTGCACGCGCACCTTGACGACTGTGAAACGCTTCTCCGAATTCTTCTGAGAAAAACGTATAAGAGCCATCGTGCGTTAGTTGGGGAATCCAAACGCTCATGTCAATTGAATCAGAATTCGGCTTCTATTCTAGTTTGAATCTCGCTATTCTAGAGTTAGAAAGCTGCTGAATCGAGATGTTCAAAGTTGTAGCGCGAGACTTTTCGCAATCGTTCGATCGCTGGACAGATGCACTCAACACGGCTAAATCATTGATGCCGCAGTGCAAATGGTTTCAAGACGTTCGCATTTTTGAAGACCAAAAATTGGTGTGGGTGTACAGTCGATCGCACAAATACCCGCAGTTTGTTGGAGCAGGCGTTTACGATCGATTAGCTCGACAATTCATTATTGAAGCCACTGAGAACGACGAAATCGAAGACTGATTCCGAGCTGAGCGTAAAACTCGAAGGCTGGAAATTTAGCAGCAACTCGCCCTCAAGATGGAAGACATTTTTTTCGTTTCTGCCTAAGTTCTGCCTATACGAATTGGATCGCTACCAATGGATCTTTTGAGCAACAGCAATAGCCTGCATCTTTTGAGCGAAAACAGCTTCTTTTTGATGAGTTCCACGGCATTCTTTGTCGTAGTGGGTTGGGCCTGGAGAAATGCAAAGCCGTATGAACTGCCGCTCCCGTTCCCGGGATGGTTCAAAATTTGGTTTTTGACGCTGCAAATCGCAGGCATTATTCCGCCGTTGATTGTATTAGCAGAAGCCGGAATCGGGCAAAACAACGCAACGGTTAGCGCGATCGTGCTTTCTTACTTATTATTTTTAGGATTGCAGATTCTAGCTGAAAGCTGGTCAGCTCGTCGATTTCAGTCGCTTGTGTTTGTGATGGTGCCTTATCTGTACATTCCGTTTCGCGTTTGGCAGCTTTACGAAGGCGTGCAAATGTTGCCGTTCACAGAAAACCTTGCTTGGGTTCGACTGGTTTTGAATTTTGAAATCGTGCTGTGGATTCTCAACTATTGCTTAGATTTATCGCAACTGCCAAGACTGCATCATTGGACAATGCAACAACCGACCTTTATGCGAGAACCCGCTATTTCTTTACGCTCACGCGAAGATGGCGTTGGACGGTGAAACCTTGAAGCTGTAACGAATCTCAAGATTGATTTCAGACGATCGCGCTCAGGAAACCAGTATCGTTTCTTAAGAGGCGATTCTGTCTCTTTATTCCTATTAGAACGATTACTCATACCCACGATGTCTCAGCCGACAATCGAATCAATCCTTCAAGAAAACCGCACGTTTTCACCGAGCGCTGAATTCTCGCAGCGTGCCCGGATTAAGAGCTTTGATGACTACCGCGCTTTGTTTGATCGTGCCAGTGCCGATCCGGAAGCCTTTTGGTCAGACTTGGCGCAGCAAGAACTGCACTGGTTTCAAGCTTGGGATAGCGTGCTTGATTGGAGCAATCCGCCGTTTGCAAAATGGTTTGTCAACGGCAAGATTAATATCGCTTACAACTGCCTTGATCGACATTTAGAAACCGATCGCCGCAACAAGCCCGCGATCGTCTGGGAAGGCGAACCCGGAGATTCTAAAACGCTGACTTATGCCGAACTGCATCAAGCGGTGTGTAAATTCGCTAACGTTTTGAAAGCGCAGGGGGTAAAGAAGGGCGATCGCGTCGGCATTTACATGCCCATGATTCCCGAAGCGGCGATCGCGATGCTGGCGTGTGCTCGAATCGGTGCGCCTCATTCGGTTGTGTTTGGTGGATTTAGCGCAGAAGCGTTGCGCGATCGCTTGATCGACGCCGAAGCCAAAATCGTGATTACGGCGGATGGCGGCTGGCGCAAAGATGCGATCGTGCCGCTCAAACCGCAGGTAGATAAAGCGCTCGCGAGTGGAAACGTCCCGGTTGAAAAGGTGATCGTCGCTAAACGAACCGGACAAGATATTGCAATGGAGAACGATCGAGATTTTTGGTGGCACGATCTCGAACAAACCGTGTCCGCCGACTGTCCGGCTGAGCCAATGGACAGCGAAGACATGCTGTTTGTGCTGTATACCTCTGGCAGCACTGGCAAGCCTAAAGGTGTGGTGCATACAACCGGAGGCTATAACCTTTATTCGCACCTGACCACGCAGTGGATTTTTGATCTGCAAGAAAACGATGTTTACTGGTGCACAGCAGACATCGGCTGGATTACGGGACATAGCTATGTTGTGTATGGCCCGCTTTCTAACGGCGCAACCAGTGTGATGTACGAAGGTGCGCCGCGTAGCTCGAATCCGGGATGCTTTTGGGATGTGATTCAAAAGCACAAAGTCTCGGTGCTTTACACCGCACCAACGGCGATTCGAGCGTTTATTAAAATGGGCAACGAACACCCCAACGCACGCGATTTATCGTCGCTGCGATTGCTCGGCACCGTGGGCGAACCGATTAACCCAGAAGCGTGGATGTGGTATTACCAAACGATCGGGCAAGAACGCTGCCCGATCGTCGATACCTGGTGGCAAACCGAAACTGGCGGCATTATGATCACGCCGCTTCCGGGCGCGATTCCTACCAAACCCGGATCAGCAACGCTCCCCTTTCCGGGTATTCTCGCCGATGTTGTGGATCTCGATGGAAACTCCGTTGGGGTGAACGAAGGCGGTTATTTAGCGGTGCGTTATCCCTGGCCTGGAATGATGCGAACCGTGTATGGAGACCCCGATCGCTTCCGCCGCACGTATTGGGAGCACATTCCCCCGAAAGACGGTAAATATATTTACTTTGCCGGAGACGGGGCACGACGCGACCAAGACGGCTATTTTTGGGTGATGGGTCGCGTCGATGATGTGATCAACGTTGCTGGACACCGTTTAGGCACAATGGAAGTCGAATCAGCGCTGGTGTCGCATCCCGCCGTTGCCGAAGCCGCCGTTGTGGGTAAACCAGATGATCTCAAAGGTCAAGACATTGTGGCGTTTGTCACGCTCGAAGGCGTGCATCAACCCAGTGACGCTTTAGCCAAAGAACTCAAGCAGCACGTTGTGGGAGAAATTGGCGCGATCGCTCGTCCGGGTGAAATTCGCTTTGCCGATGCCTTGCCCAAAACGCGATCGGGTAAGATCATGCGTCGGCTGCTGCGCGATCTTGCCGCAGGCGTAGACATCTCCGGCGATACGTCCACGCTTGAAGATCGCAGCGTGCTTGAAAAACTCCGCGAGGGATCTTAATAAAACGTCAGTTTGATAGAAAATAGCTGGCTACGATCGTGAATCCGGCAAGCCCGCTAAATCCTCTGCTACTGGAAGATTTAGCGGGCTCCAACTTTTTCGCTGCGTTTCCTTCCCGCCCGCAATTCATTTGCGGGCTAACCGCATCAAGTCCCTCCAGGAC
Organism: uncultured bacterium; assembly: GCA_964250455.1. GTDB lineage: Bacteria > Cyanobacteriota > Cyanobacteriia > Leptolyngbyales > Leptolyngbyaceae > CAXUFL01. The sequence goes on from CAXUFL010000079.1 coordinate 13,979, forward strand.
TCAAACGCTTACTAAGTCTGCTCAAGCAGACTTTTACTCAATAACGTGAGTTCGGGTTAATTTATAAAACGCGGGCGCGAATGAATTCGCGGCTATACAGACAAAACCACCCACGGGTTACTCTATTTAATTGGCTGTTAGTGCGCGGAGGCGCACTTCGTCTGTGTA
>CAXUFL010000080.1:0-13972 GCA_964250455.1 uncultured bacterium
AAGAAAAGCCGTCCTAGTAGGACGCGGTTTTAGACCCTTTCTTCCGATAAATTGAACCTTCTCAGAACACACACCGTCTAATGAAGTATCAATCGTGTGGAGGTTCAATCCACCAGTGTCAACCGCATCGCTACCCTGGACAGGTTTTTCGCTCTCTGTGACAGCTAGTACCCCACCCGCTTCGGATCAGGCGTTAATCAAAGGCGCGATCGCGGGCGATCGCCAGAGTTTCCGGCAGTTGTATCACCGCTATCAGCAGCGCGTTCGATCTATGCTGTATCAGCTTTGCGATGCTTCCGCGATCGATGATTTGGTGCAAGAAGTGTTTTTGCGCGTCTGGAAAGGGCTGCCGAATTTTCGGCAAACGTCGCAGTTCTCAACCTGGCTGTATCGCATCACGTGGAATGTTGCATCCGATCAACGGCAATCGGCGGCCAAACGACGATCGCGCCTAGAAACAATCAAGCAGCATACGTCCACGCAGCAAGACGCACCGGATTTGATGCAGATTCATTACGAAGATGTGGTGCAGCGAGGACTGCAAGAATTAAGCTTTGATCATCGCACGATCTTAGTGCTGCATGACCTCGAAGGATTGCCCCAAAAAGAAATTGCAGACATTCTCAACATCCCTGTAGGAACGGTTAAATCTCGATTGTTTCATGCCCGCGCTGCGATGCGGCAATTCCTCGATCGTCAAGGAGTCCAGCTATGACCCGCCCTGAAGAAGACCAAGACCTTGTTTCTTTTTTGCGCCGCAATCGACCCCAACCGCCGCCTGCCGCTCCGGATCTGGAATTTCAAATTCTTCGGGCATTGCCGCCGCGCCGTCCGGCTCGGTCTTGGATGAGTGCGGGTGTAGTGGCTGCCGGACTTTTAGGAGCGATCATCAGCTATCGGTTGATTTCGCCAACGCCCGATAAAGCGTCGATCGAGGCGTTTATGGAAAATACCTGGTCAACGACCGTGAACGGAACTCAAGATTCTGCTAGTTCAAGTTCAGATTATCTCGCGATGCTCGATTCTACTCATCAATAGTTAGGAGAATGATTATGATTCGTCGTGCTGCCCTCATTGCTGCAAGCGCGATCGTGGTTTTAGTGGGAAGTGCGGCGGCGTATCGTGCTTCTACGGAATCTAACCGACCCGATGCGTCGCTTGCGCCAATGGATCAAGTTCTAGCGCAAAATCCCGGTGATTCGTCAGGGCGTTCAACGCGACCTGATGGCATGAAAGGACTGCGGGATTTGAATTTGTCTAGTGATCAAGTGCAAAAGATTAAACAGATTCGCGATCGCTATAGTCAACAAATGCGAAGCGATCGCGATCAGGTGCGACAGGCTCAGCAAGAGTTGAACACGCTAATGGCGGGAAATGCGACCGATGATCAAATTCGCAGCAAGTACGCTCAGGTAAAAGACTTGCGCTCGAAGGTTTCTGATGCGCAGTTTAACTCGATGTTAGAAATACGCAATGTGTTAACGGCTGATCAGCGTCAAAAATTCGCTCAGCAAATGCAGCGTCACCGTCCAAATCTTCCCCCGGACGGTGTGAAAACACCGAATCGCACCTGATCATGTTTGTTTATCTGCATGGATTTGCATCGAGTCCACGATCGACAAAAGCGAAGCAGTTATCTAATTGCTTCGCTCAACGTCAGGTTGCGCTGCACGTTCCCGACCTGAATCAAGATGATTTTACGCATTTAACGCTAACGCGGCAGATCGAACAAGTTAAAGCGCTAATGCCGCCCCAAGAAGCGGTGACGATCGTCGGATCAAGCTTTGGCGGATTAACGGCAGCATGGATCGCTCAGAGCAATCCGCAAGTCGTGCGCCTTGTTTTGCTTGCGCCTGCGTTTGCAATGCTGCATTACTGGCTTAGGAAAATCGATCCGCAAGTGCTTGCAAAGTGGCGATCCGGGGAGCCGATGCGGGTTCATCATTATGGCGAAAATCGATCGTTGCCGCTTGATTATCAATTTGTCGCAGATTTAGAACGCTACGATGAACGCCAGCTTAAACGAGCGATTCCAACGCTGATTTTGCATGGCGTTAATGATGACGTGATTCCGATCGAAATCAGTCGATCGTATGCTCAATCTCGTCCCTGGGTTGAACTCATCGAATTAGAAAGCGATCACGCACTAACCAATCAAATAAATCAAATTTGGAACGCGATTAGTCGGTTTTGTCGGCTTTAACGTTCAGGAAGCGGCGGACGCAGACAAAGGTAGGTGAGAATTCCGGCGATCGGCAGAATCGAAACGACCCAAAAAATTTTCGCATCGCTTATTCCGCGCCGCTCCATATCATCGCCGAGCAAAGCGGGAATTAACAAAGCAAACAAGCAAAACGCGATCGTCATTCCATGCATAAATTTATTGGTTTGAAATTCGTGCCAAAAGCCGCTCCAATCCCCGAATACAATTGCAAACAAGAAAAGCACGATCGTGCTAATCGTTAAAATAATTCCGGTCGATCGCGCATCAAATAGTTTCAGAAACCAATCTTTTTCACCTGAGAATCGTGGATTAGGGTCTCGAATTGCGAGGTAAGGAATTAAACCGATCGTACCGGAAGCGATCGAAGCTACCATAAATATCCAAGCTCGAATCGGCTGCAAACGACCATCCGCAAAAATCATGCAGCCGTAAATCAGTAACCAAATTCCAACCATGCTAAATAGCGAAATGTGAACCGGATTAATAATCGGAATTTGCCCAGACAACAGCGTTTGAACGGGTCGAAACGTATCCGGTTGAATGGGAGGAGCAAAAGCGAAAATATAAGCGATAAAACTAAACCATAAAACTCTCAGTCCAAATTTCCGCGCTTGAGCATTGCGGGGAATATCCAGCGTTTGAGATGGCGAAATCATAATTTGCCCTCGTGGTTAAAGATAAAAGCTGACCGTAAAAACCACAAACGCTCTGACATAGTTCAGAAATGCGATCGCCGCTTCTCTATCAACCGATCCTTGATCGCTTTAACTAATCGGCAAGTAAACCGTAAACGTGCTGCCTCGATTCACTTCAGACTGAACCTCGATCGAGCCATGATGCGCTTCTGCAATCCGGCGCGTGAGGTGAAGCCCTAAGCCACTGCCCGATCGCTTATGCTTACCCGGAATAAAGCTTTCAAACAGCGTCGATCGCTCTTCTTGAGGAATTCCCGCCCCCGTATCTTGCACATCGAGCTTAACCGACGGCAGTCCTGCTTTTGTCGCTTTTGATAACCGAATCGTCACCACACCTTGATCGGTGAATTTCACCGCATTGCCAATCAAATTCGTGAGAATGCGATACAGTTCGAGCCGATCGCCCTTCACGACAAATTCTTGATTCGGATCGCACTCGAATTTGAGATCAAGCTGTTTGTCGATCGCGATCGGCGACAGTTCTTTCACCACGTTTTGCGTTAGCTCAACCAAATTAACGGGCGTAAAATTCAGCGTTTTGCGTCCGGCTTCGTAGCGATATACCTCAAGCAGCGTATTCACCATTGTCAAAAGGTTTTCATTGCTGCGAATCATAGTCGCGATCGCATCGTTCACGTCGTCGGACAAATCGCCTAACGCGCCTTGTGAGAGCAAATTGAGCATTCGATCGGCCGCAACCAACGGCGTGCGCAAATCGTGCGTTAAGCGCGACACAAAATCTTCACGCTGACGCGCAATCTCATCGCGTTCATCAACGCTGTGTTTCAAGCGCAGCAGTGCCCGCACCCGCGCTAACAGTTCATCAAAATGTACTGGCTTGCGAATAAAATCATCGGCTCCAGTGTCAAGTCCCTGCGCAACGCTTGGCTGATCATAAGCAGTCGTCAGCAGAATCGGCATAAACGGCAAAGCTGCGTTTTGACGAATGCGGCGCGTAACTTCGTAGCCATCCATTCCGGGCATCATCACGTCAAGCAGCACCAAATCCGGCGGCGACTGTTCAATTTTGTTCAGCGCTTCTCTACCGCTTTCTGCAAGTTCTACGTCGTAGCCTTCGTCCTGCAAAATCGCTTGAATGAGCAAGCAGTTGTCTGGCGTGTCATCTACGACGAGAATACGATCGACCCGCTTGGTTTGTGTGAAGGTTGATGAGTTCATGCAATCCGGCTGAAAGGCAGAGTGTTCAAGGCATTTATGCGGCATCAACCTGTAATTAACATTACTTTAGGCTGACTTTGCCTCGATCTAATGGGTGATTTTTGCGTCTTGCGGCTTGTTTGACTCGACGTACTGCACCACGATCGGCGTAATTCGATCGATAACCTGCGCGATCGTGGCTTTTTCTGCGTCGCTCCAGCGTCGCGGCTGCGTCATCATACACGGCTGCAATACGCCCCAAAGCTGATGATCGTAGCAGATGTGACCGTGAATCAAAGCGCGATGACCAAAGTTTTCTTTTTCAAATTGAGCATTGAGCGTGTTTGGACTTGCCGTGGTGACATCTTCAACGAAAATCGAAGGTTTAGTCGCAAGCGCTGCCGCAAACATCGGATCGTCATCGCCCAATGATTCAGGTTCAGGCTTCCAGTCTTCGTCGTAAACTACGGGAACATCAGAACTGCGAGTCCAGCAAAACGGGACTCGACCCAAGCGCGTTTCGGGATCGCGCAGGTACAGAAAGCAGCGATCGCTTTGCAGATAGTCAGCGATGGCGCTCATTAAGTCGTTTAGTGAAATCGGTTCGGCATCAAGCAGATTAGCAAGTTCGGGCGGCATTGGTTAAAGGAAGTAGGGTTGATTAGGGACTGCTTTAAAGCTTCGTTGCGATCGGGGCTAACTCGCCCGCAAATGAATTGCGGGCTAATCGTCAAAGTCTGCTGAAGCAGACTGAGCGCATTGCTTATCGGTTGAAACAGGTTTAATCGATTCGTGTGCAATTCAATTGTGGGCGGACTCGTCTTTTACAAACGTCCATTCCAGCAGAGACCGGGGTGCTTCTTTTAGCGCTGCGGTTAAGCTTGCGTTGTCGTCGAATTTGACCTGCGTTAGCGTTGACGCTTCGACGTTAACGGTGAATTTATCGTCTTGAAAACACCAGGGAATCACCGTTACTAAACCGTTACTCAACTGTTTAATTGCGTAATCCTCACCGTCATGAGCGACGCTAATTTCGAGCTTGCGTTCGTCGTCGGGGAGTTCTTGCTGACAAAGAATCAGCGAACAGCGATCGCACCATTGCAAAAACGCATACGCTTGATCGGCTTCTGCTTGAGAAATGCCCAAGTCATCGCGCCAAAATTTTTCTCGATCGAGCAGTTCAGCTAAAAAAGCATCGGCTTCCGGCGACGTGCCGCGCTTGCTTGAATTAATCCGGCTAAGATGCATCGCAGTGAGCAACGCCACCCAGCGACCGCGATACAGCGAATCGATCACGTGCTTTCTCAAGCTGTCGTAATCGGTTTCTTGATCGGTGTCCTGCGTGAAATCTTTGGGTGTGCCAGCTTTGTTGAGGTTGTTTTCTTCCCACTCTTTCTCAAGATCGTCATGGTGAGAAATAGCCGCCATTGTTTCGTAAAGGCGAGGCGGAGCGTCTTTTCTGCGCCACTGTCCCCCAATTTGGCACGCCAGCAGCGCATGGGCACGGTGATAAATGACCTGCCAACCGTTTTCTGTAGAATTTACAATCATGGATTAAGAGTCAATCAACACCAAGCTTTAGCGTAGTTGACGTTTTCAAGCGTCCGAATCTACCCGTCGATCGAACAATCTCTTCACGATTTAAAGTAAGCTTCGGTGCGATCGGTTAGGTTGGCAACAACCGCGATCAGTTCGGCGGGTTCAACGGGTTTTGCGATGTGGGCTTGAAACCCTGCCATCATCGCGGCTTGGCGATCTTCGGTGCGAGCATAAGCGGTGAGCGCGATCGCCGGAATGCGGCCGCCAAATTCCGAATCGAGCGATCGTACCTGTCGCAATACTTCGTAGCCGTCTTGCTTGGGCATTCCAATATCGCTGATGAGCACATCGGGTAAATCATTTGCAGAATTCACCAGCGTTGTGATTACGGCTTCGACCGTAGCCACTGCAATCACCTCGGCTCCTGCCGTTTGTAAAATTGCGCCGATCACTTCACGGGCGTCGGCTTCGTCGTCGATCGCTAACACCCGAATTCCCTGCAACATTGGCGCAATAGGCACCCATGCTGCGGTGCTAACGGCGGGATGAATCCGTTCGGGTTCGCTGGTGTGAATCACGGCCGTAAGCGGCAATTTCACCGTAAACGTTGCGCCGTGATTCACACCCGGGCTATCAGCTTGAATCGTGCCGCCGTGAAGTTCGACTAAATGACGCACGATCGACAGTCCTAACCCTAACCCCCCGTGCGATCGCGTTTTTGAAGCGTCTTCTTGCCGAAAGCGATCGAACACAAACGGTAGAAAATCCGGTGGAATGCCTTGCCCCGTGTCGCTCACAATCAGTTTGATATGGGAATTGATGCGTTCTAGCCGGATTTGAACTCGTCCGCCTTTGGGCGTGAATTTGATCGCATTGGTGAGTAGATTCCACACAATTTGCTGTAGGCGATCAGGGTCGCCAGAAATCGGAGCGGCGGCCGGATCAAGAATCGGCTGCAATCGAATTGATTTAGCGTTTGCCATCGGCTGCACCGTTTCGATCGCGGCTTCGATCGCCTCGATCGGGTGGATTTGCCGCACGTTGAGCCGTAATTTTCCTTGAACAATGCGCGACATATCCAGCAGATCTTCGATCAGTTGTGCTTGGGCGCGGGCGTTGCGATCGATCGTGTCAAGAGCGCGAGTCGTCGTAGCGGCGTCGTATTGGCGCGATCGCAGCAGCGACACCCAGCCGAGCATGGCATTGAGCGGAGAGCGCAATTCATGCGACACGACCGCGATAAATTCATCTTTGAGGCGGTTTGTTGTTTCTGCTTGTTCGCGGGCGAATTGTTCGCGTTCTAACAGCGCTTGGCGATCGCGCTCGATGCGTTTGCGATCGCTAATGTCTAACACAAAGCAAATTCCTTCTTGCAGCGCGTCTCCAAGCAGCGAAAAGCCGATCAGCACAGGAATTCTAGAACCATCTTTGCGAATGTATTCTTTTTCGTAGGGATCAACGGCTCCGGTTGCGCTGGTACGGGTTAAGGCTTCTTGATCGAATACTTGATATTCTGGCGGTGTTAATTCTGTCCAGCGAATGCGATCGTGGATCAAGTCATCAACGCTATATCCGACAATTCTCAAAAATTCATCATTCGCTTTGAGAATCCGGCCGTCAGTCGCAGCAAAAAACAGCCCGATTATATTTGATTCAAAAAAGTGTTGCAATCGAGCTTCGTTATCTTTAAGCGCTGCGTCTAACTGATTTAAAGATTTTGCATTGCGCCACAGCAAAATCACAAATCCTGCAATTAAAACCGTGACCAGCAGCGCAAAGGCAAAGCGAACGTTATAAAGCCCCGTTTTGTGCAAATTGAGAATAATCCAACCCAGTCCAAACGGAAGCACGATCGCGCTGATTAAAAATCGCCGCGCAAACAAACTTCCGGCACCTTGCTCGGTCATCGTTTGCACAAGTCCACGATCGGCGCGAAGTCCTAAAATTCCCACACTTAACAGAAAAAATGAGACGGCTGTGTGTATCGCAATCGACGTTGCATAAGCGCTGAAACGGTAAAATTCTTCAGCCCCAAACAGATATCCGATCAACGCTTGCAGCGCAATCAGCAACGTCATCGAACCCAACGTCTGCGCGATCGCAATCCGACGCGACGCAGAATAACCGATTAGCAGCAGCGCAATTCCCAAAACCAAGAAGTTAAACGCGCTAATCAACGACATGCGCCCTGGCGGATAAAACGTCGAAGTATCGCGATACACAAGCTGATCGATGCCTAAGTCCCAGCCAAACAAATATTGACTCACGTTTAGCACGCCGATTAAAAGCACCAGAACGGCTAGAATTCTTGCGCCCACGAGCAGCTTGAAACGGGTTTGACCAGAGCGATCGTCAACCCGATGCAGCAGTTGAATCGAAACGCTGGAGCACAGAAACGCGATCGCGGTATTCGCTTTCATTGTGGCAAATCCGGGAAACAGCGATTTCGGTAGTTCGAGTTGAAACTGCCACGCGACCAGCACGATCACAGCAATTCCGATGACGATCGCGCTACTAATACGAGAAATTCGTTTTAATGCAGAAACAAGCCGTAAATCGAACTGCTGACGAAGAGACATTGAGCGATCGCAATCCTGCAACTAGCTTTTATACCCAATTGATTTTTGAGTGCCACAAATCTTGGAGAGCAACCTAAATCGGTCACAAGTGGGGAACTTCAAGCCAAAGAAGATTTCCATTCTCAAAGTCCCCCAGAATGGTTGATTTAGGGAGCGAAGGATCTGTAGCATGAACAAATTGATTTGGTATTAGTATAAGCCGCCTTTTACAGAAGAAAAGCTTCCACGCGTCACGAAGCTAAACTGGCGCAACGCAAAGCGATTCGAGGTGTCCGTCTTCTATCATTAAAGAAGTGGATCGACCAACCGTTTCTGGCGTGGGGCTACTCGGCTTAATATCCACCCAGTTTGCCTCTGCGCTTGGTTTCGCGTTCTGCCCATCGAAACAAAGTGATGCCGATCGTGAAATAAATCAATCCGTTGAGCAACGCAACACTCAACAGCCCCACGTCTAACGATTCTTGTCGCGCCATTAAATTACGCAGAATTCCCGCGCCTGTGGTCATGGGAACTAAAAACCCGATTAAATGCTGCAACCCTGTCCAAGTTTCAGTCGGAATCGTTAAGACAAACAGCAGCGCAAAGTTAAAAATGCCTGCAAGCTGCTGAATGCTTTTGAAAATGAGCGCAAGCCCCCCGATCGAGAAGGCCAATCCATACGCACCGAGAATCACAGAAATTAATGGAAAAATGATCGTAGGTGGAAATGCCAGCCAGCGTCCCGTCAACAGCATGATAATAAACAAAACAACCGAAATCAAAATGCACTGAATCGTTAAGCTAGAAAGCGCTCGCATTAATAAAATCTGCGTTGCGCTAAATGGCGAGATAAATAGTTGCTCAAGCGTTCCGACTTGCGCTTCTTGCTGCACGGTTGACGGAATTCCATTCATGATAAAGATCACAAGCGACCACAGAATATAACCGACAATGACAGCATCTAAGCGATTGCCAAATTTGAAGCCGCCGCCTGCAACATAGCCAATACTGAGAAACAACCCATAAAACGTAACGGTAAGCGCAATAATGCCCGCAAACGCTTCATGAATGTAGCGCTTGGTTTGAATCCAACTCCACTTAAACTGCGCAATCAATAACTCAAACATTTTTCTGAACTAGTTTTAAGAACACATCGGTTAAATTCGCTTGATCTTTTTCAATTCTTAGAATCGCTTGGGGTTCTAGAATCTTCAGCGCTTGGTACAGCAAATCGGTTTGACGAATAAAGACTGTTTTTCCTTCGATGATCGCATCGATCGCGCCTAATTTAGTCATGCGATCGTCATCCAACGCTTGCTCTAATTCGATCCGATAAGCATCGCCAGAAAATTGCTGAATCAGCGTTTCCGTTCGTTCTTGAGCAACGATTTCACCGTGCGCGATAATCGCAACGCGATCGGACAGTTCCTCAGCGATATCAAGCTGATGCGTCGTGAGCAAAATCGCTCGTCCTTCTTGGGCGATCTCTCGCACTAATTGTTTAACCGTTTGCGTCGCTTCAACATCGAGTCCGAGCGTGGGTTCATCGAGCAATAAAAGCTGCGGTTCGTGAATTAAGGCAACGGCGATCGCCAGCTTTTGCTGCATTCCTCGCGAGAGCGATTGCACAGGCGATCGCCGTTTCGCACCGAGTTCAAATCGTTCTAGCAACAGCCTGGCTCGCTGACGGGCTACTCGTCCGCTCAAGCCGCGCAGCACGCCAAAATATTCTAAATTCTCTTCAGGCGTGAGCCGCCAATACACGTTGCGATTGCCTTCGAGCACGGCCCCAACCGATCGCAGCGCCCGCCGTTGCCGATGCGGGTCGCGCCCTGCAATTTTCACCGACCCGCGATCGGGCAAAATCAACCCCGCAATCATTTTGATCGTGGTCGTTTTTCCAGCACCGTTGGCACCTAAAAACGCTAATACTTCATGACTCGCAATATTAAACGAAACCTGGCGGACTGCTTGAACGGCTTTGCCTGCGCTTTTGTAGGTTTTTTGTAGCTGATCAACTTCCAGAACTTGCATAGCGCATTCGTGCAATAGCTTTCTCTCGATTATGACAGAACGGAATTTCTTCCCTAAGTTTGTTGTTGGAAATGATTTTCCTGACGTATATTAAGAATCATTAAAAATCAGTGTACTTGCTTGCGGAATGAACCCGTCTCTGCAAGCAGTTCTGAATCTACTCTCTCTAAGGAGCGATTTCCGTGACTGTATCGCTATTTTCTTCTAAGGCTGATGAAGTATTAATTGCCAAGTTCTTTCGTGCTTCAGAAGGGCAATGGCGATCGGAACGCCGATATTACACGCTGCCCGACGGTGAAGCAAAAGAAATGGTCAGCTCGATCGAGATTCGCTTTTTAGAAGCAGGCTGTTTGGAACTGCGCGAACTCGCTCGCTTACACGGTTTAGACGATGCTGCAATGTCTTGCGGTGCGGCGGTTAGTTGGGATAGCGAGAATTCTGTATCGGGTCGCACCGAATCAACCGGATCAACGCTGTTTGGGGTAATTGGATCAACGCTGTACCGCGATCGAGGATTTGCCACAACGAAGCCTGTCACCGCTTCGTTTTACTTTAATACCCCTGAAACGCTGTGCCTGAGAACCGAATACAAAGGGTCGGTGTTTGAGGAAGAATTAAAGCTGATTGGCGACAAATACCGCACGCGCCAAACGATTATTTCTCGCATGGGCGAACAGCAAATGATCGGGCAGTACTTAGAAAAGCGAATCGGGTAGAACTTAAGGGATGAATCCTGTCATCCCTTAAATTTCAAAATCAAGATGCAGTAGCACGACTCCAAGCGACATACGGCAAATTTGCAGCCGTGGTGCGAATCGATTCACGTTGTGCAACCAGTTGACCGCAAGCATCCCACGTTCCTGATACAAACATTTGATGCGCTCCATCGTTGATCGAAATCGGAGCCGTAAAGTCGCCGCACTGAACTTGCATCGCGTCTAAATCAACCTTGATTTCAAGCTGAGGATTCTCGCTCAACAAGCCTTGAAGCTTTTTAGTCACGCTTGGATCAGCGTTAACGCAGGGAATCCCGATCGCTAAACAGTTTCCAAAAAAGATTTCGGCAAAGCTTTCGCCGACGATCGCACGGATGCCCCATTTTGCCAGCGCTTGTGGCGCGTGTTCGCGGCTTGAACCACAGCCAAAATTGCCGTTGACCACCAGAACCGTTGCGCCTTGATACTGCGGTAAATCGAACGCATGTTCACCATCCAGCGCGGTGCGATCGTCGGCAAACACCCCGCTTCCGAGTCCATCAAACGTGACACACTTCAAAAATCTCGCGGGAATAATGCGATCGGTATCAATGTCATTCCCAACTAACGGAATTCCCCGTCCTGAAACGGCTTTAACTTCGCTCACCATAGTTTGTTGATTGCATTCGTTGTTTTATTTTCGCACTTCTTACGGTTCTAATTTTTCAGAGTCAGACTTCGAGTTCTGCATTCTTTAGTGACCTGCACTCATCCCGGAAGCTTTCATCTTTTTCAAAAACAAAACGGCTAATCCGCTCACCAATAGCGAAAAGCCAATAAAGTAAAAGCAATCATTGAACGCTTGGATATAAGCTTGCTCATGAACTCGGTTGGCGAGCGACGCGATCGCTTGATTTTGCGCCGTAGATAAATCTGCTCCCCGACTCACAAAATACTGCGTTGCTCGATTGATGCTTTCTTGCGTTGGCAAGTTATACAGCGAAACCGATTCGCCCAGCCGATTTGAGTGGAATTGTTCGCGCTGCGTCAAAAGCGTTGCTAAAGCGGCAATCCCGATCGATCCGCCCAAGTTTCGCATCATGTTAAACAAGCCTGACGCCGACCCTGCCTGGGCCCGGGGAATGCCTGCCGTCGCGACGCTTGAAAGCGGTACCATAATTAACGGTTGTCCCATTGCCCGCACAAGCTGCGACCAGCGTAGCTGATCGATGCCCGAATCACTCGTCAGTGCTGAGTTCATAAAGCAACTGGTTGCAAACAGCGCAACTCCAGTTCCGATAATCAGGCGAATATCTAATCTCTGCATGATTCGCGGAACAAACGGAATAATAAATAGCTGCGGAATTCCGACCCACATCAGGACTTCCCCGATTTGCATCGCGTTGTAGCGTTGAATTTGACCGAGATACAACGGCAAAATATAAATCGATCCGTACAGTCCTAATCCTAAACTGACGTTGACAACGCTGGCTAACCCAAAATTGCGGTTTAGCAGCAATCCTAAATTGATAAAAGGTTTTCGGCGTGTCAGTTCGATCCAGAAGAAGATTGTTAGAAAAATCACCGCAGTAACACTCAGTCGAACGATAAGCTGCGATCCAAACCAATCTTTGCGGCTGCCTTCTTCTAAAACCACTTGCAGCGATCCAAGTCCGATCGCCATTGCAACGATGCCAAACCAATCGCCTTGTCTTAACAAACTAAGCTGCATCGGACGCGAATCGATCGCGTACCAAACTGCCGCCAGTAATAGCAGTCCCGGCACCAGATTAATGTAAAACACATAGTGCCAGCTAAAATTGTTGGTCAGCCAACCGCCGAGCGTCGGCCCGATCGACGGTGCAAACGTGGCGGTAATGGCAAACAGCGCCATTCCGGTTGGCTGTTTTGAAGGCGGCAGCGTGGTTAATAAAACCGTAAACGCCATTGGAATCAAGACGCCGCCAGTAAATCCTTGACAAGCGCGAAACACAATCATCGACGGCAAATCCCACGCAAAGGCGCAGCCGATCGAGAAAATCACAAACAGCGTCGCATTTACCAGCAAATAGCGCCGCACCGAAAACACCTGTGATAGCCAGCCCGTAAGCGGAATCACAATAATTTCGGCAACCAGATACGACGTTGAAATCCAAGATCCTTCTTCGAGCGTGGCACCTAACGCCGCTTGAATATCTTTGAGCGACGAGTTTGTGATTTGAATATCCAACACCGCCATAAACGCGCCTAAGACCGTTCCAAACACGCCAATCCAGGTCTTTAAAGGAACACGGTCTTGATTGGGATTGCGCTGTAAATCACGATCGGCAGTAGTAGCCACGGCAATACTCCCTTAGGGATGAGGTTGATACGGATGCGGTTGATTGAGCAATCCTAAGCGTGAATAAATCGGAATCACAAATTCACGCAGCGCGGGCAATTGTCGGCTAAAGACCAGCGATGCAATAATACAAATCACACCGCCAATCGCTAAAGTATTCGGAGCACCAATACTGCTTGCTAAACTTCCCGCGACCAAGTTTCCAAACGTAACCGTGCTGACAAACGCGATCGTATACAAACTCATGACTCGCCCGCGTTTGTCTTCATCAACGATCGTTTGCAGTATGGTATTTCCCGATGTCGATTGCAAAATTAAGCTTCCGCCTGCAACAAACATCGCCAGCAGCGACAACGGTAAAAATCGCGATTGCGAAAACACGATCAGCGCCGTGCCAAAAATCGATGGAGCCATTGCAATAATTCGCCCTAAGCCAACCACACTTCGACGCGAACCAAGATAAACGGCAGAACACAGCGCTCCCAATCCCGATGCTGCCATCAAAAAACCGAGCGTTTCTGCACCGCCACCGAGAATATTCGAGGCAAATATCGGCACCAGAACCGTGTAAGGCATTCCAACAAAGCTTACCAATCCAATTAGCAGCAGAATCGCTCGAATCGGCGGAAATCCAAACGCATACTCAAAGCCTTCGCGTAGCGATTTCAAAACCCTCGGTGACTTCGTGGCAGTCAGTCCCGCTCTCGGACGTAAGCGCATAGCAAGCA
>CAXUFL010000081.1:0-13059 GCA_964250455.1 uncultured bacterium
CCTCCTATCCCTCCCTGCGCTGAAGCGCCAGGGTTTCTCGGAGGTTTCCGATGATCAAACACAGGGCGATCGCGATTCGCGTTTAGCGTGTCAAAAAATTGATGCAAGTTCTCGATCGTGGGTTGTTCCCACTCAACGGGAATATGAACATATTGCATTCCCAATGATTCCACGATTTGAGCTTCGTTTTCGATCGCATTCTTCGACGTAGGAAGCGCTAGATTCACGACAACTTGATATCCGGCTGCCTTGATGTCGTTGAACTGCTCGATCGTCGGTTGTCCTGCGGTTGCAAGCCGATCGTTGATCTGCAAAAAATTATAAATTGACTTTAGATTCATTGTTGGATTGTGGAACGAACGCTTAGAATAATTCGATTTGAAGGCTAAGTAGATTACCTCGATCGATAGATGTTAGTTCTAGAAGCGCATCTCTAGAATTCTAGCTAATTAGTGTCTAAGTAAAGCCGCAGTTCTAAGTGGCTCTGTTTAGCTCACATATTAGGGTGCCTCTACAAGCGACTAGATTGCTTGTGCAACTTTAAGAATTAGGTGCGTAACTTTTCAACCAGTTCTCGAAAACTTCTCAAGCAAATCTGTAGTGCAAAATGCACGTTGTTACTGATTACACAGTGCATTTCGCAGTGCGATTTATTGTCATGAAAAATGGCATATCTCTGACTAGATACTCAGATAGGACGATATTAGTCCAACCGACATAAATTCTCCGGAAAATTTGATCTTCCAGCAGAATGATGTAGACTTGGGCTGGGCTTTTTACACTGAGCAGAAACTAAATTTTATCAAATGCTCCCCACGCACTTCGGCTGTTTCAGAAAAGGTACGATCTGCGGAAAAGTGCTTTAAGCCTTATTTCGCAATCTGCCTTTGTTGAACGCTCTGAAGTCGCTCGCTATAGTCCTCTCGTAGAGTTAGCCTTAGATGGTGCCACAAGACAAGTTCCCTTTAGTGTGTACGAGGAAGCAGCCTTTGCTCTGCTGCCCTGAATCAGAGGAGTTGAAAGCGTCAGAAAGCTCTCCGCAGCGTCAGTTTAGCATCACGCCTGCGGAGCTGTGTCGAGCAATAAGCGCCGTTGGTGTCAGCCTGGGCTGGCTAACTAGCAGCTTTTCGATGCAAGCCTACGCTGCTGACTTATCGATCGGAAATAGTGGCATACAAGTGCAGCAGAATACGACGTTACGAACCGATTTTGTTGAGTCGCACGGTGCTTATCAATCGACCTTTGGTGTAATCAATTTGACCACCAAAGAAAAGACGCCGTTGCTGATTGAAACCAAGCCATCTGATAATCCAGAAACGATTTTTAAACCGTCTTCACGTCGATCGCACGTCGGCACCAATCAAGACTTTTTGGGTACACCCGGAAACGCCGTTCCCAACCCCACTAAGACTTACACGTTTAAACCCAACAATCAGTACGCTTTTTATCTAGAATCCACCTTTAACGGGCGACCCACCGGGATTTTGTACTCAACCGATCAGCTCAACCCGGATCAAGAACGCCACGTCAGCTTTAACGGCACGATTAATTCGCTTTGTCAGTCGGGCGGAATGCTGCTTGGCTGGGATGACACCGGATCGCGGATTGTGCGCAGTCGTCCGGATCAAGACCGCGACTTTGATGATTTTCTAGTTCGAGTCCGCAATACAGCCTGTCCGATCGGCGGCGGCGAACCCCCGCCCGTTGTTTCTCCGATTTCTCCAGGAACCCCAGTCGGGCAGCTTCCGGTGGCCGGGGCACCTGCGGCAGGCGGAACGTCTTCGTTTTTGCTTCCAGCCTTACTCGGAGCAGGCGCGATCGCAGGACTTGCGATCGGCTTGAGCGGCGGCGGCGGTAGCAACAATGGCGGTAGCTCTAGCGGGGGTGGAGGAACGCCAGGCGAGCCGATTCCTGAACCTATGACGATGATGGGAACGGGTGCGGCGATCGGCATTGGAGCCTTCTTGCAGCGACGACGCGCCAAGAAACGCAAAAAAGATTAGCGAATAGCTCGATAAAAACCCCTCCTGACTCTGAAGGAGGGGTTTTTTGCATGAATCGTAGATTGGGGAAGTTACTGAGCTACTGAAGGTGATGTATAAATTTACGATAAACAAACGAACTTTTTGTTTATAGTTTCAGTAGTTTTCCGGTCTAGAGCGCAAACTCTACGTAAAATAAAGTATCAAAGCTAAAAGGCTCAACTATAATTTCGTCGTTAAGTATTATGCATCTATCTGTACATAAGACCTTCTGGTACTGCTGAATTTATCTACTCAACGTTTATACGGATGTGATTCGGTATCGTTTTTACCAAGCACCGTATTGCTGTCAGTACGTTATTGTTTGTAACCGTTTTTACCAGGACAAATTAGAACTGTGAGCGGTTCGCGAATCAGTATGATTTCGCGAGAGGTCGCAATTCTAGTTTCTAGGCGGGATGCTCTACCAACCCTTTATCACCGTCTCTACTTCAGGTTTATATACAATGCTAAAATTCGTTCCCGTCTTTAGCAAGGCTCGGCTTGCAAAGTCGATTAAAGTTCCTATAAATTCCGGTGCGCTTGTTCAGTTTCCGGGTGTCTGTAAAAAGACAGCATCGGCTAAATTAACGCTAAGCATTGTCGGCGGATGGATTTTGAGCAACATTTTTACTCCAGTCTACGCTGCGACTACTTTTGACAATTCAGGGGTTCAATTCGACCAAGACACCACGCTTGAAACCCGATTTATCGAATCTCACGGTGCTTATCAATCGACCTTTGGCGTAATTGACCTCACAACCAACCAAAAGACGCCGTTGCTGATTGAAACCAAGCCATCGGATCATTCAGAAACCATTTTTAAGCCCTCTTCGCGTCGATCGCATGTCGGCACTCCTCAAGACTTTTTAGGAACGCCTGGAAATGCCGTTCCGAATCCGATCGCTCGATATACCTTTAAAGCAAAAACAAGCTACGTATTTTACTTAGAATCCACCTACAACGGGCGTCCGACTGGGGTTTTATATTCTAACAATGTCTTAAATCCGAATCGCGAAAAACAAGTGGTTTTTAACGGATCAGCCGATGCACTGTGTACGGCTGGCATCGTTTTGGCGTGGGATGATACCGGATCGCGAATCGTGCGCACTCGTGCGGATCAAGACCGCGACTTTGATGATTTTCTAGTTCGAGTCCGCCAAACCGCCTGCGCGATCGGCGGCGGTGAGCCATCCCCTGTGGTCAGTCCAGCTTCACAAACGCCGCCGATCGGAGCATTACCAGCAGCAGTCGCCCCTGCAAATTTAGGGTGGTTGTCCTTACTTGGGCTGGTGCCCTTTGCTTTTATTGATGGGGGAGGAAGCAGAAGTACGTCATCCGGCGGCGGATTTGTCCCGCCTGCGCCTTTACCGCCTCCGGGCAGTCCGCCACCGTCGCCGATTCCAGAGCCATTTAGCGTTTTTGGCTCGATCGGGGCGCTGGGCGTGGGTGCCTTGCTCGAACGACGTCGCCGAGAGTTAGCGCAACGGGGGTTAAAGGTCGCTGCTCGAACGGTTCGAGAGTGAGCGATCGCCGCAATCTCCCATTAAGCTAAATGTCCAGCTAAATTACTGTAGAAAGCGCTCTACGTCCTAAAGTCTTCCTTTTAAAAGGCTTTGAATTCAGAACAAAGCTTGAACTCAAAGTCTTTTAAAAGCGGAGGATTTTAGACAGCAATCTTAAAGATACCCGTGCTCGGCGAGAAAAGCGGGTGAAATGCTATTTGGCACAACGGTTTGATTGCCGCTTTGCGTGTTGTTCATTTGTAAAAAGCGTTCTACGTACTTTCCGAGAATATCGCCTTCAAGATTGACCCAACTTCCCGACTTTAGCTCGCACAAATTTGTTTCAGCATACGTATGGGGAATCACCGCAACAGTAAACCAAGCACCATCTGAGGCACAGTTCGCGATCGTTAAACTAATGCCGTTTACCGCAATACTGCCTTTTGGCAAAACATAGCGGGCGATCGCGTCGCTTTCGGTATTGAAAGTAATTTCCCACGACGTCGCGGTTTGCACAGCCGATCCAAACGTGCCGATGCCGTCGATGTGTCCGGTTACAAAATGACCGCCAAGTTTACTTCCAACGCGCAGCGACGTTTCTAAATTGACGTGTTTGACACCGTGCTGCGTTTGTCCGAGCGCGGTGCGGCGAATCGTTTCCGGCGAAACGTCTGCAACAAATCCATCTGCAAGAATTCGAGTGGCAGTTAAACAAATGCCATCGACGGCCACACTATCGCCGATCGCTAAATCCTGCATGATTAACTGCGCTGCTCGATCTGAACAGTTAATTTGAACTTGCTCTGTATTCAGCAGCGTTAAGGTACCAACCGTTTGAATTAATCCTGTAAACACGGGGGGCATTAGGGGATAAAGGTCATCAATCCGGGCAAATTGTCACCAATGCTTGTTTTCGCACCTTAGCGCAAAAAGCTTTAATTTCCCAGAATCTTCATAGACTGTGGCATCAAAGCCCACTACGGTCTAAAATCACAGTGTGCGACGATCCAGAAATGCTCGCGCCCCCCTGGTATAATCTGCGCCCATCTAGATTTGAGAAATAGAGAACTCTGCTTAATTTTGTCAAATTTTGAGGCAGATCATTTAGGATCAAAATCATCAGATCAGGGTATCCTGAATCGCTTGAGATCCCGCTCCCGGACGATCGGATCGCGCTTTGATCGATTCCTGTATTGATAAAACCCCTTGCTTCGGAGTGATAGAGGCTGAACCATGATTGAAATGAAGGTTGCGGGCATTGCGTTAGACGCAGCGACTCGAAGCCCGATCGTGTTACTAAAAGATTCGACTGATCGACGGGCGCTTCCGATCTACATCGGGCAAGACCAAGCAAAAGCGATTATGAGCGTGCTCGAACATCAAGCACATCCCCGCCCGATGACCCACGATTTATTTACAAATCTGATCGAAGCGTGGGAAATGGTGCTGGAAAAAGTCATTATTCACTCTTTACAAGATAATACGTTTTATGCGGTGCTGGTTGTGATGCAAGGCGAAACGCGCCGGGAAATTGATTCACGTCCAAGCGATGCAATCGCGATCGCGTTGCGCACGAATAGCCCGATTTGGGTCATGGAAGAAGTCGTGGCTGATGCTTCGATTCCGGTTGATAAAGACGCCGATGAAGCCGAGCGGCGTGCGTTTCGAGAGTTTTTATCTAATCTCAGTCCCGATGAATTGATTCAGCGTGGACGCTTTAGCAGTGGAGAAGCGCAGTAAAGTTGCTTTCTCAAGTTCATGCAGTACCGCCGCTTTGGTAAAACAAACCTTTCGTATTCGGTGTTTTCGTTGGGGACGATGCGCTTAGCATCTGAGGACGTTGCGATAGAAACAATTCGTCGTGCCGTTTCGCTGGGCGTGAACCATCTCGAAACTGCCCGCGCTTACGGTAAAAGCGAATTGTTTTTAGGAACAGCGCTAAAGCAGATTGATTTACCGATTCAGGTTACGACTAAACTTTCGCCAACGCTAGACGCAGACGCGATCGAGCGTCAAATCGATGAATCGCTGTCTCGATTGCAGCAGAGTTCGATCGAGTCCCTGGCCGTTCACGGTTTAAATACTTGGGAGCATTTAGCCTGGATTCAGAACGGCGGTATCAAGGGCATCGATCGCGCCGTTGCCGATGGCAGAATCCGGCATGTGGGATTTTCGACGCATGGATCGCTTGAGGTGATTTTAGCGGCGATCGAAACCGATTTATTTGAGTTTGTGAATTTGCATTACTCGATTTTTTTCCAGCGCAATTCAGCCGCGATCGCGCTTGCTAATCAAAAAGATTTGGGCGTGTTTATTATTTCTCCTGCCGATAAAGCGGGAATGCTTTACACGCCGCCAACAACGCTGATCGATCTTTGTGCGCCGTTTTCCCCGCTAGAGCTAAATTACCGATTTTTGCTCAGCGATCCGCGTATCACAACGCTGAGCGTAGGAGCCGCAACGCCCGATGAGTTAACGATTCCGCTTGCGGTTTCAAATCAGACCGAAGCGTTAAGCGAATTGGAATTAGCTGTAATCGATCGACTTCACACCCACCAAGCCGAAACGCTGCGATCAGATTTATGCAGTCAGTGCTACGCTTGCCTGCCGTGTCCTGAAGGCATTCATATTCCCGAAGTTTTGCGTCTTAGAAATCTCGCGGTTGGGTATGACATGACGCAATTCGGAGCGTATCGCTATCGAATGTTTGAGAATGCGGGGCATTGGTTTCCGGGCAACAAAGCCGATCGCTGTACCGACTGCGGAGATTGCCTTCCGCGCTGCCCTGTTCAGCTTGAGATTCCAAAACTACTACGTGACACGCACGATCGACTGAACGGCAAACCCCGACGGCGATTGTGGCAAGATTAACTGACCACTCAACCCGCTTACCGTCGTTGATTTAGATTACTGAAAAACCTATCTGTCGATCGTGCCTCACTTCTACGTTTGGGCAGAGTTTCCGGATCGGGAAGCCTTTTATTCTAGCTTTTAACACCGATTTCCCGATGGGTAAACGGATCAACCTTAAGATGATTGGCTAACTGTTAATACTTCGTTACAATGATTTAACATAAGTACACAAGCAGCCAACTAGAAGAGTGTACCAAAATTATGAGTAGTACTGCCTTTATTCTCCGACGGCTATCGACGATTTTGGCGGTTGCAGTGTTGACTTTAACGCTGATTGCCGCGACCTCTGGAATTTTGATTGCGTTTTATTATCAACCGTCAGCAGGCGGGGCTTACGACTCGCTGAAAATGCTCGATGAAACGATTCCGTTTGGCTGGCTTGTGCATACGCTGCACAACCTGGCTGGAAATTTAGTGATCGGCGTTTCGTTGATTCAGATTGTTGTGATGTTTTTGGGCGAGCGCTTTCGCCGCAGTTGGCTGACCGCTTGGGTTAGCGGCATTTTGTTTACGCTTTCTGCGATCGGGCTTGCGTGGACAGCGATGATTCTGAGTTGGGATCAGCTCGGCTATTGGCGCTTGAAAATCGAGCTAGGCACGATCGAAGCAATTCCGTTTATCGGTGCAACTCTGCGCGACATTATTACTGGCGGATCTGTAGGAACGCTAACCGTTGAGCATTTGTACACGATTCACAGCTACCTCGTTTCGACAGCCGCGATCGGCTTAGCGATCGTTCACTTAGCTGGCTTGTTGTTTCAGGAAAAAGAAATTCAGGAAGAGATTCAACTGGCGGTTGCGCGTCCGGCAGCAATTCAGGAGCGATCGAGTTCTGAGTCGCCGGTTGCGCAGAGTAAGTCAGAAGCGCAAATTTCTGCTTAGCTGCTGCTGAAAATTATCGTCAAGCTGTGGAAATGAAGTGTTTCCGCAGCTTTGTTTTTGGCGATGAATTGCGATTCGTTTGACAATTGATCGCATTCAAAAATCAAATCCCGATCGTGTTTAAATTCTGTGCTCAGGCTGGCTTCGCGATCGGATCTGTTTATGTACAATCTGTAACGTTATCATCTACCGATTCTCGCGTGCTATGTGGCGTTCTGTGTTCAAGGGGGGCATGTCGTGGAGCCGTGCAGCTGCACGGCTGCTTCCACCCAACCAACTCGCAATTTTTGAAGCGTGTTTGATCGGATTGGTGTCTGGACTCGCCGGAGTGCTGCTCAAACAAGGCGTTCGGTGGATTGGGAGCTGGCGCTTAAGTACGGCAAATCACGCACCCGCTTGGATTGTTCTTCCCGCGATCGGGCTGTTTGGCGGCTTGCTGGCAGGCTGGCTGATCGAGCGAGCCGCCCCGGAAGCATCGGGAAGTGGAATTCCACAAGTAAAAGCGGTTTTAGGCGGGGTGTCGATCGCGCTTAATGCCCGCGTTGCCTTTGTTAAACTCTTGGCAACTCTTTTAACGCTGGGATCGGGTTTAACGCTGGGACGACAAGGGCCAACCGTGCAAATCGGAGCCGCGATCGCAGCCCAAGTCAGCGCTTGGGTGCCAACTTCGCCCGTGCATCGACGGCAGCTAATTGCGGCAGGCGCGGCGGCAGGACTCGCGGCGGGATTTAATGCCCCGATCGCAGGCGTTTTATTTGTTGTTGAAGAATTGCTGCAAGACGCTTCTGGATTAACGCTCGGAACGGCGATTTTAGCGTCGTTTGTGGGGGCGGTTGTGTCTCGGCTTTTGGGCGGTCAAGGCTTTGATGTCTCGTATTCGCTTGATCCGGCGACACGATTTACCGCACCCGAAATTCCGTTGTTTCTTGTACTGGGAATTCTGGCAGGATTACTCGGTGCTTTGTTTAGTCGCGGCATTTTGTTTAGTTTGGCGATGAATCATCGAGTGCTCAAGCTTAGCTTACCGTTGCGCATCAGCTTTGCTGGCTTGGTGTCTGGATTGGCCGTTTCTTTACTGCCCAGTGCGCTGCGCGATAATACCAGCCTGCAAGAAGTGTGGATTACAAGCGAACTTGGCTGGAAGATTACCGCCGTTATTTTTGTGACTAAATTTGTTCTCACGCTAGTGGCATTTGGATCAGGTGCGCCAGGCGGATTATTTGCGCCCTCGCTGGTTTTAGGATCGGCGCTCGGTTATCTCACCAGCTATGCTGCTCAAAATGTGCAAACGATCGCGCACATTCCGCTTGGGGTTGAACTCGGTCAAGGCTTTATCACCACGTCAGCCTTGACGGGAATGGGAGCGTTTTTTAGCGCGGTAACACGCGGGCCGATTACGGCGATCGTCATCGTGTTCGAGATGACAACGGATTTTAATTTAGTGCTGCCGTTGATGATCGGTTCGGTGACCGCTTACCTGGTTGCAGAAGGAATTCATGGCGGCTCAATTTATCAACACTTGCTGGCGTGGAATGGCATTGAGCTACAGCCCAACAGCGAAATTGATACCCGGCTGTCGGGACTAACCGCAAAAGATTTAATGCAAGAGCGCGTTGAAACGCTACCAAGTGAAATGCGGTTGGGTGAAGCAATGCAAACCTTTGCTCGATCGCATCATCGCGGCTTTCCGGTTGTTGAAGATGGAAAACTCATCGGGATTGTGACGCAAACGGATTTATCGTTTATTGCAGAACGGCAACTCGCTCATGATCAAGCGCTCAGAACGATTATGACTCCGAATCCGGTCACGGTTGACCCAGACGATCCGCTCAGTCAAGTGCTGTATTTGCTGAATCGCTACAACATTAGTCGGCTGCCCGTCGTCGATCGACGGAAACTTGTAGGCATTATCACTCGTGCAGATATTATCCGCGCTGAGTCTGAAAAACTCACCGGATTCACCGGAGCCGCCACGCCGCAGCTTGATCCGTCGTATGTCGTGTATCAAACTCGTGCCCCGTCTACGGGAAAAGGGCGCATGATCGTGCCGATCTCGAATCCTCAAACGGCAGATACACTGCTGCAACTTGCGGCCGCCATTGCCTACGATCGCGAATACGAACTCGAATGTGTGCAGGTGATTTCTGTAGCGCGGCATCGTGCTCCGGATGAAACCGTTGTGTCAACGGCCGTAAGTCGGCGATTGCTCAAAAAAGCAACGCGATTAGGAAAGCAGTGGAAAATTCCGGTTCACACGCAAGTCCGCGTGACTCACGATACGGCTCAAGCCATTCTCGAAGCCACCAAAGAGCGACACGGCGATATGGTGATCATGGGGTGGAAAGGCAATACAAACACACCCGGGCGCGTGCTGGGTAGCATTGTCGATACGATCGTGCGTCAAGCAAGCTGTGATGTCGTTTTAATCAAGCTGCCCGACAAACCGCCAAAGTTTGAGCGATGGCTGATTCCGACCGCAGGCGGTCCCAATTCGCGCCAAGCCATTCGCTTATTGCCCGCACTGGTGCGCCTGTCGCGTCAGCCCGAAATTTGTCTATGTCAGGTGCATCAGCCGAATCGCAGGGTAATCGATTCATCGGTGCTTGATCAAGCTTTGAACTATCTCGTCGATTGCTTGTCGTGTCCGGTTGCAATCATGCCGATTTGTGCGCGATCGGTATCAGAAGCGGTGATTGATTTGGTGCAAAACGATCAGTGTGATGTGGTTGTGCTTGGTGCCACGCGCGAACGCCTGTTGCAGCAGGTAATTCAAGGAGATATTCCCAGCACGATCGCTCGTCGCTGCGATTGTACGGTGATTCTCGTTCGAGAAGCAATTCCGTAACCTAAGTTCTGAATCACAACTCGCCTAGCGGCTACGCGGCTCACGGAACCCAGTTCGCGATACACAACTTCACCCAGAACTTGTTGTGAAGGAACCCGTGGGTGGTTTGATGTGTGTAGCCGCGCCTTTAGTCGCGCCCGCTTAACCAAACCGGACGTTACACCCAGTCTAAACGGTGAACATAGTCTAATCGTTGACAATCGCCATCTACGATCGATTACTTTCGCTGCGGTTTTTGCCAATGGGATTTCGTCGAGAAATCAGCTTTAGCAGATCGTCGCATCGCTTCTCCAACAACCACGTTTAACTGATTTCCCAACAGCATCGCAAACGCGCTTAAGTACAGCCACAGCAGCAAAATCACAACGGCCGCAACGGCTCCGTATATTTGGTTGTAATTGCCAAAACGCAAAACATAAAACCGCAGCAAACTCGACAAAACCGCCCATAAAATTGCGGCAAACGCTGCACCTGGCATGACTGGCGTACCCTGCTTCCAATAGCTTGGGCCATAACGGTAGATAAACCCTAAAGCAAGCGCCACGATCGACAAAGCAACCGGAAGCCCTAACCAATGCCAAATCGCAAATAAATTATGCGCAAATCCACCGCTTCGATGCGCCACCACGCGAACCGTAACATCGCTGAGCGACACGATCGCCAACGCCGACACCAGCAGCAAAAACGTTCCTAGCGATAAAGCCAGCGAAACGAGTTTGAACCGCCAAAACGGACGCACTAATCGACGTGGAATGCGCTGAATCTGGTCTAACGCCGCCATCGCTGCCCCGATCACGCTCGACGATGCCCACATCGCCAACAAAAAGCTAAACGAAAACAAGCGAGGATCGTAGCTTAGGCGCAACTGTCGCAGCGACCCATGAATCAGTGCCAGCGCTGCGTCCGGAATCACTTCGCTCGATTGACGCACAAACGATCGAACATTGACTTCTGAGATTTCAAGTAGCCCGATCGCGCTAAGAACCGCTAACGTCACCGGAAACAGCGCAAAAATCGCATTATAAGCAATTTCAGCCGATAATCCTGGCAAACGATTTCGCGCCGTTCGTCGAACCACATCAGACACGACTTTAAGATCAAGATACGTGAAAAACTCAAGAAATGGCGCAACAACCGACCATCCAAATTGGGTAAAGCGTTTCATAGCGATCGCGCCACAAAGCCAATAAAAGGAAAATCAGATCTGAAACGACAGGTTAGACCCACAAGCCTCAACCTTAATTGTGCCAATTTAAACTTGTAAATTAAGAATTTAAGCGCGTGAACTTGTCGATCGCGAATCCGATTCTTCACAATAAAAGTAGATTGCTCGACGCCGCGCCTGTGCGCCGCTAACGGGTAGTTTTGACGATCTCAACTTTACAATTCACAGCTTGAAATAGTATTACCCTGAGGAACCATCGTGAAGCCGCAATTCTTAGGACTGGGATTAGGACTGAGTTTTATTGTTAGCGCTGCCTCTCCTGCTTTAGCCCTACAGCCCGCTTCGATTAGTGCCAATGCTAACGTTGCTTGGTCGCGAGTCGTGGACAATCCGTTTGATGGCAAAGTGGTGTATGACCGAAACTACAAAAATGATTATGTGTTAGTCAGCAGTTGGTCAAAAAGTGGCATTCGTGCAACCTACACTCAGATTGGCACCACGCTGATCGGCTATGCCCGACCGCTATACGGCTTCAGACTGGGATTTTTCCCGGATCGAGAGCCGATTTATCAAACCTCGCTAATCGAAGCCGTGCCAAGTTCAATGACGATCGCGATTAACGGCAAGCTTTACACCTACGAAAACGGCCCAGTTTCCCCGGAACTTGCGGCCGCGTTAGCAGGGGCTACACCCGGAAACGTCAAGATTCGATTAGTTTGGCGCGATGGCGTTACCAAAGACACCGAAATCGGTCGCAGCACCGTAGAAGCTTGGAAAGCGATCTTTCAGCCTTCGTAATCTAATTCTGGCGTTTCAACCGCCGCCTGATCAACTTTATTCTTGGGATCAGACGCGGTTGGCGCGTCGCTTCTAAGCCGATTTGTCGCAGGCACACCCGATGCTACATGCCACTCAGGAACAGATTTAGAAACAGCCGCGTTTGCACCGATATGGGCATTATCGCCGATCGTTACCGCACCAAATACTTTAGCGCCTGCGAAAATCCCAACGTTGTCTCCGACGACTGGCTCTTTTTCGTTCCAAGACCCTAACGTCACTTGCTGAAAAACCGCAACGTTTTTGCCAATTTTCACTCTCCCGCCAATAATTACGCCTTGAGGATGCGGCAGCAAGAATCCTTCTCCAATCTCAGCTTCCCACTGAATCTCAGCGTTGCTGGCAATGCGTCCAAGAATAGCTGTAACCACATCGATCGGCAGCAGTACCAATTGACCCAAAGCGGTTGAAGTCTTTCTAGCTCGTCTGACGCGATACGCCAGCACAGTGTAAAAACCGCGATGCTGCCACCATTGGTTCCAGTAGCGCTGAGCATCTTTTTGGACAATATACGCCAAATCACTCAGCGCACGACTCGTCTTTAATGGCTGGGCGTTGACCGTACGACCTTCTGTGCTACGCAGCCTACTTACGCTCATGCCTTTGCCTCCGCGCTTATGTTGCCTATACAGAAGATAAAGACTTCAGCCGTGCAATTACTGGAGCTTCACTATCTCTTCATAACTTTTTATGGCAGCTTAATTGATGTAAAGACCGAGCGATCGTCTCAAGGTTTAATCAAACCGTAGAAGCTGCAAAAAAGCAGTCCTAAAACGCAGGGCAAACGCATCTTATTTAAGTAGCACTTTGAGCAAATAATCTTCATCCCAGCCTGCCCGCAGTCGCTTGTTCTTCATCCCAGCCTTCAGGGTGGTTTCCTGAGACAGCAAG
>CAXUFL010000082.1:0-12239 GCA_964250455.1 uncultured bacterium
CCTGCGACACCCAGAACCGGAATCTGGTGCTCTATCCCCTGAGCTACATGCCCTCGGCCATATCGTGAGTATAACAGGAAAAAACAAGGAGGGGTGAAATCGTCACGCCGATTTCACCCCTCATGCTTTGTTACGATGCCACTCGTGCGGCAGTGCGCTGACGGTTCGGAGCGGCTTTTACTGCGGGCTGCTCTGGATTTTGCATCAAGAAGACCAGCAACGGATTGCTTTGAAGTTCACGACGCAACAAGCGATGCAGTTCTCGCTCAAGTTGCACTTCCAATCCTGCCCAATCAATCTCGATTTGATTGTCGAACGTCCGCACAAACTCGCTGAAACGATCGCTTAACACCGTCTCGATCGCACTTTGCACTTTCGCATTTAGTTGAGCGGCATCGATCGCCGTCACCACGCCGCGCAAATGCACTTCGGGTTTTGCAAACAATCGCCCATCTGCATTAACCGACGCCGCGATCGTCACCACGCCATCGCCTGCAAGCTGCTGACGCTCTTTCAGCACGCGATCGTTCACGATGCCCGATCGAGACGTGTCAACGAGTTCAATTCCAGCTTGCACTTTACCCGCTTTCCGAATCTCGTTTTTGGTTAGCTCGATTACGTCGCCGTTATCGATAATTACCATGTTCTCAGCCGGAACGCCCATGCTTTGAGCCGTCTGCGAATGCTTCACCAACATGCGGTGCTCACCGTGTACCGGAATAAAGAACTTCGGACGAGTTAGCGCCAGCATTAATTTCTGGTCTTCTTGGCAAGCGTGACCGGAAACGTGGATGCCTTGCTCTTTGCCGTAAACGACCTTTGCGCCCGCCATCATCAATTTATCGATCGTATTCACAACGGCGATCGTATTGCCTGGAATCGGATTCGCTGAAAATACAACAGTATCGCCTTGACGGATTTTGATTTGACGATGCTCGTTATTGGCGATCCGCGTCATTGCTGACATCGGCTCTCCTTGCGATCCGGTCGTTAGAATGAGCACGTTTTCATCCGGGGTTTTTTGGGTAACGTGCAACGGCTGAAGCAAGTCATCACGGCATTTGATGTAACCCAAGTTCCGCGCATGAGCGATTACATTCAGCATTGATCGACCCAAAACGGAAACCACTCGTCCATGCTTTTCGGCAAGTTCGAGAATCATATTGATCCGATGCACCGATGACGCAAACGTGGTGATCAGTAAGCGTCCTTTGGCTTGAGTGAAAACTCGATCGAGATTTGGAAACACCGATCGTTCAGACGGTGTAAAGCCTGGAATCTCTGAGTTCGTTGAATCGCTGATTAAACAATGTACGCCTTTTTCGCCGTACTCGGCTAAGCGATGAATATCAAACGATTCCCCATCAACCGGGGTGTGATCAAACTTGAAGTCTCCCGTGTGAATCACAACGCCAACCGGAGTATGAAGCGCAACGGTAAAGCTATCCGCGATCGAGTGCGTGTTGCGAATGAATTCAACGAAGAAATACGATCCGATGCGAATAATGTCGCGGGGACGAACCGAGCGTAATTCGGTGCGATCGGCAACGCCTGCTTCTTCGAGTTTGCCTTCGAGCAGTGCCAACGCCAAGCGCGGACCGTACATCACTGGAATGTCAAGCTGCTTGAGGTGAAAGGCAATACCCCCGATATGGTCTTCGTGACCGTGAGTGATAATCATGCCTTTGATTTTGTGGCGGTTCTCGCGCAGGTAC
The DNA here is from genome assembly GCA_964250455.1 of uncultured bacterium. Lineage (GTDB taxonomy): Bacteria > Cyanobacteriota > Cyanobacteriia > Leptolyngbyales > Leptolyngbyaceae > CAXUFL01. The sequence goes on from CAXUFL010000082.1 coordinate 1,716, forward strand.
GTCATATCGGGCAGCACAATATTCACGCCGTGCATTCCGTCCGTCGGAAACGCAAGACCCGCATCGAGTAGAACAATCTCATCGCCGTACTCAAAGACGCAGGTGTTTTTGCCAATTTCGTGCAGTCCGCCGAGCGGAATGACTTTGAGTGCGTTTGTCGATTGATCTTGAGTTTGAGTCATAGATATCCTTTGAGAATTGAATTGAAAATAGAAGGATTGCAGCACTCTCGATTACAGGAACAATGCCTGAATTGCAAAGTGGATGCCTAAATTGAAGCTATTTAGTTGTCTGAAACCTTTAGGCAGGGACTTTTTGCAGTAAGTCCAAGTCTGCCAATGTTTGAGTCAGGAGCTTGCGCACGGCTTCATCGGGTGCGCACAACGGTGGGCGTAACGTTTCAACTTGCCACCCTTGCAAGCTCAATGCGGTCTTAACAGGAATCGGATTAGTAGTTGCAAACAAGGCTTTAAATAAAGGAAACAGCTTGAGATGGATTTGGGTGGCTGACTGCGCTTGCTCCGCTTCAAACGATCGAATCATTTGCTGAATCTGGGTGCCAACTAAATGACTAGCCACGCTCACCACGCCTTTTGCGCCGATCGCTAACATCGGCAACGTCAGCGAGTCATCGCCTGAGTAAATCTCAAATTCAGGCGGTGTCAGCAACCGGATTTGAGTCACTTGATCAAGGTTCCCGCTTGCTTCCTTGATTGCAACGATGTTCGGAACTTGAGCAAGCTGCGCCACGGTTTCAGCTTGCAGGTTCTGGCTAGTGCGTCCAGGAACGTTGTACAACATGATTGGCAAATCAGCCGCGTGCGCGATCGCGCTGAAGTGATGATACAACCCAGACTGCGGCGGCTTATTGTAGTAAGGCACAACCTGTAACGATCCGTCTAACCCTATTCTAGCGGCTTTTTGCGTGGCTGCGATCGCTTCAGAAGTCGAGTTTGATCCGGTGCCTGCCATTACTTTTGCTTTGCCTGCAACAGCTTTTTGCACCACTTGAAATAATTGGAACTCTTCATCCCACGACAACGTAGGCGATTCGCCAGTTGTTCCGCATACGACGATCGTATCGGTTCCCGTGTCGGCTAAATGCGCCGCCAGTTTTTCAGCTACACCATAATCAACCGCGCCATCGGTTGTAAACGGCGTAATCATTGCGGTTAGTACACGTCCAAAATTCACCACACTCTGTTTAAACTCCTTGTTTTATTGATTTGAATTTAGCGATTTGCCGCTAAAGCAGGTTTCAATAAATTCTTTTGAATCAGCAGTTCCGCGATTTGGATTGCGTTGAGAGCCGCGCCTTTACGAATTTGGTCGCCACAAAGCCACAATTCCAAACCGTTGTCGTTAGAAATATCTTGACGAATGCGACCAACTAGCACAGCATCTTGACCGCTTGCATCGATCGGCATCGGAAAGTAATTTGCGCCCCAATCTTCAACTAGCTTGACGCCTGCCGCCTGAGCCAGAATTTCCCGCGCTTTTTCAACTGGAAACGGTGCATCAAATTCTAGATTAATCGCTTCTGAGTGAGCACGTAAGACGGGAACCCGAACACAGGTTGCCGTAATTCGCAGACCTGGCGCACCAAAGATTTTGCGGGTTTCATTCACCATTTTCATTTCTTCTTCGCAATATCCGGAGTCATTCAGCTTGGAATTATGCGGAAAAAGATTGAAAGCAAGCGGGTACGGCAAAATCTCGGCTTTTGGTTGTTGTCCTTGCAAAATGGCGATCGACTGCGTTTTGACTTCCTCCATTGCCCGCGCTCCAGCCCCGCTTGCCGATTGATACGTTGCTGCCACAATCCGCTTAATCGGTTGAATTTGATGCAACGGATAAATCGCCACCGACATCAAAATCGTGGTGCAGTTTGGATTGGCAATAATGCCGCGATGACTTGCCGCCGCCATTGGATTAACTTCCGGCACCACAAGCGGCACGTCTGGATTCATCCGAAACGCACTGGAGTTGTCGATCATTACCGCTCCAGCCGCGATCGCGCTATCAGCCCACTGCCGCGAAATCGACGCGCCCGCCGATGCCAGCACAATATCCGCATTCTTGAACGATGAATGGTTCACCGCTTCAATCGGCACCGATTCGCCGCGAAAACTCAGCGTTGTGCCCGCCGATCGCGGCGATGCCAGCAGCTTCAAATCAGATAGCGGAAAATTCCGGTTGTCTAGTAGCTCTAATAATTCTGTTCCAACAGCACCAGTCGCACCCAGAATCGCAACTCGATAGGATTGACCCAAAATACAGTTCCTCCAACACGAAACTTTTAGAAAAGCATCAATAATAACGGCGCTTTATCGCAATCAAAATAAGGAGACTTAATAGTTAATCCAGATAATCTTAACGAATGCTGAAATTAGAAAACGGTTCACTCAGAGACTAGCTTGCTTTGAGCTGAGATTCAAGTAGATGATGTGATTTTTAGTGTTCCCGAAAATCGCGTCGTAATCAAGCGATCCGAAAAATTCTTAAGATTCCTTCGTGCGAGTCGCGCAACGATCGCGCAAGATCGGTTAGTATAGCTTACTGCTTGATACTTCTACGAAAGCCGATGAAAGTTACCCAGGAAAAACTACCCGCTTCTCAAGTGGGTCTAGAAATTGAAATTCCGCCAGAGCTATCCAAGAAAACTTACGAGCAGGTGATTCAGAATTTCACCCGTTCGGTAGATATTCCTGGGTTCCGTAAAGGCAAAGTGCCGCGACAAGTCTTAATTCAGCGCTTTGGCATGGCGCGAATTAAAGCGGCGGTCGTTGAAGAACTAGTGGATACCGGACTTAAAGAAGCGCTAAAGCAAGAAAAAATTGACGCGATCGGTAATTTTCAACTGAAGTCGTCGTTCGATGAACTCGTTGGAAATTATGAACCGGGTGGAGCGCTGACGTTTTCCGCCGCCGTGGATGTGCAGCCTGAAGTAACGCTCAAGCAGTATCAAGACTTCACGCTGCAAGCCGAAGAAGTTAAGCCTGATCCAGAGCGCGTGAACAGCGTGATCGAAGATTACCGCAAACAAATGTCAACGCTGATTCCTGTTGAAGATCGAGCCGCTCAAAAAGGTGATGTTGCGGTCGTCGATTACAAAGGACGCTTTACGCCCGACGGCGAAGACGCAGAAGAACAAGACGTTCCCGGTGGCGAGGCAACTGATTTTCAGCTTGAACTCGAAGAGGGTCGCTTTATCGAAGGATTCATCGATGGCGTAATCGGAATGAAGCCTGGTGAAACAAAAGAAATTTCAGTAGATTTCCCCGAAGATTATCCGCAAGAAACGTTAGCAGGTCGTCCGGCAAAATTTGAAATCACCGTCAAGGAACTCAAAGAAAAAGAGCTTCCCGACCTCGATGATGATTTCGCAAAAGAAGCAAGCGGCGAAGAATTTGAAACCTTAGCCGCGCTGCGCGAATCGTTAGAAAAGCGATTTAACGAAGAAACAGAAGAAAAAACCAAAGCCAACAAAGAAGAAGCGATTCTAAATGAACTGCTAAATCAAATCGAAGTCGATCTACCGGAAACGATGATCGATCGCGAAGTTGAATTTATGGTGACGCAAACCGCGATGCAGCTTCAGCAGCAAGGCATCGATATCAAAAAATTGCTCAACCAAGACACCATTCCGATGCTGAAAGAACGATCGCGCCCCGATGCGATCGAGCGAATCAAGCGCACGCTTGCCCTGGGTGAAGTCGCCAAAAAAGAATCAATCAGCGTTGACGAAGCCGAGCGCACCGCCCGAATTCAGGAAGTGCTAAGCGAAATCGGCGATCGTGACATCGACATGGATCGCTTGCAGGCCGCCGTTGATGAAGATTTACTCAAAGAAAAAATCATGGCGTGGCTGGTTGAGCACTCCACAATCGAGCTTGTGCCCGAAGGAACGCTGAAAAAAGACGACCCCGAAGAAAGCGAGGGGGAAATCGACGCGATTCCCGATACGATCGACGTTGAAGCAACCGAAGCGGAATAATTCGATTCGCGCCAATCGCAATCCCAAAGGTGAATCTGTAACCATTCTGATCAGTGCCTGATAACTTTGCGTTTGTTGGCTAGAATTAAACAGTGGTACGTTTCCGCGTAGGTTGACGCCACTTTTCACATCGGACTCCTCTGCCTCATGTATATTTCACACTCAAACGATTACGCGATTCAAAATCTCAGCACGCTTGATGTCGTGTCGCTTGCTCCGAGTAACGTCGTTCCGATGGTAGTCGAGCAATCCGGACGCGGAGAGCGTGCCTTTGATATCTACTCGCGACTGCTGCGCGAACGCATTATCTTTCTAGGAAGCGCGATCGATGACACGGTTGCAGATTCTTTGGTAGCTCAACTTCTATTTCTTGAAGCCGAAGACCCAGAGAAAGATATTCAAATCTATATCAATTCTCCGGGTGGATCAGTTACCGCAGGAATGGCAATCTATGACACGATGCAGCAAGTTCGCTGCGATGTCGTCACAATTTGCTTTGGCTTAGCTGCTAGTATGGGGGCGTTTCTGCTTTCGGGTGGAACTCCGGGTAAGCGAATGTCTTTGCCAAGTTCTCGAATTATGATTCACCAGCCGTTGGGCGGTGCTCAAGGGCAAGCGGTGGACATCGAGATCCAAGCAAGAGAAATCCTTTACCATAAGCGCAAGCTTAATGAACTCTTAGCGGCTCACACCAAACAGCCGTTAGAGCGCATCGAAGCGGATACCGAACGCGACTTCTTTATGTCGGCAGACGAAGCCAAAGACTATGGCTTGATCGATCAAGTGATTTCTCGGCAGAATATCCCTCATAGTAGTGAACCTGTCGCCGCAGTAAGATAAGAGGCAGCTATGTCAAAGTACGACTCCCATCTGAAATGTTCTTTTTGTGGCAAGTCACAAGAACAAGTGCGCAAACTTATCGCAGGTCCTGGTGTGTATATTTGCGATGAGTGTGTGGATTTGTGCAACGAAATTTTAGATGAGGAGTTGTTTGACTCTAGTGCTGCCCCGCAACCCGTTCCGCGCCGAGAGCAAGCCCCGGAAAAGCGTCGATCGCGCTCTTCTAACATTTCGCTAAACCAATTGCCAAAGCCCCGCGAGATTAAAAAATATCTCGATGAGCACGTTATCGGTCAAGACGAAGCCAAGAAAGTGCTTTCGGTTGCGGTTTATAACCACTACAAACGCTTGAGCTTTTTACAAGCTAAAACAAGCGGCAAAGTTTCTTCAGATGATGCGGTTGAGCTGCAAAAATCAAACATTCTGCTAATCGGGCCGACCGGATGCGGTAAGACGCTATTGGCGCAAACGCTTGCAGAGATTCTTGACGTGCCGTTTGCGGTTGCGGATGCAACAACGCTTACCGAAGCGGGCTATGTTGGTGAAGATGTCGAAAATATTCTTTTGCGGTTGCTGCAAGTCGCTGATCTCGATGTTGAAGAGGCTCAGCGTGGAATTATCTATATTGATGAAATTGATAAAATTGCCCGCAAGAGTGAGAATCCATCGATTACCCGCGATGTTTCGGGTGAAGGTGTGCAGCAAGCCTTGCTGAAAATGCTTGAGGGCACGATCGCCAACGTTCCTCCACAAGGCGGACGTAAGCACCCTTATCAAGACTGCATTCAAATCGACACCAGCAACATTTTATTTGTTTGCGGTGGCGCGTTTGTCGGATTAGATAAAGCGGTTGAACAGCGAACGGGTAAGCGATCGATGGGCTTTGTGCAAGCGAGCGATCCTCAATCTCGCGATAAGCGCACTGCCGATATTTTGCAGCACGTAGAGCCAGATGATTTGGTCAAATTCGGGATGATTCCTGAGTTTATCGGACGAATCCCGGTGATGGCGACTGTTGAGCCGCTTGATGAGGATGCACTGGCTGAAATTTTAACTGAGCCGAAAAATGCATTGGTCAAGCAGTTCCAGAAATTGCTGAAAATGGACAACGTGCAGCTTGAGTTTAAACCGGATGCGGTCAGAGCGATCGCGCAGGAAGCTTACCGCCGCAAAACCGGAGCACGAGCGCTTCGCAGCATTATTGAAGAATTGATGCTCGACATTATGTATGAATTGCCGTCGCGTAAAGACGTCACGCGCTGCACGATTACCCGCGAAATGGTGGAGAAGCGATCGACCGCCGAACTTCTTTTACATCCATCATCGTTACCAAAACCGGAATCTGCATAGAGCTTGATGGAGGTTTCAAATCTGGAATGATACGCTAAATTTGAAACCTTTTTAAGCCATAGTTTAGAATGCCTTACGCTTCGGTTAACGGATTCAATCATTACTACGAATGGCTTACCGAGTCGGGAGATGCTCCCACGGGTAGGCCTGTTTTAGTTTTTATTCACGGTTGGGGCGGGTCTGCTCGATATTGGGAAGATACGGCAAAAGCGCTTTCCGGGCATTTTGATTGTTTGCTGTACGATATGCGCGGGTTCGGTCGGTCTCGCTCGGATCAGGCTGCGGGCGATGCTCCGGTTCGCGATGACCTGAGTTATGAGCTAGAAAGCTATGCGGAAGATTTAGCCCAATTGCTCAACGTTTTGCAGATTGACCGCGTTTGTCTCAATGCGCATTCAACCGGATCATCGATCGCGGTTTATTTCCTGAATCGATTTAGCGATCGCGTCGATCGGTCCGTTCTCACCTGTAGCGGCATTTTTGAGTACGACGAGAAATCTTTCAAAGCGTTTCACAAATTCGGCGGCTATGTTGTCAAGTTCCGTCCGCGCTGGCTGTATGGATTGCCGTTTGTCGATCGCTTATTTATGCAGCGCTTTTTGCATCGTCCTATTCCCGCTACGGCAAGTCGCGCCTTTCTAGAAGATTTCCTTTTAGCCGAAGAAGCCGCAGCGCTCGGAACGATGTTTGCTGCCGTGAGTGAAAACGCTGCGAGAGTGATGCCGCAAGAATTTGCAAAAGTCAAAGTTCCAACGCTGCTGGTATCTGGTGAATTTGATCAAATCATTCCCGCCGAAATGGGACGCCAAGCGGCAGCGCTAAGCAACCATATTGAATATGTCATGATTCCAAACACGGCTCACTTCCCGATGCTCGAAGATCCGCAGACTTATTTAGAGCACGTGAATCAGTTTCTCGGAGTTTCGACGCCTGCGCAAGTCGGTTGACGCCAACGATTAACTGCGTCTCTTAACTTGCCAGAAAGCCATCGATCGTACTGCGGGTAAATCGGTAAGCGCTGAGTTAGCGTCCAACCCTGCTGTTTAAGCTGGTTTGCTAACTCAGCGACTCTCGGATGTGGATAATCAGGATTCACTTCATCATGTGGACTGATCCCACCTAAATCGCTTGCGCCTGCTTCTAAACAAGCGATTAGCCATTCTGGATTTTGAACCAGATTAGGCGGAATTTGCAGCGCGATCGAGGTGGGCAAAATATCTCGCGCAACCCGAATCAACTCGATCAGGGATTCAGCCTCAAACGCAGATTGATTCAGTGTGTCTTGATGCCCAGGACTATAAGGCTGCAAAATCACTTCTTGGATATGTCCAGCGCGATCGTGCAGCGTGGCGATCGCTTCTAGCGTATCGATGCGATCGCGATCTGTTTCTCCGATGCCGAGCAAAACGCCCGTTGTAAACGGAATTTGTAATTCTCCTGCCCAGGCTAACTGCTGCGTTCGGACATCCGGTAGTTTACTCGGCGCGTGCCGGTGAACCGTTTTGAGCAATTCGGGCGTAATTTGCTCAAGCATCAGTCCCATTGACACGTTAACGGTTTTCAGCTTTGCCATTTCTGCAAAACTGAGAATTCCCGCATTTGTATGAGGCAGAAATCCGAGCGACAAAGCTAGTTCACACAAATTGTAGATTCGCTCAAACCACGCCGCACGTCGCGAACTATTCGGATGAACTTCGCCGCTCAGAATCAAGATTTCAACAACATTTTGAAGCTGAAGCCGCTTCAAAAGCTGCTCAGCTTCGAGCAGCGTCAGCCAATCGCTTTTACCGGGATTAGTGCGGAAATTGCAGTAGGTGCAACGGTTAAAGCATTCGTAAGTCGGCACGATTGTATAAGCCGGACTGTAGGTGACGATTCGAGAACTCATTCCAAAACCGTTAACGTCATTTCTACGATCGTATCCGATTAACGTTTAGAACTCGTGATCAACGCGAATACCAAATTCTTCGCTCAGGGGGTGCGTTTTTGCGTTTTGAATAAACGTTTTTCACGTGCGTTTTAACCGTGTTTAAGCTGATGTTCAGCCGCTCTGAAATTTGCTGGTACGAATAATCTTGCCGCAGCAGCACCCAGACTTCGGCTTCTCGATCGGTCAAATCATACTTCTGTTGCTCTAGCGCCAGTTCTTCGTAAAGCGTGGCCAAACAATCCTCGATTTGAACGAGCAACAAGGGTTGTGCCTCCGCATTGGCACAAAGCCAGCGTGCCTGCAATCGAAAAAACTGCTCTGATTGTTCTTGATATTCCATGACAAGCGGTTCAGCAATCGGCTCATCTTCACCGATCATACGCTGACATAAAGCGATGACCGCGATCGGCAACGGCGAATTTGATTTTTCCAATCGTTCACAAATCCCGATCGCTTTGTCGTTGGCGTAAACCAGTTGCAGCAACGTTGTTAAAACCAGTACGCCGATCGGCATCGATTCGAGCAGCGCACTCCATAGCGCATCTTCAGCAATTGCACCGCGATTATCATCACTCGATTGATCACGCGCTTTGGCTTTCTGATTAAACCCTTCTTTAGCAGGACTACTGCTCGGTACACAACGTAAAGCTTGTCTTTGCGATTGTTGACTAAGCCAAGACGTAACCGAAGCATTAAAGTTTGGCGACAGGGAAACTAAGCGAGCAGTCATAAGCCAGAGTCCTTAAGCACTAAAGGCATTCTGACTAATTCTCATCTGAACAAACAACGAGCACGCTGAATTGCTGACTAATATACCGAAGCAACTAGAACTAAGCTGAACTACACTGAAGTTTTAAATCAATTGACCTGTGAAAAGCTTTTTAACTGCAAAATAATGAAAAGACCCGTAAATCCTGCTTACGAGTGGCTAACTAAAGCACGCTTTACCTTAACGACTTCGGACTGTACAAGTTCTAAGTTAGGTTGCCTGAACTGAGGGTGGTTTGCCAAGACCCGTTGCGATTCAGGAACGTGTAACTTATCTTCACCGAGAAACATAATAAAACGCTTCACCCAATCGGGTCGTTTTTCTCATTCCCCTGATAAGCCCCCAGCCATTATGCTCCCACACCTTGTTGATACCTTGTTTCCGCTTGATCGCCAGCGTAACTATATCTCAACTGTTCAAAAACGAGTTGGCTTGACACGGCAGCGAGCGGTATATTTTGTGCGATTGTGGGCCTATCTGGTGTTGAAGTACCAAGAAGAACGAACGGGATCGTTACCGATCGAACTCGATCAGCTTTACGCTCCTAAAGAATTGATTGCTTGTACTCACCGAGAAGCAGCAGAACTGTTTTATTTCAACAAAGATCGGGGCAGCGATCGGGCGGCGGGAATGATGATCGATCGCCTTGCTGCACTCGGATTGATTCATAAAAGCTACGATGGACAATCACTTTCGCTGCAAATTCGAGCGGTTCCTGAATTAGAACTGCCTAAATCCGACGCCCCGATCAAGCTGTTTGCTGACGCTTTTAATCCGCGTACCGATGCAATCTCTGTTGCAAACTTTTACATGCGAAACTACGCTGCCATGATTCGCGATGGTGCAGCGATGTCAAAGGTTGCTAGGGTTTTGAGGTCTTGGTCGCAGCAATACACGATTGGAATGCGCGTTCTTCGTCGTTCCGATAACTCTAATGTTGCTGCGGCTTATGTTCTTTATCCGATCGCGACAGAGTCGGAAATTCATTTTTTTCAAGCACCCAGCAAAAGCTTCTACTTAACAACCGACAATGCGATCGACCCGTTCGCGATGGCGTTGCCTGGTGATCGAACTTGCACTTCTATTTACGTGCGAACTTGGGTACTCGATCGGTCTTATCTCAGCGTTGCCACGATGTGTCAAATGCTCGAGGATGCTCAGCAAACCTTAATCACGATTCGTAAGGATTTTCCAGAGCTTTGCGATGTTTATACGCTGATTGTGAATCCAATGTACGACGAGCTATGCAAGCTTTTAGGATTTGAGCGGATTTGTGAAGACGCTCAGCGATCATTTGCTTGGGTTTACATTGCTCTTGATCGTTTCTTAGAAGTGAATATGCCTCAAGCGCTATCGAATCTCAGAATTAGCGATCGCGATCAGTAAGCCAAAACTCTTGCTTTGTATTGGTTTTTCCTCAATCAACTCCCTTCCGATCTGAATAATATAAAGATTTTGTTACAAATCTTGAGCAAAAACTTAATTCAGCCCTTTACAAAACGAAATGCTTCGCTTAATCTAAGGATACGAGCTTAATCACTGGCTCGATCTTCAAGTAAATCAACCAGTACTTATACAAAACCATGACGACTACTCTACAGCGACGCGAAAGCGCCAACCTGTGGTCGCAGTTCTGCA
>CAXUFL010000083.1:0-12006 GCA_964250455.1 uncultured bacterium
CAACCTGGATTGGAAACTGTCAACTAGTTCCTTTGGGGAAATTTGAAGGGGGCGGAAAAGCTGACTCAGTAAGGGTTTAACAAGTCCAGACAGAGATAGGCGTGATATGAGCTTTCTGATTTAGGGGAATTCTGTTTGGGTAGCGCTATGTAGAGTTGAGCTTGATGAGCGATCGTAGATTCAGAGATGATCGTCTAGCTGTCTTAATTGATGCTGACAATGCAAGCGCACGTTTGATTGAGCCTTTGCTTGAAGAGGTTGCTAAGTACGGAACCGCCCACGTAAAGCGTATTTATGGGGATTGGACAAGCACCCAGCTCAGTGGGTGGAAGGAAAAACTTCATGTCTTTGCAATTCAGCCAGTGCAGCAGTACAGCTACACTTCTGGCAAGAACGCGACAGATAGTGCGCTTATCATTGATGCGATGGATTTGCTGTACACGGAGAATTTCGACGGATTTTGTATCATCTCTAGCGACAGCGACTTTACTAAATTGGCGTGCCGACTAAGAGAGGCTGGATTGTTTGTGTATGGATTTGGCAAGAAGCAAACTCCATTACCTTTCCAGAAGGCGTGCGATAAGTTCACATATACAGAGATTTTTGAAGAACATGGGGCAACGGGTGCGGCTGTACTAACTTTGGCTAGTAATAGCGTTGAGAGTACTGTTAAGAATGGAAGCACCAACGGGAATTCAACAAATGCAAAGAGCGAGACCAAGACTGAGAAGGCTAAGCAAGCGACTGAGCAAACAACAAAATTGCAGCTCGATAAGGAAGCGATCGTGCTTTTGAAAACCGCCTACAAAGCCGCAGCAGGCGAGGACGGATGGGCTAATCTAGGTGCATTTGGCTCTCAAATCAATAAAATTTCGCCTGCTTTCGATCCAAGAAACTATGGCTACAGCAAGCTTGGACAATTAGTTAAAGAGACAGACATTTTTGAAATTCAAGAAGTGACAAGCGAGAATAATCCTGTTGCTAAAGTTTTGTATATCAGATTAGGCGCGTCAAACTAGAAATTTACTGCTACAGAATTTATGGGAATGCTTGAAAGGTAAATTTTCTGTGGTTGTTGGCTATGTTGTCACCTGGATCGGTAAAGTCTCTTAAAAAGCTGGGAAGAGTGCGGCTATCGAAGAATTTCTTTATGCGAGACTTTCTGTATAGCGAAGTTGCTAACTTTTATAAGATTTCTAATATTCCTGATGATCCTGACCTTGCGATCGCGTCCGGTAAGCATCTCTGCGAAGAAATCCTCGAACCTCTACAATCCACATTTGGTCGCATCAGCATTCGCTCAGGGTACCGCTCATCTGAATTGAACAAGTTCTGCAATGAAAGAGGTCTAGGCTGTGCAGGGAACGAAATGAATTGTGCGGGGCACATCTGGGACAAGCGCGACAAAGAAGACAAAATGGGCGCTATGGCTTGCATTGTTGTGAACGGGTATTTAGATCAATACGAGATGACAAATGACTTTCGCCCTTTAGCTTGGTGGATTCATGACAATCTTCCTTACTCAACAATGGACTTCTTTCCAAATTTATGTGCGTTTAATACTGGGTGGCATGAGCAGAACCGGAAGAAAAGCATTTGGAGCTATGCCGCTCCCAGGGGATACTTGACTAAAGAGGGAAAGGATAACTATTCAGGCGACCATAGCGAGTTTTATCCAAACTTTTCTAAGTTGAGTCGGATTTGATTCATGAAAAATTCAAAAGCTGTGCTGCCGCCTTCGTTAATTTTGGATCAATTGCTGCAAGGGTGGTTGGTTGAGGACATTGGAAGGGGCGATCGCACGACCCAATCCCTGATCACAAACCGCCACAGTCAAGCAGTCTGGATTGCAAAAGAAGAAGGCGTGATTGCTGGATTATCGATCGCTGCAAGAGTGTTTCATCTACTCGATCCAGCAGTCAGCTTTCATTGCAAGATTGATGAGGGACAAGTTGCACAGAAAGGAGAAATGATCGCTGAGCTTCAAGGTTCTTTTGATGCTTTGCTGACCGGAGAGCGAGTTGCCCTGAATATCGTGATGCGATTAAGCGGCATTGCAACGCTAACTCGGAAGTATGCAGAAAAGATTGAAGACTTGCCCGCTCAGTTAGTCGATACGCGAAAAACGACGCCTGGATTGCGGTTGCTGGAAAAATATGCAACTCAGGTTGGAGGAGCCGTTAATCATCGAATGGGGTTAGATGATGCGGTAATGATCAAAGACAATCACATTGTAGCGGCTGGGGGAATTGGAGCCGCGATCGGGCAAGTCCGCGCACAAATTCCGTATCCGCTAACGATTGAAGTTGAAACCGAGACTTTAGATCAAGTCAAAGAAGCATTACAGCATGGTGCAGACATTATTATGTTAGACAACATGCCGTTAGAGTTGATGCGTCAAGCGGTGCAGACGATTCGACAGGAGAATGAACGGATTAAGATTGAAGCATCGGGGAACGTGACGTTGGAGACGCTGAGATCGATCGCAGAAACCGGAGTTGATTTCATTTCGAGTAGTGCCCCGGTAACGCGATCGACTTGGCTAGATTTGAGTATGCGATTCAAATAAGCCTATCAAAGCGGCATTGTTGTCTTTGACGCAACTTAAATTACTACGACTGTTTTGGTGCTCGGAAGCCTGCTTTTTGAGCGGTGGCTGTATCTGAAAAACAGATGTCAGGCTTCACCTTGTCGTAATCCGAAGTTTTTGGAGCGTGATAAATATCGCCACGCTTTTTAGTTACTTTTCCTTTAATGGGTGCATTGTTTGGGCAGGTTGTAGCGTTTGCGGGTTTAGTACCCAGCTTTTGAGCTGCTGCTGAAAGCGTTCCTTCTTCAGCAGTAGACGCTTTTGCTGTGCCAGAAGCAGGAGACGAAGTAGGCTTTGCGGCGGGAGACATAGCAGTAACAGGAGCGGGAGGAGTTGAAGGAGCCGTTGCGGTTTCTTCTGGTTTTTTGCCACAGCTTAGAAGAACGAGTGGAGCAAACAGAACGAAGAGCAGGAGTAGACTGTGCAGTTTGGATTTATGGTTCATAAATGGCTTGCAACATTGCTATTGAGTGCTACCGATTTTAGACCAGGTTGCGATCGATGAATCAAAAAAATCGCTTAAGCAAATGAAAATAGGAATATTCTTACATTAGAAATAAGGTGCAGATCGCTTTATTTTGCAGGCGAACCTATCGGAAGCAAGCGAGGATGACTTCAAACTTTCTTGCTTAAACGATCGACGTGCTGAATTATAGATTAGTTGGGTCGTTATCCTAGAGAAGATCCGCACGGTGTTCCGGCAGAAAATTTATGAACGCGACGATCGATCAACTCAAAGACCGCTTTGCTCAAGGCTTGGTAGCTGCATTCGGGGAAGAACTAGCAGAAACCGATCCGATGATCGCGCCAACAAGTAATCCGAAGTTTGGCGATTATCAGGCGAATGTGGCGATGTCGTTGGCGAAAAAGTTGGGAAAAGCGCCGAGAGCGATCGCACAAGAATTGATTGAAAAATTAGACGTTGCGGATCTTTGTGACCCGCCGACGATCGCAGGTCCCGGTTTTATTAACTTAGCGTTGAAGCCTACGTATTTAGAAGCTCGATTGGCGGCAATGGAGGCAGACGATCGGCTAGGAATCGAAGCGGTGAAAGAACCAAAGCGAGTCGTGGTTGATTTTTCGAGTCCGAATATTGCAAAAGAAATGCACGTCGGGCATCTACGATCGACAATTATCGGAGACTCGATCGCTCGTGTGCTCGAATTTCAGGGGCATGATGTCTTGCGGCTCAATCACGTTGGAGATTGGGGAACTCAGTTTGGAATGCTGATCACTTATTTGAAAGAAGTTTGTCCGGAAGCGTTGACAACGGCAGACGCGCTTGATTTAGGTGATTTAGTGGCGTTTTATAAGAAAGCAAAACAGCGATTTGACGAAGATCCAGAATTTCAGGAAGTAGCGCGTCAGGAAGTGGTGCGGCTGCAAGCAGGCGCGGAAGATAGTCGTCGCGCTTGGCAATTGCTGTGTGAGCAATCGCGGCGGGAATTTCAGGTTATTTACGACTGGCTTGATATTTGCGTGACCGAGCGGGGGGAATCGTTCTACAATCCGCTTTTACCGCAGGTGGTTGAAGACCTCGATCGAGGCGGTTTGCTCGTTGAAGATCAAGGCGCAAAGTGTGTTTTCCTAGAAGGATTTACCAATCGCGAAGGTCAACCACTGCCGTTGATTATTCAGAAATCCGACGGGGGCTATAACTACGCGACAACGGATCTCGCAGCGATTCGCTATCGAATTCAGCAAGACCATGCACAACGGTTAATTTACGTCACCGATGCTGGACAAGCAAACCATTTTGCACAAGTGTTTCAGGTAGCGCGGCGAGCAGGTTGGATTCCTGAAAACGTTGAGATTCAGCATGTCCCGTTTGGATTGGTACAAGGTGAAGACGGGAAGAAACTGAAGACGCGATCGGGCGATACCGTTCGACTGCGGGATTTGCTTGATGAAGCGATCGATCGTGCCCGCATCGATTTAGAAACTCGACTAAAAGAAGAGAGTCGTCACGAGTCAGAAGCATTCATCGCGCACACGTCGCAGACTGTTGGAATTAGTGCGGTGAAATACGCTGACTTAAGCCAAAATCGCACGAGTAACTACATTTTTAGCTACGACAAAATGTTAGCGTTGCAAGGCAATACGGCACCGTACATGCTGTACGCCTATGTGAGAATTCAAGGTATTAGCCGCAAAGGACAAATCGACTTCGAGAATCTAGAAACGGTCAATCTTGCTCTACAAGAAGAAACTGAATTTGCTTTAGCAAAGCATCTCCTTCAGATGGAAGAGATTTTGAATGAAGTCGGGCAAGAATTAATGCCAAATCGGTTGTGTCAGTATCTATTTGAACTGAGTCAAAAGTTTAATCAGTTTTACGATCGGTGCCCTGTTCTACAAGCGGAAGACTCAATCCGAACCTCGCGATTAGTTTTGTGTGATTTAACCGCTCGAACGTTGAAGCGAGGGTTATCGCTGCTTGGAATTCAGGTTTTAGAACGGATGTAAAGCGCTCCAATAGGGTGAAAGAACGATGTCTAATGTATTGATTCAGCTTTTAGCGATTGGGCTTGCGGCGGGCGTTGCAGGCGGCATGTTTGGAATCGGCGGCGGGGCGATAATGGTTCCGGCAATGGTTTTGCTGCTGGGAATGGATCAGAAATTTGCAACCGGAACCTCGATCGCCGCGCAAGTATTACCGATCGGTATCTTGGCGGCGATCGTGTATCAACGCAACGGCAATCTCAACATCAAACACGCCTTAATTATTGCGCTGGGATTAGTCATTGGAAATTTATTCGGTGCTTTGTTCGCAAATCAGCCTTTTATTAGCAGCGAATTGATTAAAAAGCTTTACGGATTGTTTTTGCTGGGAATTGGGCTTCGATACTTGTTAGTTCGATAAACTAAACTGCCGCAAGTATTCTTTCTCGGTGATTAGATCTTGAGTGCTTTCGACACGATCGAGAAATACTACCCCGTTAAAATGATCGAATTCGTGCTGAAAAATTCGCGCCACGAAATCGGTCATTTCCATTTTTTGAAGCTTGCCGTTGCGATCAGTGTATTCGATTTCGATCGCTTGATATCGCGGCACCGTTCCTCGAATGCCTGGAATACTCAGACAGCCTTCCCAGCCTTTTACAACTTCGCTGCTGTGTGACAAAATTTTGGGATTGATAATCGGCATCGGCTCCATTTCTGGCGCAGTCGGATAGCGCAGATTTGGGCGCGAGGCAACGATCATCAGTTGATAAGGTTGAGCAACTTGAGAAGCAGCAATTCCCACCCCGTTTGCTTTCTTAACGGTTGCCAGCAAATCATCGATTAAAGATTGAATACGATCGTCACGCACATGATCAATTCGGTGCGCCGTTTCTCTGAGGATCGGATGACCCAGTTCAATAATGTCTAGAATCTCAGCCATCGCTTTTGTGCTGATACGACTAAACCTAGTTTAGGGCACCGACAAGCGATGCCCTAAGTTAATGTTTATGGAGTGTCGTCGCTCTGAGCGGTCTGCGTTGGAAACGGTGCTGGCTGAACATTAATCGAAACGGTTCGACCCGATCGACTCACTTCAACCGGAAGCGTAGCGCCGACTGAGCTATTTTCTACCACATTCTGAACGTCATCAGCTTTTGCAACGGTTCGACCGCCGACTTTCTTGATTACATCGCCAGCGCGTAATCCGCTTCGAGCGGCCGGAGAATTTGGCAACACCTGAAAAATCACAACGCCTTGATTGTCTTGAACTTGGAAACCCACTTGGCGATCGCTGTTAATCTGCTGCCGCAATTCAGGCGTCAACGTTCTCATTTGAATGCCCAAATACGGATGATCAACCCGACCTTTAGAAATTAGCTGCTGCGAAATTCGCTGAGCCGTATTAATGGGAATCGCAAAACCTAACCCTTGTGCACCACTGATAATAGCTGTATTCATGCCGATGACTTCACCGCGCTGATTCAGCAACGGGCCGCCAGAATTTCCCGGATTAATAGCGGCATCGGTTTGAATAAAGCTCACGCGCTTATCTGCCACTCGGACATCTGCCGCCGTTCTTCCAGTTGCACTGATAATGCCAGCCGTTACCGTATTGTCTAAGCCAAGCGGATTGCCAATCGCGATCGCCCACTCTCCCGGCTTCAAGGTATCAGAATTCCCCAACGAAACCGTTGGCAAATTACTCGCTTGAACTTTCACCACCGCCACGTCGGTTAGCGGATCTTGTCCAACCACCCGACCTTTCAGTTCACGTCCGTCTTTCATCACCACGTTTACGGTATCAGCTCCGTTGACCACATGGGAATTTGTCAAAATCAAACCGTCGGCGCTAATGACAAAGCCCGATCCAGTTCCTCGCTCGACACGGGTGGAAGGCTGCGACGGCACATCCGCGCCAAAAAACTGCCGGAAAAACGGATCGTTAAAAATGGCAGGAACGCGAGTTTTTACCGTGCGCGAAGAATCAATCCGAACAACGGCCGGGCCCACACGATCAACGGCATTAGAAATAAAGTTTTGATCGATCGCCGCAGAGGTACGATTCTGCGCAACTTGCACATCTTGTACAGTTGTTTGGGCAACCGCAGGCGGAGTTGAAAGCGCATCACTCGTGAGCAAACGATTTCCAGCAAGCGCTGTACCAGCACCCACAAGCGGCAGCATAAAATAAATAGCGGTTTGTTTCCAGGACTTTTGATTGGTTGAATTGCGGGTTGGTGTAGTCATCGGTTGTCAACTCTCCTTAATGGCATCCTTTTACTGAAATGAGTCCCGTGATCAGCGCGATATCAAAACTTTCTGACTCGGCAGAACGAGCAACAGACCATTTTGAACAAGGACACAAAATCGTTAGACATCAAAGAATGCATGTCTTGACTTTAACGATTTAATATGGCGCTAGGGTCTCAGCATCATTACACAAGTGCTACATCCCTTTGGTTGAGACGCATAGATGCTTTAATTTGCTCCTGGCCATCGCAAATTGCTGAATCTGTCATTTGAAGTTCATGTCGATCACACAAGTTTGACAACCCGCATTGATATCTTTACTTTTACAGGTGAATGAATGGTAAGAGCAAGCTGAAAGCTTAGGCGAACTAGAGGTTTTACTGGTCTACCCCGCATTGGAATGCACGTAGATTTTCGTTAAACTCGCCGCAGGTTTTACAACTTGCTCCTTTTTCTTTTTAAACGCTAAGGCGGTTCGCATCAGCCACTAGCGTTTTTTCAGCCAACATTTCCCTTGAAATAGCGAAACGTTGACGCGCCGGAGATTCTTTCAATTAAAGTTGAAATTCGCTGATTTACCGAGTCGATCGATCCGGGGGCAAAGTTTTCACCAAGAATAAGAATCTAAAATCTGATGCGATTCTTCAGAGCTTAGCGAATCGAGCTATTCAATTCGCAAACTTTGCGCTCTTAATCTTGTCCTAAACTAACAGTTACTAACGGTCTAAATAGATCAACATCGGTATAATATGAAGGCGACGGCTGAAAATGAAGCTAAACACAATTTTGTTTAGCAACTTAGTCAGTTCAAGTAAAATACAGTTGCAGTCCACACATTTCGACTCCGAGTGAATGACTAAAAAGAAGAAAATTGAGCCGCTAATCGGCGAATCCTTGCTTAAGAAAGTTAAGGAGCTAGAGAGTCTCAATAAAGAGGAAAAGGCTAAAGAATGCGGCTACTACACAGTGACAAAAAACGGTGTAGAGCGCGTCAACATGATGAAATTTCTCAATGCATTAATCGATGCTGAGGGAATTGAGCTAGACGGAAAACAGTTAAGCAACAACGGACGAGGCGGACGGAGTGCAAGCTACCGAATTAGCGTTCAATCGAACGGAAATCTTTTAATCGGTGCGGCTTATACTAAACAAATGGAGCTAAGACCCGGAGACGAATTTGAAATTTCTCTTGGTCGTAAGCATATTCATTTGAAGCAGCTTGACCGACTAGAGGAAGAAGCTTCATAGATCACCGAAATGAGGGTTTGATCATGGAAAATATCGATTGGGCAACGGTTGTTGCGGTGGGTTTAGCGATCGGAATTTTCGTCGGGGGGCTGCTCATGATGTTTACTGGCGTTTGGACGATGAAAAACAAGTAATCGCTTAAAGCATTTCTAAAGGCTTGCGACAAAGTTTGCCTGCTTTTTAGATATTCTTAATCATTGCTTGATTTACTGAATCGCAACGCTAACCGAAGAGGCAAGTTCAGAATCGTCTGAATTTGCCTTTTCTGCGTGAGATAAATAAGGCGTTAAACTCACACGAGTTAATGCTAAATTACACGCTAAAGTAATGCCTTCTTGAGCCAGCAATCCAAGAATTTGATCGGGATTTGTGCGATCGATAACAGGAAGTTGATGCAGTCCACGTGCCGCCATGCGATCGAGCGCATCGGTCAGATGTTCATCGCGATACGCATACAAAATATCTATTGTACAAACTTCGTGAAGCGTGCGACTCGCAATCGACTGATCGGATTCGCTGTGGGTGGTTTCCCAACGGGCGATCGCTCGGTTAATGTCTTGCAGCGTCACAATTCCTACAAGCTGATGATTCGCGTTGACAACTAAAGCGCTGTGACATTGCTGTTGAATTAATTCGAGTCCGGCTTGCAGCAACGGCAGCGAATCTGAAAGCTGTAAGAAATTGGGATGCATCGCTTCTTCAACGCTGAGATTGCGAAGGATTTCTTGCTGCCGATCGCTTTGGGCAAAGCGGTTTGCAAATAATGAATCGTCGCTTTTTTGAAGTGCAGAATTCGTAGAATCGTTCGATTCAATCTCTTTTAAATTTGACGAGTGATCCGGACGTTTTTTTAATAATTCAACTAGCCAAACGCTCAAGCCAACCGCAGCCATAAGCGGTAAGACAATTCTGTAATCGCGAGTCATTTCAAACAGCAGCAAAATCGCCGTTAGTGGAGCATTAACGCTTGCGGCTAAAACGGCTGCCATTCCAACCATTGCATAAGCCGGAGGAGCCGCAATGCTTCCAGCAAACATGGGAAAAACAAACGGTAAAACTTTCCCGTAAGCGGCCCCTAACGACGCTCCTAAAAACATTGCAGGCGCAAAGACACCGCCGACTAACCCACTTCCTAAACTCACAGCCGTTAAAAGCAGCTTGACCACGAGCAGCGTTACTAACAGCACCAGGGAAAATTTAACGTCGCGCAGCATTGCCTCGATCGTTTCGTAGCCGACGCCGAGAATTTGAGGCAGTTTCAGGGCAACGAGTCCGACGCACAAGCCACCCACAATCGGCTGCACTTCACGCGGAATTTTGGCAACCCACGCAAAGCCCGGAATCTGCCCTTTAAAGAAGTTTTGCATCCATTTCAAAAGATTGGTGTAGGCGATCGACACTCCACACGCGCACAGTCCCAATCCTAAATAAAGCGGGAGTTCTAACGGACTCCGAACTTCATAAGCAGGCAAATCAAACGCAGGCTGAGCACCGAGTCCAATTTGCGCAATCAAAGCAGACACCACGGCTGACAGCAAAACGACGCTTGCGGCTGACGTTTCAAACGTTGATCCGATCACTACTTCAAGCGCAAAGAACACGCCTGCGATCGGCGCATTAAATCCGGCGGCTAATCCCGCCGCCGCTCCTGCACCGAGCAGCAAACGCTGTCGATCGCGCGAAACTTGCAGCGCTTGACCGATCCAAATTCCAAAATTTGCACCAATTTCAACGCTAGGCCCTTCGGGGCCAAGTGACGCTCCTGATCCAAGTGAAACGGCGGCCGCTAACGTTTTGATTAGCGCTTTCATCGGCGGCATTTCTTTACCTGTTTGCACGGCCGTAATCAGTGACGCGATGCCTGGAGTAAATTCGCGGCAAAACCACCGCGTTATGCCGACTAAAATACCACCCAGTGTTGGAACACAAGCCAGCGTCCACGCGCCCCACTGCCCGATCGTGCCCATTAAGTCTTCGAGCATTAGTCGGTGAATAATTTCGATCAAATACCGAAACGCAACCACGCCTAAACCTGCACCACCACCGATCAGAACTGCCAAGATTAAGACAACCGTTTCGGCGGGGGGT
The DNA here is from genome assembly GCA_964250455.1 of uncultured bacterium. GTDB lineage: Bacteria > Cyanobacteriota > Cyanobacteriia > Leptolyngbyales > Leptolyngbyaceae > CAXUFL01. Next base: position 10,622 of record CAXUFL010000083.1, read on the forward strand.
TGTAGACGATTAAACAGATCGGTAAAGCGGAATTGAGACGGCGAGGGCTGCTCGGTAAGAAGAACTTTCGGCGGGGTCGAGGACACGGCAGACGGCAAATATAGTTAATTTTTATTTCTATTTCTCATTGTCATTCATTAATGCTGGGCTGAGCAAACATTTAAAAGGTTTTTGGAAAGATATTTTCGGGTCGAAGAAATCGGTCGATCGAACGCTTGCTGGTGCGGGTGCGACTGAAGGCGCGGCTACACAGACAAAACCACCCACGGGTTGAAGAGAACGGCTGTTAGTCTGAGGCAAACTTTAGTTGCGCAGTTTACCCGCAGCTAATTTGGGCGAGCCTGAGTTTTCTAAGTTTCATTGATTAGGGGTGCCCTGATCGACGAAATTAAAGTTAAACTGAGCACATTATCAAACGGTAAATTCTAAGATTTCGGATATCCAGTCGATTTTATTTATAGTAATCCTGCTTGCTCAACAGACTTGTTTCGCTTCGTAATTGCTGCGTCCAATGAATGCTGACCAAATCGATCGCCATCCTCACATCTGTCCGGTTTGCCAGCAATCCGGCGGTTTCCCAGCAATCAATCGAATGGGGGGATTGCTGACCTGTCCGCATTGTCGATCGCGCCTTGTTGTCGGCTTCAACGGTCATTATGTTCGCGATCCGTTTCATCTTAAGCGGGCTTCTAGCCAGCAGCTTCGTCAGCAAAGTCGTCCGCTTGCTCGAATTCTGCGCGATTCTGGCGTCGCTCGGCATTCTTCACTGCTTAAAATTTTGACTAGCTTAATTCTGGTTAGCCTTACGATTTCGATGTGCAGCCGCATGAATGACCATACGATCCAGGGCTGGCTTCAACAAGTCACTAAAATTCAGACCCCGGACCAATCAAACTAAGCTTAAAGCAAGACTTGATTCAGCTTGATAGTCTTAACGTTTAGAAATATTTGCAGCAGTGATTGTTCACCTGTTTGTGAACAGTTGTTAAGAAATATCTCGGTTTTTTTATCGAATTGTATCGGTTACAAACCGAAATGCGCTTCTGGTCTACGTTTTCTGGTAAAAACACAGATGTACGTTCATCGCGACAAGCGAAAGCGCTGCTACTCACTAAAGTGAACGGTAATCGAAAACAGCTTCATAGAACTTAAAGAAGTAGATTTTTCTCGTTCATTTTTCTTACTGATCCTCCCTGGGTTAAAGCAACTAGGGACGATACGCCAATTCACTGTTGTCAGAGAACACGCACAAAGGAGTCTGATCGCATGTTCACTCACGTCAAGCCCACCGTTCGACACGTTGTTCCTGAAGACCTGGCAGGACGCTCACTACTCAAGGTGGTCTATGTCGTGTTAGAGCCACAGTATCAAAGTGCGCTCTCCGC
>CAXUFL010000084.1:0-11875 GCA_964250455.1 uncultured bacterium
CAGATGAATCGTTAACGCTGGTTGAGATCAACACTCGCACGTTCGGAGTGCCAGTCGTGTAGTTAACTGATACCTTGCTGGATATACTGTTCCACTGATTGAAAGCAGGTTTGATGATGTTGTTCAAATAGGTAGTCGAAACAGTCGCCGGATCGTGCGTCTATTGCAGATTTGCAGCCATTGATCCAGAAATCCCAATGTATGACGGATAGATTTCACCAAGAGCACTAGCCGCTGTCATGTTGAGAAATGGTGCGACACCTAGTGCGAGTGCAGCCACCGCCGTTCGTAACTTTCTCATAGCTTGTTTATCAAAGAATACACGATGGATAGTAACACGTATTGAACTATTTGGGCTGCATCCATCTAGAGCTAGAAACTTGATTAGGGAAAACTAATTCACTTTGTCGAGAACTTGTGGATGAAATTAAAGCCCAAAACGAGCGCCTGCGGGTGAGCTAGGATGAAAATTATTTGCTCAAGGTGCTGCTTGGATAAGATGCGTTTGCCCTATCCTAAAACGCTTTTAGCTTGCATTTCTGCGCATCGTTTGTTTATAATAGGAAAGCATTCCAGGGCGGATGGCGAAACTGGTAGACGCACCACACTCAAAATGTGGCACCGAAAGGTATGGGAGTTCGATTCTCCCTCCGCCCATGTTTAACTGAATCGAAGACGCTGAACGTGTCGGATCGATTGAAGCGTTAGGGATCATCTCGACGCGAGGGGGCAGCTTAGAAAGCGCACGCAGGCGAAAAAAATTGCAAAACGGCTTAGCGCCGGAATTTAAGCCATAGGAAAGCAAATTTAACGCTTTCCCTGATTTTTTAGCGGACGAGAGTGCGAAATTAAGGTACAGTTGAACGTTGACGTTTCCAAAATCGCCTTTGTGGATTACGAAACCGCTCGTCGTCTTTTAATCGACCAAACGAATCTTCAGGTTGCCGATACGTTTTTAGCGCAATTGCAGGCAGGACAGCCGCCGATTCCAGGTCAAGTGACCTCGATTTTGCTGGCGCTAAGAATTGTGTTTGATGCGCTCAAAGACGCAGACACCCTTGATCGATCCTTTGCCTTTGCGCTGTTTTCGATCGCCCACGAATCGAGGCAGCTTTTTGAAGCGGGACTGAAACAAAGTTTAGATTGTCCGCCGCTTTTGAATGAAGATTTGCACCGGATTGCGATCGGCGTTAAAAGTATTTTTTCTGGAACTTGGCATTAGCGTTTTACCGTTGATTGATTAATTGCACCGTAAAGGTTGTCCACCCTTCGCGGCTCGTGACTTCGATCGTGCCGCCTAGATATTCAATCAGTTGTTTGACAATCGCCAGTCCTAACCCCATGCCTTCGTAGCGGTTTTCTAGCGTTGGCGCAGTGTAAAACGCCTCAAAAATTCTAGGCAAAGTCTCGACTGCAATCTCACTAGAATTCGAGCACAGGAGTTGAATGCCCTTCTGATTCGGTGACGGTTGCACCGAAAGCAAGATTGAACCGCCATCGGGCGTGAATTGATGAGCGTTATCAAGCAGTTCACGCACAATGCGTTTAAAGCTGCGTCGATCGATGCGCAAAGTAGGCAAGCCATCGCAAACATGAAGCTGAAGCGATTGCTGACGCGATCGAACTTTGGGTTCAAAATCACTCGCAATTTGCAAAATTAAATCGAAAACGTTGACGACTTCGAGCAGAACAGCCTTGTGGGTCTGAGTCTCCAGCGCTTGCAGCGCAAGAAAGTCATCGGTAAATTTCATTTGTCGATCGCACGCAGACTGCATCAGTTTGAGATAGCGCGATCGCTGCTCGTCGGTGGTAGCGTGCTCGAAGCGATCAAGCGCCATTTTCATCGTTGTTGCAGGCGTGTGGAGGGCTTGCACGGCTTGCGACAAAATGCGATCGCGCACAATCGAGGTTTTGGCTTCGCTTTGTTTGCGGGCGGTAATGTCTCGAATCAGCCAGCGCAGCGTTACTGGCGCTTTTTCTGCATTGCGAGCGACGCTAACGGTCAAAGCTGCGTTAATTTCGCCCAGCTCACGCGGTTGCAGCCGAGTTTCCCATTCTTGCACCCAATCGCCACTATAAAGCTGACGGAGTTTCGATCGAAACTCAGCGCGATCGTCGATCGGCACAAACACCGTCAGCAGTTTGCCGAGCAAAAAACTAACGGGAAGATTAAACAGCCGTTCTGCGGCTTGATTCGCTTCGTAAATTTTGCCGTGCTCGTCGGTGACAACATAAGCATCCGGCGCATACTTAAATAATTCTCGATAGCGTTGTCGTTCTTCTTCGAGCACCGATCGCGTCACGGCTAAGGTTTCACTTTGTACCCGTAATTCTTCTTCGGCAACGTTGAGTTCTTCGAGCGCCAACAAAAGCTCTTGATAAGTTGGAGACGAATCAACATCCGGACTTAATTCTCCAGTCCGTCGTTTTGCTGCTTTGATGTGCTGAACAAACTCATTCAAATTCATAGAAATGCCTTGATAAGAAGATATTTGATATAAGCTTCACGTTTTCAAAATATCAGATTTAGCTAGAGAGTTGGCTGCCATTCCCAATACTATTTTCTAAAATCTTTCTTAATACTATTCTGATGAAATAAAGGTTAAGAACTTAAAGCGTTGTGTTCTTAAACACAACGCTTTAAGACTAATTCTCAGCGCAACCAAGCTCCAAATTGGCTTAGCATTCCAACGCATTGATCAAACATTGCCTTGATTTGAGGTAAATTTCGCGCTGCATAAATGCCACCCAAAAAGCCAAAAACGTGTTCTTCCCAAGAAATGCCTTTGTAAATTGGCAACAATCCCCACAGCCGATTGCTGTAGAAAAATGCAACAAACACGAGCAGCAAAACGGTTGGAATACTGCGATCGAACACCGCCAAAAACAGCAAAAATCCCAAGTATCCAAACGTCACGCCGCTTGCGCCAATGTGTACGGCATCGCGTCCAAAAATCCAAGTTCCAAGTCCGCTTGTGAGCGCAACTACTGCTGTAACTGGCAAAAAATCGGTCGGATTTTGTAACAAAATCAATCCGCCATACGTAAGAAACGCGATCGTGTTTCCTTCTAAATGTCCCCAACTTCCATGTAGAAACGGTGCAAACACAACGCCTAATAATCCGGCTATCGTGCGCGGACGAACGCCTAATTGATTTAAAGTGTTGCCTAAAATGCCGAAATTAATCACCGACACAATCCAAGCGATTAGCACCAGGTAAATCAGATATCGACCATAATCAAACCAATTTGCAACGGCGGCGCGTCCGAAGTCATTCATAAAGAAAATCGGGGGGCTACGATCAAGGAATGCTGCCTGAAATAAAGTAACGGATTCAGCGCAGTGTTACAACTGTTTGTTGAGTCAATAACTATCTATGGAAAAACTCCAAATCGCAGAAACTTATTTACAAAAAACAATTGCACCGATCGCAAACCAAATCGATGAGCAGGTTGAAGCATTACGATCGGCGCTTGCTGGATTGGGCGATCGTCAGCTTCTCGCGCTGCGAGTGCCTGAATCTTGGGGCGGCGGATTAAGCGACGAACAGTTTCATCGCTTCCAAGAACTAACTGCTCGTTATTCAGGTGCATTGGCGTTTCTGCAAACGCAGCATCAAAGCGCCGCAGCAATGCTGGTCAAAAGCGAGAATGAATCGCTAAAGCAAGCTTTTTTGCCGCACATGGGAAGCGGAGAAAAGCGAGTCGGAATTGGATTTTCTCATTTACGTCGAGCCACGAATCCACCGCTTAAAGCCGTTCCGGTTAACGGCGGCTATCGGCTTCACGGTCACATTCCCTGGATTACAGGATTCGATTTTTTTCAATCGGTGTTGATTGCAGCCGTTTTGCCAAATGGAGAAGCCCTGTATGGAATGGTGCCGTTTACAAATCAATTCTCAAACGGTGAAATTCGATTTAGCGCTCCGATGGCGCTTGCTGCTATGACGTCCACTAATACCGTTACAGCCAACTTAACTGAATGGTTTCTTCCAGCATCCCAGGTTGCCTTTGTCTTGCCTGCAACCGCAATTCACAACAGCGATCGTGCTAGCGTTCTAAACCACAGCTTTTTTGCATTGGGCTGTGCGCAAGCCGGATTGGATGTTCTGAAAACTGTGTCGCGATCGAAATCATCTCAATCCAGTTCGTCCACTCTAAAAACGCTCACAGAAGAACTTGATGCGTGTCGAAGTGCGATTTATTCCGCACAAACCGCATCGTTTGAAACTCGGTTAAAACTCAGGGCGTCCTCGATCGAGCTAATGATGCAATGCGCTCATGCAGCCGTGATTGCTTCAAGCGGTGCCGCCATTTCAAAATCTCATCCGGCTCAGCGCGTTTTTCGAGAAGCGCTTTTGTTTAGCGTTTCCGGTCAAACTCACGCAGTTCTAGAAGCGTCGCTTGATCGCTACGGTTCAACACGAGAATCGCTTGTCATCGGTGCCAAGCATCAAAGCGCTTCAGTTTAGGTCTCTAAAAAAATTGCCTCCCGAAATTGGGAGGCAATCCAATGATTTATCGAGCCAGCGTTCGGCGCTTTGTCACCATGCGGTAAGCCTCGATCGTGTCTCCAACTTCCCAAGCGTTGAAGTTGTCAAGACCAATCCCGCACTCGTACCCTGTCGCCACTTCACGCGCATCTTCTTTCATCCGCTTGAGCGAATCCAAGTTGCCATCGTGAAGCAGATTGCTGCCTCGGTACACTCGAACCTTGCAGTTCCGAATCAGCTTGCCCGACTGCACATAACAGCCAGCCACGGCACCGCGACCCACCGGGAAGACTGCCCGAACTTCGGCTTGGCCCAGCGCTTCTTCCACCAGTTCCGGCTCTAGCAAACCTTCCATCGCGCCTTGTACATCGTCCAACAGCTTGTAGATGATGTTGTAGTCGCGCACGTCCACGCCTGCTTGATCCGCCGCTTGCCGCGCACCCGGAGCCAGCGTTGTGTTGAAGCCGATAATCACCGCTTCACTTGCAGCCGCCAAGTCAACGTCCGTTTCTGAAATTTCACCAGGTGCCGCAAACAAGACGCGCACCTGAACTTCGTTCTGCGGTAGCTGACGCAACGCCCCTAATATCGCTTCGACCGATCCTTGTACGTCGGCTTTCAGCACCAGGTTGAGTTCCTTTAGTTCGCCTTCTTGCGCCTTCGACGACAAGGTGTTCAAGCTGACTCGACGCGAAGACATTGCAGCCAGCAATCGAGATTGACGCTGCTCGTCGGCACGATCGGTTGCCACACCCCGCGCTTCTCGCTCATCTTGGAAGACTTGGAACTCGTCGCCCGCCGCCGGAACGTCGCTCAAACCAAGCACTTCCACTGCAAACGAGGGCGATGCCGCTTGAACGCGCTGTCCTCGATCGTCGACCATTGCTCGAACTTTACCCAACGCCGAGCCTGCAACCAACACATCGCCAACCCGCAGCGTTCCGTTCTGAATCAGCAGCGTCGCAACCGGGCCTTTGGCTTTGTCTAAGTGCGCTTCGATCACGGTTCCGCGTGCCCGTCGATCGGGGTTCGCCGATAAATCTTCAACTTCGGTCACAAGCAGAATCATTTCAAGCAGCGTGTCGAGATTGTCTCCGGTCAACGCGCTTACTGGCACCATAATCGTATCGCCGCCCCATTCTTCCGGAACAAGCTGATACTCGGTGAGTTCTTGCTTGACGCGATCGGGCTGTGCGCCTTCTTTATCGACTTTGTTGATGGCAACCACGATCGGCACTTGCGCCGCTTTTGCGTGGCTGATCGCTTCAACCGTTTGCGGCTGAACGCCATCATCAGCCGCAACGACCAGAATTGCCACGTCTGTTACCCGTGCACCCCGCGCCCGCATTGCGGTAAACGCTTCGTGACCCGGAGTATCTAGAAACACAACTTGCTGCATCTCGCCGTTGTGCTCGACATCAACGTGATACGCCCCAATATGCTGCGTAATGCCGCCTGCTTCTCCGGCTGCCACTTTCGTTTTGCGAATCGAATCGAGCAGCGTAGTTTTACCGTGGTCAACGTGACCCATAATCGTCACGACTGGCGGACGACGTTGCAGATTGTCGAGGTCTTCGACATCCAGCATTTCCGTAACTTTTTTCGCTGCCGCTTCTTTTTCACCGACTTCGACTTCGATATCAAACTCTTGCGCCACCATTTTGGCGGTTTCAACATCAAGCGTTTGCGTAATCGTTGCGGCAATGCCTTTCATAAACAGCTTGGTAATCACCTCGGTCGAGGAGATTGTCATTGCGTTTGCCAGTTCCTGAACGGTCAAGCCGCCCGTGAGCGTGATTTTCTCTGGACGCTCAACTTTGTCTTGCTCGTTGCGACGATCGCGGCGATCGCGCAGACTGCTTGATTTTTTGCGCTGCGACGGAGCAGGCGTTGCGGCAGCAGGACGAACCGTAACCTGTCCGGGTAAACTCTTCGGACGGGCAGGACGAGCCAGCGATAAGCTAACCTGAGCCGAACTCACGATCGCGTTTTCATCGTCAAGCAGGGCGTCTAGATCGTCATCATCGTCATCTTGAATCTTCGGCCCGCGACGCTTGCCTTTCGCACCCAGTTTTGCCGATTTTTCCGACTCTTGCGTTTCTTCGTCGTCGTCATCCCAACCTTTCGCGCGTTTTGGTTTGGGGGGAGTTGGCTTGTTGAGTTGAAGATCGACCGGAGCCGATGGATCTTGCGGTTGAGTCGGTTTAACCGGACGTGAGCGTAATACAGGTGCCGCGCCGCGCAGTTCTAAAGAAGCTGCACCGATCTCGTCGGTAGCACCGTCTTCGGGCTGAGCTTGAACTGGTTTTGGACGACGTAATTCAACGATTTGCTGTGGTCGAGGGCTGACTTCACTCGGTTTCGCGCCGGGTGCCGGACGTTTGTTAAGTGCCGGACGCGGAGATTTTGCATCTCGCGATGGCGCGGCACGATTTCCACCCCGCGAATCTGAAGAACTCGGCGATTCAGTCGATCTCGACGAGATTTCTGAAGCCGATCGAGCTTCCGGTTCAGCCGACTTGTCTCGTTTTAGAACGGGCTTGTTGACCGAAGACGACCGAGGTGCAGGCGTAGCCGGACGAGCAGGCGGGGCTTGTGGCGTAATCGCCTGAGCAGGCTTTGACGCGACAGGCGCTTTAGGAGCAGGGTCGATCGACGGCGTTTCCGCAGGCGCGGTTTCTTCTATAGTTGGGAGCGCGGCTGGAGAAGGTGTTACCGCTTCAACCGGAGTCACCTGCTCATCTTCTTGAACAGATGGAGTGGCTTCGATCGCGTCTTGCGGAGTTTGCTTAGCGGCAGGGCGATCGGGAGGAGCCGTTGGGCGGGGCGGGCGATTTGGCTCCGCAGGTTTTGTAGTGGGCTGCGGAGTGCGCAGCTCAGGCTGTTCTTGAGCCGGAGCGGGGCGCGTAATCGGACGACGAATTTCGAGAATTTGCTGTTTTTTCTGAATATTCAAGGGCGTTTTCTTTTTTGACTCAACAGATTGCGGGGCGGCTTGACGGACTGGTTTTGCCGAAGATAAGTGGCTGGCAGCATATTTTTCAGCAGCAGCGCGAATCTGATCCGCCTCGGTTTCTGTGATCGTGCTGCTGTGACTTTTGACGGAAATATTTAATTGTTCGCAAATTGCGAGTATGTCTCGGTTATCTAAGTTCAAGTCTTTGGATAGTTCGTAAATTCTGACTTTGCCGTTGTTCATCCACTCTTCCCTCGTTCGATCCAGTTGTCACATAGTTGCCTTCTGATGTTCGCTAAAACGACAGTTTTGGTTGAATTATTATGATTGCACAGTTGAAGACGTTACCCTCTTTGGTTAGATGTTGGCTCACCGTGTAGGTGGGCAGGTTTGAGTGAACAGTCTGAATGCAAACTGCTCTAACCTTTATTTTGCACGATCGATTGATTTTTTGCGTTGTTTCTCAGGCCGCTAAATTCTAGCAGCGTTTCGAGTTAATTAGACGCTTTGCGCCAAATCGGGGTCGTAATGCTGGTTGGCTCTTCCTCCGAATCGTCTATCGTTCATTTTCTCCGAATCAGCTCTGGGGCAATCGTTAAGTAATGAGACAGAATCAATAAAACGCTCAGAGCAACGGTTGATAACTCTCCTACGATAGGCGGCTTGGGAGCGCTTTTTCTATCATAGCTCAGGTTCGGATTTAGAAGTGGGTTTGCCAATTTGTTGCTTTAGCGCTTGGTAAATACTAGGCGGAATCGGCGCTTTTAGAATTCGGCTGAGGCGGTCTTTTTTCTGGGCAGCGTGTACACAGCTTGGTGTTGGACAAATGTAAGCAGAGCGTCCCATTCCAATGTTGAGCGCGATTTCCTGAGTCGGGTGCAGTCTAACGACGCGCAAGAATTCGGCTTTTGGGGCGACTTTGCGGCAGCAAATGCAGCGTCGATCGTTGACGGGCATAAACAAAAAAGATAGACCATTAGAAATAGTCTATCTTCTTCGGAATGGTTGATTCGCGATGAGTACCTAACAATTCGCTAACGCAAGCTGCTTGGCAAATAAAACCGCCAGCCGTTCAGCAGCACACTATTATTCGTCGTCGTCAGGTTCGATTATTGGTCGTCGGATTCGGCATCCTCGTTTCGCATTGAGGTGATCGCTTCCTCGGTCGTTTGCGACGCGCTTACCACCGCTAACGGCTGTTCTTCGTCTTCGTCGTAATACTCTTCTTCTGCCTCTAGCTCGGCTTGGGCTTGACGACGCGCTTCGATCACCGCAGCGATTTTCTCGTACTCTGCATCAGCATCATACTTGCGGCTATCTTTGATGTCGATTTTCCATCCGGTCAGCCGAGCGGCAAGACGGACATTTTGACCTTCCTTGCCGATCGCTAAACTAAGCTGATCTTCGCCGACTAAAACGTGTGCCTGTCGTCCTTCGGGATCAACTAATCGAACTTCATCGACTCGTGCCGGACTCAGGGCGTTGGCAATATAAGTAGATGGATCTGGAGACCAGCGAATCACGTCAATTTTCTCACCGCGCAATTCGTTGACCACCGCTTGAATGCGCGACCCGCGTGCGCCAATGCAAGCCCCAACCGGATCAACGTCGCGTTCTAGTGTGTCAACGGCAATTTTAGTTCGCGGCCCGACGTGGCGCGACGGTGGATTGGCTTCGCGGGCAACCGCTACAATTCGCACAACATCATCCTGAATCTCAGGCACTTCGTTCTCAAATAGGTAAACGACCAAGCCCGCATCAGCCCGCGAAACCAAAAGCTGTGGGCCACGATGCGATCCTTCGCTCACTTTCTTAAGATAGACGCGAAACGTTGCGTTAGCGCGGTAGTTGTCGTTGGGTAATTGGTCGCGCTTGAGCAATTCCGCTTCAACTTCGGGCTGACCAAAGCCGCTATTAACCGCCATAATCACCGATTGCCGCTCAAAGCGTAAAACTCGCGCTTGTAGAATCGTTCCTTCGAGATCTTGGAATTCTTCTTGTACGAGTTTACGCTGCTGATCCCGGAGCTTTTGCGCTAACACTTGCTTGGTTTGAATCGCGGCCATGCGTCCGAATTCGCCTTGATCCGGCGTGACATCCAGCACGACTGTGTCGCCAGGTTGCGCTTCGGCGGCGACTTCTTGAACTTCTCTGAGCGAAATCTGATGATCCGGATTTTCGACTTCATCGACGATCGTTTTTGTAGCCAGCACGCGAAACCCTTCTTCTTCGACATCCAGTTCGACTTCAAAATTGTCGAAATATTCTTCATCGAATCCGGTGCTATCGATGCGCTGCGTGCGGCGAAACCGTTCGTATCCTTTCATCAGCGCTTCGCTGAGCGCTGCTTGAACCGACAGCTTGGGTAGATTGCGCTCGCGACTGATACCGTCGATCATGTCTTTGAGACCGGGCAATGCAACCATTGACATAGAAAATCTCCACGAGTATTGAGTTGTGAGAAATCGATTATTCTTCGCCTTCAACTAGTTGAACCGTACTAATCAGATTGCGAGGAATGGCGATCGTGCGTCCTTTTTTGTTGATGTAAACCGCTTCGTCGTCGCGTCGAATCAGCTTGCCTTCCCAGAAAATGTGACCTTGATACGGTTGCTCGGTTGTCACCAATGTGGGAAAGCCTCGAAACGACACGAATTCACGATCGCTTGTCAGCGATTTAGAAATACCAGGGCTAGAAATCTCCAGTACGTAGGCATCCGGGAGAATATTGGCTTGATCAAGCGCCGCTTCGAGCGATCGACTCATGCGCTCACAATCATCGAGTCCAACATCCCCGTCAAGGTTCCGCACATCCACGCGCAGAACCGGAGGATTCTGATTCGTGTGAAATACAGCATTGACAACTTCTAAGCCCTGCGAGGCTGCAACCGGGGTTGCTAACTCCAGAATTTGAGGAATAAGGGGATGCGCCATCTGAACACCTCCAAAATAAAAAAAGTGGGACAACTTGCCCACTTTCCATGAAACGATTGATTTCATGAAGGTTGGTCTCGAACCGTTAAGTTCGTTCCGCCCTTATTTTAGCGAATAATTCTAGACTGGCTCACTTTTAAGAAAGGTGAGGAAACGGGGGAGCGAAACTGCGTCGCTTCCCACCTTACTTAGAACGTGAACGTGGTACGAATCACCGGGATAATCGCAGTGTTATTTTGGCTCCGTCCTTCAGGGTTGAAAATGGCGAAAACACCGGGCGTAATACTTAAATTGTCGTTTACCCGGAAGTTAAAGAAGCCTTCCAATTGGTAAGGAACTGCGTTTTCTGGATTGACGGCTCCGGCTGTGAAAACTCGCTTGAGCGGCTGACCAAAAATAATTCCCGCAGAATTGCCTTTTTTCAGAACATCTCCAAATTGAATCCCAACCAGCCAGGTATTGAAGTTCGTGCGAGCATTGACATTGACTAAGTTCGAGAAGATGTAGGTGTACGATCCTGCTAACGTGACGTTCGGAGCCAATCGGAAGGACGCCGATGCGCCGATCGTGTTGAGGCGAATGCCGTTATTCAAGCTGCCAACGAAGTTGCCAAGCGTAAAGCCCGGAAGCACCGGAGAACTTCCGGGTAAGACGATCGAGTTAATATCCGAGTTACTCAACCCCGTGCCCAAAATGTTGATTTGGTGATAGCTGTTCGAGTAGTTCAGCCCGATATTAAACGCTGGAGACGGCTTGATCGTAAGCTGTGCGGCCGCAACATAGCTACCGCCCCCGATTCCGGCACCCAAAGGCGTGCTCACACCGGGCGTAACCGCACCCAATCCATTATTAACGGGAAGATTGGCGTTAACTGAACCGTAAAGCGCCCGAAGATCGATCGCGTCGGAAATGTTGAAGATGACGCCTGCGGCCGCCGCAAGACCAGTCTGCGAAGTTCCGCCCGAAATTCGCTGAGCGGCAGGAAGTGAGCTAAAGCGTGAAAGTGCGCCTTGTCCTTCACTGGCCCAGGGCAGAATCGATGGAAACGCATCCGAGACTTCGGCGTTAGTGCCGACAAAAGCGGTGAGCGGTTTAGCTACCGGGAAAATATAGAGCAGTTTGTAAAGACTAACGCTGTTATTCGCTCCCCGTGCGGTTAGCGTGGATGGATCAGCCGTGGGAAATTGCGGTTCGTAGGACAGTCGCGCATTGCTGGCAGAGCCGAAAACTGGATCAGCTAATCCCAAAGTTTGAGCGAGGCTAGAGCCGCTTCCAATTCCGGTTACGCCACTTGCACCGAAGTTTTGCGCTTGAAGTCCGGTGATCAGCAAGTCTTTGCCGCTAAAGCTAGTTTGAAGATTTAACCGAACCCGATCGTTAAACACGACATTGGCATCTCGACCACCAGGAGCCGCACCGTAAGCGCTGGCAACACTAAAAATAGCTTCGCCTTGCAGCTTTGTGGTGGTGGAGAACTGCTGTCGCTCTAGCG
>CAXUFL010000085.1:0-11801 GCA_964250455.1 uncultured bacterium
TGCCGCGATATTGATTAAAATCAACCGCCGCCTTAACTTGACGCAAAGCGCGAATTAAGTCAGCATTGCCGATCGCGTATCCCACCCGAAAACCGCCCATATTGTAGGATTTCGAGAGCGTGAAGAACTCGATCGACACCGTTTTTTCTGGGTCAGCTTGCAAAATCGAGGGAACAGGTCGATTGTCAAAATACAAATCAGCGTAAGGAAAATCGTGCACCAGCACTAAATCATGCTGCTGGCAAAACTCAACCGCTTTTTGGAAAAAGGAAAGCGGTGCGATCGCCGTTGTGGGATTGTGCGGATAGCTCAACACCATCAGGCGCGATTGCGCTAGAACGGGTTCGGGAATGTCTTCGAGCACGGGCAAAAATCCGTTTTCAGCCCGCAGCGCCATCGGGTAAATTTGACCGCTTGCAAGATACACACCGCCCATATGCGACGGATAGCCAGGGTCCATGAGTAGCGCAAAATCTCCGGGATTCAGCACTGCAAGGGGTAAGTGTGCTGTTCCTTCCTGCGACCCGATAAGCGGCAGTACTTCCGTTTCGGAATCGATCGCAACGCCAAATTTTTGCGTATACCACTTTGCCGCCGCTTGTCGAAAAGCTTGAGTTCCATTAAACAGCAAATACCCGTGAGTACTGGGGTCAAAAAGCGATCGAGCAATTTCATCTAACACGTGTGCTTCTGCTGGCAAATCCGACGAGCCGAGCGACAAATCAATAATGTCTCGCCCTGCGGCTTTGGCGCGAGTTTTAGCGCGATCCATATCCGCGAAAACATTCGCGTGAAGCGGTTCTAACCGTTTAGCAAATTTCATCAGTGATCTACGCGGTCAGCAAATTAGCCGTTAGCAAGTCTTCTAACTTTTGCTTGCTGATTGCGCCCTCCGTAGACTGCTTTACTTCTCCATTGTGAAAGAAGCGAAAGGCTGGTACCCCTTCAACTTTGCACTTTGCAACACTTTGAGGATTTGGATCAACTTCCATTTTGATCACTTTGACACGATCGCCATAAGTTCCCGCCAGCTTTTCTACGACCGGAGCCATCAGCCGACACGGCCCGCACCACTCTGCCCAAAAATAAACGAGCACAGGTCGATCGGCATTTACGACTTCTGTATCAAACTCGTTATCACTAATTACCCGAACGCTACTCATCTTGCATCCTGTTAAACAGATCGACATTCATTCTAAAGCCTCCGCTCTTCTAAATGTGACAGAAAAGCGAAGGCGAATCAAGGCGCGATCGAGCGCTTACAAATTGTCGAGCTGCTTTTTGAGGTCTTCGAGTTCCGAATCGATTACTTCATCTTTCGGAGCCTGAGTTTTCTGACCTTGAGAAGCTGCCGTTCCCGGTAGCGCCTGCTGGCTTTGCGGCGAACCTGTCAGCATTTGCTGTTTCATCGCTTCAAGCTCAAGATCCACATCGCCTGACTCTAAGGCGGCAAATCGGCTTTCAAGATCAGCACCCGCAAGTTCGGCGGCGGCTTGCGATCGTGCTTCTAATTGCAGCACTTTATCTTCCATGCGCTCAAACGCAGCCATTGCTGTGTTTGTGCCCATGTTATTAACCATGCCTTGCAGTTGCTCTTGCGCTTTAGCAGCACTGGCACGAGCTTTGAGCATGTCTTTTTTGGTTTTCGCTTCCGAGATTTTGCCTTCGAGCGCGATCAAACTCCGCTTTAATGTATCAACCTGAGACAATTGAGTTTCAAGCTGACCCTTAAGCGCGTTTGCGGTTTCGGTGTGGGTTTTCTTGCGCGTTAAAGCTTCACGAGCAAGAGTTTCATCGCCTCTTTGCAAAGCAAGCTGAGCGCGTTGCTGCCAATTGTTCGATTCAGACTGCGCTTGGTTGTACTGCTGCTGCGTGCGTTTTTGGCTGGCGATCGCTTGTGCAACGGCTTGGCGCAACTGCACCAGGTCTTCTTGCATATCAACGACGGCTTGTTCGAGAATCTTTTCTGGATCTTCGGCTTTGCTCACCATGTCATTGACGTTTGATCGGACGACGCGGCTGATGCGGTCAAATAATCCCATAGTTGTTTCCTTTTGGCGTTGCTTACACTTCAGTATGCCGTTGACTTATACGGTAGCCCACACGATCGTTTTTGTAGCTGTGAAAAAATTGAAGGCACAGACTGGCAGAATTGACACTCCACTTCTCTAGTTTAAAAACTTCAACGAAAAAACGGTAGTTTCTGAGGCATTTTTGTTAAAAATAATTTGTCGCTTACACGTAGGAAACAAGCGGCGATTCCAGAAGTTCGCGATTGCTTCAATTTTGCGGTTGATCCAAACGGCAAAATCTACAGTCAGCCGCTCAATCCGCAAATGATCAGGCATTCTGTACTAACCTGAGTCTCCCACGAAGGTGCACTTGCGGAAAGCGCGACAGAAACGTTCTGCGGCTGATCGGTTTTAGTTCTTCATCCACAATTTGTCTTAGAAGTTCGGGCTAATCCGTAAACGCGGGCGCGACTGCTATTCGCTGCGCACATTGCTGCGGCTACACAACCGAAGTCCCCCTGCGGGAACTGGTCTTGATGATTGGCTCTTAAGCCGTGGGTGGTTTGGTCTGGGTAGGCATCTAAGACAACGACCCGCCCATCCACCGATTTAGACTCCATTCGAGCCATTTGTGATCCCGAACTCCTCAGAAACAAATTTTGCAAGCAAGGCTGAAACCAATAAGTACTAAAGCTTTTGTTTCTTTCGCCCTTTCCGAAGTTTTACCGTCGTTGGAGACTCAGGTTAACTCTAGAAAACGGTAGAATAAGCCTTAATTTGTTCAATGATCTAATGGTGCTATTTATCAACACTTTCAGGAATCAAAACGATTAACTCATAATCTTTTTCAAGATATTTGAAATTTGAGCCGCTTGATTCATAATCATAAAGTGCCCGCCGTGTTCAACAGCAATGTCTGATTGAACAAATCGAATCGGAAAAATACGATCGCTCATGCCGTGAATGTGATACAGATTCTCAGAAATTGTTTCATTTTTCCACGTTACAACTTTATGAAGTGCCCATTTAATAAACTGCGCATCGGTATCAACTAAAATTGCCTTTAGCAGCTTTTTCTCATCCGAATCGGCAATACTAAAAAACCAATCTGCAATTCCGTAACCCGCCCAAAGCAGACTCTTAAACGGAAACACACGATGAACGGGGAACCAGCGAAAGGCACGAAAGTAAGGCGGTATTTCAAATCGATCTTTAACGCTAGAAATTAGAATTACTTTTTCGATTTCAATGTGCTTGGCCATTTCAACCGAAATCATTCCCCCAAACGAAAGCCCCACTAGAATCGGTTTATCCGACTTAATTTGCTCGGTTAAACGCTTGGCGTATGCTTCGATCGATTCTCCCCGTTCTGGATCAAGCCAGCGAATATAAACGGGCTGATACCCCTCGATTTTCAATAAACGAAAGACTCGCTTATCTGCGCCAAGTCCACTGACAAAATAAAGATCTTTAAGCGCGTTTTCAACGTGTTGAACTGTTTGCGGAGCGGTCATCGTGAGCGGTTGCTCTACCGATGCTTCAGGCGTTTGACTCGGTTGGTTCACCATTGCTGTTGCGCTTTGGATAAGGTAAAAAGCCGCGCAGTCTGAATTCACGCTTTTATTCTGAAACACACCGTAGCGTCATTACTCAACCCTAAGAAAGACGTTGCAAAGTTTTTTGAATAAAGTTTTTAATAAAAATTTACTCTTACACACAAATTCTTTAGATTTGCAATTTTAGATTTGGAAAGCTTTGTGAATGGGTCATTTCAGAGCTTTGAGCAGTAGCCCTTAAAAATCGAAATTACTTGTAGGGTCAATGACTTCTATCGATCGATTTAGCAGAATCTATCACGTGACAGAGAGTCTTAACAAAAACTTAAGATAATTAATTAAGAGTAATAAATATCGACTCGATCGGTCAGGAAAACATAATACTTGTGCTGCATTGTGCTTGAGTCGAGTAGATTGGTAATATTAGATACAGAAATTATTTTTAACTTCTAAGGCAAAATCGAGGATTTATGCTGCTGAACCAACATCGGAGCGCGATCGGGACTTTTTCAACGCCAGAAGCTGCGGCTCTTGCGTTTGATCAATTAGTTTTATCAGGGTTTCCGCTTGCAAAAATCTTTTTGTTGGGTCAGCCGTTGAACTCACAAGGCGAATTACCGATCGTGGACTACGCCAGCGCAACGGCAATCACCGGAACGCCGCTTGGTTTGAAAAAAGGATTTCTGCTTGGAAACGCGATCGGCACCGTTACAGGATTACTGCTTGGAGTCGGAATTTTAGCGCTACCGGGAATCGGTCAAGTTGCAGCAACCTCGGCGATCGCGTTTACGCTCCTGGGTGGGGGAGTTGGGATTGCAGCAGGCGGGATTATTGGCGCATTAATCGGGTTGGGCTTGACCGAAGAGCAAGCGAAAACTTATAGCCGTCGCATTGCGCAAGGAAACATTCTGCTTGTGATTGAAGGAACGAACACAGAAATTGATCGTGCTCGCCAAATTCTTACAGCTCAAGGCATTCAGCGCTAGTTACAGGTCAGTTCGAGCGTTTTTCGCTGCGTCGCGGCCCATCATTTTAGGGGATTTAGGGGCTTTCCGAATCTGTTATCGTAGCGAATTCTATCGATCGACCTAACGCTAATTGAGTTCTAACTTCATGAGAAAGCTAGGCATTGTCTTGATAATCGCATCGTTTGTGCCGTGGCTGTCTGCTTTTGCGGTTCCCTTTCTTGCGCTGAGCGCGACGCAAAAAATCACGATCGCACCGATCCTATTTGGAGTCGGAGAAGTGATGTTCTGGATCGGGGTTTTAATCGTCGGAAAAGAAGTCGCCGATCGCTACCGACGCTGGCTTGATCCGCGCTTTGTTTGGCGCAAACTCACCCGCCGCCGCTAACCGTTATTCCCATCCGGTTTCGTTTTCGAGTTTCAGCCGAATCGATCGCGAAAAATTCTCGCCTCTAGGATCACCCAAATGAAACTCGATCGAATCACTTGACAATCGCTCTAGCGCTTTCAACAACCCGCGTAGATTGGGCGTACTCGCTCCGGTATCCACGTACAGCCGCTCAGACAAAGAGTTGACGCGCTTCCAAGTCGTGTAGAGCTTTGCGATCGCGCCTTCAAGCTGAGCGGCTTGATTCACTAACTCCGCCATTGAATTAAGACATCCAAGCCGCAACGCTTCTTCAAGGGCGGTTTCAACGTCAAGATCGGTTAACGCTTGAACGTGCGAAGCCGCTTCTAAATAGCGACACAGCGATCGAGCTTCTCCGGTGACGTGTTTGAGCGTGTCTAGATCCGGACTTTCAGCAACGGCTTGACGAATCGACGCTTGATGCGATTCGGGCAGCTTTTCTAAATGCTTGACCAACGGCGCGAGATAGCGAGTTGGAATCGTTTGATCGACCGCTTTTTCACGAATTGCTTCGGGCAGCAATTCCGACGTCATCGCCGTCCAATCATCAGAAAGCTGGCGGACTTCTCGCCGCGTGATGCGATCGCCGCGTTTTGCCGCATCGCTTACCATTTGCTGCACTTCGGGTTCTGCTTGCGCGGTTTCCACAAACGCCCGCTTGCTAAAGCAATTCACGTCTTCGGCATCCAAGCAGCCGCTATCGAGCAGTCGATCGGCACTGTTGGCGAGTTCAATTAGCGTGTAGGCTTGCGTTTTGCTGATTTCGCGATCTTTGAGCCAGTTGAGAAAGCCGAATCCGCGTCCTTCACCGCGTTGTTTTTCCCGGTCTCGAATCGCCCGCAAAATCCGCCCGCGCCAAATGTCAGTTTGCAAATCAAAGCGATCGCACACTTGCCAAGCGCGATCAATCTGTGTTTGAAAATCCGGATCAGAAACGCGATCGTCGTTGGGGTCAGGAAGCTGAAAATTGAGATCAACGTTTTCCTCAAACACCTGAGCGGAAAGCGTTTTCGGGAATTGAGGCGCTTGAACCATCACACCATTCTCAAAACAGTCGAATCATTATTGCACCATTCAGGGTTCTGCACCATCAAAAAATTAATCAGTGATTCACGGTCAACGTCAGATTACGCCAGTTCCGGTTAAGCGGGCGCGAATGAATTCGCGGCTACACAGACAAAACCCGCCTTCGCGGGTTCCTTCACGGCAAATTCTGGGAGTGAGTCCGCCTGGACTTAGTTCGATTAGGCGGGTTGCTCTTATATTAGGGGCTGTTAGTGTGCAAAGGCACATTTTGTCTGTGTAGCCCACCCAGGCGACAGATTGAATTCGGAGTCGTGCAGCGAACCGCTTTAAACCACGCCCTACAACACGTCGCGCTTCAGATAAGGCTGTAAAACATCGGGAATGCGAATGGTTCCATCGGACTGCTGATAGTTTTCGAGCACAGCCGCCATTGTGCGACCGACCGCTAAGCCAGAGCCGTTTAGCGTATGAACAAACTGCGTGCCTTTTTGTCCGGCTTCTTTGAATCGAATATTGCCGCGACGAGCTTGAAAATCAACAAAGTTCGAGCAGCTTGAAATTTCGCGGTAGGTTCCGCCAGACGGAAGCCACACTTCTAAGTCGTAGCATTTCGCCGCTCCGAATCCTAAATCTCCGGTGCAAAGCTCGATCGTGCGGTACGGCAGCTTCAGCGCTTCTAAAATCGCTTCGGCATTTTGCACCAGCGTTTGATGCGCTTGCTCAGACGTTTCCGGGTGAACCAGCTTAACGAGTTCAACTTTATTAAACTGATGCAGTCGAATCAAGCCACGTGTATCTCGTCCATAGCTTCCGGCTTCACGACGAAAACAAGGCGTATACGCGCAGTGATGAATCGGAAGCTGGTCGGCTGCCAAGATTTCATCGCGGTATAAATTCGTTACGGGAACTTCTGCGGTTGGCACCAACCACAAATCATCGTCAGCACAGCGAAAACTTTCTTCGGCAAACTTTGGAAGTTGACCCGTTGCGGTCATCGATTCAGAATTAACCAGAAACGGCGGCATCACTTCGAGGTAGCCTGCTTCGATTTGACGATCGAGCATAAACTGAATCAACGCCCGCTCTAACGCGGCACCTGCCCCAAGCAGCGCAATAAAGCGCGTTTGAGCGATTTTTGTCGCGCGATCGACGTTGAGAATTCCTAACTTTTCAGCGATGTCGTAATGCGGCAAAACCTCGATCGTCGGCTTAAATTCATCGCCCCAGCGCTTCACTTCCACGTTTTCGGTTTCGTCTTTGCCGACAGGCGTAGAATCGCTCGGTAAGTTTGGCAATGTCAGCAGCAGCGCTTCAACTTGTTCGCGAATTTCTTTTTCTCGCGGTTCTAAATCGCTGAGCTTGGCTTTAAGCTGATTGCCTTCTTCGCGCAGGTTTTGAACTTCTTCGCCTTTGGGGTCTGCGCCGCTTTTTACTTTTTGTCCGACGAGCTTTCCGATCTCGTTGCTGCGGGCTTGCAGATGCGATCGTTCAACTTCAAGATCGCGCCGTTGGCGATCAAGCGCGACGATCGGACGCAGATCGTACCCGCCGCCGCGACGATTAAGACGGTCTTGAACCAGTTCGGGATTTTCGCGAATCAGCTTTAGGTCAAGCACAACACAGTTTCCAAGACAACAAAAATGTAATTTACCGACTTCAGAATACAGCCCGGATCGAGTACGGTGAGAAATCGCAACGACTGAATCCGGGCTAGAGCGCTTAACCGTTTCCACCCTTCTCAACCGTGGCGTTTTTGATGCCAATCCCACGCATGACGAAGAATTACCTCTAAATCAGCATACTGCGGATTCCAACCGAGCATTGATCGCGCCTTTTCGGCACTGCCGACTAGCGCTGGCGGATCACCCGGACGCCGATCGCGCTCGATCGCGTTAATCGATCGACCCGTCACTTGTCGAGCCGTATCGATCACTTCACGCACCGAAAACCCGCTTCCGTTCCCCAAATTAAAAATCTGAGAATCGCCGCCGTCAAGCAGATACTTTAAACCTAAAACATGAGCATCAGCTAGATCCGTGACGTGAATATAATCGCGAATGCAGGTGCCATCGCGAGTTGGGTAATCGGTGCCAAAAATTGAAATCGCGTCTTGCTGACCTAGCGCCGTCATCAACACTAACGGAATCAAATGCGTTTCAGGCTGATGATCTTCGCCTAATCGACCCTGTGGATCAGCGCCTGCTGCGTTAAAGTAGCGAAAACTAACCGACTTGAAATCGTAAGCCGGATCAAAATCCGCCAGAATTCGCTCGACCATCAGCTTTGTTGCGCCGTAAGGATTAATTGGATTTTGCGGATGATCTTCGGGAATCGGCACGGTTTTGGGAACGCCGTAGGTTGCACAAGTCGAGGAAAACACGAACTTATGAATCGACGCTGCCACCATTGCTTCGAGCAGCGTTAACGTGCCGATCACATTATTGCGGTAGTATTTATCGGGCTTTGTCACCGATTCACCGACATAAGCATAAGCCGCAAAATGCATTACCGCATCGATCGATCGCGCTTGAAATAAATCATTTAATAACGCTCGATCGTTGGTATCCCCAACAACTAACTCAACTTGAAGCACCTTTTCGACAATATCGCGGTGTCCGTAAACCAAATTATCGAGCACCACAACGTCGTAGCCTGCTTGCTGCAAAGCAAGAACGGCATGAGAGCCGATATATCCTGCTCCACCAGTCACTAATACAGTTTTTTGGGCTGACACACTAAATCCTCTAACACACTAACTTTGTTCTGATTTCCTCTAGTCTATTTCGACTCAGGAGAAGTGCAGAATTCTTGTTCAAGCTTTTATAGTTGTGTTACTTTTTCTTTTTAGTGTCGAAAATGTCGCGAGTCACTAAAAATAAAATCACCACAAACACAATTCCCGCCAAAATGAGTTCCATTGATTTTGCCTCCTGAATACACCCAACCCGGATGCATTTAACTGCTTCCAAAATCTTGAAGATCGAGCGTCAGTTTTGCATTTTGCCTGATTTTTGCGCCCAATGAGTGCTCAAACGATCAACTTTCAAGAAAAATTTGCGCTTCGGCTTTAGAACTTGCACTAAATCGAGGAGATTAAGGCTTAAATTTAGGAAGCAAGCCGGAAATCTTCGGTACAATCCTTATTTTGAAACGACTTATTTGTACAATCAAGTCGAGCCACAAAGAAGTTCGATCGTCACCCAAAATCGCCAACTTTCTCAATTATTCAAACGAAATCTTCAGAGTCCGTTTATTCTGAAATCGATTCGGTTGATTGAAAACGTTGAGCGCGTTGCCTTGAGTGTGAGGAAGAGAGTCAGTGATGCAGGAAATTAGAAGATGGTTTTATTAGTAACGGACGTATTTGTTTTACTAACCCAGGTGCTCTTATGGGTAGTCGTTGGGCTATTTGCTTGGTATGTTTTACTACGGGCATTACCCCGGGCGTTTTTAGGAGGCTTGGTGCTGCTGCTGTTTTTGGGCGTCGCAGCATTCACGTTTTATCGCGGATCGCCAGAGCAAGGCTTATTCGGCGATATTTTTCGCATTATTGCGATTCCGTTTAGTCCGTTTGGCATCATTTTAATTTTGTTGCTGATTGCATTCTCGCCGTTGGTGCGCGGAAAGTCCCTGAGTGCAACAGGCGTGCTGCTGCTTAGAATTGCCGTTCCTGCGCTGTTGATTCTAAGCATTCCAGCCGTATCGTATTTCTTAGCGCAACGCGCCGAAGCAGAAGCGATTCAAATTGCTCGCCCCACAACCGCAGAAACGCTTCCCGCAGGTGCTCGACGAGTCATTGTAGTGCTGGCTCAAGATACGACGCGGCTTCAGCTTCGACCGCGATCGGGTGCTCCCCCAACCGCAAGAACAGCTCAACCTAGCACCGCACCGCTCATTCAACCGCCCACACCGCTTTCTGGCGGCGAATTCTCGATCGTTGCCAATCAGCCAGTTCAGCTAACCGAACGAGGCAACGTGCTCCCGTATGCCGCACAGATTTATCAAGAAGAACGCAATCGGGTGGGTGTGCCGCTTGTGGTGGTATCCGCCGGATCGAGACCTGATCGACTTCGACGCGGCGGCGAAAGCCGCGATGAAATTTCCGAAGCGGCAGACGCGCGGCGATTTTTGCAGCGCATGGGCGTGCCTGAAGGCGACATTATCGGGGACTCGAACAGTCCAACCATTCACGATAGCGCGGTGAATGTGCGCCAAGAATTGCAGCGACGCTTGGGCAGCAGTGCGGCTTACGGCGATCAAATCATTTTGGTGGCACCCGCCCTCGAAATGAGTCGAGCGGCATTGACGTTCGATCGAGAGTTCAACAACAACGGAATTCCGTTGCGGGTGTTTCCGCGCCCAACGAACTTTTTCACGCTGCCACCGCGAGAAGCGCTGCGAACGCAAGTGCAAGGGCGAGATTTAGTTGAGCGCAATTTTCAGCTTTCGGATATTTTGCCGAGTATTGATGCGCTGTCGCTGAGTTCAAGAGTGATTAACGAGTACATTGCATCGATTTACTACTTCTTAAGAGGCTGGATTCGACCGATTAGAACGCTCTGAAGATAGAAGACAAATTGCATTGTGGATCAAAGATCTGTTTAGCACACACAATGCGGTTTCTTTTTTTATTCGCGCTACGATGAAGTAGCTTGATTTCTGGCAACGATTCATCATGGCGCGACGATCGCAACTCGGTAAACTTGGGGCTTATCTTCGTCCCCACTGGAAACAAACAACGCAAGGGGTTTTAGCATTACTGATCGTAAACGCGATCGGAATTTATATTCCGCTTCAGATTCGCGATGCAATTAATCAATTAGGCGTCACGTTTAGCGTCGATCGAATCTTGTTTTATGCGATCGTGGTGTTTGTTCTCGCGGCGATCATGTGGGTTGTGCGAATGGCGTCGCGAATTTGGCTGTTTGGCGTTGGGCGTCAAGTTGAATTTGACCTTAAGCAAAAGATTTTTAATCACTTACTCAACCTTGAACCTGCCTATTTTGCTGCGAATACGGTCGGTGACTTGATTAATCGTGCGACAAGTGATGTCGATAATATTCGCCGTTTGTTGGGGTTTGCGGTACTTAGCATAGCCAATACGATATTCGCGTATGCGTTGACGCTACCTGCGATGTTATCGATCAACGCTAAGTTGAGCTTGCTGGCGCTGTCGGTTTATCCGTTTATGTTGATTTTGGTGAATGCGTTTAGTAATCGACTGCGATCGCAGCAGCTTCATGTGCAAGAAGAGCTATCAACGGTCAGCGAGTTGATTCAAGAAGACATGAGCGGCATTGCGTTGATCAAGATTTACGCGCAGGAAGAAAATGAGCGCTCAGCGTTTGAAGCATTAAATCGATCGCTGCTGGGTGCGAACTTGAAGTTAGCCTTAACGCGAAATATTTTGTTTCCAATTCTGCAAGGATTGTCGTATGGCAGTGCGCTAATTTTGCTGTGGTTTGGGGGGGGGTCGATCGCGCGTGGAGAAATCACGGTCGGAGATTTTATTGCGCTGCTGCTGTTTGTGGAGCGCTTAGCGTTTCCAACGGCGTTGCTTGGGTTTACGATTACTGCTTACCAACGCGGGGAAGTGAGTATCGATCGCATCGAAGCGATTTTGAGCGTAGAGCCGAAAATTCAGGATTCAGCGAATGCAATCGAGTTACCGTTAGCGCAAGTGCAAGGAAAGCTAAGCGCTCATGATTTAACGTTTCGCTATCCCAACGTTGAAAAACCAGCGCTCGATCGCATTAACTTTGCCATTTCTCCGGGTGAAACGGTGGCGATCGTCGGCGCGATCGGATCAGGAAAATCGACGTTAGCCAATGCG
>CAXUFL010000086.1:0-11558 GCA_964250455.1 uncultured bacterium
TGCCTGCTACGGGCGCGTGCGAAGTGGTAGTGTTCACGCAAGATCCAACGAAGTCGCTGGGTGCTTTACCGCTCGATCACCTTGATTTGCTGCTTCAGGTTTGGGGCGATCGAACTCGAATTTTAGGCGGTTATTCTCAAATTCAGTACGTTCTCCCGTTTGAAAATAAAGGCGTCGAAGTGGGTGTGACGCTGCATCATCCGCACGGGCAGATTTACGCTTATCCGTTTGTGCCGCCCGTTCCAGCACGAATGCTAATGCAACAGCAGCAGTATTACCAGCAGCATCAGCGCGGACTGCTGCAAGCGTTGATTCAAAAAGAAATCGAAGACGACGAGCGCATTTTGTATCGCGATGAAGCGGCGATCGCGTTTGTTCCCGTGTGCGCCCGCTATCCCTACGAAGTTTGGATTGCACCGATTCAGCCTGCTGCAACTTTGAACGATTTATCTGAGAACCAACGGCGCAGTCTTGCCAAAGCGCTTAAAACCGTGACGCTGAAATATGACGGATTGTGGCAGCGATCGTTTCCTTATCTGATGGCGTGGTATCAAGCTCCGACTGACGATCAGCCGCATCCGGAGTTTCATCTGCACGCTGAGTTTTATCCGCCTTACCGCACGCCCGATCGATTAAAGTATCTCGCCGGAACCGAGCTTGCCGCCGGACTGTTTGCGAACGATGCTTTACCCGAAGAAAAAGCAAAGGAACTTCAAGCAGTCGAGGTTGATTTAGAACCATGACAACCCCGCTTTTGAATCGACAACAGGAATGCTCGTACAAATTAAAGCTGATGCAAAACGAATTGCGATCGTCGGACGCAACGGCGATTCGCCTGCGGGGAATGGATTGGTTTGCCTGGGCAACGGCGGGCGGCTCGAATGCGGTGCTATTAACGGCTGAAACTGGCGTCGCAGAAGTACTTGTAACCGAAAATGAGGCGTGGATCTTAACCGACGAAATCGAAGCGCAACGATTGATCGATGAGCAATTACCGCTCGATCAAAAAGTTTACACGCTGAACGTGAGCTCGTGGGCAGATTCAGCGAAACGAGAATCGTTTGTGCAAGAAGCTACCGCAGGCGGAAAAGTTTTGAGCGATCTTGTAAAGATATCTGCTGAAGCAGATCGACCGACTACTTCAGAATTGGGTTTACCGACTTCTCTGATTCAACACAAGCGCAAACTTTTATCGTCGGAACTCGATCGCTATCGCCAAGTCGGACGCCTTGCCAGCGAAGCAATGACCGAAGTTCTTACACAAGCCAAACCGACTTGGACAGAGTTTGATTTAGCGGGAGCGGGAGCACAGGCGTTGTGGAAGCGAGGATTAGAACCCGCTTTAACGCTTGCGGCCGGAGAACAACGCTTGTTTCGCTATCGTCATCCGGTTCCAACGGCAAATTTGATCGATCGCATTGCCATGCTCGTGTTTTGTGCGCGTGGATTTGGATTAATTGCCAGTTTGACGCGCTTTGTGGTGTTTGACCGATTAATCGATCGCGAGCAAAAGCTACACGAGCATGTCCGTCAGATCGAAGCGGCGGCGCTTGATCAATGTCAAGCGGGTACGCCGCTAAACGAGATTTACAACACGCTGAAATCGGCTTACGAGCATTTTGGTTATCCAACTGCGATTCGCGAACATCATCAAGGCGGAACGGCGGGATATTTAGCGCGAGAAATCATTGCAACGCCAACGACAACCGAACCGTTAAGCACGAATACTGCGATCGCGTTTAATCCGAGCTTAGTTGGCGCAAAAATCGAAGATACTTTTGTGCTGAGCGAAGACGGCACACTGGAGAATTTAACGTTTGATTCAAACTGGCCCAGTGTCGAAGTTAGGGGTCGAAATCGCCCGATTCCGTTCGTGATTTCTTAGTTCAAAGACTGCAACATGAATTTCCAAGACGTTTTTAACGCAAATCCTCAAGTTCAAGCGCAAGCACCCGGACGAGTTAATTTACTCGGAGAACACACCGACTACAACGATGGGTTTGTTTTGCCAACGGCGATCGAGCAGCAGACGATCGTAAGTCTTGGCTTTAGCCCGGATGCCAATCATCACTTTTATTCTCAAGATTTAGAATCTCAAGTCAGCTTTGCTCCGAGTGATCCAACGCCTGAAGGATTTGCCAGCTATGTGCTCGGCTGCATTCGCGGGTTAGAGCAGTTAAGTCACACCGTTCCCCCGTTGAATGTTTTTGTCACGTCTACGGTGCCAATCGGGTCGGGTTTATCGAGTAGTGCAGCGTTAGAAGTCGCGATGCTGCGAGGATTACGATCGCTGCTCAACCTCCAGATCGATGACGTTGAAATTGCCAAACTCGCGCAACAAGCCGAGATTCAGTATGCCGGGGTTCAGTGCGGCATTATGGATCAAATGGCGTCAAGCCTTGCCGATACTCAGCATCTTTTGTTTTTGGATACGCGATCGCTCGATCGTCAACTGGTTCCTATCCCCGAAGGCAGCACCATATTAGTGCTCGACAGTGGAATTCCGCGCACTTTAGCATCAAGCGGCTACAACCAGCGACGGGCAGAATGTGAAGAAGCGGCCCGACTGCTGGGTGTTAAAGCGCTGCGAGATGTAACCAACCTGGATCAAATTGCTCAACTTCCCGACTTACTCAAGCGACGAGCAAAACACGTCATTACCGAAAACGATCGAGTTTTAGAAGCTAAGCTAGGCGTTTCTGCAACCCGATTTGGTGAATTGATGAATGCGTCTCACGCCAGTTTGCGCGATGACTATGAAGTATCGATCGCCGGACTCGATCGATTAGTCGCCATTTTGCAATCCACCCCAGATGTTTTTGGTGCTCGCTTAACGGGCGCTGGATTTGGCGGTGCCTGTGTAGCGCTAATCGATGCGAAATCTGCACCCGTTGGAATTGCTCGAACTGTTCTAGCGCAATATGGAACGAGTGGACGACTTTTAGTGCCAACTCAATCTAATTAACGTGAGTTCAGGTTGATTAGATTGAGTCGGGTCTGAATGGGTTGATGGGCGAGTCGTTGCTTAACACGCCTGGCGACTGAAGGCGCGGCTACACAGACAAAACCCGCCTGTGCGGGTTAAGAGCCAATCATAGGGACTAGTCCACGAAGGGGGACTTCGTTTGTGTAGCCGCGTTGCCGCTCGTCACTTGCGAAGCTAATAGCATTCGCCAGGCTTAACCGGAACTCACGTTACTTGCCTAACAGCCGAAACGAATTGAGAAACACATCAATACTTGTAGCTAATCCTGTCTCTTGGTTGTCCTGCGTCGTAGTGACATTCACAAAATACGCCCGCTTATTCACGAGATACACCCGCCATCGAGCTACCACATTATCCGGCAGCTTGAAATTCATTTCCCGGCCTGGATAGCCTTTGAGCGCGATCGTGCGGTAAGAAATCAAATCGCCTTTTCCGGTTTCTGCTCCTCTGCGAACGCCTTCATACACCTCGTTTTGCAGTTTGGCATTTTTTCCGGGCGCAACGGGCAGATCGAGAAATCCAACCGCATACCGCACCGATTCTTCATCTCGCACCACTTCAAAAATCGAGAGTCCGTTTTCTTTTCGCTCTTTTGGTGTTCCAGGCATAACTACGGAAAACCGACCCCGCGACGAAGTAAATCGCTTCCAAATCGAATCTTGAGCCATTGCGGGTGAGATAATGCTCACCTGACGCTTTATTTGCAGCCCGATCAAAGCGCTAAACACAATCAAGACCGCCATTATGGTCTGTAACCGCCGCATGTTACAGCACACCTTTTGAGCTAGGGATTTCGTGCGATCGACGCAAATCAACTTCGGTTGCCATGCGCAGCGATCGCGCAAACGCTTTGAAGGTCGCTTCGATAATGTGATGCGAATTAATGCCGTCTAACTGCCGAATGTGCAGCGTGAGTTGAGCGTGATTTACGATCGCAACAAAAAACTCGCGCACAAGCTGCGTGTCATAGGTTCCCACACGCTGGGTTGGAATTTCCAACCCATAGCTTAAATGCGGACGACCGGAAAAATCGAGCGCCACTTGAATTAGCGCTTCATCGAGCGGGGCGACAAAGTGACCAAAGCGAACAATGCCTTTACGATCGCCTAATGCCTTTGCAAGCGCCATGCCTAGCGTAATGCCGACATCCTCATTCGTGTGGTGATCATCAATTTCAAGATCGCCCGTCGCCTGCACATCAAGATCAATCAATCCGTGCGATGAAATCTGATGCAGCATGTGATCGAGAAAGGGAACCCCGGTTTTTGCAGTGCAGCGTCCGGTGCCATCGAGATTCACGCTCACTTGAACATCGGTTTCTCCGGTTTTGCGGCTGACCGTTGCCGATCGTGAGGCTGTGAGATCGGATTGAGGACGTTGCGAAGCACTTCCCCCGTTGCGGTAATCACTGGTTTGCATACACATTTTTTACAGATAGGGCATCTTTTATTATCCGTGGAATCGGGAAGCAGTGACGAGGGGTGTGAAATAAACGATCGTATTTCAACGCTTGCTAATCCACCAAATTCGCGAGGTGCTCCCACCATAATCTCTGATTTGGTGGGAGGGGGAGAGCGCGGCGAACGGAGCGAAGCGGAGTTTGCCAGTCAACCCGCTTAGTGGTAAAATTAGAGCCATGAAACAAGTCCTGACAGTCGTTGCAAAGCTTCAACCTACCCCTGAGCAAATTGCTAAATTAAACGCAACGCTTCAGGCATTCAGTGATGCTTGCAACTATGTCAATGACAACACGAACCCCAAGATCACCAATAAAATCTCTCTGCAAGCCCTAACCTACCAAACCATCAAAGAACAGTTTTCTTTGGTGTCTAACATGGCGGTTAGGGCTTGTGCGCGTGTGGCATCAAACCGTAAGACGGCAAAGCAAAAAGGCAAGCCCGTTAAACGATTTGCGCCAACGAGTATGGACTGTGACAAAGACTTGTTCACCTTCAGAGAGAAGGATTGGCAGGTCAGTCTTGCAACCGTTCAAGGCAGAGAGCGCATTGCGATGAATGCAGGGAACTACCAACGCGGCAAGCTCAAAGGAGCGAAACCGACTTCGGCGCAACTTTGTAAACATCGTGACGGCTTGTTCTATCTGCATATTCAACTGAAAGACGATGCCCCAGAGCCAACGAAGTCCAGCAATGTGATTGGCGTTGACTTTGGACGCAGAGACATTGCTGTAACGAGCAACGGGGAAAAGTGGGATGGTCAGGACATTCAGCAAGTCAGAGATCGATTTTCTAGGGTGAGAGCATCGCTCCAAAAGAAAGCCTCGAAAGGCACAAGGTCTACTCGTCGTCGGGCGAAACAGATCTTGCAACGGTTGTCGGGCAGGGAGCGACGTTATCAGCAATGGTTGAATCATCGGATCAGCAAACAGATTGTGCAGCAAGCCAGAGCCTTGAATGCGGTGATCGCAGTCGAGGACTTGACCGGAATTCGAGAACGCACCAATGAACTGCCCCGCACCAAAACCGAGCGACGACGCTCGAATAGCTGGGCGTTCTATCAGTTGCGATTGTTCTTGAACTACAAAGCACTCCAATCAGGCGTTGAACTGGTTGCGGTCAATCCTGCTTACACGAGTCAAACCTGTCATTGCTGCTTACACATTCATCCGGTACGAGGCAAGTCCTACCGCAGTGGCAAGAATTTCAAGTGCGGTCATTGCGGTTGGCAAGGTGATGCTGACTGGAACGGTTCGATGAATATCAAGCTTTTGGGGCTGTCTGTAAACCAGCTTAGAGGCTCGGAGATTCTAAGCTGTTGCTTAGTTGAACCAGGGCTACTAAAAGCTCCATCCATACCCGCTTAGGGTTGGATGGAGTAGTTTACAATCAAACCATCTCTGACATGAATTGTGCGGCGCGTTTGAGCCGCGACATCCGGTTCGTGAGTCACAATGACGATCGTAATTCCCTGCTCGTTTAATTCAGTCAGCAAGCTCATCACTTCCTGAGAAGTTTGCGTGTCGAGTGCGCCAGTGGGTTCGTCAGCTAAAACCAGCGCAGGACGATTCACCAGGGCACGAGCGATCGCGACTCGCTGCTGTTGACCGCCAGAAAGCTGATTCGGGCGATTGGTTAATCGATCCGCTAAGCCAACGCGAACCAGCGCTTCTTGAGCACGCGCTCGACGCTGCGGTTTGGGCACGCCTGCATACACCATCGGCAACATCACGTTATCGATCGCCGTGGCCCGCGAAAGTAAATTAAACTGCTGAAACACAAAGCCAATGCGCTGATTGCGAATGTACGCGAGTTCATCGTTGTTCAGTGTGGTTAAATTTCTGCCTTCGAGCACGTAATAACCGTCGGTGGGTCGATCGAGACAGCCGATAATGTTCATCAGCGTCGATTTACCTGATCCAGACACACCCATGATCGCTACGTATTCGCCTTGTTCGATCGCTAAGTCGATTCCCTTCAAAACCGGAACTTCGACTTCGCCGAGTTGATAATTTTTGATGACGTTTTCCATCCAAATCATCGTTGCCATATCAATCGCTCCGAAGTGCCGCGATCGGATCAAGTCGTGCGGCATTGCGAGCGGGAATTACGCCTGCAAGCAGTCCGACTGTTAGCGCAAGAATTAATCCAGCCACGATCGACAAAACCGAAATCACAAACGGAAACTTAAACACCGTCGAAGCCACAAACGTTAAGCTAATGCCGATTGTAATGCCAAGCGCACCGCCGAGAATCGAAACGACGATCGCTTCGGTGAGAAATTGACTTAACACTGCGCCATTGGTTGCGCCGATCGCTTTACGCACGCCAATTTCTCGCGTGCGTTCAACAACAGAAACTAACATAATATTGGCAATTCCAATGCCGCCAACAACCAGAGAAATTCCTGCGATCGCGCTGACTAATACGGTAAACAATCCTACGACGTTCGTGAAGGTATTGATAATGTCAACCTGATTGCTAATGCGAAAGTCATCGGGATTTGGAGGATTAATGTTATGGCGAATTCGCAGTAAGTTTGTAACCTGAAACTGTGCCGCTTCAAGCTGCGGCTGGTCTTTTGCTTTAAGCCAGAATCCGCTAATGGCTTTACCGTTGAGTGAATTACTGCCGACAATGCGCGAAGACATTGTAGTGAGTGGAATGTATACGCGATCGTCTTGGTCTTGCCCGCCGACCGATCCTTTTGATTCCATCACGCCCAAGACCGTGTAAAGCCCGTTTTGCACGCGCACGCTGCCCCCGATCGGGTTTCCTCCAGGCGAGAACAAACTATCGCGTACCGTACTTCCTAAAACAACGACAGCATTTGCATTATCGAGATCTTGCTGTGTGAAAAACCGTCCGGTTTGCGGGTGAATTTCTTTGACGTCTGGATAGTTCAATTCCACGCCTAGAATTGAGGTGGAGTCGTTTTGCGCCCCGTATACGACTTGTCCGCCACGCTGTAAAAAGGCAGTCACCGCTTCGGCGGCGGGAACTTGTTGAGCGATCGCTTGAGCATCTTGCCAAGTCAACGTCGAAGCGGTTCCTGCTCCCTGACTAATTCCACCCGTCCGCGCCACGCCTGCTAAAACCAGCATGACGTTCGTACCCAATGCCTGAATCTGCTGCTCAGTGGCTTTTTGCACGCCTTGACCCACCGACGTCACCATAATCACCGAAGCAATGCCAATCACCACGCCTAACATCGTTAAGCTGGTTCGGAGGCGATTGCTCCAAAGCGCTTCGATCGACATGCCGATCACTTCAAACAGCGAAACCCGCGTCGGACGAATCGGAGCCACTTTCTCAACGATCTTTTGCATGGTTAACCGCCTCCGCGTCTGCTAGAACCGCCTCCCGGAGCACCACCACTCGGGCCACCTCCAACGCCAGGAAATACCGACGGGGTACGTGATGCAGGACGTTCGCCTTGTGGAAAACTAATCAAGACTCGATCGCCTTCGTTTAGTCCGCTTAGCACTTCGGTTTTATCCTCGACCGAAGATCCAGTGGTAATCGGTTGAAACTTCGGGCGGCGATTTTGGTCGTGACCTGCTACATAAACCCCAGTGCCTTGATCTTGACGCACGATCGCAACGGTCGGAATCACCAATGCATTATCAAGCGATCCAACGTCGAATTTTACATTCACGTTCATGCCCGACTGCAACTGATTTTGCGAATCCTCGATCGAGGTTTTTACCTCAAAGTTTGTTACGTTTTGATCAACGGTCGATTGCGTTGCAACTTGAATCACTTTTCCACTAAACGATTTGCCTGGAAACGCATCCGCCTGAATCGTGACGCGCTGCCCGACCTTTACTTTAGGAATGCTAGTTTCTGCAACTTTGGCAACAACTTGATTAATCGAAGCCAGCGATAAAATTGAGGATGAGGTTGCTGAAGACACCGCGCTTCCTGACGTAGTGGGTGTCACAAACGAGCCAGGATCAGCAAACTTCTTCGTGACGGTACCATCAAACGGCGCACGAATCAGCGTGTCGTCAAGCTGCGTTTGAACCGTTTTGAGTGCGCCTTCTGCGTTTGTGACTTGAGCACGAGCGGCAGCAATATCTTCAGGACGAGAGCCGGACTGCTGCAAGTTTAGCGCCTGTTTGAGTTGTTCAACTTGAGCACGAGCAGCAGCAATATCTTCAGAACGAGAGCCAGATTGCTGTAGATTTAGAGCTTGATTGGCTTGAGCAACTTGAGCACGAGCGGTTTCATACGTGGTTTTTGACGTATCAAAATCGCGCTGAGACAATGCACCTGACGCAAATAAACGCTGATTTTGATTGTAATTTTGTTGTGCTTGTTGCAGATTCGCTTGAGCCGAGGCAAGACCCGCTTGAGCTTGAGCAATATCTTGAGGACGATTCCCGGCAACTAGCTTATCGAGATTGGCTTGCGCGGCGTTGAGTTGAGCTTGAGCTTGAGCAATATCTTGAGGGCGATTGCCTGCTTCTAGCTTTTGTAAACTTGCTTGAGCCGATGCAAGACCTGCTTGAGCTTGCGTTAATGGTCCTTGCAGATTGGAATCATCCATCCGGGCTAAAACTTGTCCGGCTTTGACGCGATCGCCTTCTTTGACCAGTAATTCCTTTAGCACGCCCGCCGTTTTAGGACTGACATTCACCGATTGCGCGGGTTGAACCGTACCGTTGGCCGCGATCGTAATCGGGAGCGACGATCGCTCAACCGTTGCCGTTTGCACCCGTCGTCGGGCTTCTTGACGCTGCGAAGCGATGTATTGCGAATAGCCAACATAGCCCACGCCACCAATCAGGGCGATCGCCAAGAGCGCGATCGCCCATTTGGGTAATTTCGGTCTAAATTTCCGGATTTGCTCGATTCGTTTTGGAGATTGAGAATCCCGGATTGCCTCAACGGGCTTGGTCTGCCCCGATGTGTCCCGATTCATGGGTTCAATCCTATGACGTTTTATTTAGACCGCAGACCCAGCAAAGAACGTTCAATCTGCTAATCAAAACTTATCACACTTAAAAATGCCTTAATGAATCCACTCTATAGACCCTTTCAAGAATCTATCTCGATCTTGCGAATCAATTTGAACCGTTCCGATCGCCGCTCTGTCTAAGCTCATACAACAATCGAAATTCAAGCATTGAAGATTGTTGATATTCGTTGAACTCACTCAAGGACATATTCTCTCAATGAAAAAGAACGCAGTGTTTCTTCTACCCGGTTTATTTGCACTCGTCCTCGCAGCAACGCCCGTTATTTCCTCGTTTACCAACGCCGCTATCGCGGCTCCGACTCAAACTCGTGACGCTGGCACAAAAGCAAATCGACTCAATCTGACCGATGCTCAAAAAGCTCAAATGAAGCAAATTCGGGATACGACTCGCCAGAAAATCGACGCAGTTCTGACACCCGAACAGCGCCAACTGCGCGACACCGCACGGCAAAATCGCCAACGCCCGAATCTCAATTTGAGCGCGGATCAAAAAGCACAAATCAAAGCGATTCGTGACCAAGCAAGAAGCCAAATGGATGCGCTTTTAACGCCCGAACAACGCCAACTGCGCGATCAGCTCCGTCAACAGCACCAAAAGAATCATCACAAGCAGAACGCAGCGCAACCGTCGTCACAGCAGTAAAATTGAGCACCCTGATTCAGTACGTGCTCTAAATATCTAAACCCAAAGGGATATGGCAAGATTCGTGCCATATCCCTACACTGGATCAATCGAAGCAGTCAATCTAGCAAAAGTGAGGAGTGCGATCGCCTTTGAGATCGCAGATCAAGCAGATCGAAATATTACAAAACTGTTCTCAACGTAATTCTTGCGCCATCATTTTTACAACCCTCACCCGTATGGCAGGTTTAAAAGTTCAATATCAACGGCAACTGCGCCAAATTCACCGCACTCTCGCCCCGATTTTAGTTCTGCCGCTTATTCTGACAGCCGTAACGGGTGTCATTTACCAAGTCTTCGATTTAGCCGGAAACGATCGAGGAGTGCGCTGGCTTTTAGCGCTGCATAAAGGACACTTTGGCGTACTCAACTTAACGACGATTTATCCATTTCTCAACGGATTAGGATTGATCGTTTTAGCCGCGTCTGGGTTTTCGCTTTGGCTGCAATCTCGCCGCCGTAAGCCGCAAGCTCAGCAACATTAATCCCAATTTTGTTGTTTCTACGAGCCTACGTTCATGCCTCAGCCAAACTATCGCAACGGTTTCCACTCGCTCCGCATCTTCGGGATGCTCGCAACGAGTAGCGCCCTTACGCTTGCTGCTATCACGACCGCGTT
The DNA here is from genome assembly GCA_964250455.1 of uncultured bacterium. Classification (GTDB taxonomy): domain Bacteria; phylum Cyanobacteriota; class Cyanobacteriia; order Leptolyngbyales; family Leptolyngbyaceae; genus CAXUFL01. Next base: position 10,729 of record CAXUFL010000086.1, read on the forward strand.
TAGCGGCACGCCTTCAACGCCGCCCGCTCAAGTCGCGCTGCAAAACAGTCCGAAAGCGGTGCTTGATGAAGCGTGGCAAATTGTCGATCGCGATTACGTTGATCCCCAGTTTAACCGCGTAAATTGGCAGCAAGTCCGCCAATCGCTTTTATCGCGCACTTATCCGAACAATCAAGCCGCTTACGCTGCCCTAAAAGACGCTCTGAAGCAACTCAACGATCCGTATACCCGCTTTCTCAATCCAAAGGAATTTCAAGCGCTCAACAACGAAGACATCGACGGCGAACTGATTGGCGTTGGGTTGCAGCTTCAAGAAAATCCGAACAATCAAGCCATAACCGTGGTCAAGGCGATCGCGCAATCGCCTGCGGCTAAAGCGGGATTAAAGCCCGGAGATACGCTGCTGGCAATCGATGGAAAACGCACGCAGGGCATGTCGATCGAAACAGCAACGCGCTTGATTCGCGGGGCGGCCAATACGCCTGTGAAGCTGCTGCTGAGTCGAACTCAAAAAGCGCCGTATACGGTGACGCTGGTTCGTCAAAAAATTGAACTGCCAGTGGTGTACTCTGCGCTTAGACAAGACAACAATCAGCGCATCGGCTACATTCGTTTAGCAGAATTTAGCGGTCATGCGGCGGATCAAATGCGGCAAGCAATCACGAATCTGTCGCGTCAAAACGTCGATCGATTTGTGCTCGATCTGCGCGGCAATCCGGGCGGACGATTAGATCAAGAAACGGCGATCGCTCGCATGTGGCTAAACAAAGGCGCGATTGTGCGGATTGTCGATCGCAACGGCGATGCTGAACAAATTACAGCAAATAATA
>CAXUFL010000087.1:0-10397 GCA_964250455.1 uncultured bacterium
AATCGGAGCGGCGGGATTTGAACCCACGACCCCTACTACCCCAAAGTAGTGCGCTACCAAGCTGCGCTACGCCCCGATAAAGCTTTTTAACTTAAAGCACCGAAACCAAGAAAATCAAGAGCCAACCGTTAGCTTTTGCATTTTTCTGGGTTGCGTCTCTCATAGTAACATAGGATCACACCTATCAAAAATAAACACCAATGCTTAAATCAAACCCACAGTTTAAGCGTTGGCGTTTATTTTTGGTTTACAACTTTTTGAGTGCAGGATTGAACCATTTCGGTAATGTCCGCAGGCAGCGGTGCTCCGGCTGCGATATTAGCATCTACTTGCTGTAAAGCATCAAGCGTGTATTTCGTTTGAATTTGAGCGATCGAGCATTGGCAGATTTGCTGCATGATTTCTGGCGGCACGGTTGGCGTACTGCCCGCCGTGCAGGCTTTGACAAAACTATCGATCGCCGCTTGCGGATAAACGTTAGGAGTTCCTTCAGCGAGAAACGATTGAGCCATGCTGCGCTGAGGAGCGGCGACGAGCGCAAAGCTTAAACTGCTAATCAAGGCAACTTTCTTTGGGCCTAATACAAAGTGCAGTAGTCTGCTATTCATTCGGCAATACCCGTTCTGAGTTGACGATCATTGTAAACTTAGCTACTCGGAAAAAACAGCCGCTTTCTCAAAGCCTTTACACGCTCCAACGCTTCGTAAAATTTTAGTGTTGTTTTTGATGCTGAGATTGCGCATTGCTAAGGCGAGCACGCATTCGACACTCGATCGAATATGACAAGATGAAGAGAGTGTTTACTATTTGTTTGCCTAATGTCTTTGACTGAGTTTGACGCGACCGTGCAGCGTTTAGGACAAGTTCGATTTGCGTTGCTTCGTTTGCATAAAGCATTGCTCGATGCTGAGCGCGTGACTTATGAACAAACCCACGGACGCATTCGATCGAACGGAGAATTCTTTCAGCTTGTGATCGAGGATGAGTGGTTTGACTGGCTGCGCCCGATTTCTCAATTTATTGTGCAAATTGATGAAGCGCTCAGCACCAAAGAGCCGATTACGCTTTCGCAAGCTAGTGAGCTACTGACGCAGGCTCGGCGGCTTTTGCATCCGATCGAGCACGGCACGCCGCTTGAGCAGAAGTATTATCAAGCGATTCAGCGTGATCCGGATATTGCCTTTATGCACGCAGAAATGGCGCGAATGCTGGTTGGCAGCTAAGCATTATCGCGATACGGGCGCGTGGATTAGCTGAGCGATCGTTTCAATCACGGTTTCAGGATCGATCGGTTTTGCTAAATGATGCTGAAAGCCTGCCGCAAGAGCGCGTTTTTGGTCGAGATCGCCCGCATACGCTGAAAGCGCGATTGCGGGAACGATTTTTCCAGATTGGCGAATCGACTGCATGAGCGAGTAGCCGTTCATGTCGGGCATTCCGATATCGCTAAGAATCAAATCGGGTCGAATGACTTCAAGCAGGCGCAAGGCTTCGATCGCGCTTGAGGCAAGCGTAACGATCGCGCCGTGTTCCTGCAATAGAAACGCTAGAAAATCGCGGGTATCCGGTTCGTCATCGACAATCAAAACCGACACGCCGAGTAGCACTGCTTTTTTCAGAGTGGGCGAGGGTTGAATCGATGGCTCAATCCGCGCTTTTTCTGAACGCCTTTGAACGGTTTGCGGTGCAATGGGAAGATCAACCGTGAAGGTTGCGCCTTGACCTTCGCCGTCGCTGGCTGCGTGAATCGTGCCGCCGTGGAGTTCAACGATTTCACGAACGATCGCGAGTCCTAACCCCAACCCCCCAAACTGGCGCGTGGTTGAGCCGTCTTGCTGACGAAAGTACTCAAACAAATACGGCAGAAAATCTGCGTGAATGCCTTTTCCGGTGTCGGCGACTTGAAGCGTAACGTGTCGGGCGGTTTGAACAAGCTGAACGTAAATCTGTCCGCGATCGGGTGTGAACTTCACCGCATTCGATAACAGATTCCAAACCACTTGCTGAAGTCGAGCCGGATCGCCAAACACGCAAGAATCATCTGAGTCGAAGGCAACGGTGATCGTGATTGATTTAGCGTCGGCGGCAAGGCGAATGGTATCGATCGCGGCGGATACGATCGTGCTTAAGCAAACAGTATCAGGATTTAAGCTGAGCTTGCCGCGCATAATGCGGGAAATGTCGAGCAAGTCTTCGATTAGCTGCGATTGTAGCTTGGCGTTGCGCTCGATCGTGGTGAGTGCCTGATAAGTTTTGGCGTCGTCGAGGCGGCGGCTTTGCAGCATTTTTGTCCAACCCAAAATCGGATTGAGCGGGGTTCTGAGTTCGTGAGACAGCACGGCGAGAAATTCGTCTTTGAGGCGATTAGCTTCTCGAAGCTGCTCGGTTTGCTGCTGCAACGAATCAATTAATTCAGCGCGCTCGATCGCGATTGCCATTTGATCGCACAGCGCCTGCATTAAATCGGTTTCTGCTTCGGTAAATGCTGTGCGCGTGCAGCTTGCAAACGAAAGCGTTCCGAATAATCGTCCGCCTGCAATCAAAGGCTGGCTGGCATAAGCGGTTACACCGAGGGCGCGAATCAGGCTTGTTTTTGGATCGGTGGAACACTGCACGTCAGACACCACAATTTGACACTGCGTTTGCGCTACGGTTCCACAAATTGCCTGACCCACTTCTAGCTGTGCATACTCAATGGCGATCGCTTCAGAAATGCCGCTCCAAGAGGTTAGTTGCAGGTGTTCACCCGCGCGATCGACTAAATAATTCAGGTAAAAATCTAAATTGCACTGCGCTTTAAGCTTTTGAAAGACGGTATCAATCAGCGCGATCGGCTGTTCGCTCGATAATAAATCTCGACTGGTTTCGTAAAGCACTTCAAGCCGAGCGTTGCTGTCGTGCAAAGCGGCTTCGGTACGCTTGCGATCGGTGATGTCGCTGGTAATGCCTACAATGCCGATGACGTTTCCTTGATCGTCGCGATACGGGGATTTGGTTGATAAGAAAACGCGCCAGCCGTCTGCTGAATCTAGTTGTTCTTCAAATTGGTGAAACCGGCCGCTTTCTATGACTAAGCGATCGTTTTCCATGATTTTCTCGGCTTCTTCGCGAGGTTCATGAAACTGAAGTGAGGTTTTGCCTAAAATCTCTTCAATCGGCTTTCCAACGGCTGCCACAACTGCGGGATTGGCAACGAGCACTCGCCCGTCGCGGTCTTTGACAAACATCAGCGTCGGCGTTAATTCATTAATCGAATTGAGAATCGCGTTGCGTTGATGCAGTGCCGTTTCTGCTTGTTTTCGATCCGCTTCGAGGCGCTTTGCAACGGTAATGTCGCGGGAAATCGATAAAAGCTGTTCGATTCGCCCAACGTTATCGCGAATCGGCGTGACAACCACATCCCACCATTTCGATACGCCGCTCATCGTGGCACAAAAGCCTTGAAACTTCCCGATGCCGCCTGCTTTGGCTGACACGATCGCGGCTCTTACCGCAGCTTGATCATCGTTGCACCAAAAGGTAAGCCAGTCTCGATCAAGGTAGTGGGCATCGGTTTCGATATTCAGCAATCGCATTCCCGGTGCATTTATGTATTTTAGGCGTCCGTTAAGGTCTAAAATCTTGATGCAATCTTGCGAACTTTCGAGAAGTTGGCGAACGAACGATTCACTGTGATGTAGCGCGAGATCTAAAGCGGGTGTAGTGGATCGATCAGTCATGAAAGCCTTCGCGCCAGATGTTCAAACACAATTTTAGTCGCTTAAACTTAAATATGAGCTTGGTTTTTGTTAAAGCGGTGAACTCGAATAAAAAAGTTCACGGTTGAACCTAATACACGGGTTAACGAATTATATCCGCTTAAAAGCAGATCAAGGTCTATGCAAAGCAGGACTGGGGGCGGCTACCAATCGTCGTCTGCATTGTAGTTTTGCGGTGATTCTGCTGCCCGTGGAATCGAAGCGGGCGGTGCGGAATAAGGAGGGGTGGGCACAAGCTCTAACTGTTGAGGCTGTTTGGGGGATTGCACGGTTTTACGGCGGCGGGAAACGCCTTCTTCGTTAGTGTCTTCTGCAACCACTTCGTACAAAAGCGCCAACTTAGTCGGGTCTTTGCTTTTGCGCAGAATGCGTCCGAGTCGCTGAATGTATTCGCGGGCTGATCCGGTTCCTGACAGCACGATCGCGACGCTGGCATCAGGCACGTCAACGCCTTCATTGAGAACTCGCGAAGCCACAAGCGTTTTGTATTCGCCTTGCTTAAAGCGCGTCAGAATTTCGTGGCGTTCTTTAACGGGCGTTTGATGCGTGATTGCAGGAATTAAAAAGTTTTGGGAAATTTGATAAACGGTTGCGTTATCGTCGGTGAAAATTAGCGTTCGTTCTGGATAATGACGCGATAGCAAATCGGTTAAAACGCGCAATTTTCCTTCTGTCCCAAAGGCGATCGATTTTGCTTCCCGGTGCGCTAACATTGCTTTTCGTCCCGCCTTCGATCGAGCACTGGCCTGCACAAATCGCTGCCATCCTTGCGCATTGCTGAGGTAGATATTGGCTTCTTTAAGAAATGCGTTGCGGATTTGAATTAATCGATCGTAGCGATCGCGCTCTTGTTTTGAAAGCGATACTTTGATTTGAGTGGCTTTGTGTTTCGCAAGCGCTGAGCCAGATAATTCTTCAGCCGTTCTGCGATAAATTTCTTCACCGATTAAGATTTTTAGATCTTCGTGTTTGCCGTCGGTTCGTTCGGGCGTTGCCGTTAATCCTAAGCGATACGGTGCGATCGCGTATTCAGCAATGACGCGATTAAAGCCACTCGGCAAATGATGACATTCATCAAACACCAAAAGCGCATACTGATTTCCCAGCGTTTCTGCATGAATTGCCGCACTGTCGTAGGTTGAGACCAAAATGGGGGTACGATCGCGCGATCCGCCGCCGAGTAAGCCAACTTCAACGTCTGGAAATGCCGCTACTAAATGCGCATACCATTGATGCATCAAATCGAGCGTAGGCACCATGATCAGCGTGCTGCGCTGCGTTGATTGAATCGCTAACTGAGCGAGATACGTTTTTCCGGCCGCCGTGGGCAGCACCACCACGCCCAGTCGTCCTGCATTCTTCCAGGCGTCGAGCGCTTCTTGCTGATGCGGATACGGCGTCATTTCGATACTGGGCACAAGCTCGATCGCGCTAAACGCTTTGGCGCGATCGTCGAGTTCGGTGCCTTCCGATCGCAAAGCCAACACTAAATTGCGATACTGATTTGCAGGAACGCGGAATTTCTCAACGCGATCGTCCCAAACCGCAAAATCGATCCAGGCTTTCCCTCTAGGAGGCGGGTGCAATATTAAAGTGCCGCGATCGTAAGACAAGCTCGGATTGCGTGCCATGTCGTCTCCAGTACATCCGCTCTTCGCTTCATGCTAATAGTACTGGGTTCTGGCGGTTAAACAATCACTGATTTAGAAAAATGTTGAATTTATCGGTTGCTCTACTGCATTTGGCTCTGGTATCACACTTGCAATCGGTATTGATTAACACTATTTTTGTCAATCAAAATCTCTTAGAACCCATTGCTTTTTAAGCAATGGGTTCTCGATAGAAACAGTGACACTTGATTTACAAAACAGAAACTTGTGAAAAAAATTAAAGCAGACGCGATCGCGACACAATTGTTTTCTAAAAATGTAATAGCGAGACGCTGTTACATTAGCGGCAATGATTTTTAGCAATTAGATTTGTTTCGAGTCGTTGCGCAAATGCTGAGTTGTAGCGCATCTCACCCTTTATCATTGCTTTAGATTGACGATTAGTTTGAATCTGTTGTTTTGAGTTTGTTTAAATTCTAGAGCCAAAATAAAAGCGCGTGCTCAGGTAATTGTTTCAGTTTATTTTGATTCAGCACGAAACGTTAAATGATTCAGGAATAAAGTCAGCCTAGAAGATTTAGTGTCTACCATAGTGCGTAGAAAAGTAGGGGTAATAAGTAAAAATGGACAGCGTTCAAACTCAAATCAATTTAATCAATACGAAGATAGACACGCTACACGAAGCGGTCGATCAATTAGGCAGCAATCTCGTTGAGGCGCTTTCTGACCTCAAACAAGACTCGAATAGCGGCATGAGTCGATCGATGTTCGGCACGACCTCGCGCTACAGCTATACGCACGCCCGCACGCCCGACGCTTCGCTAGAGCACAAAGACGTTTTGGTAGATAACACGGGCGATTTTAATACTCATAGCGGCGAAAAAATTCTGGCCCCTGAAGTTCAAATTCAGCGCCTTACCGCTCAGCTTACGGCAGCTTATAACCGCATCGCCGCTCTTGAAGAACAACTGTTAGCGCAGCGTGTTCATTAATGACGACGTGTGGAATTGATCTGCTGATATCGATGAATCAGATGCTCGATCGCGTTCAACCATTCCGTTTGTCCCCAGTTTAATAACTGCGCCGCGATCGAGCATCCTCCCGCTCCAACCCCTTCTTTCACATAGCCGTGTTCATACGATCGCAGTTGACCGTAGCGCGAATTAGAAAAGCTGAGCGATGTTGCCAACAATCCAACGTCGCCAATTGCTTTAGCAAGTCCAACTGTATCGCCCGTTGCATCTTCTGCAACCCATCGCGTCGTTCCAACAACAACTTGAGTTGAATCCCACGTCTGTTTTTCGATCGCGGCAATCGCACGGGTTAACGCATATACGGCTAACATTTGCGTGCCCCCTGCCAGCAAAACGCCGCAGCGCTGACTCGCGGCGATCGTCATTCCGGCAACTACAATCTGCATCGGATCGCCCACAGCAGCAATGATCGATCGCGGATCTTTCAACTGTTTCTGATGCAATCCACGCTGCACTAATTCCCATTTCTGAGCGTGATTACAAATCGAATGGCTGCTGTTGACTTTTCCGGTTGCTGCAATTCCTAACGCGGTTAAAGTCGCGAGTGCGGTCGTCGTTCCGCCCACAACGCATTCTCCGACGATCAAATAGCTTTCGGGCACGGTTCGAGCCAGCTTTTCACCCCACAATAAGCCCTGCTCGAATAACTGATTCACGCTTTCGATCGTCATTGCGGTTCCGGTGCTCAAACACTGCGCGGGTTTTCCACCAAGATCGATCGCGTTGATTGCGGGGGCTTGCGGTAAACCCGCATTGAATACCGTGATCGGAATCTGGAGCGACTCAACGATCGCCCGCGAGATAAAAACGGGAGACGCACCAACCGATAAAGGCGGTAAGGCGTGAGTTGGATTGAGTTGCACGCCGTTAACGAGAAATTCTGCATCAGCGATCGCAGTGTATTTTCGATCTTCTGGAGTCGCTCCGGCGGCTGAAATGCCTTCGATTAATCCAGTTTCGGTAAAGCCTAAAACACAAGCAAAATGCGGCGTTTTTCCCCGGTATCGATCGATCCACGCTTTCGCTTGTGCAGGCATCGTGTAAATCGACGGATTACTCATTGTCAAATAAAGTTTGCACCCACTGCGGCGGACGAGGAATCGGATTGTTTAATCGATCGAACAAAAACCAAGCCACTAAATGCACCACAAACAGATACATGGTATTCACCATGACGATCGAGGCAACAACCAACGCTTGCACCAACACCAGCGACGGTTGAATCAACACGCCTAATCGAGTAAAAATCCAATCCAAAAGACCTGTGATTTGCACGGTGCTGTACAGCCATAAGTCATCACCGAGCATAATCGACGAAAGCCAAATCCGAAAAAACGTACCCAGCACACCCAGCAGCATCCCGATCGGGATCGAAACAATCCATTGAACGCGCCGATACCATAACGCACCGAGCAATACGCCCATTAATCCATACGGCATAACAAACTGAATGCTACGCGGCGGCCCCATCAACACCGAAAGCAACAATCCAGAGATAACAGCCGCCATCCATGCGGCTCGATTTCCCCAGCGTAGATACACAAGCGCGATCGGGATCGGAAAGAAAATCTGCAAAAACGGGCCGATCGGAAAATAGAAATTCACCAGCCAAACTAAGCTCGCCGCCGATGCCAAAAACGCCGTTTCCACCATGACGATCGGGCTATCAGGATCAACGCTGCGGCGAAGCGGGCGATCAACGTCCTGCACCGGATCGGGGGTAGCATCGGGTACCCATTCTTCGTCGAGTTCTGCCGGATCGAGAGGCAATTTTGAAGCGGGATCGTCGTTGGGCAACTCAGTCATTCAAATTCATAAACGCAGGCACATCTACTCTAGTGCAAATTCTGACGATCGCGTGTAGAACCCGCGCCATTGATTTCTGCCCAAAAAGCCCCCACAAATTCGTGGCTAAACACAGCGTTCCCAGCATCAGCAAAATAAACGTGGGTGGCATCACGACGCCGATTAAAAACCACGTCAAAACGTGCAGCACCATAATGCCGGAAAACAACGCAGCAATGCCCGCAGCTACAAAAATCTGATAAAACGATCGACCCGTTCCCACAAACGTCATTGTCACGATCGTCGTGATCAAATTTGCAGGCACGAGAAACGCGCAAATTGCGACACAGTTCGATCGAGAGAATTCAAACAACAGATTGAAATCTAGCATTTTGTAACGCTTCTCGTGAGTGAAATCTTTCTTTAGGATGTCATTATTGCATCAAGAAAAAGCTCGATCGTCAATCAAACTTCACGAAAATCAAAGCTAAATTTTGAATCACCGATTCGATTTTGCAGCGACGGTGCCCAAGCGGTGACGCTGCAAGAAATCCCATACGGTCTGCGTGGAATCAATATAAGCTGAGGTTCCATAGCCGCCGCCTGTCCAAACGTGACCCGCTCCTTGCAGCGCAATCAGTTTGACTTCTGAACCGTCTTGACAGTTTTGGTAGTCGGTTGTTTCAACTCGATTGTCTGGACGCTTTTCGATCGTGGGCGGTGCTGCACAGGCATTGTGCTGACGCCAAAACTCGACTACATCGGGAATCGGTGGAATCGACAAATCGCGACCAACCCGCACATTGGGCGCAGTGCCCCCTTGCCAGGGCACGATCGGATCGCCTGTGCCGTTAATCATCAACAGCGAAACTGGCGTTTGACGCTGACAGATTGATTTAAACCGCACAGGCAACGAACCAGCAACAGTTGCAAAAGCGGCAAATTCTCCAGGCGCTTCGCACGCAAGCTGCTGAACAAAGATGCCGCCGTTTGATAAGCCTGTTGCGTAGATTCTTTGAGCATCGATCGATCGCATCTGTTGCAGTTGCGTGATTAAGTGCTGCACAAACGCGATATTATTTTCGGCAGATTTCCCGGACACATTCCATTTGTGATTGATTCCATCCGGGTAAACCACAATAAAGCCCGCACGATCGGCAAGCTGATTTAGTGCGGTTTGCTGCGCCATTTGCTGTCCTTGCTCACCAGATCCATGAAACGCCATCACAAGCGGCATCGGCTGATTCGGATTGTAAGTTGGCGGGGTGTGCAGGAAATACGTTCGGTTTTGTCCTTGATCGACTAGCGTTTGAGAAACGTCAGTTTGAACGGGTTGTTGAGCAACAATAAACGAAGCGTTTTGCTGTTGCGACGGCTTGGCAATGGTAGATAAAGCACTTCGTTGCGGTTGTTTTGCTGCTGCGATTTGCGCGAAACGATCGGGATGGCTGATCGCAACCAAGCCGAATCCGAGTAGGGCGATCGCCGACAGCTTAACGAATGCTTGATTTGGGTGAGGATTACGCATGAGGAAAACTGAATCAACTAAGACAACAATCGATTCTTCTGGAGTGACGCAAAGCGTAAGTCACAGATTCGATCAGCTTATCGCTGTTTCTTTTATGAAAAAATTAAGAACAGATAAATGCTGATTGATGCAAAGGCTGACGGCATTAATCTTTGCGGCGAGCTTTTGCAAGAATCGATGCTAATAATTAGTGTGCGTAACAAATTGCAACATCACGTCACTCATTCGATGCATTTCTACGCACACTAGTCTGGGATCGTTAGCGAGTTAGCGCTGCCTCAACTCGTGACAACGCCTGTCGGAACTGGGGATCTTGAGCAGTCCCTAATTTTTCAGGATGCTCGGACAGGTCTTTGGCTTGCGCTTCGCTAAGCGGGCTAACCACATTTGGCGTAATGCCGCGATGATTGATGTCGGTGCCGTTAGGCGTGAAATAATGGGCGATCGTGACGTTAATTCCCGATCCATCAGAAAGCGGGTTTACCGACTGCACCAGCGCTTTTCCAAACGTTTGCGTGCCGATAACGATAGCGCGATGATTGTCTTTTAGCGCTCCGGTGAGAATTTCACTCGCGCTTGCCGATCCGCCATCGACCAAAACCGCTAACGGTCGATCGGTAAGGGCTGTATTATTTGCTGTAATTTGTTCAGCATCGCCGTTGCGATCGACAATCCGCACAAT
>CAXUFL010000088.1:0-9209 GCA_964250455.1 uncultured bacterium
CAGGGCAGTTTTGAAAATCTCACTCAAATCCGCGCCAGGGTAGACTTACCGTTATTGTGCAAAGACTTTATTATCTACCCATATCAAATGTACTGGGCGCGGATTCAAGGAGCAGATGCCGTTTTGCTGATTGCAGCAATTTTGCCAGATAAAGATTTGCAGTATTTTCTCAAAATCGTCAAAACGTTAGGCATGACAGCCTTGATCGAAGTCCACACGCTCGAAGAACTCGATCGCGTGCTCGCTCTCGACGGCGTTACGCTAATCGGGATTAACAATCGCAACCTGAAAGATTTCTCGGTGGATTTGAATACCACGCAGCAGCTTCTTGCCGCACGTCGATCGCAGATTCTCGATCGCGACATTCTCATTGTTAGCGAATCAGGACTGCACACCCCCGCAGATTTAGCGATCGTCGCTCAAGCAGGCGCAAACGCTGTCCTGGTTGGAGAAGCGCTGATCAAACAGCCTGATCCTGGACACGCACTGGCTCAACTCGTTAATTCATAACAGGTGTGCTGCTCAGCATGCTTTACTAAGAACGTAAAAGTTTTTACGTTGAACGCTTGAGTTTTTCTAGCTTCAGGCTCTAAAGTCTAGAGCAACCCGTTTTTTCACCCCGCGTAGGTCAGCCATAACATGGAGCCAATTCCTCTTCCGTCGCACATTCACTACGAATTGCTGCTCCAACTGCTAGAGCGTCAAACGATGTTCGCAGTTGGACAACGGAAACAGCAACGCGAACAAGTTCAGCAACTGATTATCACGCTTAGAAAGGCATTGTCTCAGCAAAAACAAATCGAAGAAGCCTGCGATCGACTGAAGGTGCCGATCGAGTATCGCTGGTCGCTCAATCAAGGCGATCGTCCGACCGAAGCGGCAAAACAACCGCCCGAATCGAAACTTTAATCGCTGCGGCTCACGGAGGCGCAAAATCAGAACTGAGTGTAAGCTATATTCCTAACGTGTTGCAGGTTCAGCAGTGTCAGAGCTAAACGATGCTGATCGCTCCGGTTTCGCAGAGTCTACGCTGCGAACTCATTCTGCTGAAATTGCGTCTGATGAGTTAAAGCGGCTGCAAGAGCGCGTTGAAACTCAAGGTCGCCGCATTCGTGACCTAGAACAGGCGCTAGATCAATCGATCGCGTCGCTGGGGGAGCTGCGGCTACAAGTCATCGATCAGCATTTTCTCGAACACCAGCTTGCGACTACCGAAGAAATTGCTAACGTTCAGCAGCAAGCGATTCAACAGCTTAAGCTGCAATTTGCGCAGCAAAAAGCCGACCTCGAAGCCAAAATTGAACAGGCACAGCAGCGAGAACGCGACTATCAATCGCTGCTCGATGCCGCCGAGCAAATCGCTCGCACTCAACAGGTTGAACTCGATCGACTCCGGGCAGGCGTTGAGACCACGATTTCCCAAAGCGCAATGCGTTCAGAGCGCAACGCTGATGTTCCCGAACAACAGCTTCAATTGCTGCAAACGGATCTAGAATTGCGTCGCCGTCAACTAAACGAGCTTGAAGCCCAAAAGCAACGATCGCAAGCCCGCATCGGCGAATTAGAACATCAAGTTAGTCTACTTGAAAGCCAACTTGCCCGCCACATGACCACGCAAGTACTGCTGCAACAAGCGTGTCAAGAACTCGAAACCGATCGCGAACAAAGTCAGCATCGCATCGCTGAGCTAGAAGGACAAGCGGCAGAAATGCAAGAGCAGATTTTGAGTCAGGCGCAGCAGGCAAGCGAGTATGAAACAGCCGTGCAGCATTGGAAAACGCGCTATCAAGAACTGCAAGAAAAACTTGCCGCATTAAAGCCGCTTTTAGGAGAAGCTGACCTTTCACCCGAAGTCATGGCGATTTTGGCGTCGATCGAGACGGCACTTGTTAGCGATCCACGGGTGGGAGTGCGATCGAATCCGTTTAGCCAAGACCTCAAAATCGATTTGCCGGAATTTCTCGTGCGGCGTCGGACGTATCGCGATCGAAATTCGTAGATCGAGGTAAAGGCGCTTTAACGCTTTGATGAGTGATCCCAATCTCGAATCGTTTACAAACGCGCCTTCTTTAAAGTTTTGTTCTACACCTAAGTTCCTCGCACCAAAATCACGTTGCAATGACTCTGGCGAGAAATCACGGCTGGAATATTTCCGTTTTTCATTTGTTGCAGCAAACTCTCTCGACTCGCTCCTAAAAGAATTACGTCTGTGTGATTTTGTTTTGCATAATTTAGGACTGCCGCAGGCACAGAATCAGCACTCATTGACGTGACCGAGATTGAAGCACTGACGCGGGGTTTAAGAAACTGAGCCGCAGCCTCTAGAAATTCAGGATGCGGCGGTGCACGATCGATGCCGCGCTGCTCAGAAGAATCGCACACGTGAAACAGTCGAACTTGCGCCGCTTGATTAGTAGAAACCAACGCAGGCAATAGCCGAATCGCCTTTTGAGCATTCGGGCCGCCTGCCATTGGCACCAGCCATCGATGCAGATCCGCACCTAGACCTCCGAAAGAACTGCTTAATTTCACCAACACAACCTCACAGGCTGCTTGCCGAATCATCGTATCCACGACGCGACTAAACACCCGTTCGGGCGTGGTTGTGGTTCCTTTCCAGCCCATCAGCAACAAATCAATATGGCGTTCTTTAAGGGTTTCGAGAATCGCACCTGAGAGATCGTGCGCCACCCGAATTTGAGTGTGGATTGGAACCTGCCACGTATGACCCAGCCGCGCTGCCCGCTTTAGCAGTTTTTGACTCACTGCCGTTCTGACCGGAGCTTCTGCTAAGGCTTGATGTTTTGGAACCACCATTACTTGCAAACATTCAATTTCGTAATCATGGTCGCGAGCGATCGCCACGGCCATTTCTAAAAGCGTTACGGCTGTTTTTGGATTGCTCAACGGAACGAGAATGCGACGTTGGCCGGTTTCGGGCGATCGCGTTTGATAAACAACCCGCGATCGCTCGGTCGGTTTAATCTGTCCTTCGTGATTCAGATAAGCGGCTTCGACGCGAATAATATCGCTTCGAGTGATGATTCCTACCAATCGCCGTCCTTCTACAACAGGTAAACCGTGCAGATGATGACGATCGAGTAAATGCAACACATAAGCGAGGGTATCGGCTTGCTCAACGGTTACAGGTTGAGTCGTCATTAAATCGCTAATCGAACGATCGCGATTAAACCCGCGTGCATCCAAGTTCGCTACATCTTTTTGAGACAGCACGCCGACTAGCTTGCCGTTTTCGAGAACGGGAAAAGTGCGGTGAGACGACTGAGAAAACGCTTGCAGTGCTTCTTCTATCCGGATTTGGCTCGACAGCGTTTCTACCCTCGGCTGCATTACGTCTGCGGCCGTTAGTTCTGTCCAGGGATCTTGCGTCGCTTCTTTGGTTAAATGAATTCCCTTATATTCAAGCAAGCGATCGTACAGCGAACCTTCTTCGATTAGTTCAGCAATCAGATAAGATATCGCTGAAGCAATCATCAACGGCAACACTAAATTAAAATCAGTTGTCATCTCAAAAACAAGAATGACTGCGGTAATCGGCGTTCGGGCAACCGCACAGAAAAACGCTGCCATTCCCACTCGCGCATAGGTTGTTGCCAAGCTTAAGCCGAGGACTTGATGTTCTCCTACGCCAATCAGGTATCCGAGCGCAGCACCCAATACCATACTCGGAATCAGCAATCCGCCAGGGGCACCTGACCCATAGGTAACAACGATCAGAAAAAACTGAACGCAAAAAACGATCGCAACCAGTTGCCAATCTGCGTTTCCCGTTAAAAGCAGTTCTCTGAGTCCCGCATTGTCTCGAAATAATTCGGGCAAAGCCGCAAGCATGATTCCAGTGATTAGTCCCGCGAAGCCGACTCGCATCGGTAAGCTGACGTTAGAACGACGGTAAGCGCTCAAGCTTGCCAGAATTGTGCGATTGAACAGCACCCCTAAACCGCCTGCCAAAACTCCTAGCAGCAAATAAAACGGAATTTCTTGAGCTGAGAAACTCGTGTTAGAAACAACCAGATGCAAATCTAAATCGAGATTGTGCGACCCACTAATGCGAGCCACCACCGACGCAATAAACGACGCGAGAATTGCCGTTCCTAACGTAATGCCTGACACATCTTGCAGCAGTTCTTCGACCACAAATAAAACGCCTGCGATCGGTGCATCAAACGCGGCAGCAAGCCCCGCTCCGGCTCCGGCTGCAAGAATCTGACGCCGATGATCCGGTGAGGTTGGAAACCACTGACTAAGCTGGTTTGCCAATGCTGCGCCGATTTGCACCGTAGGCCCTTCTCGTCCGAGCGGCATTCCTGAAGCGAGTACAAGCGTTGCGCTGATTAATTTTACGATCGCAATTCGCAGATTCAACGGCAACGGCACTCTTGCTAACACTGCCTTCACTTCGATCATTCCGCTTCCGCTTGCGGCTGGCGCTAAATGCTCAACCATAAAGCCTGACAAAAATCCGCCCACTAGTCCGACTGTCGGCAGGGCAATCAAGGCTGGAATCAAGTGGGTTGTTTGTTGTCGCCAGCCGCCGAGCCAGCCTACGCTTTGCGCTAACAACAATGCACCCAGTCCTGAGACTAACCCGATCAAACAAGCCTCAAAAATGGCTAACCGCTTGGGGCGCAGTAACAAATGCGAAAAGCGATGCCAAATCAGTTTTCTAAAGTGGATCATGATGCCCCAAAGCAGAGTAGCGATCGATTAAAGCAGCATCTGATCGGGTGCCGAATTGACCGCAGAATGCTGCTCGATGTGAAACTGTCCGAACAGATGCGGATGGCGTTAGACCAAGAATTTATCGCAAATCCCCACAAACAGCAAGAGAAAAATGAATAGTTCTACTGACCCAAAGTATGAGTTGAGCGATCGTTAGGATGAGGGGTTTTGATGGAGCAGTATTTCGCCACAGACGATTTCGATGATTTCCGTAGCCGTGCGATGGTTGAGTATGAGGTCTGCACGGATGCAAATTATCTACATCATTTGTTGTAGAAGATCGGCGATCGATCGGACCGAAATAAGGTCTGTCTGAAAGTCTTTTAAATTGCGAGTGACGATTGCATCTAAGTTTTGGTCTGTAGCACAAGCAATCTGGACTGCATCTTCAAGGTCAGGGAGTCCAGAACGAAATGCTGTTTCGAGGACAGTTTGAGTGACGGGACAAACCGTGAGCAGAGCAAGCGTTCTCTCAAAGATTTGCCTTGCAGTGTCAAGACTTTGAGTTTGCCGTTTACAGAGGTAGAAGATATCTGTGGCGCTTGAAGCTGAGAAGAATCCTTCAATCCTTCTCGATGCGATCGCATCAAACAGTTGGCTACTTTCTAAATAGAATGGATGACGCTCAAGAAATCAAGAATGATGTTGGTTCGAGCAGAATTCTCATGTCGAGTATTTCTTTACCAAACGTTCGTCGCGCATGGCATCAATTTCTTCATCGGTAGGCGCGGGTTTGCCAGATTGTTTCAGGCAACCTCGGAGTTGTTCGACTAAGAGACGCTTATCAGATTGAGTGTGATGGGGTTGAGTGAGATCGTTCTGAAGCGATCGCGTAATGGTGTTGAGGAGTAATAACCGCTCTGCAACAGTTAGCTGGTGAACTTGTTGTTCGAGTTCTCGCAGGGTCATGGCAAGGGTTTATAAGATTTGCTGATTTTAAGATAGCACTGCGATCAACAGTCCCGTTTTCCCTTTTATTTCCGTAATCCTGCGATGAGGAGGACATCGCTAACTTAATAAGAGGATTGCCAAACGTGAGAAAATCTTGGCTGGAGTCATTTAGTAGGTCTGGATGGAAGTTGAGGAGATTGTTGCGGCAATTGAGGCAGGTAGAGTTAGTCCATCCCGACATAGTTTGAGTGAGGCGGCGGCAGATAATTTCGTTTTGGGTGAGATTTATTCGTCTGTTGTCGAAGCAGGGGAAATTATTGAAGATTATCCAGACGCTTACCCGATGACCGCTTGTTTGATTTTGGGTTTCAACACGATCGGTGAGCCAATTCATTCGGTCTGGGGATACGATGAAGTGAGTCGCTCGGCTCATTACAGTTTATCGTCCTGACCCAAATCGCTGGATTCATTGGAGGATCAGAAAATGACGCTAGAACAATTACAACACTGGGCACAAACGCAAATCAACAATTCGGCTTTGCCAGAAGTTAGACCGGATATTGGGGTGTCTGTGTTGCAGTTGGTCGATGAGCTTGAACGACTACAAGATCACATTAAGGAACTTGAGGCAAAGTTAGCAACCGCTTCAACTTCTAAATCTTAATTCTCTCTTGATTCATTGATCTTCATTGCGGCGAAGTGATCTTGCAAGAGTTTGTGAATGAAGCGGTAGCGATATTTCTCCACGATACACTACCAATCCTCATAAGGCAGAGACGTAAACTGCATTTTTGCTAACACAGGATCAAGGTCAGAAGATTCTTCAGAATAAACCTGATTTAGGTTATTCAAAATTTGATCACGGCTGTACTTTTGTAAATAAGCTATTAGTGCTTTGGTATAGAGTTCACTGCGAGATACACCTAACTGTTTAGCTAGTGCTTCTGCTTCTTCAAAGATTGCATCCGGAAGTGAAATTGCAGTTTTCATAGCTTCCTCGCTGTGGTCACTACGCTGCCGTCATACCAGAATTGCAGTGAAGAAAATGAAGACTGTAAACATTGATGAGCAGCAACGAGCTTGACAAAGCTGTTGCCGCAGATCGAGCAAAGCTGTCTAACCCTGTTGAGAGATTGCTATTTCCCATTCCAGGCTTGACTAAGGAACGTCGATCGATAATGGCGATTCAACCAAGTCATTAAACGTTACTTGACGCAATCGATCGAGTTCCGCGATCCGTTGGCGTTCGACATACGCTTTTTGCTGATAGTACTGTCCTAGTTCTGGCGTTGTGGCTAAATCGGTTTTCTCCCACAGATCTAGAAAATGTCTGTATCGTTTCTCGCACATCACGCGCTCCATTCCCGCCATTGCTGAACGAATGACTAAAGCCGCCCGCACGATATCATGCTTGGTTTTTTCGTCTAGCTCAAATAAAGCGTACACCTGAGACATTTCGCGAGGAAAATCGTGGGTACGATTCCGCAATTGCTCGAACAAATCGACTGAAGGATAATGCCGCTCGATCTCGGTGATTTGTCGCCACAGAAATCGGTGGTGCGACAAGCTAAACTCAAGGTCTTGAGCGCTGAGAGCGTCAGCGATCGCGCTTCGATGATCGGCGGCGTGAAGGTAAAGCCGTAATAATTGCGATTCGCATTCTTCGAGCAGGCTGCGATCGCCTGGCGTTTGCCATTTCTGCGATCGACCGTGCCAGCGTTGACCACGCACTTGCATTCGTAAGTTTTCTTCGATTTGCTGCGTTAGCCGACTATTGCCTTGACTCAGCAATTCGGCACAGTAATGAATGTAGTGAGTCCTGAGTGATGGATTGGGTAAGTTGCCAAGCAGCGCAACAATCTCCATTGCGGCTTGCTGGAACTGATCGGATTGCTTGAGGTCTTGGTTGGCGATTGCTTGATTAATTTGCCAATCGATCCACAAAGGAGCACGATCGAGCAAGGTTTGATACTGAGCAGACGATCGATTTTTTAGAAAGTCGTCGGGGTCTTTGCCGTCGGGGAGGTTGAGAATTCGCAGTTGAACTTCGCCTTGATACGCCAGGCTTGCTACTTCGCCGATCGCGCGTTCTGCGGCTTGAACTCCGGCTCGATCGGCGTCGAAATTAAAAATGATGCGTTTAGATTCGGTGTAGCGCAGCAGTTGACGAACTTGAGCAATGCTGAGCGCGGTTCCGAGTGAAGCAACGGCGTTGGTGATTCCCGCCGCGTGAAGAGCGATCACATCGAAGTAGCCTTCGACGACAACGGCTTGATCTTGTTTGGCGATCGAGGCTCTCGCTTGATCTAATCCGTACAGCGTTTTACCTTTATCAAACAGTTCGGTTTCCGGGGAATTAAGATATTTTGGCTGTTCGTCGGTTAGCGTTCTGCCGCCAAAGCCGATCACTCGTCCTTGACTGTCGTGAATCGGAATCATTAAGCGGTGCCGAAAGCGATCGTAGTATCCGTCTTTAGTTTTACGCGGCACGATTAATCCCGCTTGTTCAACCAGTGCAACCGGATAGCGTTTTTGCTCAACTAAATAGCCGTACAGCGTTTCCCAACCGCCCGGAGCGTAGCCTAATTGGAATTGGGCGATCGTGTTTGCGCTTAGCTTGCGATTCTGCAAATACGTCAGCGCGTCGTGTCCGCCGGATTGATGCAGGGCGTGTTCGTAGAATTTTGCCGTGATCGCTAAAATCTCATACAACTGTTCGCGCACCGAAAGCTGACGCTGAAGCGCTTGACGATCCTCGGCTTGCAGCGTTTGCACTGAAACCTGATACTTTCGCGCCAGTTCTAAAACTACGTCGCTAAAGTTGCGCTTGCCTAGCTCCATTAAAAACTTGATGGCGTTGCCGCCTGCCCCGCAGCTAAAGCAGTAATAAAACTGTTTGCTCGGACTGACTGAAAAGCTCGGCGATTTATCATCGTGAAACGGACACAAGCCAACAAAATCTTTTCCTTGCTTTTTCAGCACAACGTGTTCCGAAACCACATCAACGATATCGGCTCGCTGTTTGACTTGCTCGATCGTGTCAGGATGCAAACGCGGAACGTTCATGATTGCCATAGGACAGTACGCTTATTCTACTGGATAAGGAGGATTTTTCTACAATTAAGATACGCTGTAACTAGAAGATAAATTTAGAGATTTATCTACATGACGCTATTAGTAGCGTTTGCTCGAAAGTGTACCACCCCCTAACCTGACATGCAACTCATCGATCGTCGTTTACAACAACAGATTCAGTTCATCATCGAAATCGACAAGCTCAAGCACGTTTTACGTCAAACGCTACTAATAGATCGATCGCGGCAGGAAAACGATGCCGAACATTCTTGGCATTTGGCAATGATGGCCATTGTTCTGTCTGAATACGCAGATTCAAGCGTTGATCTTTCTCGCGTGCTCAAAATGGTGCTAATTCACGATTTAGTCGAAATCGATGCGGGCGATACGTTCTGCTATGACGAACAGGGCGTTTTAGATCAAGCCGATCGCGAACAAAAAGCAGCCGATCGATTATTTGGATTGCTGCCTGAGAATTTAGGCGTGGAGCTGCGATCGAT
>CAXUFL010000089.1:0-7639 GCA_964250455.1 uncultured bacterium
TTTTGTCTGTGTAGCCGCGTAGCCGCAGGCAATGCGCGAAGCTAATAGCATTCGCGCCCGCATCCATGAATTAACCCAAACTCATATTTTATGTGAAACGTCTAACTTACAATCTCAAGCAGCTTCAAGCGTTTTTCACACTATGAACCTTTCCGTTTGGCATAATGGCACCATCAAGATTGGCTCCGGTCATTTTGACCATCACACGATCGTCAAATCCCACCTTTGCCCCGCGCAAATCTGCTCCCCGCAAATCTGCCCCGCTCAAGTCAGCCCCGATCAAATTAGCATCACGTAAATCCGCCCCGCACAAATTCGCTTCCAGCAAATTCGCTCGAAACAAATTCGCTCGATGAAGCTTCGCACCTTCAAGATTAGCTTTGTGCATAAAGGCATCACTCAAATCTGAATTGCTCAAATTAGCGCGACACAAATTGTAGCCGGATAGATCTTTCTCTTTCAGATTACGACTGCTTAAATCTGCTCCGGTGAAATCGGGTTGCTGAGGTCGCGACGGCGTTTTCGGCGGTTGGTGGTACTCAGCGCGATAGTGAGATTGGCGATAATAATTCGTTTGTGCGTGCTCAGTCGGAGGTTTGTGCTCGTTTCGCGATGGGTTCTCCGGATGACGATGATGCTCGGATCGAGACTGCGACTGATTGTAATAGCTTTGCGAATTCGAGGACGAATGCCCGTTTGATGATTTGGGTTGTGTGTGCTGTCCGTTGCTGTGGTGCCCGTTCGTTTGAGACGGAGGACGGTAATAATAGGACTGATAATACGTTTGGGACGACTGCGACGGCTTTGGCTGGGCTGATTTTTGCGGAGGCGTGCTGCTCGTTTTGCTTTGTGCCCGTAACGTATCGCGGGCGTGATTTAGCTCTTTAATTTTCTCTTCGGCTTTCTGCATTAACCGCGCATTATCTTTGGGCACCCGATCGGGGTGCCAAATAAACACTAAATCTTTGTAAGCCTGATTCACTTCATCAAGTGTCGCACCAGGCTCTAGCCCTAAAACTTGATAGCACCGAGTTAAATCGCTCATCTACTTCACCATCCCGCTATCAACCACAATTATGAAGGTGATTACTCACTCAAGCATTCTCCCTAATGTATGAAGTAGAAGTTTTGCTTTGTTCTAGTTTAAACGTAACTGCTGCTTGTGTGGGTAGAGTACAGACTGATTTAATCTCCTTAACGGAATCATAGGTTTTTCAAATATAAAAGAAAGCGACGTTTTCTGCTTGTCGTTCAAACGTCGCTTTCTTTTATAGCATCGAAGCCGCTCGATCCAAAGCTTGATCAGAGTTATCTAAACAAATTGACGACTCCAAATGCGGGCCCTAAGAAGTTGCCAACACCTTGAATAAAGGATTTGAAGCCATCCTTGCCAATCACGATCGTATCGTTAGCTTGCAAAACTGGATTGTTTTGCGGATCAATGCCACGCGAAAGATCTACCGGAATATCGCGCCGCTCGATCGTGCCGTTGTTTTGCAGTCGGATAAAGTTGACTCTGCCTCTTCGAGCACGACCGTTAAAGCCACCGGCTGCCAGTAGCGCTTGGTTAAGCGTAGTGTTCGGGGGAATCTGAATCGCACCAGGCTTTTCGACTTCTCCAACCACGTTTACCGTGATTACATCCGGCGAAAAACTCGCTCTTGCAATCGCCACCGAGTCAGCCGGAGACAAAGTTGTGGCTTGTGGAACGATGACTCGATCGCCTTCTTGCAGGGTGATATCTTGCCGCGCATCTCCAGCTTGAATCAACGCCATCAAATTCACTTTGAGCGTTTGCTCTGCGCCGCTATTCGTCGTGCGTTTGATGATGATATCTCGAATGTTTGCTTGTTGAGTGATGCCGCCTGCAATTTGAAGCGCACGAGTAACCGTTGGCGCTTTTACTTTGTCAACCACGTTCGGCTGACCGGGTAAACCCGGCGTCGCTGGGTTTTGCACCTGGAGTTTTTCACCCTGAACGCTGTGCGGACCGGGACGATTGACTTCACCTGCAACAATCACGCTGATCGGTCGATCGAAGCTTGCGCCCAAGCTCGACGTGGCTAACTGGCTCGAATCTTGAAAATTAAGAGCGGTTGCTGCGGGAATGATCACGCTGTCGCCGTCGCGCAGTTGAATGTCCTGCGATAAATCACCCGAACTCAAAAGCTGCGCTAAATCAACTCTGAGCGTTTGCATTCCGCCGCCTGCTCCCATGCGACGCCGAATTTCTACTTGTTTTAGATCCGCCGATTGCTTTAATCCGCCCGCCATTTGCACCATGCGGCTCAAGGTTGGAATTCCTGTATCGTTGAGCGTCGTGGTGTAGGTTCCTGGACGCGCCACTTCCCCGGACATTGCCACTTGAATCGGGCGCGTTGTCGTTAGCGAAACGGTAATTACGGGGCGCGTCAGCCACTCGCTGTAGGCGGATTTGATTTTGTTCGAGGCTTGATTGACCGTCAATCCTTGTACCGAGACACTTCCAGCAAGCGGCAAATTGATTCGACCGTCTGCCATCACTTGATACTCGCCCGTGTATTCCGGCACGCCGAACACATCGATTTTGACTTTATCGCCTGATCCTAAAAGGTAGCCTTCATCGCGTACCGGAGCAGACGCAGGCAAAGCGGCCTGTCGAGTTCGAGGTGCCGTTTGAGCCAGCGTCGGAGCAGCAATACTCGACAGTCCTAAAATCGCCAGTAGCATCCACAGGTTGGGTTTCATTTTCTTAACTGTCAAATTCAAATCCATCTTTACAAGAACTCTCCTCTTAAGCACAATCAATCTGAGCGTTTGCAGCAAGGGCATCGCGGTAGACTTCAAGCGTTTCTTCGTGCATTCGATCGACGCGCAACCAATCCAAGTTTTGTTGAGCGCGGTACCTCCAGGTTTCCAGGTCGTCTTGACGCTTGAGCAGGTGAGTCAGTGCCGCCGCGATCGCAGACGGATTTTTCGCAGGGACGAGGAGTCCGGCAGCGCCGTGGTCTAACACTTCGGGAATGCCGTCGACATCGGTTGCGACGATCGCACAGCCTGCTTCGCGGGCTTCGGCAAGCACCAATCCAAACGGTTCTTGATGCGATGCCAGTACAAACACGTCCGTGGAAAGAAGGTAGCGCTGCGGTTCGGCTTGAAAGCCTTCAAAGTGAATGCGATCGTGCATTCGACTGTTGTGGGCTTGTTGCTCAAACTCAGCTCGATGCGGGCCGTTGCCTACCAAATATAAATGGGCGGCAGGGTGTTCGTCAGCTATCTGCACAAAAGCTTCAATTAAGTCGCTGATGCCTTTGCGCGGAAACATTCCCGCTACGGTGACAACGGCAGGACGCTTGAGCGGTAAGGGTTCTACGGCATCTAAGCTAGGTCGGCGCGGGCTGCCGATCGTGCCGCACGGCACGACTACGAGTTTGTGAGCGGGAATGCCGCGCTGCTGCATCGAGCGGGCGACGGCTTGACTTGCAGTGATTACTCGATCAGCGATTCCCATCCAGTTTGCCGATCGCTGCCATTCGTTGTGCACGGTTGAAACCAAAGCGTAGTCAGCATTTCCACGGAGAACCCGCGCTAAAATTACCCCGGTCATCATGTGCGTGTGGACAATATCAGGCGTAAAATTACGCACAATTTTGTTAAATTTTTGAGCTGCGTTTAAGATGACGATCGCGCTGCGACGCTGATCGAGATCAAAATGCTGCACGCCGTAGCGCTTCATCAAATCTTCATACTCACCGCCCCCGGATGCCACTGCAACCTGAAATCCTGCTTTTGCTTGACAGCACGCAAGCTCGATCGCGGCGTTGACAATTCCGTTGCCAATTTCCTGAACGTGATTGAGAACGTGAAGAATTCGCATTAGCTAGAAGTCAATTGTTCAACGACTGCGACATATTGATCGACGATGCGATCGCGGGTAAATTCTAGCGATCGATCTCGAAGGGCATCAGAATCTGTTGACGTGTCCAACGTTTCGAGAATTGCCGTTGCCAGCGCAGACGGATTCTCAGTTGGAACTAGCTTACCGTATTTTCCATAATCAAGAATTTCTGCGGGTCCACTGGGGCAATCGGTTGAGACAACGGCGGTTCCGGTCGCAAGGGCTTCAGCAACGACGTTTCCAAAGCCTTCGTAGCGCGATGACAGCACAAAAATCGCAGCGTGCGCCATGTATGCGTAAGGGTTCTCCACAAATCCGGGCAAGGCAACATCCGCATCAAGCCGCAATTCGTGAATTAGTTGTTCTAGCTGCGATCGCTGTTCGCCTTCGCCTAAAATCATCAGTCGAGCGGGTCGAACGGCGCGAACTTCAGCAAACGCACGAATTAGCGTGAAAAAATCTTTTTGACTTACTAACCGCCCAACGCCGAGCAAAACAGGCGGCTGGTCGGGCGCAAACCACGAATGATCGATCGAGTCGTGAATTCTCGCTTGCATTTCCGGCGTCACGACCGGATTGTAAACTACGCTAATGCGATCGAGCGGTAGCCCCGTAATTTCCGCAACGTCTTTTGCGGTTCCCAACGATGCCGCGACGATCGCATCGGATTTTGGATACAGCCAGCGCACCATTTTCGGACGCAGACGCCCGATCGTGTTGCGTTGATGGTTGCCAAACTGCTCAGAAAGATACGTCTGAACGCACATGACAATTTTTGTCGGGGCGTCGGTTTGCCAGCGTGCCCAAAGGGCTGAACTAAAAATGTCCAGTGCTGAAAATAAAACGTTAGGGCGTTCTTGTTGCAGATAGCGTTTAAGCGCCAGCGTTTTTGTCACGATGACTGGCGGCGTGGATTTGAAATCGACGATGCGAATTTTCGACGAAACTTGATCTAAATATTCTCCGCTCGCTTCGGCAAGCACCAAATCAACCTCGAATCCGCGATCGACGAATCCTTCGGCTAAGTGCAACATGGCGCGTTCTGCTCCGCCTCCGGCTAACGTTGGCAAAAAAAAGCTGATGCGTTGATTTTCTACAGTCATAGTTTGAGACGTGGCAGCTACGGGTAGGCTAATCGATCGCGCCTAAATCAACGTCTTTCTGCGGTCGTATAAGTTGAAAGATTTACAAAAGCTAAATGCGTCGATCGTCAGTTTGATAGCGCTTTCGCGGCGGTATGAGTTGCGCTTCCAAGCTTCATCGGAGCCAGTTTATCGAACTGACTTTGATCGAAGCCTCACCGCTAAATGCTGCGCAATTTGCTGATTGGTTTTGGCTAAATCGAATCGTTGTTTGGCTTGCTGTTGAGCGTGCTGCGCAACTTTAGCGGCGTTTGCCGGATTCTGCCGACAAACCTCGATCGCGGCGGCTAATTCAACCGCACTTCCAGGCGTGGTAAGCCAGCCGTTTACACCGGGATCGATTAGTTCTAAAGCAGCACCAGCTTTAGCGGCGATCGTAGGCTTTCTGCACAGCATCGCTTCGACAATCACCCGCCCAAACGGTTCAGCCGCCGTCGAAGTGTGCGCAACGACATCACAAAGCTGCATGAGTGGAATGACATCTTTGCGAAAGCCGAGAAAGCGAACGCGATCGATTAGTCCCAACTGCTGAACTTGATCGCGTAGCGCTTGTACATACGCTTGCTCGCCAAACAGCGCATCTCCAACAAAAACCGCAGCAACTTGATCATCGCATTGAGTTAACGCTTGCAGTAAAACGTGTTGTCCTTTCCAGGGTGACAATCGGCTGAACTGTCCAACCACAAATCGCCCGTCTAAATCAAGCGTGCTTCGCAGCGTCGGATTAGCTTCAGGTTGATAAGCCGCACTCTCAAAGCCGTTGTAAACCACTTCAACAAGGTCTGCCCGTCCGCCTGCTTTGATAAACGCCGACCGAGTTGCTTGAGAATTGGCGATTACAAGCTTGGCGCGATTTGCCATCAAAACCGAAAGACGACGATTAACCGAACTAAAATGCTCTGGTGATAAGATATCGTGTAAGTGATAAACCAACGGTCGATCGCTTAAAGCAGCAGCGATCGCGCCAACAATCAGCGATTTTTGCGTATTGGCATAGATGACATCAAACTCGCGGCTTAACTTGACAACTTGATCAACTAAGGGCGCAAGCTGTCTTACACTAGCTAATCCTTTGAGCAATCCACTCGATTTGCTTACTTGAATGGATCGATCGGCAAGCACCTGTACCGGAATCTGATCAGCTTCGAGCGATAAGCGAAAATCTCCATCCTCAAATAAGCCAACTAAGCAGCGATCGTGCATCAATTTTTCTTTTGAATCGCTGCTCTGCTCGGTCTTAGAGAAATCGCAGAAAAACCGAGCAATGTCAAGCAAACACAGCTCTGCGCCTCCAGACTTTCCGCTTTGATCCAAAAATAAAATTTTCACGCATCAGCGATCCATTCGGTTTTCGGCATTCAAGCTTAGGCTTCTGCCGTTTCAAGCCAGTTGTAAATTTGGTCAAGCTGCTCTAGCGTCACTAATCCGTACTGCCAAAGAATCATCGGCAACGGGCCCGGATTCTGTTCGCGGTACCTCAGCGCAAGCGCGATCGACGGTGCCGAAAGCAATAGCTCGTCTTGTAGAAATCGAAGAAATTTAGAATGCTTTGCGATAATCACAGATAAACCCCTAAGAAAGTTGTAAAAGTCCTATTTTGATCAAACCTATCTAACCGGGAGCAAAATCGTAGCCACTCTTGAAAGTGGACTAATCAAGTGAATCAGTCAGTAACGCGAACGAAACGAAAAAAGTAGCGATATCAAACGCAGTTTTGAAAATTTCTGAAACAATTTTCCTCAATAAAGCGCTGTTCTTATTGCTGTTACTACCAGCCAAATCGATATAGGCTAAGAATTTACATCAAAGCTTTGAATGATAGCTCTACCCCAGGATAGGCTTTGCATTTTTGTAAAGAATAGTAACGATTGATTAGGGTTGATGAACATTTATTAGGAATAACGAATGCGCTTTGAGTGTAAACTACAAACATTTGAAGTACAAAGTTCTTCCAATAAGCTTTATATTTATAAAAAATAAACCGCTTGAATTCAGGTTCCTTTGTGGATGAAGGAATTTCGAGCGATCGAAAAAGATCGAGCCGCAAAATTTCGCTCGATCTTCTTGCTATTGATTGCAGTTATTTTTTGACGAATTGCACTGCTAGACGATCGCCCGCTTTTAATCCCAGTTCGGCGGCGCGTCCTCCGCGTAGTTCAATTACCTGATCGATGTCTTGATTGCGATCGCCGTAGGTCGGGCACGGATCAGCTTTACACGGCGGTACGTTTTGAGCAATTCCCGCTACAACGCCGTTGCGCAAAAACAGCATATCCAACGGAATCAGCGTATTTCTCATCCAAAACTGTACCGGACGCGGCGGATCAAACGGAAACAGCATTCCGCGATCGTTGGCAAGTTTAGTGCGGTTCATTAACCCGATTTCTTGCTGCTGCGGAGTTCGCGCCACTTCAAGCTGAATTAAGTTTCCGCCAATTCGGGTTTGAGCGGCGATCGGCAAGCTTTGAACCATACTCGGTTGAGAAGAAACAGACGTTGATGCACATCCGATTAGAAATAGCCCCAGCCCAAGACAACCAATCCGATATTTTAATGTTGTAGCCTTCATCGATTCACGCTTCCCGCAATACATACCCGACACCCCGAACCGTTTGAATCA
>CAXUFL010000090.1:0-7000 GCA_964250455.1 uncultured bacterium
AGGTGCCTTTTACGTGATGAGTTGAATAAGCGGCTTAGCGCATATTTGGATTTGCCTGCATGATTTGACTGCGTTGCTCTTTCGTCAAGACAGTATCAAAAATCTGCTTTCTGGAATTTCCAACGATCGTATTAATGCTCGATTTTTGAGCATCGGTGAGATTGAGTTCAATGCGGCGCGGCGGGGTTCCGGGTTGAGCCACGGCGGTTAACTTGGCGCGTTGGTCAGCCGTTAACACTTTGGTCATGATCTCACTCATCGCAGCTTGTTGAATTTTATCGATTTGAGTGCGCTGCGCAGGCGAGAGGGTGATCTGAACCGGGGCGGGGCGACTTGGCGCTTGGGCAGGAGCAGTTTGCGCTTGAGCACGAACTGCAAGCATTGGAGCACCCGCCAGAATCAAGGCAGCCACGCTCGGTAACAGTAGCCAGGGTTTTTTTCTCATGAGTGTGTGAACGTATTTGAACGATTCCAGTCGCTTCTAAGCCTAGTGATCATTAAAATTATCGCGATCGACGTTAGACAACAATAATTTCTGGCTTATTTCTCTCCTCAAATGCAGTTAAGTGTGCTTGAAATGAACGGCGTTGCTGTAAACACCTTGAAGACGATTGCAGCACCCCTAGCAATCGTCGTTTACTCAAGTAACTTTTCAAACATTTCTGAATACAGATTCAGTCTTTCAGCGTATTCTCTGCTGTAGATTCGGCATTTGAGTAAATTTGCTACGGTGAAATTCATCTGGTTTACCGTAGCGATGAGTTATGTTGCAATTAATCGTCGAAGACCAATCGATCGAGCTTGAAGACATTCCCAGTAATCCGATTGAGTCGGCTGAAGCGGTGGGACTAACGTATGTGAGCGATGATACACCCGGAATTCGACGACAAAAATCAGGTAAAAAGTTTATTTACTTTGCGGTGAACGGCGATCGAATTCGCGACGCAGAAACGATTCGTCGGATTGATTCGCTGGCCATTCCGCCTGCCTACAAAGATGTGTGGATTTGTCCGCTACCGAATGGACATCTGCAAGCAACAGGACGCGATGCCAAAGGACGCAAGCAGTATCGCTATCATCCGTTGTGGCGATCGATTCGCGATCAAACTAAATTCTCGCGCATGATGGCGTTTAGTCAAGCGTTGCCTGAACTGCGGCGTCGATTAGAAAAAGATTTATCGCGACCAGGATTGCCCAAAGAAAAAGTGTTAGCCGCCGTGCTTAAAATCATGGAGCTAACCCGGATTCGCGTGGGCAACGAAGAATACGCTAAAACAAATCATTCTTTTGGGTTGACCACGCTGCACGATGAGCACGTTCACATTGCGGGGTCAAAAATTGAGTTTCAGTTTCGCGGCAAAAGTGGCGTTGAGCACGACATCGAAATCAGCGATCGACGCCTCGCTAAAGTAGTGAAGCGCTGTCAAGATCTTCCGGGTCAAGAGCTATTTCAGTACATTGATGAACACGGAAACCCGCAAGATATCACGTCGTCGGATGTGAATGATTACCTCAGAGAAGTGACCGGACAGGAATTTACCGCAAAAGATTTTCGCACTTGGGCGGGTACGGTTTTAGCAGCGTCGCATTTAGCCGAAATCGGGCGATTCACGTCGCAAACTGCTGCGAAAAAGAACATTACTCAAGCGATTAAAACCGTCGCGGCTCACTTAGGAAATCGCCCTGCAACCTGTCGGAAATACTATGTGCATCCGATCGTGCTTGAAGCTTACCTCGATGAATCGCTTCACGAGGTGATGGAGCAGCATCGAACCGTTGAAATCGAAGATCTGTACGCGCTCCACCCGGAAGAACTCGTTGTCGTTGCGCTGATTAACCGTCAATCCCATTAAGACGGCGCTTCTCGAAAACGATTACATGCTGCTGTGACAGATTATTTTTGGTTTCGACATACGTGAAGCCAGCGTTGGTAATTTCTTGGCGCACTTGTTTTAGCGCCATTTTGTGCAACGGCTTGATCAACACAAACGGATTTTCGCCCCGGTATTCAACCAGCACCACTTTACCGCCGAATTTGATCGATCGACGCAGTTCGGTCATCATTTCAAGCGGATACTCGAACTCGTGATAAGCATCGACCATCAACGCCACATCAACGCTATTTTCGGGAAGATTCGGATTTTTCACGCTGCCTAAAACAGGTTCAACGTTGGAAATGCCTTTTTTGGTTTTTTGTGTTTCTAGAAGATTCAGCATTTCTGGCTGAACGTCTACGGCGAAAACTTTACCTTGCGGTACTTTTGGCGCGATCCGAAAGCTAAAATAACCCGTTCCCGCGCCAATGTCTGCCACAACGCTCGTCGGCTTCAGATTCAAATCAGCAATCAGCTTTTGCGGTTGTTCTTCGGCGTCGCGCCCTGGGCGCTCTAGCCAACCTGCGCCTTGATGCCCCATGACCTGAGCAATTTCGCGCCCCATGTAGAATTTGCCAATGCCATCGGGACTATGAATCGTGCGCGTTTGGTAAACTTCAGAATCTGCCCAAGCAGGCGATCCAACGCAAAACAGCCCGATGAGTAAAACGATCGACAACAGTTTCCGCATGACTGGCGCTCTTTTAGCAATGCTTTTAACTGTACTGTATTTCTATTTGTGAAGAAGGAGTAGACTGTTTAGCAATCTTTTTCGTGTTCTAGCCGTGTCTCTCAACCGTTCTATTCTCAACGGCGCGATCGCGCTCAGCATTGCGATCGCCATCGTTTTTTTTGCTCTGCCTTCAAAAGCACTTCAAGTTCAAGTCAGTCCTCGAAATCCGCAGCTTGGTGATACGATCGCGGTCGTCGTACAAGCCCAAACCGCGCCAACGGTCACACTCGGATCAAAAACTTATCCAACGTTCGATTTGGGCAACAGTCGCTATCGTGCCTTTCTTCCCACCACGCCGCTTGATCGTCCCGGTAAGCTTGCTTTAGCCGTAAATGCAGGCAGCGATCAACAACGCTTATCGCTGACGCTGCGCAGTCGATCGTTTCCCACTCAAAGCATCTGGCTTCCACCCGGAAAAAACGACAGCAACAGCGATTACGAATTTGATCGGGTTGATGCTTTCAAAGCGATCGTGTCGCCGCAGAAGTTTTGGAGCGGTAAATTTCAGCGTCCAAACAACGGCGGCGTGACAACAGGCTATGGCATTCGACGGTATTACAACGGCGTGTTTGCCAAAGATTACTATCATCGCGGCATTGATTATGCAGGCAATTACGGTTCTGCGATCGTCGCGCCCGCTCCGGGTCGGGTTGTGTTGGTAGGACGTGAAGCTGACGGATTCAAAGTTCATGGAAACTGCGTTGGCATCGATCACGGGCAGGGCGTTGCCACGATTTATTTGCACATGAGCCAAATCGCCGTTAAAGAAGGCGACTTTGTGCAAACCGGACAGCGCATTGGTGCGCTTGGCGCAACCGGAGCCGCAACAGGGCCGCATTTACACTGGGGCTTGTACGTGAACGGGTTAGCCGTCGATCCGACCCCGTGGCGATCGGTTAATTTTGAGTAACGGCAAAATGTGTCCAAAGTTGATCCCTGCCTTCAGTCTTTAGTCAGATTGGTCAGCGTTAAACTTGCCAGTAAAGTTGCAGTGGAATTTACGGGAAGTTTTTATTATGTTTAACGCTGAAAAAGCCATTAAAGATGCTAAGGATGCTTTACCGAACGTAACGCCGACCCCGCCCGGGCCGAAGTCGAAATCGTCGGTGCACGATTTGAAATCTCGTTTAGAGTGGGGTGAGCCAGGATTGACGATCCTTGATGTGCGTCCCCGTGACGTGTTCAATGCTGGACGCATCTTGGGCGCAATGGATTTTCCAATGGATTCTTTAGTTGAATTAGCAACCAATAATTTTGAGCCAAATCGCGATCTTTACGTGTACGGCTCAAACGATGAAGAAACCGCTCAAGCCGCAAACATGCTGCGTCAAGCTGGATTCAAAAGCGTTTCTGAAATCGTTGGCGGTTTGCCTGCTTGGAAACAAACTGGCGGCCCGACCGAAGGCATCGACGAAACCCGCACCGATCCCGGCCCGAATGCTTACAACGTAGTGTCAAACGTGAAAAATCACTTTGGACGCAACGAAATTGATTTTCAGAACAAGTAGTTAGCCTGCGATCGATGCCTTACCTCAATGTGAGCTAAGCGAGTTTTTCGCTACAGTGTGAGTAGGTTGTGCCCCCCAAATTTCCCGTATGCGGGAAATTTGGGGGGCAACTCGAATCCATCATCGTAGCGACCTTCTTTGATCTACTAGCGTCGATCGCTTTATCTTTTTATATGTGTGGAAGATTTACGCTCGGTCATTCAGCCGAAGACATCGCCAGCGCGTTTCGATTAACCGAACCTCCCGATTGGAAGCCGCGCTACAACCTCGCTCCTACCCAAACGATTCCTGCGATCGTCGAAGCCCCAGAAACTCATGCTCGCGCTTTTAAACCGCTTCGCTGGGGCTTGATTCCAAGCTGGTCAAAAGATCGCGCGATCGGCACAAAATTAATCAACGCCCGCGCCGAAACCGTTTGCGAAAAGCCCTCGTTTCGAGATGCCTTTAAGCGGCGTCGATGTTTGATCATTGCAGACGGATTTTACGAATGGAAAAAGCAATCCGGCAAAAAGCAACCGTTTCATTTTCGCTTAGCGTCCGGTGAACTGTTCGCCTTTGCAGGACTTTGGGAGCGCTGGCACTCTCCGGATGGAGACACGATCGAGACGGGAACCATTATCACCACGACCGCCAACGATCTAACGGCAACAGTTCACGATCGAATGCCCGTGATTCTTCAGCCGGAGCAGTACGATCGTTGGCTTGATTCCACACCGGATTTAGAAGCTCTACAATCGCTCTTAAATCCGTATGCCACCGAGGCAATGACCACTTATCCGGTTAGCCTTGCCGTTAATAGCCCAACCCATGATTCGCCTGAATGCGTCAATCCACTCTCAACGGTTTCTTGAAGTGGATTTCTCAGGGCTAAGCGCGATCGAACCGCGTCAGGGATTGAACTTGAAACCCGACTATCGTGATGTAATTTAGGATACATTTCTAAAACAGGCAAACAAGCGTTAATAAGAATCGCTTGTTCACTTCTCCTCGTTTTTGATTGTGTAATCGATTTAGGCTCAATGATCCGAATATGACATCACGAAAATCAGTTTTATCAACGCTTCAGAAGTTCAGTACCGTCACCGCGATCGGGTTTGCTCTCGGTGCTTGCGGTAGTAATACAGCATCGAATCAAACCGCATCACCGAGTGCAGCAGGCGGCGGAGATTATACCGTGGGCATGGTTCTTGTCGGCCCGAAAAACGACGGAGGCTGGAATCAGGCGCAATTTGAAGGCATCGAAGCCGCTCTTAAGCAAGTATCGGGCACAAAGTTCGAGTATGTCGATAAAGTGAATCCGGCCGATCGACCGAACGTCAAAGGCTCTCAGGTGGCTGACGATTTGATTGCTAAAGGCGCAAAATTCGTTATTTTCAACTCAGATGACTTTAAAGATGACGCGCTCGAAACTGCGAAAAAACATCCGAACGTCACCGTGATTCATGCCTCTGGCGATTACGCTTGGAAAGACGGCAAGAACTTCAAAAACCAAGCGAACCTCGGTAACATCATGGGGCGCATGGAGTACGGCAAAATGATTGCAGGCTGCGCGGCAGCATTGGGAACAGAAACCGGAAAAATCGGGTATCTCGGCCCGTTGATCAACGATGAAACGCGCCGCTATACTTCGTCTGCTTTTCTAGGTGCGAAATACTGTTGGGAAAATTACCGCAAAAAGCAAGCCAAAGACCTGAATTTCAAAGTAACTTGGATTGGGTTTTGGTTTAACATTCCTGGTAAAACGCTTGATCCAACCAAGGTTGCCGACGATTATTACAACGGCGGCTACGATGTCGTGATGAGCGGCATTGATACGCCTGAAGTCGCGGTGCAAGGCAAAAAAGCGGCGGATGCAGGCAAACCTGTGAAATTCGTGCATTACGATTTGGCATCGGGCTGTACCTTAGCGCCGAATATTTGTTTAGGCGTGCCGTACTACAACTGGGCGCTGCCTTATGCAGATGCCATTCAAAAAGCAAAAGACGGCAAATACCAAAGCACGTTCACTTGGCTTGGGCCAGACTGGAAGAATCTAACTGGCCCAAGCTCGATGGTCGGCTTTAATTCGGGAAATGCCCTCGGTGACAACAAGAAATTTTTGGATCAGTTTATTGCAGGCTTGGGCGATGGCAGCATTAACCTGTTCAAAGGCCCGATCAAGTTTCAAGATGGCAGCGACTTCTTAAAAGAAGGACAAACTGCAACGGATCAGCAAATTTGGTATCTGCCACAATTGTTAGCAGGAATGGAAGGGCCGAGCAAATAACACGATCGGGGGGTTAGCAATGACTAATCCCTCAATCAAACCAAATTAAAATCGCTATGAGAATTGAACTGCAACACATTTCTAAGCGCTTCGGACAGGTTCAAGCAAACGACGATATTTCAATCACGATCGAAGCGGGATCAATTCACGGATTGCTCGGTGAAAACGGAGCGGGAAAAAGCACGATCGTGAAAGTTCTAAGCGGTTTTATTACCCGCGATTCGGGAACGGTTCTACTTGATAATCGAGCGGTTGAAGTAAAAACGCCTGCCGATGCGATTCGATCGGGTGTGGGAATGCTGCACCAAGATCCGCTCGATTTCCCGCCGCTTACCGTGTTGGATAATTTTATGGTGGGTAAAACCGGGGCGTTGTTTGTCGATCGTGCTCGTGCCCGCCGCGATTTTCTGCGTCTTGCAACTGAATTTAATTTTGCGCTAAATCCTGACGATCGCGTGCTCAATTTAACCGTAGGCGAACGTCAGCAAATCGAGATTCTCCGCTTATTGTCGCTCGGCGTTAAAGTGTTGATTCTCGATGAGCCGACTACGGGAATTTCTGCGTCACAAAAAATTGCGTTGTTTGATGCCGCAAAACGCTTAGCGGCTGAAGGTAAATC
>CAXUFL010000091.1:0-6538 GCA_964250455.1 uncultured bacterium
GATCCGCAAGCGTTAGAACTGCGAACGGATATTCGCAGCGATTACACTCAGTACGCTAACGACGAAGGTTTCCCGATCAAACCGCAAAAAATTGTTTACGATTTACGTCAAGTGATGGGAGCCGATGACATTGTAATTTCCGATGTGGGCGCTCATAAAATGTGGATGGCGCGTCATTATCACTGTCACCGTCCGAATACCTGCATTATTTCTAATGGCTTTGCAGCAATGGGAATTGCGATTCCGGGCGCGATCGCGGCGAAGTTGGTGCATCCCGATCGTAAAGTCGTTGCCGTTACCGGAGATGGTGGCTTTATGATGAACTGCCAAGAACTCGAAACGGCGCTGCGAGTGGGAACCGCGTTTGTAACGATTATCTTCAACGATGGCGGCTACGGGTTAATCGAATGGAAGCAAGAAAATCACTTTGGGCATTCGTCGTTTATTAAATTTGGCAATCCTGACTTTGTTAAATTTGCTGAAAGTATGGGGCTAAAAGGCTATCGCATCGAGTCTTGTTACGACTTGATTCCGACGCTTAAAGAAGCGCTCGAACAAGATGTCCCTGCGGTGATTGATTGCCCAGTGGATTACCGGGAAAATCTGCGCTTTACCCAAAAAGCAGGCGATTTGAGCTGTGCGATTTGAACGGGGGCGATCGAGAGTGTAATTCATCAACTGACGGTTTCTAACGTGAGTTCGAGATAACGGCTAAAGTAAGCGGCGGCGGGTGAACTAGAACGAAGCGCAGAGCTTATTGTCCGTCCGCTCTACTGGACTGTTAGACCCTACACGAATAACCGCTAATTCACAGTCGGTAAGGCTTCGATCTCAACGGAGCCACTCTCAATAGTCTGAATTCGCAAATCGTAGCCGCGTCAGAGTCGCATCCCAATTAGAAGGACTGTTGGCAATCTTGTTTATGCAGGAGTGATTAAACAGAAGGAGGTTGATGCAGGCAATGCTCAAGTTCTCTACAGCGAGGCAATGACGGGCAATCGCAATTAAACACCGCATCCTCGCAGCAGTGCTCAAGTTCCTCAGAGTGCAGGCGATGGTGAAACCAATGACGATCGTTAATCCTTTGTTCTAGTTCTACACAAAAAGCTCTCAGACTTGAGAGCTTTTTACTATTGCAGTGACGACGCTAAAGATTTATCTACTTTCGAGCATCCACGGCATCAAGTGTCGAAATGAGCGACTCCAGTGACGTTTTACAGGTATCTGGATTGGGAGAATCAGCACGAAGTTGTTGCAGAACCGTATCGATCGACTTGTCAACCGTAGACCACTGAGCAGGATTTATGGGTTTAAGCCGAGCTTGTGCGTTGTCCCACGCCACCTCAAGATCCTTAACGCGAGTCGTGGCGGCACGGAGATCACCCTTACGGACAAGACTCAAGGTATCTTCGGCAATTTTGTGAAAGCTCGACAAGTCTCCAAGCGGTGAAGCGGATGTCGCGGCGACAACGGCTTTTTGTTGAGGCACGCTATGCTGCCAATAGTAGCCGAGTCCGACTGCAATCACAAAAGCAGAGATAGCTAACGCGATTTGCCAGGAAGTAGTATTGCGCCTTCTGTTGATTTCTTCATTGGTGGATGAACTAGTCATCAAATCTCGCTTGCTGACCGAGAGAAATAGAATCGTTGACAGAATTGCCGCCATAAAGATTGCACTAGTGAGCGTCGCACCTAGCCCCAATCCTCCGTTTTCTGATGACTGAGAAAGAAAATCGCCGAGTGAAGCACCGAGTGGGCGCGTCATGATATAAGCAATCCAGAATGACAGCACAGGATTCAGACCAAATCTCCACGCGATCGTGACCACCGCAATCGTCACCGCGACGATAATTCCAGTGTTGAAGTAGCCAAGCCCCAAGCTCTCTGCCATCAAATCGCCTGATGCTGTTCCCAAAGCAAACGTAACAAGGATAGTGAGCCAGTAAAAAGCTTCTCTTCGTTGAGTAAAAATTGAATGAATCGAAAGCGTTTTTTCACTGTAGAACCAAGCAGCAAAGGTCAGTGCTAAAACAAAGCTGAAAACCGTTGTACTTACCTCAAGCGGAATGCCTAGCTTATCGGTCAGATTGTCTGTCACCAGGG
The DNA here is from genome assembly GCA_964250455.1 of uncultured bacterium. Taxonomy (GTDB): domain Bacteria; phylum Cyanobacteriota; class Cyanobacteriia; order Leptolyngbyales; family Leptolyngbyaceae; genus CAXUFL01. Next base: position 2,104 of record CAXUFL010000091.1, read on the forward strand.
TTCCAAAGATACTGATGAGAACAACAGCCAACCAATATAAGGTGGGAATGTACTGCTTCGCTCTAAACTGAAAAAATAACGCCATCAGCAGCAAAATTCCCATCACAATCGACGTGCCATTCAAACCAAAACCAAGACTCGTGTTTAAGAAATCAGAGAGCGTTTCTCCGACCGTCGTACACAAAATCTTGATAATCCAGAAGTAAATTGTTACCTCCGGAACTTTGCTTAACAAGCTTGCGTTTTCATCTCTCCGGGTTGCTTTCATCTTCTTTCCTCTATGTAACTTAAATCGCAATTGCTTCTTGACGGTGTTAAACGATCGACCAGTATTAGAGCAATGAGTTAATTGCAGGACAATCTGGTTTTCTAAAAGAAATCAAGGCTAATCTACTTAGCGTGTGGATCTATCAAAGAGTAAGTGACAAAAGTCAAGAACTCGAAAAGATGAATTTGAAGGTGATTATTCTCATGTTATTTTTTCCAAGTTCTTGACTTTTTGCCGCTATCTTGATGACGAAGTAACCTGTTCAACCTCCGATCTTCACCTCGAAAATAGAAACAAAACCTTTGAGAATTCCCAGGTTTTTGCAAGGTTGTTTTGCTGCCTCGTACTGTTCAACCATCTGCTGCACTATGTTGAGATCACTTTTTAGTGGAGTAAGCGAGCATTACAAGAGGAGCCGCAATTTCCCAAGTTCTGCAATACCTCCCATTCCTGAACCTTCAGGAAGCAAAGCAGAGAGGAATAAGCCTGTAAGTAGTCTAATTGCTCCACCAACGAGCAGTAGGTTAATGTTGTTTTGGTCGCTGTCTAACGTTTGCCTTAGCTGAGAACTCTCTAAAAGAACTGTTCGCGGCTCTAGTGTTCTCACCCCCGTTTTACCTAAAACGTGAGCGGTTCAACAAATTGCTTGAACGTGTGCTGATGGCTGAAAGCGAGATTTCTGTGAGCACCGCTCTCTCTGCACGGAATTAAACCGATCGTAAGCTGCAAAACGCTTTTATCGTGAGTGATTCAGAATTATTGCAGCCGCTCTGCCGCTTCACCATTTCTGTCTTTAGATAGAAAGTCTTGCAGCAGGCTTTACTCTTCTTAATATTATGGTTAAGATTCGTAAACTGATACAGCATCAATTTAAGCCTCTGTCTGAATCTTTGCAGAAGCACTAAGGAATTGCAGATCAACTGCATGGTTTGTTCCTGGCAAAGTGAGCACTTTCCGCTTCAACCGCTAAAGCATTCCTGGCTGGAGGATTAGCCGCGCACCAAAACCTAACCTGTAAGAATGATGAAACTTCAGCGATTTGCTCCTGTGATTGCAGCCTTCGTCGGTTGCCTTTTCTTTATTGCTATTAACTTTGTAGTTCCGCAAAGCGCCGCAAGTAGTCCGCAACAATCGCACTATCTGATCAAGCCGCTTTATGCCGATCGCGTTCTTTATGTGCAGCCGAGGCTATCGCTAGGCAACATAGCACCTGATTCACTGCTGGCGTCATTAGAAGAAATCTCGCAGAGCTACGCCATTAAAGGCTCCAAGTTATACACGCGGCAAGTGCACGGTCGAGAGATTCCAGGATTGCTGGTTTTTACGGTGCCACTGACAGCGCAAGCAAGCTCTGATTAGTCGCATTCAACCAAACTGAAGTGGCAGAATCGTAGAAAGTTCTGATCACAACTGAAATGAGTGGTACAAAGCAATTAAAATTGGCTGCCTTTATGCGTCCTGTCAGCATCCATACGGCTGCTTGGCGTTATCCTGGTGCGATTCCAGATGCCAACTTTAACTTCGCGGCGCTCAAACAATTCATCCAAAAACTTGAGCAAGGCAAGTTCGACGCCTTTTTTATGGCCGACCATCTGGCGTTACTCAATATGCCGATCGACGCCCTAAAGCGCAGCCATACTGTCACGTCATTCGAGCCGTTGACGCTGCTTTCTGCTCTTGCCGCCGTGACCGAACACATCGGACTGATTGCAACTGCTTCAACAACCTACGAGCAACCGTATCACGTTGCTCGTCGCTTTGCCTCGCTCGATCACATCAGTGACGGTCGCGCAGGCTGGAACATTGTGACCACTTACAATCCTGATGCTGCCCTCAACTTCGGACTAAAGCAGGAAATCGAACACGACGAACGCTACAAGCGTGCTCGTGAGTTCTACGATGTGGTTACAGGTCTTTGGGACTCGTTTGCGGATGATGCCTTTATTCGCGATGTGGAAGCGGGCGTATATTTCAACCCAGCAAAAATGCACGCCTTAAATCATCAGGGTGACTTTCTCTCGGTGCGGGGCCCGTTGAACATTGCTAGACCTGTTCAGGGTTATCCGGTGATTGTACAGGCGGGAGCCTCTGAAGCAGGGCGGCAACTGGCGGCTGAAACCGCCGAGGTAGTCTTTGCTGGAGTCAACACGCTCGAAGCTGGGAAAGCATTATTCGCCGATCTCAAGCGTCGGGCACAGGCGATCGATCGCGACCCGAACAGCATCAAAATTCTGCCTGGTGCGCTGGTGATTGTGGGTGAAACTGTCGAGGCAGCGCAAGCGAAACAGGCACAGCTTGACAGTCTGATTCATTACGATAGCGGCATCAGCAGTTTGAATTTAGCACTTGGCTACGATGTTTCGAGCTTTGATCCAGACGGACCTTTGCCCGATATCCCAGCGACAAACGGCAGTCACACGGGGCGCGATCGCATCATCGCTCTTGCTCAACAGGAGAACTTGACCATTCGCGAGTTAGCTCAACGCGCTGCGAGCTACGGCGGGCTGATTTTTGTCGGAACGGCTCAAACGATCGCGGATAACATGGAGCAATGGCTAAGCGAAGAAGGCGCGGATGGCTTCACGGTCATGTTTCCGTTTCTTCCTGAAGGACTAAATGAGGTTGTGGATCAATTGATTCCAGAACTTCAGCGACGCGGCATTTTTCGACAAGACTACGAGGGCAAGACGCTGCGTGAAAACCTGGGATTAGCACGTCCGGCTAACCGCTTTTTTCGCTCCGCAGAGCTGTAAGCTAAGGTAGCTGTCCAGACCTGATCGAACTTAGCCTCGGTGCTTGTAATTTCAGGTACAGCGTAAACCGGATGGATCGTCATTTTAGAATGGCGGATTGCGTTTCTGATTATGCTTTACGTTGAAGAATTGAAACTTTATTTGCCTGCCCAAAAACTTGTGGTTTTCGTCTAGAGTCTACTTACCTGTAAGATTACGAGCGCTTGAAGAAACTCATCGCCCTCTTGACCTTAGCCTTTTGTTGGTCACATCGCGTCGGTGAATTGTTGAGTTGCACTCGTCAAAATCAAAAAGCACGATCGCAAAGCCAAGAGTAACTTTCGCACAGGCTTTGATCAGCTCAGACAAATCCTGCTCAATCTAAAAAGCCACAATCAGCAGTATCTACAGGTTCTAAAACTTTTGTCCTGTACTTAGAGAACTAGCTACTCAACGCCAGTGGGTAAGCAGATACAGAACTCAGTGCCCTGACCTACTGTAGACTGAACTTCTAGGCTACCTCCGTGTTTTTCCACAACAATTTGGCGAGCGATCGCCAAGCCCAATCCCGTACCTTTGCCTACTGCTTTCGTAGTAAATAGATAATCAAAAATTTTGGCTTGAATTGCTTTACTCATGCCCTTACCATTGTCACGAATACGGATTACAACATGGTCGTTTGCGTACTCGGTTTTAATTGTGATCGTTTGAGGTGTGGTTTCGAGTTGTTCTGAAGACTGAGCTTGAGCCATTTCATCAAACATATCAATGGCATTTGCCAGAATGTTCATAAACACCTGATTTAATTGTCCTGGAAAGCAATCGATCGCAAACGGTTCGCCATAGTCTCGCACGACTTTGATTTCTGGACGCAACTCCGAGGCTTTGAGTCGATACTTGAGAATCAGTAAGGTGCTATCCAAACCTTCATGCAGGTTAGCGCTGATTTTGTAATCAGTATCCGCACGAGAAAAGGTACGTAGACTAGTGCTGATGCCTTTGATGCGATCGATAGCTCCTTGCATCGACTCCAGCAGTTTCGGTAAGTCTTCGCACAAGAATTCGAGATCAATGTCTTCGGCGTTATCCTGAATTATTGCGGTTGAATTGAAATCGTGTTGCTGATAAAGCGCGAGATGTCTGAGCAGATTTTTAACATAGTCTTTGGCGTTGTTGATGCTGCCATTGAGAAAGCCAATCGGGTTGTTAATTTCGTGGGCAACTCCGGCAACCAGATTTCCGAGCGATACCATTTTTTCGCTCTGGACGATTTGCATCTGGGATTGCTCAAGCTGTTGGGCATAGACCTGAGCTTGCTGATAAAGCCTGGCATTTTCGAGAGAAATGGCGGCTTGGGCACAAAGCAAGGTCAACAGTTCAACGCGATCGCTTGTGAATGCGTCTACAGTGATGTGGTTCTCCAGATACAAAATTG
>CAXUFL010000092.1:0-5971 GCA_964250455.1 uncultured bacterium
CCACAGGTTGGCGCTTTCGCGTCGCTGTAGAGTAGTCGTCATAGGTTGAATAATTGCGGTAAGAGTTTGATATGTATCAGCCGATATCTTGGCTGTGACTTCAACTATAACGGCCACATTAAGCAATGTAAAGCAGTGTAATAAAAGTCTATCTTATTGCTCCTATAGGTTAGTCTTATCCATTCATAAAATAGAAGCCTCTAAGGTTTTAGACTTCTGCAGATGCCTACATCTCCAAGCTACCAATGCATCTCCCTTGTAGCGATCGCGCAGGAGAAATGCACAAGGTTCAATTGCTTTCTATTATTACAACTATTAGTCTCGCGGTCGCAAGCAGCGCAAACGCGGCAACTGCCTATACTTTTACCCGACGGATTGAGTCCGGCGATACATTCAGTGGCTTTGGAGTAAACATTGATTGTGTGGGCGGCGCGATCGTTGTGGCTATCAGCAGCACTCATGAATGGCTATTCATTTCAGATGACACCAAAGTTTTAAGCGGATTCATACCTGCTTAACGATCGTGCTGTTTTTTACTCGTCAACATAGGGAAAGTGTTGTTAGTGGTAGAAGCTTGTGAAACCTGTTGCGCTTGGCTTAATCGGTATCGGTATGTTGACGGCTGCTTGGAAAGGAGTATCAGCGCTCACAAAGAATACACCTGTTGCCACTCCTCCAACTGTTTCAACACCTCAATCACTCTCGATCGCTTCAACACCTCAGGGCGTTGCGTCCAGTCCAAACGTCGCTCAAGAAACTTGCGGTGATCCTTCAAATCCAACTGCTGATTGGTATGGCGTATTTGTTGACGGCGGAGACTTGAGCGAGATGCAATCAAAGTTTTGTCGTGATGCGGTTGCAGTGGTTAGGCAAGATTCAGCCAGAGCCGCGATTCAAGTCGCTAGCTTTACTAATCCTCAAAGCGCTGCGAATTTCGCTCGAATTGTTGGGGGGACTGTAGCAAAATATAATCCAAATCAAAAGAAATCGACAGTTGGGACAACATCTAAGTATTCTCTAGAATCGCTTGATGCAACATTCCTCGAAATTCAAAACAAAACGCCTGGATTTTCTGATACTACTCAATCAAGGCAGATGATAGGAAGTCTTGCAATTTCTTATTGCGAAAACCACAAGAAGGGTGTTTCTGACGAAAAACTTTTGGGACAGGCACTCAAAGCCATTATGCAGACTGATTCAACCGACGAAATGAAGATAATGAGTTCCGTATTAGCTGGAACGATCATCTATGCTGCAAAAACGCACCTTTGTCCATAACAAGGCAGTGTTGGCACTGGGGCGAGTTGCGAAGCGATCAAAGTGAGCCAGTTTTGTTTATTTTCTTTTTGCAACGTTCGACCTGCTTATCCCAGTCACCATTCCATCCTTGCTCTTTTGCCTGCTGACATAGATAGATAGCATCGGCATAACGTCGTAGACGATCGCTAACTGCTTGTAACCTACGTGACTAGAAAGTGACGATTCAGGGTAGTTTTCTGCCATTGCCTTAGCAACCTGTGGCGCGATTGCTGTTCACAAGCCTCGATTGCAGCATCCAAAGCAAAAGGCTCGATATCACGAACCCTATAAAAAACCTCAGTTTCCTGGCTATAGACAAAGTGAAGATCTGCCGGACTATTTACGGAAAGCTCTTCAGCCTTTCCTAGCAATCGCTTAGCAATACTGAGATCCTCAACTTTTTTGAACCATCTAGCTAAATCCCATAATAATTGACCAGAGGTTGCAGTTGTGAAAGATACAGTTCTTTCAGTGAGTGTACTAAGCTGCTCTGACCCTACTGAAAATGACTTGTATATTTGTTGAATGCATTCTCTCAGCGTCGGTGAACGTTAGAGCCACCACTCATCAAGCCCAAAATAACCAATTTGACCTTCAACTTCGGGTTTTCTTTTCCAGAACATTAAACCCACTGCCAAGCACGCAACATTCGACCCATACAAAGACATAGCGGAACGTGCGTATTACCAGGCTGTATTAAAGCCGAAAAGGTTATATACGCGACGGTAATACACATTCGCGCAGCAAAGGGATTGCTTACCCCTTCTGCAAATATTCTTTTGTTCAGCTTTAGGGCAAGTCGCTAAACCCGGAGCCTAGAACCAGGGCGAACGAGGGGACTTGAACCCCCGAGTGGCGGAACCACAATCCGCTGCCTTAACCACTTGGCTACGCTCGCCATTGCATACGCAATTATAACACCATAAGTCGGATCTAATCAAAAGCAACCGCGAACTTGTTTAATTGATTTTACGTCTTAAAACAGGCGCAATGCGGGAAGGAAACGCTAGGGTTAGATATGAAAACGTCTCAAATCATTGGTCTTGCATTGGGACTGGGCATCATTGGGCTAGGAGCGGTGATGGCTGCGACCAACCCCGATGAAGCAGCATTTGAGAAATTTGCGCTAGAGCAAGTTCAAACGCACGGGTGTAAAGAAGTGCCCCAAATCGTGAGAGAGCGATGTCCTGAGTTTGTCCACGACAATCAGGCGCAGGTCAAAAAATTGATTATGCAGGACACTCGCCGCGAGAATTATGGATTGTTTAGCATTTACCACACCAATCTGACGGCTCGATCGATCCTTCCCGAATTGCCACTTTTTCTCGATTTGCCCGCTTTCAAACTAGAAACGGTGGCGATGTTCGGAAAGTTTTACATTTACGAAACGAAGAAGCAAAAGCCGTCGCTTACACCTTGAGTGCGGTGTCTGTGACGAGTTTCAGTGAATCCGCAACCGTCAACGGAGACTTAAACGGCTGAAGGTCGGAATTAGAAAGAACACTTTTTGTGCTGCCGTTGGCAACGGGTTGACCAATAACGGCATTAAAGGCGTTGGCAACGATTTGATGCACTTGCGTAGTTGGGTGAACCGTATCCCACCAGAAATAGCCGCTTGGATTCACCGGATTCACCTGCTCGATTAACGGATCAGTAATGTTAGTAAAGCCAAATTCTTCAGGCGCTGCAAAAATGCGTCGACTCAGCGTGAATAAATCAAGTTCGGTGACGTTGATGTGCAAAGACTGCTCTAAATTCGTCAGCGTTTGATTGAGAGATTGGTTGAATGCAGTGCTAACGGCGCTTGCTTGGGCGGCAACGCCTTCCCGAATGCTTGCAGGTGTGAAGCCCAGATCGATCGAGTTCGGCACAATAATGTTTTCGGCTCCTAAACCTGCCAATTTTGTCACTGCCGTAGTGATGTTGGCGATCGCATCATTAACCACGGTTGGCGCGGTTGCTGGATCAGAAATGTTAAGCAGATCATTCGCACCGGCCCACACTACGAACACTGTGTTCGGTTTTGCTCCACGCGGTGCTGTGACAGCGTAAGTATCGATTTCGTTGAGCAGTCCGGGTAAAAGCTTAACGTCGAGTCCGGCATTTCCGACGTTATCGCGTCCGGTTTTGGCTCCTCCAACGGCGAAATCTTTAACCGAATTCGCACTCAAACCGAGTTGCGGTGCAAGATAATCCACCCAAATCGGCCCGTTTGAGAATCGTCCATTGAAATATGGCGGACTCGGAGGCGCTTGTTTATTGGTGAGTGCAAAAAGGTTTCCGGTATCGGAAAGGCTATCTCCAAAAACAACAAGCTGAGTAGAACTCGGTGAGGGTTCAAAATAGCTTGTCAGGTTGTTTAGAAATGAAACGAGATCGGGATTATCGATCGTAATGTCAACGCCTAAATTGTTTCCTGATGGCGTTGCTGCAACCGAAACGCCAATTCTGTTTAAGAATTGATTTGCTTCAGAAACTGCACGACCTGAGAGAAGGTCATTTGCAATCTCTGACACGTTTACGTTGAACCGGAATGAATTTGCCATAGCAGAATGAATGGTTGAATTTACAAAAGGATTAATCAAACCTGTAGCATTCATTTTGCTAAATTACGAGTCTAAGCCACACGAACGCTAACAAAAATCAACACTATTTCTCGAAGAGAAAATTTGCAGCGCGATCGCAGACTGCATCCTTGACCAAATCCCGCCAAACAGAGGTCGCGAACATTGACTGAATACGGCATAATGGTAGCTTTGCAAGCTTTATTTTTGTGACTTCGCCGAACTTATGCGTACCCATTACTGCGGTCAGCTACGAGCCAGCAACATTGGAGAAACTGTAACCCTATTTGGATGGGTCGATCGACGCCGGGATCATGGGTATGTCATTTTTGTTGATTTGCGCGATCGTAGCGGAGTTGTGCAAGTCGTCAGCGATCCAGAACGCACGCCCGATTCGTATGCAATCGCCGGAGAACTTCGCAATGAGTTTGTGATTAAAATCGTTGGTCGCGTGACCAAGCGCCCCGATGAATCTCTTAATCCAAAACTCCCAACCGGGGAAATCGAGATTTACGCAGAAGAAATCGAAATTCTCAACGCCGTTCGCAAGCAGCTTCCGTTTCAGGTGTCTTCTGCCGACACCGAATCGGTGCGCGAAGATTTGCGGCTGAAATATCGCTATCTGGATTTGCGGCGCGATCGCATGAGTCGCAACATTCAACTGCGTCATCAGCTTGTAAAAACAATTCGCCGCTATCTTGAAGATCAAGAAGGCTTTGTCGAAGTAGAAACGCCGATTTTGACGCGATCGACTCCAGAAGGTGCGCGGGATTATTTGGTTCCTTCGCGCGTCAATCCGGGTGAATGGTACGCTTTGCCGCAATCGCCGCAGTTATTTAAGCAATTGCTGATGGTATCGGGACTCGATCGCTATTATCAAATTGCGCGATGTTTCCGCGATGAAGATTTGCGGGCGGAACGTCAGCCCGAATTCACACAGCTTGATATGGAAATGAGCTTTATGAGCCAAGACGAAATCTTGGAACTCAACGAAAAGCTAGTTTGCCACATTCTCAAAACGATCAAAGGCGTTGAAATTGATCGACCGTTTCCGCGCTTGACTTATGCCGATGCAATGGCGCGTTATGGGTCAGATAAGCCGGATACGCGATTCGGTTTAGAACTTGTAGACGTCTCGGATATTGTGAAAGACTCCGGTTTCAAGGTCTTCTCAGATTCCGTGAATAAAGGCGGCATTGTGAAAATTTTGCCGATTCCCAACGGCAACGAGGCGATCTCGAATGTACGAATTAAGCCTGGTGGAGATTTGTTTAAAGAAGCGTCAGAAGCGGGAGCACGGGGACTTGCTTATATTCGCGTCCGCGATGACGGAGAAATCGACACGATCGGGGCGATCAAAGACAACCTTACCGACGCGCAAAAGCAAGAAATTGTTATTCGTACCCATGCTAAACCCGGACATCTCTTGCTGTTTGCAGCAGGCGACACCGCAACGGTGAATAAAACGCTCGATCGATTGCGCCAATGCGTCGGCTATGAACTCGGCATGATCGACCCGGATAAAATTAATTTGCTGTGGGTGACAGACTTTCCGATGTTCGAGTGGAACGCGGATGAAAAGCGATTAGAGGCGCTGCATCACCCGTTTACTGCTCCGCATCTCGACGACACCGACGATTTAAAAACCGCACGGGCGCAGGCGTATGATTTGGTGTTTAACGGACTCGAAGCGGGTGGCGGCAGCGTGCGGATTTTCCAACCTGAGTTGCAAGCGCGAGTATTTGACACGATCGGCATTACTCCAGAAGAAGCTCAAAACAAATTTGGCTTTTTGCTCGAAGCGTTTGAGTATGGCGCACCGCCTCACGGAGGCATTGCTTATGGACTCGATCGGTGGGTAATGCTTTTATCCCAAGAAGAATCTATTCGAGACGTGATCGCATTTCCAAAAACTCAGCAGGCTCGTTGTCTTCTCACGAGTGCTCCATCGAGCGTGGATGACAAGCAGCTTAAAGAGCTACACGTTGCGTCAACCTATAAACCTAAACCTGCTAGTTCATAGGTGTCGGGAGTTCGGGTTAGTTTCCTAAATGCCTGGCGATTAAGTTAGCTTCGCAAGTGACGAGCGGCAACGCGGCTACACAGAC
>CAXUFL010000093.1:0-5896 GCA_964250455.1 uncultured bacterium
CGACAATTTTTATCGGAGCCGTTAGCGCGATCGGCGGATCGTTGATTGCGATCGCTCAAATCGACATCAAGCGGACGCAATCGTATCTTGTCACCGCATATATGGGCTTGGTCTTTATTGCAGTGGGTACGCAACAGCCGAATGCAGCATTGCTGCTTGTGCTCACTCATGCTTTATCGTCAGCGCTGATTATCATGAGCGGTGGCGCGGTAGTGTGGAACAGCATTACCCAAGACGTCACACAGCTTGGTGGGCTGTGGTCGCGTCGTCCGGTGTCCGGCTTAAGCTTGCTTGTCGGTCTTGCTGGGTTGGTTGCGGTTCCTCCGTTAGGTGGCTTTTGGGCATTGCTGCAAATTGCGCAAGGCGTTTGGGACACTCAACCCTGGATTGTTGGCATTCTGCTGATCGTCAATGCGTTTGCGGCGTTTGGTTTAACGCGAGTCTTTTGTTTAGTGTTCAAAGGAGAATCTAAGCAAATGGCGCAGCGATCGCCGGAAATCCACTATTGGATGGCGCTGCCGATGATCGTGCTGATGGGCTTTGTGCTGCATTTACCGCTTGTGCTTGGAACGATGGAGCTATTGCCAAGCTGGGCTGAAGTTAATACGGATTTGGCATTGCTGTTAACTTGGTCAACGATTACTGGCATCAGCCTTGCTGCGGTTGTGTACCTCGGTAAAGCCATTCCGAAACCAGTACGCTTGCCGTGGAAAGGACTGCAAGATTTGCTGGCGTATGATTTCTACACTCAGAATCTTTATCGCAGCAGCATTGTGTTTAGCGTTAACGTCGTTGCCCAGATTACGTCTTGGCTGGATAAATATCTGGTTGACGGAACCGTTAATTTATTTGGCATCTTTACGATGTTTAGCGGTCAAAGCTTGAAATACAGCACCTCTGGTCAATCGCAGTTTTATATGTTGACGATTCTGTTGGGGATTGCGTTGATTAGTGCGTTGCTGAGCTTACCGTTTATTTCTCACCTGACTATTTCTTTTCTCCCTGGAACCGCCAGCGACGTTGCGCTGAACGCGCCGCGCTAGGGAAACCGTTTAACCGCGTCTCTAGTAGTGGGTGGCGGTTCGTCGAGTTAATACTTCTGCAAGCGAAAGGAAAGCGTTTTTATGTTGAGTGCGTTGATTTGGCTGCCGCTAGTTGGGGCGGCGGCGATCGGGTTATATCCCGGAGCGGTGTCGGCAGATCGAGCGAGATGGAGCGCGATCGCGGTTTCAGGCGGTATTTTGCTGTTGACCGTTTGGCTAATGCTTGGATTTGATTTGAGCCAGCCTGGATTTCAAATGCAAGAATCTCACGCCTGGATTCCGACGTTGGGAATTAACTACAGTTTGGCGATCGATGGCTTGTCGCTACCGTTGCTCGCCCTCAGCAGCATTATCACGCTGCTGGTTGCCTTTAGCGGCAACTTGGGCTTAAAGCCCTTAGAAACGTTGCAGCGTCCGCGATTGTTTTATTCGCTGCTGTTGCTGGTCAACGCAGGCGTTGCGGGTGCGTTTCTCGCTCAAAACTTGCTGCTGTTCTTTTTGTTCTACGAGCTAGAACTGATTCCGTTTTATCTGCTCATCGTCGTTTGGGGCGGACAAAAGCGCGAATATGCCGCGATGAAGTTCCTGATCTACACCGCAGTTTCAGGAATTTTAATTCTGATTGCGTTTCTGGGGACGGCATGGCTCAGCCATTCTGCCAGCTTTGACTACAGCGACATTGCAACGAGCGAACTGCCGCAGCGAACTCAGCTTTTGCTGTTGACGTTGATGCTTGTCGGTTTTGGAATCAAGATTCCGTTGGTGCCGCTTCACACGTGGCTGCCGGATGCTTATGTTGAAGCCTCGCCGCCCGTTGCAATTTTGCTGGGTGGAATTTTGGCAAAGCTTGGAACCTACGGCTTGGTGCGCTATGCGTTGGGATTGTTTCCGGAAACATGGAACTTGATCACGCCAGGACTGTCGATCATCGCCGCAATCTCGATTTTGTACGGTGCTTTATCTGCAATTTCGCAGCATGACATCAAGCGAATGGTGGCGTTTAGCTCGATCGGTCACATGGGCTATGTTTTGCTCGGAACGGCTGCTTTAACGCCGCTTGCAATGGTGGGTGCCGTTTCTCAAATGGTGAGCCACGGTTTAATTCTGGCTTTGCTGTTTTATCTTGTGGGCTTGATTGAGTCGAAAGTGGGAACTCGTGAGCTGAACGTGCTCAACGGCTTGCTCAACCCGATTCGAGGCTTGCCGCTTACCAGTGCATTGCTCGTTTTAGCGGCAATGGCGAGTGCTGGAATCCCAGGATTAGCGGGATTTGTGGCTGAATTTTTGGTGTTCCAGGGAAGTTTTTCGACGTTCCCGTGGCAGACGTTGATCGCGATCGTCGGAACTGGCTTAACAGCAGTGTACTTTGTGATTTTGCTCAACCGCACCTGCTTCGGCAAGCTAGACACCAAGACTGCCTACTATCCTAAAGTCAAATTCGTCGAACACTTGCCTGCTTTAGCGTTAACAGCGCTGATTTTCTGGCTGGGTGTGCAGCCGACCTGGTTGGTTCGCTGGAGTGAGCAAACGACGACTGCAATGGTGAGCGCTGCATTACCGAAAGCAGATCAAGTTGCGCTAAGTCCGTTTCAACGCCCGTAAATCGTAATCACCCTTTGATAGAGAGACCAAGATTATGAACATGCCTGCTCCTACCCGCATCAAGCTGCCCCCTTCGCAGCATCCGTTTGCTGAGGTGATTCATCGTCTCGAAGCGGGTGGCACAATGCTTCCTGATTCGCCTGAGAATTTGATGCAAATCATCGGATTGTATAAAGCGTATGCGGTGCCAATGGATTTTTACTGGCGCGATTTGCTGTACATCGGTGAGCAAGTTTTCCTGAATCCATTGCCGATCTACAAATACTTTATTTCCGATGAGTACATGAAGCGCCACAATCACTATGCGGGCGACGATGCGGATTTGCGAATTTGGCGTGGAACCGCAGAAGCGCACCCGGAACTGATTGAGTTCATGGAAAAAGGTGAGCTAAAGAAAAAGCTGCCTCGTGCGCTGCATCACCTGTGGCACGATCGCATCAACATGGAGTTTGCCGAAGAATGTATGCGGGCGATGCTGTGGCACCGCAACATGTACGTTCCGGTGAATCAGTTTGATCCGTTCCTCGATAGCGATGAATACAAAGCTAACGCCGATCGAGCTATTCAAGCCTACTTCAAATACAATCCGGTGATGCTGGGATTGTACAAGCTGTTTCCAGATATGTTTATGGAGCAGTGCCGTCAAGCATCGTACTACGCGAATCTCGGCTTGTTTTGGGAAGTGATGGCTCCGGTATTCTTCGAGATGTCGGATTTGTACGATGAAGGAAAAATCGCAACGGTTCCTCAAGCGATGGATTTTCTGGTGAACGGAATTTTCGCGATCGCAGGTCGTCCGATTTACCATAATGTGTATATTCGGGGTGAATGCTACGAAATTATTCCCAAGTCGAAAGGATTCACTTGGCTGTACGAAGCTGCGTTGCCTTACGTAGAAGCGGTATTCTACCGCACGTCGCCGTTCCGGGGTACAAAGTCCTACAACGCTCAAGCTGGACAAGTGCCAATGGAGCAAAAAGATTTCTACTTCGGCGTTCTTTATGCAGATAAGTTCCCGGTTGGAACGGCTGGCATTCCGCCGACGTTTTTGGCTCAGGATATGCTGCACTTCTTACCGCCTTACCTGGTGGAATATTACCAAAAGCACTGTCGCGGCGAAGATGACATGCTGGTGCAGTTAGCGGTTAGCTTTCAGCGATCGATGTACTGCGTCACGTCTGCGGTGATTCAAGCGCTTAGAGCGGCATTGCTGTATCCGTTAGATGATACGAATCCGAATCATTTAATGGCAAATCGTCGCTTTTTTGAGTCGCAGATCGATCGATTCTTGCGTCCTGAAGCGCGTTTGCGGGATATTCAATCGCCAGATTACCGTTAGATCAAACGGGGATGCAAATCCCCTAACCGCAAAAAGGGAGCGATCGGGCCCGATCGCTCCCCACTTTAAGTAGGACTAGCAACTCTAGCCCATTAGAATTACTGTGTCGATGACATGAATCACACCGTTGTCGGCTTCGATATCAGCTGCTAGAACCGTTGCATTTTTGACTTCAAAGCCATCGGTGAAGTGAAACGGAATCGGAGAGCCTTCGAGCGAAGGTAAAGATTCCAGCTTTTCTAAATCCGACTTCGTATATTTTCCAGAAACCACGTGAAACATCAGAATTCTGGTGAGCTGTGGAATGTTTTGCACGAGCGTTTGAATCGTTCCCGGTGGTAGCTTTGCAAACGCATCATCGTTTGGGGCAAACACCGTAAACGGGCCCGGACTCTTTAGTGCATCGACTAAATTCGCTGCTTTCACTGCCGTTACCAGGGTATTAAAGGCTCCAGCATTGACTGCAATATCAACAATATCTGCCATAGTGCGATCGAGGTAGGACTATAAAAAACACAAAGATCTGAGGCTACCGCTTCTGTACTAGATTGATAGAAATCTATGATAGAAACACCCGCTTCAACTCTATAAACTTTCGCAGATCCCGTTAGAATTTCTGCAAAACTGACCGAATCAAGCCATAGAGAAAGCGTTGCACGTCTCAATATGAAGGCACCGAATCACTCGCTGCTACAAAGGCAGCAACAAAGCACGGCTCCAACAAAATCTTAAATCGTGCAACGCGAAATTGGAAGGGAGCATATGCTCTTATGCATTATGATAACTACAAAGGCTATAAATAAAAATCGCTGTTATCGATGGGTTGCATAGACAGATATCTATACTAAGCGATTTCGTTGATTTCCCTAATTCTCTGACTTCTCATTCATCTGTTATTCGGTTTTCTAGGAGAGTTTGCCTTGCAGAATGCGACATTGCATCAATTAAAAGTTTTTGAAGCCGTTGCGCGTCACAGCAGTTTTACCCGTGCTGCGGAAGAGTTGTTCCTGACTCAGCCCACGGTTTCGATGCAGGTGAAGCAGTTATCTAAAACTGTTGGCTTGCCCTTATTTGAACAAGTTGGAAAGCGATTATATTTAACAGCGGCCGGCAAGGAATTGTATTCAACCTGCCGCGATGTGTTCGATCGATTGTCTCAGTTTGAAATTGCGATTGCCGATCTCAAAGGTCTCAAGCAAGGAACATTGCGCCTTGCCGTTGTCACGACGGCAAAATATGTGATTCCGCGTATTTTGGGCCCGTTTAGCCAACGCTATCCCGGAATCGAAATTTCGCTGACGGTTACGAATCATCAATATGTGCTCGATAGCTTGGCGGACAATCGCGATGATTTGTACATTCTAAGCCAGCTTCCTGATGATTCTGATGCTCAGTGCGACCCGTTTATGGAGAATCCATTAGTGGTACTGGCACCGCGCAATCATCCGCTTGCTCAAGAGAAAAACATTCCGTTGTCGCGCATTGCGGAAGAGCCGTTTATTATGCGCGAACCCGGATCAGGAACGCGCAAAGCTGTGCAAAAGCTGTTTGATTCTCAAGGGCTTCCGATGAAAGTTAGGCTCGATCTTGGCAGCAACGAAGCGATCAAACAAGCGATCGCGGGCGGCATGGGGCTATCTGTCCTTTCAAAGCACACCTTGGCCCTCGAAGGCTTAAACAGTCAATTGATTGTGTTAGATGTGCAAGGATTCCCGATCGAGCGTTATTGGTATGTGGTGTATCCATCGGGCAAACAGCTTTCGGCGATTGCAAAAGCGTTTTATGATTATTTGATGAATGAAGGCAAACAAGTTGCAGAAGAAACCGCGTTTCAAGGACTGCTGTAGAAATTGAGGAATTGACATACTCCCCGCTCTGAAGAGACGGGGATTCTAAGCTCAGACAGCAATTG
>CAXUFL010000094.1:0-5516 GCA_964250455.1 uncultured bacterium
CCTCGATCGACGCCTAAAACAGAAACAAACACAAAATGCTGCACGCCTGCCGATTTTGCTGCATCGATTAAGTCAATGTTGGCGCGATAGTTGAGCACTTCACTCGCGCCACCGTGAGCACTAATTACATATTGAACGCCTTGCACGGCTTTTTCGATATCACGCGGCTGCGTCAAATCGCCGATAAAAACTTCAGAGCCGCGATATTCTAATTCAGCAAAGTCTGACATCAAGCGGACAAACGATCGCACGGGTAATTCGCGCACTCTTAACTGCCGCACGATGCGCAATCCTAACTGTCCAGTTGCCCCAGTTACCAGAAACATAATTTTGCCGCAACGGTACCCCTAAAATTCTACGATCACGGGTGTGTGATCGCTCGGCTGCGTTAATTTGCGCGGCGCAACGTCGATCGTGCAGGAGCGGGCGCGATCGTATAAATCTTGAGTCACGTAATGATGGTCAATCCGCCAGCCTGCGTTGCGGCGAAACGCTCCGGTGCGATAATCCCACCAGCTAAACTGTCCGCCGTCTTGCGTAAATTTGCGAAACACGTCCGACAGTCCGATTTCTAAAACATGTCGTAAAGCGTCGCGTTCTGCATCGGTTGCCATTACTTGCTTAGCGCGATTTTTTGGATCATGAATGTCGATATCTTCAAGCGCAATATTAAAATCGCCACAAACTAAAAGGCTCGATGACTGCTGCAACAGCGTCTCTAAATACTCTCGCAGCACTTTAAGCCAGCGCAGCTTGTAAACGTATTTATCGCTGTCGATCGCAGATCCGTTCGGCACATAAAGATTCACCACTCGAACGTGATCGATCACGCCGCTAATCACGCGCTTTTGCTCATCCAAGTCGCCTACTCGATCGGCGCTCAAAATTCCACCAAAGCCCAACTGAACCGACTCAAGGGGATTTCGACTCATCAGCGCCACGCCGTTATAGCTTTTCTGTCCGTACACATAAGTTTGATAACCGATTTCGGCAAACGCCTCATGCGGAAATTGATCATCAACGACTTTGGTTTCCTGCACGCACAAAAGCTCGATCGGATTGTCTTGTAGCCACTGCGTTACGTGCGTTAAACGAGTCCGAATCGAGTTGACATTCCACGTTGCAATTTTCATGAATCCAGACAAACGATACCCATCGCAATTAAACCAGGTCTTTAAGGGCTAAAGCGACTTCTGGCGCAGATTGGTAACGATCGCTCGGATTCGGCTCGGTTAATCGACATAAAACTTCGATTAGTTCGGGCAGCAATCCGGGAATTAAATCGGGGCTAAAGCGATTTTCTTGTCGCCACCGACGGTAAAAAAAACTCGGTTGCTGACCGGAAATTAGAAACGCCAGCGTCGTTCCGATCGCATACAAATCCGAGAGAACCGTTGCTTGACCATTTTTCTGCTCGGGTGCAAAATACCCAGCTTCGGCATCTTCGAGCAGCAAGCCGCGCATCGCCCCAAAATCAACCAGCGCCAACTGGTACGAAATAGGTTGAGTGCGGAGAATCAAATTCTCTGGACGAATATCTTGATGCAGGATCGGCGGCGATTGCTGATGCAGATATTGAAGGATTTCACACAGTTCGATCATCCAAGCGATCGCCCGCTTCAAGTCAATTTTGCCGCGCTGCCTTACTTGCTGAAACAACGTTTGTCCGGCAATCACTTCCATCGCCAGAAACGGCTGACCAGCGATGCGAAAAAAATCGTGACAGCGTGGAATGCCAGGATGATTTAACTGCTGTAGCGTTTTGGCTTGACGCTCAAATAACGCTAACGCTTGCGGATGATTAATCCACGTCGGATTCAGCGTTTTAAGAATCACCAATCGACCCTCGCGCTTACCTGCATATGTGACGCCGATCGCGCCTTCGCTGATTTGCTCGATCGCGTCATACTTCCCGATCGCCGCGCCAATTTTCTCTTCAGAAGTTGAAGCGCTGCTGTGAGTGGTTTTACTGTGATCGATCGTTGTTTTTGACAAAGAAACCGTGACCGGAGCAGTCGTTGCTTTGATTAACTGCGTTTTTTCGTCTTCAAACGCTTCTTGCGCAAACACCCGCTTGCGTTCTGCTGCGATCGCTTGCCTTGATGATGGTTCAGACTGTTTGAAATGAATTTGAATATTCGGGCCCGATCGCGCCAATCGAATCACCATGCCGTCTTGAATGGGAGATCGCTCAATTCGTTTACCGTCTAAATACGTGCCGTTTGCACCCAAATTCACCACTTCCCAGGTTGAATTGGTTTGCCGCAGTTCGACATGATAGCGCGACACAACCGCACTGTAGAGCACAACTTGATTGTCGATCGATCGACCGATTCGCACGATCGAGGATTGATCAAATGTCCAGTGCTGAACCGGAGTGAGTTGAACAGGATGCAATAAAGTTAAAGTAATCACATTCGCCTAGCAGATGCTTAAACGGAAAAATTGATAAGCCACGGCTGTGCTTTGATTCGGTTCAGTATCGATCAAAGCAAACTGTGTCAATAATTTAACCTAGACCGTTGATAATGACGCAGAAATTCCTCAAGCTTGTGGAAGATTCGGACAAGCGAAACGTCAAACTGTTTGCGAGGATCGGGAGCAATACGGAAGGATAAAAACCGTGGAAGTGATATGGTCACGGGCTAATCACTTCCGCTCAAACGTTTTGTTGGGCAGTTGCTGCACGAGTTGCCGCCATCACCTCGGGTTTGATCACCGTTCTTTAAAGGATTCTCGATCGATTGCCTTTGCATTCGCAAAAAAAGTCACCCTCGATCGACCATCCTGAGTGAGAATAAAGACAGGGAATTAGACTTCCTGCATAATACCGAACCGCCGATCAATTGAATTCTAAGCAACCTCAACCAAGTGTGCCTTCACGCTAACAGCCATTCAGGATTAGTCCGAGTCGGTGAACTTTGTTGGGTTAGCCGCAAATTCTACAATCTGGCATTCAAAGCAGGGCATCTAGGGCTTGGCTTGAAGCCGCAGGACTGTTGAACGGTCACGCCTTCGACGTCGATTCCCCGATGCGCACCAACCTGCGCTCCGGCGAACTGCTTTGTTCGAGTGAATTTGCCGAATCGGTTGATTTTGGTCAACTTCGATCAGATTCGCAAGACCGATTCGCAGTTCGTTTGCCCAACAGCCTCCCATCTGTTTAATCTGGGAACCTGAGCAGACTTGTTGATTTACCCGTCGTGCGGCGGCGTAAAGTGACGAATTCAAAGTCTGTGTCCGATTAGATAACCTGCACCAACGAGGACAAATCGCTTCATGGAATTCTCGATCGCTGAGCTACTGACCAATTTCACCGAAGATAAATTAGTCGCCCCCAAAGCACTCGAAAAAAAGCTGGAGTGCCAAGACGAAGCCAGCCTCAGAAAGCTACAAATCACGCTTGATGCTTTAGAAAAAATCGGCGTGTTGATTAAAGAGCGTGGAAAATACCGCCGTGTGCCCGAAGAAGGCGTCGTCGAAGGAAAATTGCGCTGTTCGAGCAAAGGCTTTTGTTTTGCGATTCAAGATGTCGAAGGATCTGAAGATATATACATTCGCGAAAGCCAGCTTAATCATGCGTGGAACGGCGATCGCGTGTTAGTGCGCGTGACCAAAGAAGGCAGCCGCCGCCGCTCTCCCGAAGGCGAAGTTCGATTAATTTTAGAGCGCTCGAATCCGTCGGTTTTGGCTCGCATTAAACGCACCGAAGCAGGCGAGTTTCGCGCCGTGCCGCTCGACGATCGATTGCTGTTTGAGCTAGAAATCAACGAAAACGGCACCCAGCTTGACAACGCGATCGATCATCTCGCGCACGTCCAAGTCAAACGCTATCCGCTCGGTCAACATCCGCCGATCGGACGCCTTGCAAAAGTGCTCGGTACCGATGACGATGCGGCCGATATCGATATCGTGTGCTGCAAGCACGATCTGCCGCGTGAATTTCCTGAAGTTGTTTTAATGGCTGCTAAAGGACTTGCCAATAAAATCACGAAAGCCGAAATTGCGCGTCGCAAGGATCTGCGCAAATTACCCACCATTACAATCAAAGCGACCAGCGAAGATAGCGCTGACGATGCAATTACGCTAGAACAAACCGAAGCGGGTCACTGGCGTTTAGGCATTCATATTGCAGATGTGGCGCATTACGTCGAATCGAGTTCGTCGCTCGATCGAGAAGCGCAACGACGCGGCGCTTCGGTTTATCTCGGTGAACTGGTTGTGCCAATGCTGCCCGAACAAATCACCGATCAGCTTTGTTCGCTTCAGCCAGAAAAAGAACGATTAGCGATTTCGGTGCTGTTAACGATCGACGAATCCGGTCAAGTAGTTGAGTTTGAAATTCAGCCAACGGTGATTCAGGTGGATTATAAACTCAGCTATGCTCAGGCTGAAGCGATTCTTGCCGATCAGCATACCGATGAATCGAAAGCATTTGAGCCGATTTTTGGCATGTTGGCGCAGCTCGATCGCTTAAGCCATGCAATCAAAGATCAGCGTCGTCAGCGCGGTGCGTTTGAATTAAATCTGCCTGAGAAAATCTACGCTCGCCCCGACGGATCAGAATCGCCCGAAGAAGCGGATAAGTTCACGTTTAGCAAGTTCCACTACGACGACGAAGGCGTTTTAGGCGCGGTTGTCGTTTCCTCGACGCTGCCTATGCACTCGATGATCGTGGAATTAATGCTGCTCGCTAATCAAACCGTTGCATCACACCTTCAGGCGTTAGGCGTTCCGAGCGTTTATCGCGTTCATCCAACGCCTGATCCTGACGATGTTCAAGAATTGATCAAGCTGGCGGTCAGTATGGGAATTGAACTAAAGCTAGAGCAAGAAGACGAAGTGCATCCGCAAGATTATCAGCACTTCACCCACGCTTTTGCTGAGTCGAATGCTGAGCGCGTTTTAACGTATCTGCTGCTTTCGACGCTGAAGCCTGCTTTTTATAGCACACAGCCCAAATCTCACTTTGGTTTAGCTTTAGAGCAAGGCTACACGCACTTCACGTCTCCGGTGCGGCGCTATCCGGATTTGCTGGTGCATCGAGCGCTTCATGCGGTGTTTGAGCACGGGCGCGATCGTCGATCAAGCCGCGTCAAAGAAAGCGTGGATTTGCGTCATAGCTCGTGCCACGGCCAAATCAACTGGAACGTTCTGCCGACCGAGATTCATCAAGAACTCGATCATCATTTCACATCGGTGGTGGTTCATCTCACCGAGCGCGAAAAAGTCGCTCAAGATGCTGAAAACGACCTCGAAGGCTTGAAAAAAGCCGAACTGATGAAAGAGCGCACGGGCGAGATTTTCCACGGGTTAATCACGGGCGTTCAGTCCTACGGTTTGTTTGTTGAACTCGAAGAACTCTTGGTCGAAGGCTTAGTGCACGTGAGTTCGCTCAAAGATGACTGGTACGAATTTCGATCGCGTCAGCAAACCCTAGTCGGACGCAAAAACCGCAAGCAGTATCGATTAGGCGATCGCATCGAGGTGCAAGTCAAGAGCGTTGATTACTACCG
>CAXUFL010000095.1:0-5513 GCA_964250455.1 uncultured bacterium
ATCATCGACACGCTGCAAGAAAAGGATTACCACTACGAAGACGTGTGGCC
The DNA here is from genome assembly GCA_964250455.1 of uncultured bacterium. Classification (GTDB taxonomy): domain Bacteria; phylum Cyanobacteriota; class Cyanobacteriia; order Leptolyngbyales; family Leptolyngbyaceae; genus CAXUFL01. The sequence goes on from CAXUFL010000095.1 coordinate 51, forward strand.
TGAAGACGTAATTTACAAAGGCTACGGCGGCGTTGATTGCGTTGAAGCGGGTGGGCCGCCAGCAGGCGCGGGATGCGGCGGCTATGTGGTCGGCGAAACGGTCAAGCTGCTCAAAGAACTTAACGCTTTTGACGAATACGATGTGATTCTGTTTGATGTGTTGGGTGACGTGGTTTGCGGTGGCTTTGCGGCTCCGTTGAACTACGCCGATTACTGCATGATCGTCACCGATAACGGCTTTGATGCGTTGTTTGCAGCTAACCGAATCGCCGCTTCGGTGCGGGAAAAAGCGCGGACGCATCCGTTACGCTTAGCCGGATTAATCGGAAATCGCACCGCCAAGCGCGACTTGATTGATAAATATGTCAGTTCGGTTCCGATGCCCGTTCTCGAAGTGTTGCCGTTGATCGAAGACATTCGGGTGTCTCGCGTCAAAGGAAAAACGCTGTTTGAGATGGCAGAATCTGATTCGTCGCTGAACTACGTGTGCGATTACTACCTCAACATCGCCGATCAAATTCTGGCAAATCCCGAAGGCGTTGTGCCCAACGATTCCCCTGATCGAGACTTGTTCGCGTTGCTGTCTGACTTTTATCTCAATCCCCCGGAAGCAAAAACCAACGACGAAAAGCTTGATTTGATGATGGTCTAAAGAAAGGCAAAAGGGTGAAAGAATCGGGTCCAAAACGCGATATTTCTAGAAACTGTTCTCTTTTCCCTTTGCCGTTCTGTGAACATTGAATTGCTGCGTCGATCGCTCAAGTCTAAATGGCTCGACTACTACCAAGATAATCGCTCCTGGATTGCTCGCTTGTCGGTGTGGGTAAGCTGCGACGGCACCCGCCGACCGTCATCGAGCTTTATTCTAGGAACGCTCACCACGCTAGAGCCGAAGCTGATCGAACTGATGCCGTTAATTGCCGACTTGAGCAATCATCCCGATCGCATTGTGATCGCCCTCGGACTCAATTTCGATCCTGAACAAGAACTAATCAACCTTGAAGCCGCCAACGCCGCCGCGCTTCAAGAAACCCATCAGAAATTTCTTCCCGCAGGCACCCGCCGCCCCGCCGAAGCCGATGAAGCTTGTGAAGGACGCGGCAGAAAAACTCTTTAATCAAACCGTTTCTCATCGAGGCTTTTTCATGACTCTTGCCGACACTCAACCCCAAGCGCTGCAATTCGAGTGCGAAACCGGAAATTATCACACCTTTTGCCCGATTAGCTGCGTCGCGTGGCTGTACCAAAAAATCGAAGACAGCTTTTTCTTGGTGATTGGTACTAAAACCTGCGGCTATTTTCTGCAAAACGCAATGGGCGTGATGATTTTCGCCGAGCCGCGTTATGCAATGGCAGAACTCGAAGAAGGCGATATTTCCGCCAAGCTCAACGACTACGAAGAACTGAAGCGACTGTGTGAACAGGTAAAGCGCGATCGTAATCCCAGCGTGATTGTCTGGATTGGCACCTGCACAACTGAAATCATCAAAATGGATTTAGAAGGCTTAGCGCCCAAGCTCGAAGCTGAAATCGGAATCCCGATCGTCGTTGCTCGCGCTAATGGTCTCGATTACGCTTTCACGCAGGGCGAAGACACGGTTCTTGCAGCAATGGCGCAGCGCTGCCCGGATAAAGCACCCGTCGCAGAAACCGACAAAGAAGAGCGCAACGCCATTTCTAAACTGCTGAATTTTGGACGCAAAAAAGAAGAAGTCGCGGCCGAAGAATCCGAATACGCAAATCATCCGCCGTTTGTGCTGTTTGGCTCGCTGCCTGATCCGGTGGTAACTCAGCTTACGCTTGAACTCAAAAAGCAAGGCGTTAAAGTTTCGGGATGGCTACCGTCGAAGCGTTACACCGAGCTTCCCGTTATCGAAGAAGGCTATTACGTTTCGGGTGTGAATCCGTTTTTATCGCGCACGGCAACAACGCTGATGCGGCGACGGAAAACAAAACTAATTGGGGCACCGTTTCCGATCGGGCCCGATGGCACCCGCGCCTGGCTTGAAAAAATCTGCTCGGTCTTCAACATCACGCCGACCGGACTCGAAGAACGCGAAGCTAAAGTGTGGGAAAGCCTCGAAGACTACCTTCAACTGATTCGCGGCAAGTCGGTCTTTTTCATGGGCGATAACCTGCTTGAAATTTCGCTGGCACGATTTCTGATTCGCTGCGGAATGACTTGTCCTGAAATTGGCATTCCGTACATGGACAAGCGCTATCAAGCCGCAGAACTCGAATTCCTGCAAAAAACCTGTATTGAAATGGGCGTTCCTCTCCCCAAAATTGTCGAAAAACCCGACAACTACAATCAGCTTCAGCGCATTCACGACCTCAAACCCGATTTAGTGATTACCGGAATGGCCCACGCCAATCCACTCGAAGCGCGAGGCATCAGCACGAAATGGTCAGTTGAGTTCACGTTTGCTCAAATTCACGGCTTCACAAATGCGCGTGACATTCTAGAGCTAGTGACTCGCCCGCTACGTCGCAATAGTGCCTTAAAAGATCTCGGTTGGGAAAAGTTGGTCAAATCGGTTTAATGGCAGTTCGATAAAAAGGGTTGGCTGCGATCGCTAATCTCTCACAACGAAGCGAAAAGAGTCTTGATCTGGGAATGCACGATCGATTAGCAATTCCTACAGAAGATGCCGAGAATCTCATTCTCGGCATTTTTGCTCTTTAAACCCAAAGATTAGAAACCGCTTGAAAGCTTTTTTAACGTCAGTCCCGGTTAATCCATAGACGCCTAGCGCGACTCAGTTAGCTGTGCAAGAGCCTGCGGCTACGCGGCTACACAAACGAAGTCCCCCTGCGGGGACTGGTCTTTCCAATTGGCTCTTAATCCGTGCAGGCGGGTTTTGCCTGTGTAGCCGCTAACTTATTCGCGCCCGCGTCTGAGTAATGTGCAAGAACTCTCAACTGTTACTCTTGATCGTCGGCTTCGCTGCTGCCATATAAAACGGGCAAGCTCACGTGCGTAATGCGCTCAGTTTTGCCAAGTTTGACAATGCGGCTAGTTTGCGCAACTCCAAAGGAACCGCCGCGATCGTCTTTGCCCGTCACCTCGATCGCGTCTACATCAATTCGCGCTAAATGATTCTCGTTGGTTAACAGAAACACTAACGCTTCCGGTAATGCCGTCACAATACCCGCCACTGCATCAGTTTTATTCGTAAACTGAAACACTTGGGTTCCGAGTTCGCCTGCACTCGCCCGCCGCAGTACCCCGACCTCCATGTGTTTGGCAAATCCTTGCTCAGACACCATCAAGAACGTATCGTCTTTGGTTGCGATCGCCCATCCAACAATGCGTTCTTTTTTAGAAACGCGCATTCCGGTTGTGCCTTGAGCGGTGCGGCTTGCGATCGGCACTTGCAAATCGTTGATTTCAAACCGCAGCACTCGACCGCTTGAAGTTGCTAAAACGACTTGTTCTCCGACTTGCGCGATGCCAATTTCGAGAAGCTGATCGTCTTCGCGCAGTTTAAGCGCTGTTAATCCCCGTCCTGTTAATTCGGTGAACTCGGGAAGCGGTAGACGTTTGATGCGTCCTTGCTGAGTCAGCAGTAATACAAACTGATCATCGAGTTCGTCAGGCAGAATAAACGTTCCCGCGATCGAGTCGGGTTCTCCTTGTGCCGCAGGCGGTAATAACGTCACAAGTGGCGTTCCTTTCGATCGACCGTTCGCTTGGGGAATGTCTTTTACTCGAATAGAAAACGCTTTCCCGTTGCGCGTTAATACAACAAGCGTTTTTCCAGTCGTTGTAAATTGCGTTTGCACCGCAAAATCGTCACCGTCTTCGAGCGCTTTCGTCGGCGTATCATCGGTGCGATTGCGATTTTGTCGATCGTACATTTTCGGCGTGATGCGTCTAACGTATCCACGCTGCGTAATTTCGACAACGGTTGCTTGTTCTTCCTCAAAATCAAACGATAAATTCGAGGGCTTTGGTGCAGATTCGCTCTTTTCGGTTTCTTCAACCGCGATTTCAGTTGCCGCTACAATCCGAGTCCGACGCTCATCGCCGTATTTCTTTTTGAGCGATCGCAGATCTTTCTTCATCGCTTTGAGCAATTCGCGGCGATCGCTGAGCAGTTTATTCAACTCCTGCATTTTGGCAACAAGTTCATCGTGCTCGGTTTGCAAGCTTTGGCGCTCCATTCCGGTTAAGCGACGAAGCGGCATCGAAAGAATGGCATCGGCTTGTCGATCGCTTAAATCCAATCGTTCTTGAAGCTGAATTTTTGCCGTTCCTCCATCTGGAGCATTGCGTAAAATATCGATCACCGTATCGAGATTCGAGAGCGCTTTGAGCCGCCCTTGAACCACATGAAGCTGATTTTCTGCCTGCTCGTATTCGTGGCGATACTGGCGCGTTAGCGTTGTTTCTCGGAAGTCTAGAAACGATTGCAGCAGGTCGCGCAGCGTCATTTGACGCGGCTGAGCGTTTTCCAGCGCCAGCAAAATCACGCCGAAATTGTTTTGCAGCGCGGTTTGGCGATACAAGAAATTGAGAATTTTCTGAGGATTAACATCGCGACGCAGTTCGATCACCACGCGAATTCCATCGCGATCGCTTTCATCGCGCAAATCCCCGATTCCCTCGATTTTGCCTTGATTTACTAGTTCAGCAATCTTTTCAATCAGACTCGCTTTGTTAACCTGATACGGAAGCTCGGTGATCACGATCGCCGTTCTTCGATGTTTACCGCGTCCGACGGTCAGTTCTTCAACGTTGGCAACGCCTCGAATCGGAATGCTGCCGCGTCCAGTCAGATACGCTTCTCGAATGCCGCTTGTATCGATGATTTCGCCGCCCGTTGGAAAGTCAGGGCCGGGAATCAACGCGAACAGTTCATCGTCAGAAAGCGTGGGTCGATCGATTAGCGCCGTTAATCCATCCACAATTTCACCCAAATTGTGCGGTGGAATATTCGTCGCCATGCCAACCGCGATTCCAGAACTGCCGTTGAGCACCAAAAACGGCAACTGAGCGGGAAGCACAAGCGGCTCTTGCTGCGAATTGTCGAAGTTTCCAGTAAAATCGACCGTCGCTTCGCCGATTTCGGTTAATAAGCCTTCGTTGCCGATCGACGATAATCGCGTCTCGGTATACCGCATTGCAGCAGGCGGATCGTTATCTACTGATCCAAAATTCCCATGCCCCCCCAGCAACGGATAGCGGCTCGAAAAGCTCTGCACCATGCGCACTAAAGCGTCATACACGGCTTGATCGCCGTGCGGGTGATACTTACCCAGCACATCCCCGACCACGCGAGCGCATTTGCGGTAGGGTCGATCGGGCGTTAACCCTAATTCGTGCATTGCGTATAGAATGCGACGATGCACGGGCTTAAGTCCATCGCGCACGTCCGGCAATGCTCGCCCGACGATCACGCTCATGGCATATTCTAAATAAGACTGCTGCATCTCCGTATGTAGGGCAGTCGTGATAAC
>CAXUFL010000096.1:0-5216 GCA_964250455.1 uncultured bacterium
GGACGGTATAACCACAGAGGCATTCCGCTTGTTTCGAGTTCAAATTCAAACCAGTCGAGTCCTGCGGCTAAACCCGGAATCGCATTCAGGGCACTGCCAAGCTGGTCGTTTGACGTAAACCGACTTGCTAACGATTTCTTTTCCTCGAAGTTGAAGATTTTCGTTTTTTCTGGATCGAGTCCGGCAAGCTCGGCAAGCCACCGACGCGCATCTTCTTCGGTGCCCACTCGATCGACTAAACCCAATTCAACCGCTTGCTGTCCGGTAAACACGCGACCATCAGCAAACGATCGAACCGCATCTGTTGAAAGATGGCGCGAATCAGCAACGGTTTGCACAAACTGCGAATAGCTAACATCGATCAAGTCTTGCAGAATGTGCTGTTCGGGATCGGTGAGTTCTCGATCGAACGCCAAAATATCTTTGTATGGCCCCGATTTAATCACTTTAAACGAAACGCCAACTTTTTCTAGCAAGCGCTCTAGATTGTTGCCGCGCAAAATCACGCCAATGCTTCCGGTAATCGTGCCTGGATTCGAGACGATATGCGGTGCGCCCATACCAATGTAAACGCCGCCCGACGCCGAAATATTGCCAAAGCTCGCCACAATTTTGACTTTTTGCTGAAGCCGTTTGAGCGCTTCATAAATCTCCTGAGAATCGCCTACCGTTCCGCCAGGGCTGTCAATTCTCAGCAGCAAGGCGGGAAATTCTCGCTCCTCAACGGTTTTGAGATTTTCTAACACACGCTTTCGGGTTGCACCTGCGATCGCACCCTTGACTTCAATTCGAGCAATCTGTTTCCGTGAACCCCGTCTAAAAAGCCGAACCATAATAAAACCGAAGAGTTAATAATTAAGCTTCATTGTGGGAAGCTCTATAAATTTTAACGTTTCAAGCTGCTGACTTCGATCGAGAAATATTGGATTTGGTTCACGATTGACTTAACATAACTACATAATTTCCTTAAAATAAGAAGACTCACCCAATTCAAGCGCTCATGCATCTCAAGCTCACAGAATCAAGACTGCCATTTTCCTCGCTTCTGGTCATTGCCCCGTTTTTCCTTTGGGGAACCGCAATGGTCGCTATGAAAGGCGTTATTCCCCACACCGCTCCGTTTTTTATGGCAGGCGTGCGCTTACTTCCGGCGGGCGTTCTTGTGCTTTTGGCAGGCGTGCTGATGGGGCGACCGCAACCGAAAGGATGGTTGGCGTGGCTGTGGATTGGATTGTTTGCGATCGTTGATGGCGCTTTATTTCAAGGATTTCTGGCTCAAGGATTAGTCCGAACCGGAGCAGGGCTTGGATCGGTGATGATTGATTCGCAACCGTTAGCCGTTGCATTATTGGCGCTGTGGCTGTTCGGTGAGCATATCGGGCTTTGGGGTTGGCTTGGGTTAGCGATCGGGGTGCTTGGCATCAGCCTTTTAGGATTGCCTGAAGAATGGTTTTTGTCGGCGGAAACGCAGATTGCTCAATTGGCTTCGCCAAGCTCCGAAGGATCGCTGATCGATATCAATTCCTTTACCGAATTGTTGTCTGGCTTATTCGATAACGGACAGTGGCTAATGCTGCTTGCGGCGTTATCGATGGCCGTGGGAACCGTACTTGTGCGCTATGTTTGCCGCTATGCCGATCCGGTAACGGCGACGGGCTGGCACATGGTACTGGGCGGCGTGCCGTTGTTTTTATTATCAAATCAGCTTGAAACGGCGCAGTGGAGTGATTTAACTTTGTCGAATTGGGTATCGCTGACGTATGCAACCGTGTTTGGAAGCGCGATCGCTTACGGTTTATTTTTCTACTTTGCGTCAAGCGGGAGTCTGACGAGTTTGAGTTCTTTAACGTTTCTCACCCCTGTTTTTGCGCTGCTGTTTGGAAATCTGTTTCTAGCAGAAGTTTTAACCCCGATTCAATGGACAGGCGTTGGTTTAACGCTAGTTAGCATTTACTTGATCAATCAGCGTGATGTCCTAAGCAAGAAATTTCAAACGGCAATTTCTGAGCCGACATCTGTGGATGAGGGTACCATAGCCGAAACACAACCATTGCTACCGCAATCCAATTCGAGCCTTAGTGAAATCCCGGTGTCTATTGCAGACACTGAGCCTGAACATTTGCCTTAGTCAGGTTGTCGTGTAGTTCAAACCGGGATTTAGAGCGCTTTGAGTTGTTTCGGTGCGCGATCGTTTTTTCGAGTTAAGCTATGAGCTCATTCTGTCTTCGTTTGTCGATCGTCACCTGCCTTGCTGGATTAAGCTTGTGTCCGCGTTTAGCCAATGCAGCCCCCATAGCAAGCGGACAAAAGGCGACGCCAGTTTGGGCATCCCCCTGGATTTTGGGCAGCGTAGGCGCGACTGGATTCGTAGGCGCTGTCGCTGTATTGATGTTCAAGCGATCGACCGAGGCAGATTCCTCAAGGTCGATGTCTGGGGAATTTTCCTCGCTTACAACCGATCGCACCCCCGCTAACGACTTGCACAAAACAACGGTTTCTCAAGCGATCGAGCAATCTTCGGTTAGTGCAGCCCGTGCTGCCTCAGATTCGCCCCAATCGACTGAAGCAGTGACTCAAGTTGAAACGCCGATGCGTCTTGCAAAGATTAACATTGTTGATGAATTAACTCAGGAACTGCGATCGACTGATCCGGCTCGGCGGCGCAAAGCCATTTGGGAACTCGGTCAGCGTGGTGATACTCGTGCGGTGCAATCGCTGGTTGATTTGCTGATCGATTCTGACTCGAAGCAGCGAAGCTTAATTCTGTCTGCGCTTTCGGAAATTGGCACGCGCACCCTCAAGCCGATGACTCGCGCTTTAGCAATTTCACTGCAAGATGAAAATCCTGAAGTTCGCAAAAACGCGATTCGGGATTTAACGCGAGTGTACGACATGGTGTCTCAGATTAGCAATTTACTACACATGGCGACCGACGATCCGGACGCAGAAGTTCAAGAAACTGCACGTTGGGCATTAGGACAACTCGCCCGCATTCGCAGCGTTCCCGATCAGAATTTAGCGTCGCTCAAAGGCTCGATCGCGCCACCTGAAAATCTATCGGTGTAGAGTAGAAAGAACTTTCAAAGAAATTCGCTTGTGTCTCCGCTTAAAATTCTGCTGCTGTCTACATCGGTGGGCGCGTTGGGGTCGGGCTTGGGTGGCGGTGTCGAACTGACGCTTCAGAATGTTGCTCGATCGCTAATCGATCGCCATTATTCCGTTACGGTTGTTGCTCCTGAAGGCTCGATTCTAGATGGCATTCCACTCGTGACTATCGAGGGAAATCTGCAAATTACGGCGCAATCTCAAGACCGAAACGCCTTGATCACGCTGCCTCAAAATTCCGTGCTAGGCAATATGTGGAACTATGCCCGAACCGTGCAGCAGGATTATGATTTGCTATTGAATTTTGCTTACGATTGGCTGCCGTTTTATTTGACGCCATTTTTTAAGTGTCCGATCGCGCATCTCGTTAGTATGGGATCGCTCAGCGACGCAATGGATCAGATTATCGATCAAGTTGCAAATCAGTTTCCGTTTTCGATCGCGGTTCACAGTTTAGCGCAGGCAGAAACGTTCGCGTTCAAAAAGCGCTGCTTTAATCTTAAAAACGGCTTTGATTTGTCAACGTATCAATTTTGTGAAACGCCGAAAAATCAACTAGCGTGGGTTGGACGCATTGCACCGGAAAAAGGGTTAGAAGATGCTGTTGCAGCCGTTGGGCAAGCGGGAATTTTGCTCAAAATCTGGGGCGTGATTCAGGATCAAGCGTATTGGCAGAAGATTCAAAACGATTATCCGAACGCGCCGATCGAATACTGTGGATTTCTAGCAACATCTGATTTACAGCAAGCGTTGGGAGAATCCAAAGCGCTATTAATGACGCCGCACTGGATCGAAGCGTTTGGCAATGTCGCGATCGAAGCTTTAGCCTGCGGGGTGCCTGTGATTGCTTATCGTCGCGGCGGCCCGGCAGAAATTGTGCAGCAGGGTAAAACAGGTTGGCTTGTCACGCCCGACTCTGTTGAAGAATTAGCGAGTGCGATCGCTCGAATCAACGAAATTGATCGGTTGACCTGTCGGCGTGAAGCTGAAATCGAGTATTCGCTTTCGGCACTAAGCGATCGCTTGGAAGCTTGGTTTACACGCATCTTGAGTCAAATCCAAACTTCGCGCTAAGGTGACTGAACTTGAATCGTTGCTTATGAAACCCTGTCAACCGCCCGCCCTGCTCAAGCCTGGAGATTTACTGCGAGTCGTCGCACCAAGTGGAACGCTTCGAGAATTGAGCGCCTTTGAGCGCGGCGTTGAAGTGTGGCGCGATCGCGGATATCGAGTGGAATTGATGCCAGGATTCGATGGACGGTTGGGCTACCTTGCGGGCACCGACGAAGCCCGCCGTCTACAGCTCGAAACCGCTTTCAGAGATCCTGATTGCCGAGGAATTCTGTGTGCGCGAGGCGGTTGGGGCGGTGCAAGACTGCTGGAGAATTGGGCGTTTCCACCTGTTGAATCAAAATGGCTGATCGGGTTTTCTGATATTACGAGTTTACTTTGGGCGTATGCAAAAGAAAGCGTTTCCGGGGTTCACGCACCGTTATTAACGACGATCGCGACTGAGCCAGACTGGACAAAACAACGCTTATTCGATTGGCTTGAAAAAGGGACTTTACCGCCGTTGCAAGGGTCAGGATGGGGAAACGGACAAGCATCAGGACTCTTACTTCCGGCAAACTTGACGGTTGCTACTCATTTGTTGCAAACGCCGTTTGAACTAGAATTATCGGGCGTAATTTTGGCGATCGAAGACGTCACCGAAGCACCGTATCGCCTTGATCGAATGCTAACTCAGTGGCGTCTTTCGGGCGCATTCAAACGCATTCGCGGCGTTGCGATCGGTCGATTTAGTCAATGTGAACCGCCTCCCAATGTGCCAAGCTTCACCGTTGAAGAAGTGCTGCGCGATCGACTGTCAGATTTAGAAATTCCCGTTGTCTCGGAATTACCGTTTGGTCACGATGGCGAAAATGCTGCATTGCCTGTGGGCGTGCCTGTCGTGTTAGATGGCGATCGAGGTTTATTAAGCCTGGAAGAGGGCTACATTAACGTCAGTTCCAGTTAAGCCTGGCAATTAAGTTAGCTTCCGCAAGTGACGAGCGGCAACGCGGCTACACAGACCAAACCACCCACGGGTTACTCTATCTCATTGGCTGTTA
>CAXUFL010000097.1:0-4842 GCA_964250455.1 uncultured bacterium
GTTTGTGTTCAGCTTCCGATCGCGGAAACAGTTTCACAATTACAGGTCGAGGCGGGATTCCAGAAAACCCTGCTCAGCAGATCAGTCTTTACCGCACCTGGCGAGATCTGCGAGTTCCTACAAAGTTGTCTGATCAAGCAGCTTCTCCTTCAGCCCCAACTCCCCCTTTGATTGAAGCAACAACGTGGCGACGGACTGCGAACGGCAAAGTGGAGCTAATAGCGGCTTCATCAGCCGTGAATCCCGTTAATCCTTTATGTGCCGAACACTGGGTTCGCTAGAGAATGTTCGGCACTTTGAACCCGCTTCTCTACTTTTACAGCGAACTTCTCATGATTAATGGGCCGGCCGGAACTGGGGGAGCTGCCGTTGACTCTGATGTAATTAAAAGCTGAGCCGCAGGCGTACCGCACGCTGTTTGTAACGTCGATCGATGTCCTATTGCTGCTTCACGGCTGCTAAATTGTCCACAGTAAGTTGGGTTGGTACGGCCTTGAGGAATTGACCAGAGTCGATAAGTTTCACCGGGCGGTAGATCAGGCAAATTCTGCACTAACACCACCAACGCATTTCGGTGAGGATCAACCACTACCTTGCCAGAAGCCTTTGCTGCTTTCTCGGTTCCCTGCAACGTGTAAAAATTAGTATCGGGCTGCTGCAAGGCTTCGATCACACTTTGGTTTGCTTGAGCCATTTGTCGCAAACGGTGATTATCTACACCTAAAATTAAAACGCTAAGAGCAGCAACTCCTAGAAAAGCTTGCCTTACAGCGTTCTGCTGCCAAAACGATCTCCATTGGTTCGTCCGGTTCTGAACGGGACGATCAGTTCGTCTCTCTTCAATAGAATCTTGCCTTGCGTCAGTCGGCGATTCTGCTTCAGTGGTCGATGGAGACTGGCTGAGCCGTTCAAAAAGTCGCTCTTTTAAGTCTGTGGGTACGGGAACCAACGGAACACTGTAGGAAATCGCTCCAACAGTTTCCTGAATTTCTGCTAACTCAGCCATTAACTCTGAAGACGCAGCCGCTTGCTGCTCAACCCAGACTCGTTCTTCTTCAGTCAAAAGAGCAAGGGCATAAAGCGGAGCAAGTTCACAAAAGCAGCGTTCTTGGTGGTTCATTCGGTCTGAGTCGATGAGATTCCTATTCTAATCTGGCTTCCAAGTGTTAAGCGCAACCCGCAGCCGATGCAAGCCGAGCCGAATCCGAGTTTTAACCGTTCCGAGCGGTAGCCCTAGCTGAGCTGCAATATCGGAGTGAGACAGCCCTTTATAATGAGCCAGTTCGATTACTTGACGTTGTTCGGCTGAAAGTTGGGCGAGTGCTTTTTGAATTTGATCCCGCCGTTCTGAGATTATTGCGTCTGCGATCGGATCATCAGCCAGTGCGCTGAGGGGAAGTTCAACAAGTGACGCTTTTTCGGTTTGCTGCAAGGTTCGCAATCGAGCCAGCGTATGACTTCGGGTAATGATAAAGAGCCACGTGTCCACCTGAGTTTTAGTCGCATCAAAGCGAACGGCGGTTCGCCAGACTTGAGCAAAGACATCTAAAACCACTTCTTCACTTTCTTGAGCCGAACCAAGCGTCTTAAAAGCAACCGCATAAAGCGTGGAAGCATAGCGATCGTACAGTGCTGCCATCGCAGTTTGATCCTGCTGGGCAATTCGTTTTAACAAAGTGAGGTCATCGGAAGCTGGCTCGATCGTCATTGATAACCGTGCTAATCACGGCACTTTAAAGGGTGAATGTCGATATCTCTTTCGTAATAAAAGAGATATCGACATTTAACCACGATCAAGGTGAAGAATTAAATCGATCGTTGATTTACCAGAGTCCCCGAACCTTCGTATCAGCTTGAGCATCTTCAGATTGAGTAGATTGTCCAGGTGCCGAGTTCGATTGGCTCGGAGTCAAAATTGGCTGTACCAAAGCGAGCACTTCCGATTCGGTTGCATAACCATCGAACGCTTCAGAACTAAACGGAATCGGAGAACCAGTACGATTTTCGTTGTAAATCACGCTTTTGGCGTCGCTGATCCAGGGACGGACATTGGCACCGAGTAGCGTTTGTCGCAGATATCGAATTCCTGCTGCGTGTCGCGCTTCTACCGAGTGAATTTCTAAAGCGCCTGCTAGTACTGCTTTACCCGCTTCACCTGCTGCCAGCAAGTTTTGCACTTGTCCTTTGTAAGCAGCCACTCCTAAATCTTCAACATACTGCCCAGCAAGCAGCAAATCAGTGGGATTCGCAAACGGATCGCGACCCAAAATCGCACTGTAATTTGGGTTTGCAGGCAAGCGAACGGAGTCCGGATCGCCGCCGAGCGATCGCAGCACCGTGGAAAGATCGACCACGTGCTGCGCTTCATCTTGCCCATAGGAAATCAGCGCGGCTTTAGCAATTTGAGGTGCGTTTGATAACCGGCCGGTTTGGGCTTCGGCGATCGCACGGCGGTAAAAGTCAGCTTCTAGTTTTTCTAGCGTCAGCGCATATTCTACCACTTGACGCGGTGTTAGCGTTGCAGGTTGGGCATAAGCTGGAGCAGGAACCATCCAAGACAAAGAAAATAGCAGCAGAAACATCAGGGCTAAAGCGACCCGACTAAAAGAGATACTGCTTTTCTGGATTAGCATGGCAAGCCGTTGAGTAGCTTGCTGCAATTGACGAATCGTTTGGTGCATGATTTGATTCAAAAACGGCTTCATAGTTGAGAAATTCCTTGAGCTAGGCGACTAGCGTTCCGTTGATGGGATTGTTCAAGATTTTGAACGAGCTAACCCCAGCGACCACCTGCTTTGGGGTGTACAGTTCATCGTAGGCACGTCCTTTAAACGGATTCAGAGAAGCAGTCAGATTTGCATCCTTGACGAGTCGATCGCGATCCGGTTCGGTGCTGGGTCGTCCGGCAAGTTGTCGCACCGCAGCAGAATGGCGACCTTCAACCGAGACGATCGAGCCTGCGGCTAAGATGTAGGTTGGATTGGTTAAGCTTGGTCCAGCACCGTTATAGGCATGAATGCCCAAGTCCTCTAGCGTGACTGCTGTGCTCAAGATTTTGTCGCGGTTTACGAGCAGTGCATTGAGACCAGAAGCGTTTAAGCTTAAATCGCGAGTTTGAAACAAGGCATTGTTTCCCAAAACCTGACGCAGAAAGGCGACGTGTGAGGCTTCATGGCTTCCGATCGCGCTTAAATATTCGCGCTCTTTCGGATTGGTAATCTTGCCACTTCTAAGCGCTGCTGGATAGAATGCCGCTTCAAGTTCTTCAAGTAACAAAGCGAAGTTGAGAATACCGATATCATCTGCGTTGAAGGTGAGTGTTTTTGCTCGTGTCTGAGCCATCACCATTTTAGGAGTGCTTGCTAATAACGCAGTCCCAGCGCCGAGAAGTCCCCATTTCAGGGCACGACGACGCGAAAAAATCGCTCGATCAAGATCAAGTGGCAATAAAGGCTTCATAAGTGCTCAATTCTGACGTGGGAGTGACACAAACGCTAAGCCGAGTTCTGATGTATCCAGAAGAACCCGTAATTAGTTTGCTTGCCTCTAAGATAGTTTTGATAGCAATGCAATATTTCTATCTAAATAGGGAGAGCAAGTACCTCTTTAGATAGATTCATCATTTTAGAATATCCGTATCGAACTCGACAGTTGGATTTAAACAGTAAACAAACTTAACAATTAAGACGATTTAACGCTAATTCCGGTTGAGCCTGGCAAATGCTATTCGCTGCGCAAGAGACGAGCGGCTACGCGGGGTTCCCTCACGGCAAATTCTGGGTGCAGTTCTCACCTGATTGCGGGCTTCGAGTTGCGCTTTACCCAACTCCGAAGGAACCGATGAGCCGCGTAGCCGAAGGCAATGTGCGAAGCTAATAGCTCTCGCGCAGCTAATATGAGTCACCGAGCGGGTTGGGATTCTAATCCGGTCTAACTCCCTTAGCAGGAAGCGTCTGAATCAGAGCGGGCGATTCTAACGAATCGACATCCTCGATCGAGGACACCCGCCTTTAAAGCGACCACACTCCACCCGCTTCGATGGAAGAGTCTGACACCATCGCGATTCAAACTGCCTGAGCGAAGAAAGCACGATCGAGATCCGAATTTGCGTGTGATCGTGGCAGCATCGGGGAATTTTACAATTGTCTTCTAAGCTGTGGAAATAGAACTGATGAATCGTGCCGTCCTTTGTTTCGGAGTTGTCAGCATTGGCTTAATCGGAATCGTCGATCGAATCAATGCTCAAGCGGTTATTCCTGATAATACGCTCAATACACAAGTAACGCGATCGGACAATGACTTCACGATTACGAACGGAACGACAGCAGGCACAAATCTTTTTCATAGCTTTCGCGACTTCTCGATTCCCACAGGCGGTTCAGCAGTTTTTGACAACGATGTGAATGTTCAGAACATTTTTAGTCGGGTCACAGGTGGAGCCGTTTCTAACATTGATGGCATCATCCGCGCCAACGGCACAGCAAATCTATTTTTGCTCAATCCTAACGGTATTTTATTCGGAAATCATGCCGCACTAAATATTGGTGGCTCTTTTATTGGAACGACTGCTCAAACGATTAAATTCTCGGATGGAACAGAGTTCAGCGCGACGAAGCCTGCTCCACCGCTATTAACCATCAGCGCCCCGATTGGCTTACAAATGGGAACTCAAGCGAATCCGATTCTGAATCAATCCCAAAGTGATCCTGTGGGCTTAAGAGTAGAAAACGGACGGACTTTCGCCCTTTTAGGAGGCGATGTTCAGTTTCAAGGCGGCATCGTGACTGCCTCCGAAGGGCGGGTAGAAATCGGCAGCGTTGCGCCGAACAGTGTTGTTGCGAT
>CAXUFL010000098.1:0-4418 GCA_964250455.1 uncultured bacterium
CTTCGCACGCGCCCGTAGCAGGCAACGTCTCCACAATCAAATGAGGCGGATCGTGTGCCTGCATCGTGAGCGACGGAAAGCGATTCTCGAACACAGCGACATCATAATCACCCTGCGGCATTTCTGTCGGAAACTCCGGATTCGTAGTCGGTGCAAGCGGGTTGTATTCGGGGGGCGGCATAAACGTCCGCCCTTGACGATGACTGGCATACGCCACCCACTCCCCCCGCAACGGATGCCACCTCAAATGCGGATTCGCCTGAATCGGATCGTTACCAGGGCTGGGCGCATGGGTCGGCGCAATGGGGCGTCTGCTGTAAAGCGTGATCTTCCGACCGTCCGGCTTGAGAAGTTCCAGAGAATCCATGTTCGACGCTTGAACCTGCGGCAGCAACAATATGTGTCGTTACTATAGCGCCGTTGCGATCGAAACTATCCCTACCTAGAGTGGCAGACGCGATCGCGTCAAGGGGAAGTTTCGGCGTGCGATCGGCGTACAGCAAGCCGTTGGCTTCTTGAAACGTATCGGTAAGCTGGGTGTAGCAAAAGCCGCTAAACAACGAAACGCGGTTCACGGCTGACAGAAGGGCGCTGTAGCGACGATGCAGATCCGCCACGTCCAAAGAACGATCGTAGCCCCAAGCTTTTTGAATATCGGCGTCGGTCGATCGAGCGTAGGCAATGCCGCCAAACTCAGTGAGCATGATCGGCTGTCCTTGATGCGGATAGCCGTCTAAAGTTAGCACTCGCCCGCCCGGTCGCTGATGCTCGAACAAATCTGAAAGCTTTACTTCCGGCCCGTAGCGTTCAGCCAGTCGTGCAGGCTGATTGTCGTAGTCGTGAATCGCCAAAATGTCGGTTGTCGTGCTTTCCCAGCCGTCGTTACCGATAACCGGACGAGTCGGATCAAGCGTTTTAGTCAAGTAGTAAAGCGCTTGCACATAATGCCGATGAGCAGGCGTTTCAACCAGGTTTGGAACGCCCCAGGATTCGTTAAACGGCACCCAAGCAATAATGCACGGATGACTCGCATCGCGATTGATGACTTCTGTCCATTCTTTTGTAATGCGCTCAACTGCTTTGCGCGTGAAGCGGTACGCGCTCGGCATTTCTTCCCACACCAAAAGCCCCATCACATCCGCCCAATACAAAAATCGCGGATCTTCGACTTTCTGATGCTTTCTAACGCCGTTAAAGCCCATGCGCTTGGTTAGCTCAATATCTTGCCGCAGCGCTTCATCTGAAGGCGGCGTCATTAGCGTGTCTGTCCAATAGCCTTGATCGAGCACCAAGCGCAGATAGTAGGGATGACCGTTGAGCATAAAGCGATCGCGCTGAAGGTTCACGGTTCGCATTGCGGTGTAGGATTTGACTTCATCGATCAAAACGCCTTGACGCCAAAGCTGAACTTGAGCATCGATCAGCGTGGGCTTTTCAGGACTCCACAGCAAAGCGTTGCGATAATCATCGATTCCGGGATCAGATAGCGCAATGCGACGGTTAATGTCGCCGTTGAGAACTTCATACGTATCGCTGACAAGTAACCGAATACGATCGCCATCGCCTACGGTTAACCGAACTTTAATTTGTAAATCATCGCGGCTACCGCCTGCCAGAATTGCTTCAAAGCCAATCTCCCAGCGCTCAAAGTGCGGTGTCCAGCGAATGTTTTCAAGATACGTTTCTGGAACGCATTCAATCCAAACCGTTTGCCAAATGCCGCTAGTGCGCGGATACCAAATGCTATGCGCTTCGGGCAGCCAGTCTTGCTTGCCGCGCGGTTTGGCTAAATCATGCGGGTCATCTTGCGCCCAAACCGTGACGCGCTGTACGCCTTCCGCGTTGAGAAACGGAGTGATTTCAAAACTAAACGGCGTGTGTCCACCTTCATGAGAACCGACGAATTGATCGTTGATCCAAACCCACGCTTGATAATCGACTGCGCCAAAGTGCAGCAGCACCCGAGCATGATCGATCGGAACTTCAAATTCTCGTTCGTACCAGCAGTTTGGGTGAAACTGAGTGTCATGAATGCCGCTCCGCTCGGATTCTGGCGCGAAGGGCACTTCGATTTGGTGCGTCCAAGCTGAAACGTCGATCGGCTGCTTGAACTGTCCTTGATCGTCGTAGGCAAATTTCCAGGTTCCGTTTAAGTTAATCCAGTTCGATCGTTGGAGTTGCGGGCGCGGATAGCCCGCTTCAAGTTGGCAAAGCTGAGCGGTTGTCGTGTTGGCAAAAGTACCGATCGCGTTGCAGGTAGATTGAGATGCCGTGTCCAGGCTTTTTCCGAGTAATTCCATCAGACTTCACTCATTCGACTAAAAGGACGGGTCGTGCGTTCACGCTTCACTTAAACACTAAAATCCTCGATGCGTTAAAAAACTTAATCAAACATACTTGAATTATTTTTTACAACTGTTCTGAGACGCTGAAACTTTACGCAGCGAGCCAGCGAGCGTTTGAACTACTTTTCAGTTGTAATATTTACGCTTTGAGCACCTTTATTGAGCGGTGCTTCTAGTGTTTATTATAACGAATTACAGTGGCTCCTTTAATAGATGTAGCCTTCTGGTCAAACCTGATCCTACGTCATTCTTAAGAGGTTTTGAAAAATTAAGCCCGCTTCTAGAAATCTGCTTTGCATAGATAGAACAAGCTTTGGGAAGAACGAATCGCCGCGAAAGAATATCAGGGATCGATGACATCAGCCAAGCCGTGAACGCTCCAAATCGTCTTTTGCGAATTCCTTCACATTAAAAATAGGATTAACCTGAGTTTCGGATCAGAACCCGCTTGGCGACGGCTATTCGCTTGGCAATACCCGATCAAGTTGTTCATGCTACAGATCCTTCGCCCCTTAAATAGTCCATTCTGGGGGACTTTGAGACTGCGAATCTTCTTTGGCTTGAAGTCTCCCACTAGTGAGCCATTTAGGTTGCTCTCTAAGATCTGTGGCGCTCAAACATCAATTGGGTACAAGAGACGAGCAGCTATGCGGCTAATCGATGTCCGCGATCAGGCGGACCTAACCCCCAGAATTTGCCACGAGCAATCCGTGGGTGGTTTTGTCTGTTAGCCGCGCCTTCAGTCGCGCCCGCTTAACCGCAACTGACGTTATGATTAGGAACTCTTTGTTTAAGCGGTTGTCTTTAGCAGGAGATTATAGATTGATAAAGATATCGATTTATAATTCGTAAATGCGAATACTCCTGATAAAGTTCGCGAATAGTTGCATAAATAGTTTTGTGAATGCACTTATGAACGCTCTCGAATTGAAACTCCATTGTATTAGACGAATGTTTGCCGCTCAAGAACGATCGACAATATAAACCGATTTTAATTAACAAAATCTCTTTGTCATATCATCCTATTTTTCAACTCGTTGAGAAGCAATAAAATCTAACGGTGAATACGGCTTTTTAATAATCAATAAAACTAGCTTTTTGTAATAAGTAAAACCATTTCTATTTCACATACTAAATTCTTTCTCACGTTACTACTGTAGATATAAATAGCTTTGAAACTGCAATGTTTGTCTGTAATTGATAAATTGTAAAACTTTATACAGATTATAGGAAATGACCCGCTCAGAGGCAAGCGCCGATTTGTTCTAAACAATACAATCTCGCTTCATGTAGTTTTACTCTGGTCAGAATTTCCACCTCTCCCGTTTGGTAGAAGTATTACAGAGCAACAACCCTTACTTTATACATTACCAGCGTAAATTAGTCAGCTATACCAGAATTCGAGAAAATTCATGTCCCAATCTAATCCACCATTGTCAAGTCAAGTTGATTCAACTGTGGACAAGAAAAAATTATTTCCTAATCGAACTTCCCTATCAGAAGTGGCTACTACATCGCTTTTACAAAGCGAACAACCTTATTCAAATACCCCTGATTTAGTTTGTTTCTCTCATCTGAGATGGGATTTTGTTTATCAAAGACCGCAGCATCTTTTAAGCCGTTGCGCTCAAGAACGCAGAACATTCTTTATCGAAGAACCGATTTTTGAATCTACTGCTTCTTGGTGGTTAGAAATCATCCGGCGTGAGTGTGGTGTCTGGGTTGGAGTGCCGCATTTGCCCAACGGCATGAGCGAAGAAATGCTATCGGCAATGCAGCAAAGTTTAATCGATGAACTGTTTGCCGAATTCAAGATTTCAAAACCAATTCTTTGGTATTACACGCCGATCGCTTTATCGTTTACCAATCACTTAGAGTCGTCGTGCCTGGTGTATGACTGCATGGACGAACTTTCTGCGTTCAAAGGCGCATCGGCAACGCTGAAAGATTGGGAAGCTCAATTATTCAAACGCGCAGACGTTGTGTTTACAGGCGGACAAAGCTTGTACGAAGCCAAGCAGCATCAGCACCCAAACGTTTATCCGTTTCCGAGCAGCATTGATGTGAATCATT
>CAXUFL010000099.1:0-4410 GCA_964250455.1 uncultured bacterium
TCAGCCTTAAGAGTCATTTCTGATCTACCTCGCTAGTAAACTAACCTGAGTTCTGGCCAAGAGTCCCACCTGGCGATATTAGCTTCGCACATTGCCTTCGGCACGCCTGTGCGGTCAATCGAACTAGGCCCGCGCTCAAACGGACTCCACGCAGAGTTTGCCACGAGGAACCCGTGGGTGGTTTGGTCTGTGTAGCCGCGCCTTCAGTCGCGCCCGCTTAACCACAACTGAGGTAAAACTATGAAAAAGGCTACGAGTAATAAGGGATGAAATTAATGTTTATCCCTGAATTAAGTCAATTCGACAATTTTGCGGCGTTGTGAGTGGTTCGTACTGCCCAAATTCTACGATCGAAACTAAGTCGATCGCGACCAACCCAACGCTTGATTAATTTGATCCACCAGGTTAAGCGGGTCAAACGGTTTAGTCAAAACCCCCACGATATCGGCGTTAGATTCTCCTACTGCCTGAGTTTTTGCCGTAAGCAGCAGCACCGGAATGCTTTGCGTCATCGGATTGTGCTTAAGATGCTGCAAAACTAAAAATCCATCCAAATCGGGCATCATCACATCGAGCAAAATCGCATCGGGTTGTTGCACTTCAGCAAGGCGCAACCCTTCGATTCCTGATTCGGCTGTAAACACCGTCCAGCCTGCCAGCTTTTCCAAACACAACTGAATCACTTCGCTGAGGTATTTTTCATCGTCAATCAATAACACCCGTTTGGCTGACATCTTGATTTCTCCGTGGCAATGGCACCGTAAAGTAAAACGTGCTTCCCGTTCCAAGCTGACTTTCTGCCCAAATTTGCCCGTCATGCTGCTCGACAATGCTGCGACAAATCGCAAGTCCGAGTCCGGTTCCTCCTTTTTGTCGAGCGTCAGACGTATCGACTTGCTGAAATCGACCAAAAATAGTTTCAAGCTGATTCGAGGGAATTCCGCGTCCTTGATCTTGAACCTGGAACAACACTTGATCGATTTGCGAAGGCGTCGAGCCGGAATTAAGGATTTGATGCACGCTAACCGTCACCGTACTGTTTGGCGGCGAAAACTTGATTGCATTGCTGAGCAAATTAACCAATGTTTGAATGATGCGATCGACATCCGCCCAAATCGCTACGGGACTTGACTCGATCGCAAAGCGAATACAATTTTCTTCGGCTAAAGGCTGCAGCGCGGCGATCGATTGCTGCACTAAAACCTCAGCATCACACCATTGTTTATTCAACAAAACTTTATTCGAGCCGAGCCGCTCTAAATCTAGAATGTCATTCACTAGTCGCACCAAGCGTTCTGCTTCGATTTCAGCCACGTTTAGCATATGCTGAGTTGCGTTTGGATCGTCGTGCAGCACGTTAGACGCAAGCAACCCCAGCGCCCCTCGAATCGATGCAAGCGGCGTGCGCAGTTCGTGCGACACGATCGAAATAAATTCATTTTTCAGGTAGTCGATCGCTCGCTGCTCGGTGATGTCTTCAACCGTGCCAACATGCCCCATTGATTCACCCGTTCCCGATAAAACCGGAGCAGTTCTAACTTGAAAAAGTCGAATTGTGCCGTCGGGTCGAACATGGCGGAGTTCCCCCCTAAATTCTTGCGTGTTGGCGGTTGCAGCCATACATTGAGGCACAACCATTTCTAAATCATCTGGATGAACAAACCGATGCCACCCTGTGCCTAGCGCTTCTTGGTCGGTAAAGCCAAATAGCGCCTGACAGCGTGGATTTGTGTAAATGCATTGATGCTGCTGATCGGTTCTAAAAATGCCGATCGGTGAAGATTCACTCAGCGATCGAAACAGCGCTTCACTTTGCTGAAGTGCCGCTTCGATGCAACGACGCTGGTGAAGTTCTGACTGAATTTGCTGATGCAGTTCGGCTTGCTGAAGCGCGATCGCAAGCTGATTGCTAATTTGCTGCAATAATTCTGCTTCAGAAGTTTTCCATTGACGCTGCTCTGCGCAAGCATGAACAATCAGCAGTCCCCAAATAATCGGTGCTGCATTCTCCCGGTGTTGAATAATCGGCGCAACAATTTTCGATTTCACGCCAACCTGCTGCATAAATTCGCCAATGCAGCCGGCCCATTGATCGTTCATCACATCAGCAACAATGCGAGCTTGCCCTTGAAGGTAATAGTGATAGCACTCGGTCGGAAAGCACTCATCCGGAAACAGCATTTCTGCCGTGACCGGATACGCAGGCGCAACGGATTCTTGCACCACTCTGCCTGCGCCGTCGTGCGTGAGTTGAAAAATCAACACGCGATCGGCGTGCAGCGTTTGCCGCACTTCCACGACTGCCGTTGCCAAAATTTCATCTAAATCCAACGATTGACGAATTCGCTGCGCGATCGCGCCTAATAGCTGTTCGCGCTCGACCTGCTGCCGCAGCGCTTCTTTTGCTTGCTTCAAACTCGTAATGTCGCGCATCACGACTAAAACTGAATCTGCTGTTCCATCGGAATTGATTTCGGGCACCACTCGCGATTGATAATGCCGCAATCCTTGAGGAAGCGGAAAACTGAATTCTAGAACTTGTTCTTGATGGGTATCTAAAGCGCGTTGAAGGGAATTGTGCCACAGCGACACGATCGCATCCGGAAAGCCAAGTTCGCTGCTCGTTTTACCGCAGCAAGCATCGGCGGAAATGCCGCCGCCTGCAACGGCTGCTGGATTGACGTAAAGATAGCGAAACGCTGAATCTAAGCGCAAAATGCTATCCGGCGCATTCTCAACTAAGGTGCGAAATTCTTGTTCGCGCTGATCAAGAATTGCTTGCGATCGTTCGAGTTCCGGCGTGCGGTCTTGAACAGTTCGTTCGAGTTTTTCGTTGAGGTGTCGCAGTTGCGCTTCTGGCTTGGGAAAAGCTGCGGTTCGGTGCTCTGTTGCAGGAGAACTACCTAAATCGCTGCTGGCTGAACGGTGGTTTCGAGAAACGTTCTCGGCTTTCAAGCGTGTGACTTCCGATCGCAGTTCTTCGAGTTCTGTGATCAGTTGCGCTTTGGTTTTGTAACAGTCTTCAGTTGAGCGCATATCAAAACTTGTAATTTAAGTCTTTTTTCTTGATGATGCCTTACGTTGATCGCGTTCCGCATCAAGTTTTGCGCTTTGATACATGGAGTTGTTTCTATAGATAATTTTCGTTATTCTTCTAAATTTCGATCTAAATTTTGACGAAGTGATTAATCTTCAATAAGAGTTTTCAAATCCTCTATAAAATGAGTAAAAAAGCGAGTTTGATCAATCTGCAAAGCCACCCAAGCGTTTGATTCAGCATTAATCGATCGCAAATCTTCAATTAACGTTTGTCCGATCGTCCATTCTCCTTTGGTTTCTACACGAACACAACTTCGTCTTAACATCAACGTTTCTGGGTAAAACAGATAAGCGATCGCGGCTGCATCATGGACTAAAAATCCTGAAATTCCCTTTGTTTCTCGATACTTTAATGCGGTACTCGTCATGAATTCGCAAAGCTGCATCAAGAAAGTCGAAAGCTTATTGTTAGGATTAATTTGGCTGACCGTTTGCGCCATTTCGCGAGTAAAAATAAGCTTAGTAGTCACATCAAGCGGCAGAATAACTAAATCATTTCGGCTGTTAAAAACGATTTTGGCAGCGTGCGAATTAAACCAAATATTAAATTCTGCGTGTGGCGTAATATTGCCCGGACAATAAAACGCGCCGCCCATGATCACGATTTCTTTTGCTTTTTTTAGAATGCCAGGCTGCTTGGTTTCAGCCGATGCCAAATTAGTTAAAGGCGCGATCGCGACTAAGGTAATTTCGCCCGGATGCGCATTCAAAGCATCAAGAATAATGTCATCTGAAAACCGAGCCGCATCAAACGAATGAGCCGCAGACGGTAGCGTATGCGATAAATTTCCCATGCCGTCGGCACCGTGGATATGCGCGGCATTTTCAGAAGCGTTTATCGGCACCCCGCGACCGACTTCGATCGCGTTCAATTCCATCAACGTTAAAAGCTGACTCGCACTGATAAACGTTTGGTTTGCGGCAACGTTGCCGTCTGCGGTTGTAATTGCAATTAGTTCTGTCGATCGCTGTTTAACCAAGCTCAACAGCCATAGAAACGCAAAAATATCATCGCCGCCCGGATCGGTATCTAAGATTATTTTGGCAATGCTCATCGATTCAACCTCACCATTTCCTCACATTCTTCTTTTAGCGTAGTAGTTATTCAGTAATCGGTAGGACAGAATGATTGATCGTCGCGTTTCGACTGCGCTCCAGACGGCTATCTTCGCGAGTTAAGCGCAGTCGAAACTCAAACCCCACGATGAATTTAACTTGGTTCACCGACTTACCAGGTTTACGAATCGAGTTAAAGGAGGCAGACCTATGAGCCAAAAAATCAGCAGTTCTACGATTGAGCAAAGCGACGCA
>CAXUFL010000100.1:0-4367 GCA_964250455.1 uncultured bacterium
ACCGCATTTGAATCACATCGCGTTCGCGATCGGTTAAGTCGGCTAAAAGCTGCAACAAATCGCGTCGAAGCGATTCACGCATTAAAGTTTCTTCGGGCGTAACTTCTTCGGTTTCGAGCAAATCCCCCAGTTCCGTATCGCGCTCTTTGCCGACTTTGGTTTCTAGCGACACCGATCGCGGCACTTTGAGCAACACTTCCCGCACTTGCGGCGCTGTCATATCGAGTTCGATCGCGATGTCTTCGATCGTGGCGGTACGTCCTTTTTCTTGAGCAATTTTGCGCTGAGCTTTTTTGATTTTGTTCAGCTTCTCCGTAATGTGAACCGGAAGGCGAATCGTGCGGCTTTGGGTGGCGATCGCTCGCGTGATGCCTTGACGAATCCACCAGTAAGCGTAAGTGCTGAATCGATAGCCTTTAGTGGGATCAAACTTTTCGACTGCGCGTTCGAGTCCGAGCGTTCCTTCTTGAATCAAGTCAAGCAGCTCTAAACCGCGATTTTGGTACTTTTTCGCGACTGAGACGACTAAGCGCAAGTTAGCGTTAATCATGCGCGATTTTGCGGCTAAACCATGATTTTGAATTTGATCAAGTTCAGCAACGCTTAAGCTGACCAATTTCGCCCAGTGCTGTTTTCCTTCTGCCAAAATCGGTTTGAGGTCGGTGACGGCGACGTTTGCTTCGGCTGCCCAGCGTTCGAGCGAGGGGCGGTGTGTGAGCGTAGACACTAAGCGATCGCGAGCATCAATTAAGGCAACAAACTTCTGAATCGGGGCAACACCTTTGGATGCGGCGTCGTTACGCTGATCGAGCAGCTTCATATATCGCTGCACTTTTTGCGCTTCGGAAACTTCTTCATCGCGTCCAAGCAACCGATAACGACCGATTTCTTGCAGGTAAAGCCGGACTAAATCCGTGGTTCGTCGGACTGGTGGACGCAACTCGCTTTGCCCAGCAATTTCGGCGTCGAGGTCGATTAAATCTGTAGCGGGGTCGAACTCGCGATTGGCGAATTGCGCATCGAGTTCTGGGGAGTGCTCCAGATTCGACTCAAACTCTGCATCAGCGAAAAAAGAAGTTGCTGGCATCATGGTCTTTTCAGTGCTTTATAAATAGAAATCAAATCAATCGGCTGCTTATATCGAGTGTTCCCGTGCTCCGGGACTCAGGAACAACGCCTGGAGTTCCAAGCGCTGAGCCTGAACCGACCTAAACTTGCTTTGAATGAGCGCTTCACGTCTAGCCATAGCTACACACTGCGATCGAGCAATTCGGGAATGACGCACCGATGAGTGGCGCGTTGCGCGGAGGATTGCAGACAGTATAGTGATGCTCATAGGATCCGGCAGTGACGACGATCAGAATGTAGATCGATCTACATCACTTGTCGGGTGAATTCCCAGTCTGGTTTTAATGTTGATCGGAATCTTCATCAAGGCTTGTTAAACACGAGAAATTGTAAAAGCTCAATGAAGAAATTCATTAATTTGATTGTTTTGATCGAAAATTAGCAATAAAAACTACAAGATTTTATTTATCTGAAGTGTTTCTGAAACACGTAGCTTGATTTTTTATAATGCATATAATGTTCGTAAAATCGGTGCGCGTCGGCTCGCTGTAAGCCGGATGAAAGCGCGATCGTCTCACAATTCTCTTGACGTGCAAACGACTCAATAAACGCGAGTAAGTGCCGCCCGAATCCTCGCGATCGCGCTTCGGTTGCGGTGATTAAATCGTAAACATAAACGTATCGATCGTAGTAAAAATTCGTCAAAATCGCGATGCCCGCAAGCGCGACAATTTTTCCAGAATTTCTCAGCGCAAACAATCGATAGCCTTCGGGAATCATTTTTTCTAATAAGCTTAAATACGCTGCTTCGTCGAGGCGCGTCCGAAGTTCACGCATGACTGGAAATGCTTCTCGAAATTCTTCGTGTGATGTTAATTCTTGGATTTCGATCATGATTTCACTAATATCACAAGCATTGCAATCCCGATGATCGCAGCACTTCAAACGTGCTGTCCATTTTAGATTCTGGTGGTACGAAAACGACGAATCCATCGCGTCCACGAGTCAGAAGCACGCGGTAACTGTTCAGGCGCAACTGTAGCGGATTGCGAACATTCTTTTGTCGTGTCGTCGTGATCCAAGCTTGATTCTGCCAGAGTAAATCGTTGCCCCAACCGACGATCGGGAAGTCTAACTCTAATCCTTGACAGCTAAATTCGGTTGCGGCTCCCTCGAATGCACAGCAGGATAAAGGCGAATCGGGCGGATCGATGTACCATGCGCCAACGTTGAGCTTTTGCGTTGAAACGTAATCGTTTTTGATGCCATATTCGGTTAAATTGCGGGCGCGAGAAGAAGCGACAAATCCATAGCGTTTATCGACTTGGACAGAATAGCGATCGCGACAATACGCTTTTGCCAATTCGATATCGCGAGTGAGATAAGCGTCAAATCCTTCTTGAATTAATCGCGGCATTGTATTTGCGGCGGATTCGATTTCGCCATTCAAAACTTGCGCTACCCAAGATTGGACGTGTTTGGCAAGGTGCGATCGCAACGAAGTGGTGAGATTAAATAAATCATTTTTGTGCAGACGATCGAGCGGAATTGCATCGAAGAATTTTGCTGGCTCAGAAGCGCAATGAACCTGCCAATCTGCGATCGTTTCGGTTAATCCTTGACTCCATTCTTCGATGCCGCCTTCTTCGCCAACGTGAATCGTTTGACCTTCCCCGATTAAGGCAAGCAGAATGCACCAATCCGGCGATCGTTCACAAATGCGTAACACCGCTCCGGGCGCTGCGCTCGTGATACCGTACTTTTCGGACATACGATCGGCGTCCCACGCTCGCTGAGCTTCATCGAACACGATAATGGGTTCACGGGGTGCCGTTTGACGACGGGCTTCGTGTTGAATGTAGAAATTCCGAACCGCTTGCACAAACGCTTTGCTTTGAAGCGCGTACTGCAAAACTGTGATCAACGGCCCGTTACCCGACAAAAAGAGCGCCGATCGTTTTTCTTGCGTTTGAAGCGGATTTTGGTAAACAAATTGAAGTCCGACCAGCGTTTTTCCTGCCCCCGGAACGCCTGTAATTAAGATTAAATGGCGTTCTTTTTGAGTGTGAGCGGTTTGAACGAGTTGATTCAAATAAGTCAAAATCTCAGGAATTCCAGCACTTTGAGCGCTTCTAATGCTGGGCAACGGTTCATTTTGAAAGATCGATCGCGCTGCTTGAATCACCGTTGGAAGCGGTGTGTAGTCTGCGTTAATCCAAGCGGTTACATCGATTTTAGGCAGCGTTTCAGGTAATGTTTTTAGATACGATGCGATTTGCGTTGCATTAACGATTTGAACCGCATTTCGTAACGTGCTTTCTTTTGTATATCGAGTGGGTACCAAAATCGCAGTGACGGGATTTTGTGCAGATTCGCTGTGATACTCAGCTAAATCACGGGCGTATGCAGCAACTTGATCGAGATCGGCGATCGGTAAGCTCGATTTCTGCTTGAACTCAAACACGAGAATCTGTCCCGCTCCGAGAATCACCAGATCAGGACGCCGCCCGCCTTCACCCGGCAGTTCGTATTCAAAAATCAATGTCCATTCAGCGCTATCCGATCGAGCCTTGATTAATTGATCAAGCTGCGATCGTAAAACCGCTTCGCAATCGATCCAGGCTTGATTTTGCGTTTGGGTCGATCGCTGATGATAAAGCTGCTGATAATTCGTTTTGAGCGTTTCTAACCAATCGCTAGATGATGCGGCGAGAAACTGCGCGATCGTTCCTAACCAACCGTAGTTCATGTTAGCCGATCGACGCCAGCGACCAATCCGGGCGCAAATTTCGCGCTTGTCTTAGGTAAGTGTGATGAATTTTAACGGCTGGATCAGGCGTATTGAAGTGAATCATAAACCGGATGCAGCGCTCAAGCGAGCCTTCAACGTGCATTTGTTGAACATCAATCAACGGCACATTTGACCAGTGCAAACGTTCGCGAGCGATCGCGCTTGGAAAAGCAGCATCTAAATCTCGCGTGACGGTAAACGTAGCGCTTACAATCTCGTCGGTGTCTAGCTGAT
This sequence comes from uncultured bacterium, assembly GCA_964250455.1. GTDB lineage: Bacteria > Cyanobacteriota > Cyanobacteriia > Leptolyngbyales > Leptolyngbyaceae > CAXUFL01. Next base: position 4,094 of record CAXUFL010000100.1, read on the forward strand.
TGTGAGCTTCCAACGCATCCATTAGTTCAACGACCGCTTCTCGAATCGCCTCAACCGTATTCTCTGAGGCGGTTGTTGCCCCACGAATTGCCCGTACTCGCCAATGCACAGTTTATCCTCCGCAAGCTACTGATCTGGAAATTGCTGATCAATAGCTTATCAAAGAAGTTTAGGGATGCGGGATCAATCCGTGAGAGCGCTTTTAATCTTCACAGTCAAGGACGGTATAACCACAGAGGCATTCCGCTTGTTTCGAGTTCAAATTCAAACCAGT
>CAXUFL010000101.1:0-3983 GCA_964250455.1 uncultured bacterium
GGAATCGCTTTATCTAAACTGGCAAGCACACCGGGATCAATGTCTATTCTCAGCTTCACCGATTCGGGTTGAATTCGATAAGTGTGAAATAAATTTGAAGTTAGCGTCTGGACGTACTCAGATAAATTAACTTGGGCAAAGTCTTGCGAGCGGTATAACGTATCGTGAACCAATGCCATTGAACTAATGCGAGTTTGGCTATCTTCAAAAATTTGGCGAACACGGGGATCGTCGATTCGTTGCGATTGCAGGTAAATTAAGCTGGAAATAATTTGCAGGTTGTTTTTAACTCGATGATGAATTTCTTTGAGCAATGCTTCTTTTTCGTGCAGTGATGCTTTTATTTGTTCTTCAGCAAGTTTTTGTTTAGTAATGTCTTCGATCGTGCCCGTATGTCCGATGACGTGATTGCGATCGCTGACGATCGGGGCGGTGCGAGCGTAAAGCCAGCGCGTTTGGTTTGCAGGCGTCACAATGCGAAATTCTGCTTCGTGCGGGCGTCCGGCTTTGGCGTCTTCGATCCACGGCGTGACGATGCGATCGCGATCGTCGGGATGCACAAAGCGAATCCATCCTCCGCCTAAGCTGTCTTCGAGCTTACATCCCACAATTTCTTCGCAGCGAGGATTAATATAAGTGCAGCCGCCCTCGGTGTCGGTGCTAAATACGCCCACAGGCAGACAAACGCTAAGCGCTCGCCATTGAGCTTCACGCGGGCGCGGGGCGTTGTCAGACAGCGAAGCCAGCGTGGTTTCGGCTTGAATTAAGTCGTCAAGCTGAATAAAAATATCAGAAAGCGATCGCGTCAAGCCTTGATGCTGCGGAGTCGTTGGAAGCTGAGCTAGATGCTGTTGAACGTCTTGGATCTGCGCTTGAAATCCTCGAATACAAAGCATCCATTCGTCGCGATTAGAGCTAAAGTTTTCACCAGGTGGTCGAGTCTCGTTCATTGCAATCCGATCAATGCAAAACTTAGGCGAACTCTACCAGAGATCAGATCGCATTTTCAGCCTTTTAGCCAGCTACGGGATCAGCCACATGACTGAATTGCGCCGTCGATCGACAATCTAAACTAACAGCATCGTTGAACTGAAGTTTTAGATTCTTTCTTCACCGCTTCAAAAGGCTTTACTTAGATGGCAAGACACCCGAACGACTTCGACGGTTTTTTCTCTCTAAATTAGTACGCACTCTAAACAAATGTGCAGTACTATATTTGTAGTGAGATATTTAGCATTCTAAATAAAAGTCTATTCTTAAACCTGTTGTTTCACCCCCTCCACGATTATGACGACTACGATCAAAACCGCTCAGAACGGACACAAGCCGACCGACCCAGAAGATTTACGCAACGCGCCTCCGGTTGCAACAGAACCCGAAGTTCGTGAAGAACCCGCAAAAGACGCCGTTATTATCCCGGAAGCGCCCGCCCCGAAGCGTCGCAAAGGCTTAAAGTATGCCCTAGCTGGATTGGGAATCACAGGCGCGATCGCCGCAGGCGGATTCGGCTACCATTATTGGCAATTCTCTTCAACTCACGAAACCACCGATGACGCGACGGTTTCTAGTAACGTTCACCCAGTTGGTTCGCGCATTTCGGGCACCGTGCAGCAAGTGTTGGTGAACGACAACCAGCAAATCAAAGCGGGCGATTCCTTAGTCAAGCTTGATCCGCGTGATTATCAAGTCAAGCTCGCTCAAGCGCAGGCTGACCTCGAAGCCGCTCGTCGCAAAGCAGATTCGGCTCAAGTGAATATTGACTTGTCTGCGAAAAATGCAGAAGCTGCGACCACGCAAGCTCAAGGCGGAATCGGTCAGGCGCAAGCCGCGATCGCGTCGGCTCAAGCCCAAGTCGCTGAAGCGCAATCTGGTGTGCCGCAAGCGCAAGCGCAATTAGATCAAGCCGATGCCAATCTGCAAAAAGCCCAAACGGACTTTAACCGCTATCAAAGCTTGTACAATCAGGGCGCGGTTTCACGAGAAAATTTAGACTCAGCTCGCCAAGCGTATGCAGTCGCACAGGCGCAGCGTGCGGCGGCCGTACAAGGCGTGTCGCAAGCGCAATCAAAAGTGGCTCAAGCGCAGCAAGCCGTTGCGACTGCTCAAGCAGGCTTAACGAATTCTCAAGGTGGAATTCAGCAAGCGCAGGCTAAAGGCGTGCAGACTCAAGTGAGCCGTAGTGATTATCAAACCGCTCAAGCGGCGATCGCTCAAGCGCAGACGGCGTTGAATAATGCCCAGCTTCAGCTTTCCTACACCAACATCACGGCTCCGGTGAGCGGGCGCGTGGGCGCGAAGAATGTGCAGGTCGGTCAGCAAGTGCAACCTGGCACGCCACTGATGTCGATCGTGGATAACCAGTACTGGGTGACGTCAAACTTCAAAGAAACCCAAGTTGGGAAAATGCACGCGGGTCAAGCGGTTGACGTGAAAATTGATGCTTTCCCCGGTAAGACGTTTACAGGACACGTAGACAGCATATCGCCAGGATCAGGTGCTCAATTTGCGCTTTTACCTCCGGACAATGCGACCGGAAACTTTACGAAAGTAGTGCAGCGCATTCCGGTGAAGGTAGTGTTAGATGACAATAGCATTCGCGGCTATGAGCAATCGATCAGACCGGGAATGTCAGCAGAAGTGACCGTAGAAGTCGGCAAGTAATTCAGCGAGTGCAGTCGATCAACTGCACTCGCATTTGTTAATCTGCCGTCAGTTTAGCGGTTTTTTGCTTTGTTGTAAGCAGGTCAATGCCAACTCATTCTGTTGAACTGACGCTTACCTGAGATTCCTTTCGCTTCAGGGTTGAGATTTATATGGTAAGAATCGAAACCGAAATTGAGATTCAAGCTCCGATAGAACAAGTTTGGCAACTGCTAACCGAGGTTCAGTTATATCCAGATTGGAATCCGTTTATTCGAGAGATTGATGGACAGATCCAGGTTGGAGAGAAACTAACGGTCAAACTGCAACCGCCTGGTAGTTCAGGCATGACATTTCGCCCAAAAGTCGTTAAGGTTCAGCCACAGCATGAATTCCGATGGATTGGACACTTTGTATTGCCTGGATTGTTTGATGGTGAGCATTGCTTCAAATTAGAGTTAATCGACGCTAACCGAGTGCGATTCGTGCACGAAGAACAATTTCGTGGCTTACTTGTACCGCTTTTCAAGCAGTCGCTCATGAACGAAACGAAGCAAGGATTCGAGGCGATGAATCACGCTTTGAAACAAAAGGCAGAAAGCATCTCGGCGTCTTAAATCTAAGCGTTGATTCGGCTGAATCCTTCTATAGAGGGTTATATGATCGCGCCACAAATTTTCACACTGTAAAGAGTTCTAGCTGTTAGGAATCGCCATGCGAATTGGATCGGGGTCTGTGTTTCGAGCGCTGCGATCGCGCAATTACCGCTTGTTTTTTTCAGGACAGGGATTGTCGCTGATCGGAACGTGGATGACACAAACGGCGGTCATTTGGCTGGTGTATCACTTAACGAATTCGGCGCTGATGTTGGGCGTGGTAGGTTTTGCTCAACAAGTGCCGAATTTTGTGCTGAGTCCGTTTGCAGGTGTGTTAGTCGATCGCTGGAATCGTCACCACGTTTTGATCGTGACGCAGATTTTATCGATGCTGCAATCGCTGGCGCTAACGGTTTTAGCGTTTACAAATACGATCGATATCTGGCACATTGTCGTACTTAGCGTGTTTCAAGGCTGTGTGAATGCCGTCGATATGCCGACGCGCCAATCGTTTGTGGTGGAATTGGTCGATGAGCGCAAAAACTTGAGCAACGCGATCGCGCTGAACTCTTCGATTTTTAGCGGGGCGCGACTGGTAGGGCCAGCGATCGCGGGATTATTAATTGCTGCTGTAGGAACGACTTGGTGTTTCGCGATCGACACGGTGAGCTATTTTGCCGTAATTGTGGGATTGCTTGCTATGCGCTTACGTCCGAGAGCGGGACTGACTGCCACGAAGTCACCGAG
>CAXUFL010000102.1:0-3960 GCA_964250455.1 uncultured bacterium
ATTGCTCCCTTCGGTCGCACTCCGCTTCACCACCCCCCAACCCTGCGGGTATGGGGGGTGGTGAAGCGGAGTTTTTTGGTAGATATTATTCTTTAAGAAAGAATAAGACGTTAAGAAGAAATATCTAAAAGAAATCATAAGCCTTTGCCGATCGCGCTTCCCGGCCCTTGAAACATCAGCCACGATAAAAAGAAATTTGAAATAAAAATTGCCAGTAATGAAGTCACGACCGCCGTTGTCGTCGATTGTCCAACGCCTTTCGCGCCTCCTGTAGTCGTTAATCCCCAACTGGTGCCAATAACCGCAATTAACGCTCCAAACACGACGCCCTTGATCGGTGAACTACACAAATCCCAAACGCTCAAGAAATTTCGAGCAGAATTGATAAAGACATGATTAGAAATACCGTACAGCAAATTCGCAACGACCATACCGCCTGTCATTCCGGTGATTAAGGACAGGATCGTAAGAAGCGGCAACATCAAACAGCACGCCAAAACACGCGGGATTACCAGGTAATCGATCGGGTCAGTTCTCAGCATGTAAAGTGCATCGATCTGCTCGGTGACTCGCATCGTGCCAATTTCCGCCGCAAACGCCGATCCCACGCGCCCTGCTAAGACAACCGCCGTTAAAACAGGCGCTAATTCTCGCGACAGTGAGATCGCCAAAACGCCACCAACCGCCGTTCCTGCCCCTAAATTGATAAACTCTCGCGCCACCTGAATCGTAAACACGGCACCGACAAAGGCTGCCGTAATCAGCGCAATCAACAGCGAAGCGGGCCCCACAGCCGCCATTTGCTCGATCGTATTGCGCCGATGAATTCTGCCCGACAGCAAATGAACGATGACTTGTCCACCGAGCAGCACGGCTGACACGAGGCGACGGCTCCACAGCCCTAAAGCAGACGATCGATGCGGCGTTTCAGTCAACGGAACCCTACCTGGAATCACTACGTAGAAGAATATCAGCTAATCGATCGATCAATTAGCTTACAGTAGTAGAGTTAATGCCGTGAACGGGTAACTCTGCATGGTTGGAAAGCGTTCTCAGTCCACCAGTTTTCTCGAAGCCAACGTTCCAACGATCGATTATTTCTATGATGTACCGGGAAGCGTGCCCGGAACGCTGCGAATTGGACCTAATGCACCGCCGCCCGTGATTGTGCTCATCGATTACAACGAAGAAAATGCGGTTCGGCTGCAAATCGATACGCCAGAAGAATGCGCTCCATATCTCGATACCGAATCGGTTTCTTGGGTGGATGTTAAAGGATTAGGCAGCGAAGACATTTTGCAGCGATTAGGGCATGTTTTCAGTTTACATCCGCTTGTTTTAGAAGATGTGGTGAATGTGCCGCAACGACCGAAAGTCGAAGAGTACGAAGATCAGCTTTTGATCGTGGCGCGAATGGTAGTCTTAAAACGCTCAGGACAAGGCTTTTATTCTGAGCAGGTTAGCTTTATTTTAGGGCAGCATTATCTGCTCACCGTGCAAGAAGAACCGGATCACGATTGTTTTGATGTGGTGCGCGATCGGATTCGCACCGCAAAAGGCACGATTCGCAAACGCAATGCTGATTATCTGGCTTACACGCTTGTCGATGCGATTATCGACGGATTTTTCCCAATTCTCGAAGTGTACGGCGAAAGCATCGAAGATCTTGAAGATGAAGTGGTTGAGACTCCATCGCGGCAAACGCTTGAGAAAATTCACAACGTACGGCGTGAATTGTTAATGCTGCGTCGATCGATTTGGCCGCTTCGAGATGCGATTAACTGTTTGATTCGAGATGAAAGCGATCTAATTAGCGATGATGTAAAAATTTATCTTCGAGATTGCTACGATCACACGATTCAAGTGCTCGATATGGTGGAAACTTACCGGGAATTAGCGTCAAGCTTGATGGATGTCTACCTTTCATCTGTAAGCAACCGCATGAATGAAATCATGAAAGTGCTGACCGTGATTTCAACGATTTTCATTCCTTTAACATTTATTGTAGGCGTTTACGGAATGAATTTTAATCCTGAAAAATCTCCGTTCAATATGCCCGAATTAGATTGGTATTGGGGCTATCCGCTTTGTTGGATGGGGATGTTGGCGATCGCGTTCTCACTCGTTTACTACTTCAAGCGAAAAGGCTGGTTCGAGAACATGTCAACGCTCAAAAAATAAGGGGAGCGTTGACTCCCCATTCACGCTAATTTCTTTTTAAGCGTCGTAGTTCTTCTTGTAAATCTTCAACTTGTTTGCGCATTTCATCTACGCTGGTCTGCGCTGGAGCGGGGTCTTCATCATCTAGAATTTCGATTTTGCGCGGCTCCGCAGGCCGGTTCGGCTCGGCGTTGGATGCGATCGGACTTTGCTGCTGGGCGCGTTGCACCATGTCATCGACAAAACGGCGAGCGTCTTCTGCACTCATTTCGCCGCGCTCGACCATTTCATCGGCCAATTTCTGAACTTGAACACGCAGTTCTCCAAGCTTTGCGCCTGCTTTCTCACCCGCATACGACGCAACGCCGATCCCCAGATAAACTGCTTTCTGAACTAAATCTCCCAAACCCATAATCAATACGCTCCTGGCTCTAGATACTTCCAAGATACGCAGAATTCTTTCGGTTGCCCAGGGGGAAATTCCGATGCGAATCGTTCAGAAAACCGCCCAAAAAAAGGCGACCCGGAGACCACGCCTATCATAAGCATCCCGTATTGCTGCTACCTTCCGGTCCTGACAAAGTTTGGGCGTTACGATCGCGTAGATCCGAGTCGTTATTACTCTAACACTTTCCGTTGCTCATTCAACGACAACTTTCCATTCGTAGAGCTTGTAGTCTACGCAGCGATTGAGAATTAAAGGGTCTCGCGCCACGATTTCTTTTGCTTGATCCATTGAATCTGCCTTAAACAACAGCATTCCTCCTCCAAAACATCCCCAATATCCGGTGCGTGCCTCGTGCCCTTTCGCAATTAGCTCTTTGACAAATGCTTTGTGTGCGGGAACATACTGATCGAACGTACTTTTATCAACAATTCCTTGTTCAAGCTTGACAAACCAGGGCATCGATGCATCCTCTACTGCTATCAAAATCGAATCAAGCTGTCGTTTAGGGGTTACAGCCGCAGCTATTAAAGTGTTAGTGAACCGAAGAGACGATTAATCAGACATTTGATGAATTCAGAGCAATTGTTTTTTATCGCACTGCTTCCCCCGCAAGCAATCCAAGATTATGCTACCGGGATTAAATTACATTTTGCACAACGATTTTCGAGTCGTCACGCTTTAAAGTCTCCGCCGCACATTACGCTTCAGCCTCCGTTTAAATGGCGGATCGATCGAGAGCAAGAACTCAATCAATCGATCGCAACGTTTGCCCAGACGCAGGCTCCAATTCCGATCGCACTTAACGGATTTGCTGCTTTTGCGCCGCGTGTAATTTACATCAACGTCGATCAAACCGAACCGTTACTCACACTCCACCAAACCTTAATCGAGCATTTAGAAACGACGATCGCGCTTGTCGATCCAAAAGACAAATCTCGACCTTATACCCCTCATATGACGGTTGCATTCCGAGATCTCACCAAACAGAATTTTAAGGTAGCGTGGCAAACGTTCAAAGACCGTGAGCTTTATTTCGAGTTTACTGCGTCGCATCTCACGCTATTACGGCACACGGGCAATTGGACGATCGATCAAGAATTTCCGTTTGATGGAGCCAAGAACCAATGAAAACTGACTTAAAACCTTCAACCCAGTTCTACACCTGGAACGATTATCAATGCGCCTACGATTTCATCGACGGTGAAGGAATTCCTTTGCTGCTGATTCACCCGATCGGGGTCGGACTGTCGCGCCATTTCTGGGATCGCTTCGTTCAAGCTTGGCAACCTAACCCAATTTACAATCCTGATTTACTTGGCGGTGGTGAAAGCGCGATGCCGCATGTGGCGTAT
>CAXUFL010000103.1:0-3921 GCA_964250455.1 uncultured bacterium
CCTCCTATCCCTCCCTGCGCTGAAGCGCCAGGGTTTCTCGGAGGTTTCCGATGATGCAAAAATGTCATCTCAGGAGCGAAAGTCCATAGATAATGGTATATGGTTATGCCAAAATTGTGCCAAGCTCATAGATAGTGATGAGAAAAGGTATTCAGTTGATTTGCTCAATGACTGGAAACAAGCTTCTGAACACGCCGCACTTTTAGAAGTTGAGAAGAGTGAATTCTCAGACACATTGGCTCAAGATGAAGATATTGAACTTTTACTGTTTTATTCTCAATGCTTTGACCGCCCTGCATTTCAAGATCCTTTTTATGAAGAGGGTTCGACAGAGGCTTTTGACAAGGCAATTGAGGATACTATTACTGCGATCAATACAGGTTCCCTCCGTGCAAGAGACGGCGCGGTGTTGAGCCAAGCTAAAGGAAAATCTTATATATCTAATCAACGGTGGCGAGAAAGGATGAATGTAATTGTTGACCTCCTTCGTGCTACTCGTTCCAGATATTCACTAGCGGTACAAATGGGTCAAATTCACGTTGGTTCTGAGAATCAAGGGCAAAGGTTCTATCACATTCGCGACCCTCAAATAGGAGAATGGATGGATAGAACACGGTCTGAGATTATCCAACTTTTCTCCAAATTATGCCAAGAAGCAGGCATACCAACTTTACAGTTTCCTAGACACTACAGAAGATTTCGCCGTTAGTAACGTCGCATAACAATTACGTTGCACCTAAACATCACAGAATTATTGGTTGAGATGCAGAAGCTGTACATTAGCACCTGATCTATTTACAACTTCAGCCAGGATAAACTGTCTATTCACTAGAATTACGAACATCGACGCCTATTCTATTTCTACGTCTCTCTTGAATCTTGATCGCAATCTGCATGCAATACCCACAACCAAGCTGTAACGTTGGAAGTAATGATTTATTTGTATATGTGAGTCAAAACATGAGGCAGGTACTTCTATACAAAGACGAAGACGAAGTTTGGATTGTAGAATGTCCAAGTTTAAAAGGATGTGTTAGTCAAGGAAAAACTAGAGAGGAGGCTCTTTCAAATATTAGAGAGGCCATCTTAGGCTACATCGCTGCTCTAGAACAGGATGGCTTGTCTGTGCCGGAGGACAAGTTTGAAACTTTTCTGGTGATGGTGTGAGCAAGTTACCCAGCATTTCAGGAAAAGAGTGTATTGGAGCGCTAGAAAAAATTGGCTTCTACGAAAAACGTCGAGAAAGCAGTCATATTATCATGCGAAGAAATGAGCCGTTTGCTCAGGTTGTCGTTCCAAACCATTCAGAAATTGCTAAAGGAACCTTGAGAGCAATCATTCGAGACGTTGAATTGAGCATCGAAGAGTTTGTGTCATTGCTGTAGATGAGAATGAATTTCTATCTCACTGAAGCTTAAACAGTCAGTCGATTTTTCTGAACGAGTGCTAAGATTTTGGGCGATGTACCCCTTCAGGCAATTCCCATGAGTTGGTCGGGTTTTCTTAAAGTTGTGCTGGGTGTTTTGTTGGCGATCGCGCTTCTCGCTGGCGGGGGTGTAGTCGCCGCTCGAATTATGATCGCTCGATTATCAGAGCCGCCCCCAAAACCAATGTATCCAAACGATAATCCAACTCCACCCAAGCCTGCCGCTAAACCTGCCTCAACAACGGCTAAAGCCGACAAACCCGATAAGCCTGATAAACCCGCAGCAAAACCGTTACCGTCGGGTGCTTATCCAGCGCGGGTGACGCAATCAATCGGGCTGATTGTGCGTGATGCACCGGGAGATGGAGCGCAAGTCGGAGGCGTGGACTACAACGATCGCGTGATTGTCTTGGAAACAAGCCCGGATGGAGCGTGGCAGCGCATTCGGATTGGGAACGATCGTGAAGGTTGGATTCGAGCCGGAAACGTTGAGCAAATCACGCCCTAATTTCTGTCGCTTAATAGATGGGCGTCTGAGCCACAGCAAGGGTAATATACTGAGAGAAGAAAATCCTCACAGCTCTTGCTTAGAGAATTATGGAACCTCTCGCTTACCTGAATCTAGCCTGCGCGAACGAATCCTCTAAACATGTTCGCTCTGTTTGCGAGTTGAATCCGAAATCGCAGCAGAAAAGTTTTAGCTGGAAACGACTTTCTAGTACTGCTTGCATTCAAATTGCGAGTCTGATTGCGATCGTGGGAATAGCGCAAACGGCAATGGCGCAAGCAATCTTGCAGCAAGGCGACACAGGCGCACAAGTCAGCGACCTACAACGACGCTTGCAGGCATCTGGCTGTTACGACGGCTCAATTACCGGATACTTTGGCGAGCTGACTAGAGAAGCAGTCATTCGCTGTCAACAAAAACTTGGACTCACACCCGATGGCATTGTGGGTTCAGCTACTTACAATGCGCTTGCGGGTGGTGGAAACTCTGGCACAGGCGGCAGCTACCCGTCTTACGGCGAAGTGCTGCGATTGGGCGATCGTGGTCAGGGGGTGACGGATTTGCAAAATCGACTGCGATCGCTCGGCTATTTCTATGGCAACGTTGACGGTGTTTTTGGATCAGAAACTCAAAGCGCTGTGACTCAATTTCAACGCGATCGTGGCATTACGGCGGATGGAATTGTGGGTGCTGAAGTGTATGCTGCTCTAAATAACACCTCGACACCGGGGACGAATCCGCCGCCGATTTCATCGGGTGGATTCACGATCGGCGACGAAAACCCACAAGTGCTAACGCTGCAACAGCAACTAAACGCGGCTGGATATTCGGTTCCAACAACTGGCTACTACGGAACTCAGACCCGCGATGCCGTGCTGCGATTTCAGCAAGCACAAGGACTTCCAGCAACCGGGATTGCCGATGCCCAAACGATTAGCAACCTGAATGCGATCGCTGCTGGTGGCACTGCCACGCCTTCGCGTCGCTACACCATCATCATTCCAACTCCAGATCAACCGACTTTAACGCGAGTTCAGCAAGTGATTCCAGGAGCAGTTGAGCGTCAATCGCGGCTCGGAAACTACGTCCAAGTAGGAGCCTACGCCACGCCCGAAGCGGCCGATCGACAAAATCAAATTTTACGATCGCGGGGGTTAGATGCGCGAGTCGTGTTTCAGTAATCTAAACGGGGACTAGCGATCGCTGGCAGGTGGGACAAACCGCATGAATCGAAAGCTGGCAATCTAAAATGTGATAGCCTTCTTTTTGAGCGGCTTTTGTGCCGATTTTAAGAATTGAATCGCTTTTGAACTCGATCGTTTTGTTGCAGCGCACGCAGATTAAATGATGATGATGATGCGGATACGGCTGATTGATTTCGTAGTGCTTGTGTCCTTCGGCAAGTTCAAGTTCACGCAGAATCCCCATTCGAGCCATGAGCTTAAGGGTGCGGTAAATCGTTGAGAGACTAATGCCTTCCCCGTCGGTTTGCAGGCGGTGGTAGAGATCCTCGGCGCTAAGATGTTGACCTTCGGGCAGATTTTGAAATACTTGCAGAATCACTTCGCGCTGGGGCGTTAATCGCCAGCCTTTTTCGTTGAGTTCTGCCTTGAGCGAGGCAGCGTTATAGATAGGAGCGTTCAGCATTGTCAACAAAGCCTCCTTTCTTGAGAATCATAGCATAAACAAAAACAAGGCGACTTGCAAGAAGTCCGCCTTGTTGAGAATCTTAATCAAGTCAGGGGTGAAGAAATAAGCCGCCGGGCAATTAGCTCAGCGATTCTAAGTAATCTCGCACGCGATTGCGGCGTTTGGGCTGACGTAGTTTCTGCAAAGCCTTTGCTTCAATTTGACGGACTCTTTCTCTAGAGAGATCTAACGCTCGACCAATTTCTGCTAGAGAATAAGGCTGTCCATCGTCACCGAGTCCAAACCGCATTTGAATCACATCGCGTTCGCGATCGGTTAAGTCGGCTAAAAGCTGCAA
>CAXUFL010000104.1:0-3853 GCA_964250455.1 uncultured bacterium
CGTCAGTTGCGGTTAAGCGGGCGCGACTGAAGGCGCGGCTACACAGACGAAGTGCGCCTTCGCGCACTAACAGCCAATGCGATCGGGCAACCTGATAAGGTGGGTTTTGTTTGGGTAGCCGCGTTGCCGCTCGTCTGTTGCGCAGCTAATGGCAATACGCAAAGTTAATATCAGTCGTCAGGGCGCGTCCTTATCCAGAATTCAGGTGATGTGAGGCTAAATCTGAGAAATTTGGCAGAGCGTTTCACGTCATCAACCGATGGGAACCGACAAGCTAAATTTGTTCAGATAAGCTTAATCTTAAAATTTGGTTTAATGCTTGGATTGCGGTACTGAACCCGATCGAGACGAGAATACTGCAAAAAATGTACTGTCTGCTAAACGGTAAATAAAGCGGTTGATCAAGTTCTGAACTTTCACGGTTGCATGATTGGTTAAAGAGTTTATTTTCACTCGATACAACTCAGCAGACAGATCATTTAGTTTATTAATCTAAATTGGAGATTCACCTAAATTTTCGTGCACTACCATCAATTGAAACTGGATTGAGTCGCGACTTCTGGTGATAAGATTGTCCAGCTTAAATCAGCTTGATTAAGCTGCGTTAATGTAATGTGAGTTTCGCTCAAATTCGCCCCCCGTAAAATCGCCGAACTCAAATCAACACTTATCAGAATCGCTTTGTGTAAATTAGCACCACTCAAATTTGCTTGGTCTAGATTCACCCAGCTTAAATCTGCTTCGATTAAATCCGCCTTTGTCAACTCCGCCTGCTTCAGATTCGCGCCGCGCAAAGTGGCAAGATTGAGGTGAGCATCGATTAGATTTGCATTTTGCAGATTCGCGCCAATTAATGTTGCACCCCGCAAATTTGCACCGGAAAGATCCGATCGAGACAAATTCGCTCCGTTTAAACAAGCACGACTGAGATCGGCATTCAAAACGGTTTCGCTTAAATCTGCTTGTTCTAAGTTTGCGTTTTGCAGCAGAGCGATCGAGAGCTTTGCCTGCGTCAAATTTGATCGGCTTAAAGTCGCATCTATCAAAGTCGCTTCGCTTAAATTGGCTTCGATTAAATTCGCATGGCTGAGATCCGCACGACTAAGATTTGCTTGTCGTAAATTTGCCGCGTGTAGATTCGATCGACTTAAATTCGCTTCGGTCAAATCCGCATTTTTGATTAGCGTTCTCCACAGCGTTGCGCCGCTTAAATCTGCTTTAATTAAAGTCGCTTCAGATAAATCGGCTCCGCTTAATTTTGCCCCGCTCAAACACGCTCCAGATAAATTTGCTTGTCTTAAAGTTGCTTCATTAAGATCAACACCAATCAAATTAACTCCTCTTAAATCTGCCCCAGCTAAAATCGCCCGCTTTAATGAAATACCGATCAAATTGAGATTGTGTAAATTTGCGGCGGTTAAATCGATCGCATGAAAATCTCGTTCTCCGACTGCATAGCGCGATAAGAGTTCTTGCGCATCCATAATCATTTGCCTCAGGATTAATCAAAGGCTTTTCAAACAGCATTGTGATGCAATTTCTTCAAAACTGTTCCTTATTTCAATTGTTGCTTGGCTTCTTTTGAAGAAATTCTACTTTTATATTTATTCACGAGGCAGGCGTCATACTGAAAAGCCCGCCTCGCACGTTTTCAGCACGCTGACGGCTAAAAACGAATTAGGTCGTTTCTTTAGCTCAATCTGGCTACAATACAGCGACTCAGCAAAAAATCGTAAAACAGGGTCACAATTCTCAGCAGTTTAGTCAACGCGAAACCATTCATAAAAACGATTTGAATGATGACTATTGCCGATGCGAAACGATTCATCTAGATTTGTGATACAGGTTTTCACGTTCTACACCCGTTTAGATCGCGAATAAACGCTTCGAGGTAAGCAGCTATCTCAATCGCTTTGCACAATTCCGTAGCCACTATTTTGCTCACCCCGTTAAACTGCTACGCTTTGTCTAAACTATTTCATCGGATGGTGCTATGAACCGCCACAAATCCGTTAGTTCACTTCAGACTTGGATTTTCCTGATTGCTACGGTCTCAGTGCTGAGCGCGTGTCGGTCTTCTGTCCCAACAGCCAACGCCAGTCAGGAAAAAGGCGTTCCGGTCAAAATCGAACTGGTTCGATCGGCGATCGTTGATAACAGCGAAGAGTTTAACGCCACGCTCGAATCGCGTCAGTCCGTCACGCTTAGACCGCGCATCGAAGGACAAGTCGCCCGAATCTTTGTGCGGGCAGGCGATTCGGTTAAAGCAGGCGATTTGATCGTTCAAATCGATTCGCGCAAACAAGCCGCTAGTGCATCAGGAGCCGCCGCCGCTACCGATTCCGCTCTTGCCAGCGTTGCTACCAAGCGATCGGGCGTTACGTCTGCCCGCGCCACGCTCAAAAGCCTTGAAGCCGATCGCACCGCAAAACTTGCCGATGTAGAGTTTAATCAAAATCAATACCGCAGCTTTGCTCAGTTGTATCAGCGCGGCGGCATTAGTCGGCAAACGCTGCGCCAGTACGAAAACAGCTTAAAAGTCGCAAAAGCCAATCTCGAAGCCGCGAATGCCCGCCTTCAAGCTCAGCAAGACGACATCAACGCTAAGCAAGGCGAAGTGACTCAAGCCGAGCGCGGCTATCAGCAAGCTCAAACAACCACCGAAGGGCAGCAAGTCGAGCTACAGTACTACCGCATTACCGCGCCGTTTGCAGGCACGATCGGCGCTCTTCCCGCCAAAGAAGGCGATTTCGTCAATACGTCAACCGCACTGGCCAACCTGACGCAAAACAATGCGCTAGAAGTCAACGTGTCGATTCCGACCGAGAAAGTTAAGCAAATGCGAGTCGGAACGCAAATCGATTTAATCAACGCGCAAGGGCAAACGGTCGGATCAAGCCGCGTGTTTATGATTTCGCCGAACGTGGCTGCTGATACGCAAACCGTTTTGGTTAAAGCGCTCGTTGATAACGCCAACGGTTCACTCCGCACCGATCAGCAAATTCGCGCCCGTGTGATTTGGGAGCGATCGCCCGGAATGCTCGTTCCCACTACGGCGATTTCTCGCATTGCTGGACAAGATTTTATTTTTGTTGCCGAACAAAGCAACGCGGGATTGGTGGCAGTTCAAAAGCCGATCAAGCTCGGTGTGATTCGCGGCAACGATCAGCAAGTCCTCGACGGACTCAAACCCGGTGACAAAATCGTGACGACCGGACTTGCCAAGATCGGAGACGGTGCGCTGATTCTAAACGAAGCAGAACTCACCGCTCCTCAAAAGATGTAAACACACCCGTTACAATGTGTTTGCAAGTGGAGACCCCCCAGGAGAATCTATGACCGTTGCTCAAGACCGTAACCTACAAACCGAACCGCTTGATGTTCCGAGTGCAATTTTGCAGCGTCGATCGATCAAGTCGTTTAAGCCAAATCCGATCGCACCCGAACTGCTGCATCGTTTAGTTGAATTAACCGTTGCTGCACCGAGTAGCTATAACATTCAGGATTGGCGCATTGTTTTGGTGCAATCTCCAGAGCAAAAACAAGCGCTTTGCGCAGCGTCTTTCAATCAAAAGCAAATCCTTGAAGCGCCCGTAACTTTTGTGTTTGCGGCGGATGCGATGGTCGGTGAAAGTGATCTGAGTCCGATTTTTGATCAAGCCCTTGCGACTGGTGCTTGGAATCAAGCGGCAGTCGATTACATGAAAACGGCGATTCCAGGTTTTTCGCAGCAGTTAGGCGACAAGCGGCGAGAATATGCCATCAAAGACGCCATGATTGCGGCCGGTCATTTGGTGCTGGCAGCAGAAAGTTTAGGGCTGTCTACTTGCTATATGAACGGCTGGGTCGAAGA
>CAXUFL010000105.1:0-3809 GCA_964250455.1 uncultured bacterium
TGGCAGCAGAAAGTTTAGGGCTGTCTACTTGCTATATGAACGGCTGGGTCGAAGACAAAGTAAAAGCGGTGATCGGAGCGGAAAATGATCCGAACTTGGCGATCGCCATTGTGATTCCTGTTGGCTATGCCGCAGAACCGCGCAAAAATCCCGGTCGCTTGCCGTTTAGCGCAAATGTGTTTGTCGATCGCGTGAGCAATCCATACCAGGGTTAATCAGCGCTGAGGAATGAAGCCGATTAGCTTCATTCCTCATCAAAAACGCCAAACATCGCAGTAATCGGCATCACGGATATGACCTTACCGCCCGTCAGTTCCTTTGATAAAATCAGTCCTACTGCGCGACTTGTCACTTATGCAAGGCAGTTTAGCGATATTCCCTACACCGTTGAAATCGCTCAACAAGTCGATGCTGAGGCGTTGTTTGTTCAGTTTGCAGCCCGATCTCAATTAACCGCAATGGCCGCGTTAATTGAAGGACGATACAAAGCGATCGACGCCCTGATCGCTCATCACTCCCATCGCCAAATTCTAGAACTCGCTTCAGGATTGCTGCCTCGTGGCATGATCATGACGCAAAATCCTGAAATTACCTTTGTTGAAAGTGATTTACCTGCGATGATCGTTGAGAAGCAACAGGTGGTCACGCAGCTTGTCGGCGATCGGGCCAATCTCCACTTTAGAGCGATCGATGCGACTCAACCGTTTCCCGAACTGCCGTTTCAGCTTGATCAACCGATTACCGTAGTTTGTGAAGGATTTTTGTCTTACCTCGATCTGAATGAAAAAGCGCAGGTGTTCACGCAGGTTCGCAAGCTTCTAGACCGATCCGGGGGCGTGTGGATTACGACCGATCCGAGCGCTCAACGGCGATTGCGACTGCTGAAACAAGCACCAGAACTGCAAAACTTTTTGAATACGTTGGCGCAGATAACCGATCGGAATCAAGGCGATACGGCGTTTAAAGATTTTGAGCACCTCAAACAATTCGCGCTACAACAAGGATTTCAGCACATCGAATCTCACAGCATGATCGCGGTGATGCCTCAACTCAAGTGTTTTGAACAGCTTGAGATTGATCCAGAGATTGCCAAAATCCTGTTAGAAACGACGCCTGTTTTCGTGCTGTCTGTTTAATCCTGCTGGGGAAGCGTCTTATGTTTGCTGATTTCTTTATTAAGCGTCCGGTGTTTGCCAGCGTTTGCTCGCTGATGATTTTAATTGCGGGGGCCGTTTCTTTGCCGCTTTTGCCGATCGAGCAATACCCCGACATTAGCCCAGTTCAGATTGCGGTTAGCTCAACCTATCAAGGAGCCAGCGCCGACGCGGTTGAAAAAAGCGTCACCAGCGTTCTAGAGCGACAAATCAACGGCGTTGAAGCCATGCGCTACATGACGTCGATTAGCAGCAACGACGGCGGCAGCCAAATTACCGTTACCTTTGCACCCGGACGCAACAAAGATCTAGCCGCAGTAGACATACAAAATCGCGTTTCGCTGGCAGAACCGCAACTGCCGGATTCAGTGCGTCAAACGGGCGTGCGCGTTAGCAAACAATCGAGTTCGATCGTGCTCGGCATGGGCATCTACGGCGATCGCGGGCAGTACGACAACATTTTCCTCAGCAACTACGCGGATTTGTACGTGCTCGATCGCTTAAAGCGGATTCCGGGTGTGGGCAATGTGCAGCCGTTTGGAGAACGCCGCTACGCGATGCGAATTTGGCTTGATCCGAGTCGGCTTGCCAGTCGCAAGCTGACCGCTCAAGACGTGGTAAATGCGTTATCTGAGCAAAACATCCAGGTAGGTGCAGGGCAAATCGGACAGCCACCGATCAAAGACGACCAAATGTTTCAAATCGACTTAGTGGCGCAGAGTCGGTTAACCACAAAAGAAGAATTCGAGGAAGTCACCCTAAAGTCAGGCAGCAATGGAGCACTGGTTAAAATCAAAGACATCGGACGCGCAGAACTCGGAGCCGAAAGCTACACGAGCTTTTCGCGCTACAACGGATTGCCGTGTTTTGGCATGGGCGTTAATCAGCTTCCCGGCAGCAACGCGCTCGAAGTTGCCAAAGCCGTCAAAGCAGAAATGCAAAAACTCTCGAAGAATTTTCCGCCAGGAATGACCTACTCGATTCCTTACGACCCCACGTTATTCGTTGAAGAATCCCGCACAGAAGTGATTAAAACGCTGTATGAAGCGATTTTGCTCGTGGTGTTGACGATTTTTATCTTTATTCAAGATTGGCGGGCAACGCTGATTCCAGCCGTCACGATTCCGATTTCGCTGATCGGTACCTTTGCGTTTATGAAGGTATTTGGCTTCACGTTTAACAGCTTGAGCTTATTCGGAATGACGCTGGCAACCGGATTAGTGGTTGATGACGCCATTATCGTGATCGAGAACATCGATCGATTAATGAAAGATTGGAAAATGGATTCGTTTCAAGCTGCATCTGAAGCGATGAAAGAAGTCACCGGAGCGGTTGTTGCAACGTCGCTGGTGCTAATGGCGGTTTTTGTTCCGGTCGCATTTTTCCCAGGAACCACGGGCGCATTGTACAAACAGTTTGCGTTGACGATCGCGTTTTCGGTTGCTTTGTCTACGTTCAACGCGCTGACGTTTACGCCTGCTTTAGCCGCGCTGCTACTTCGAGGAAACGAGCCGCAAACCTGGTTTTTCCGGGGCGTGAATCGCGGCATCGATGCTGTTCGTCGCTTGTATCATCGCTTGCTCACGCAGCTCGTACAGTTCAAATACGCGGTTGTAGGGGCCTTTGTCGCATTGCTGTGTTTAACCGCTTGGGTCTACTTTCATACGCCGTCTGCGTTTCTACCCGAAGAAGATCAAGGCTACTTTATCAACGTGATTCAAGGGCCGGATGGATCATCGATCAACTACACGCGCAACGTGATCGCAAAAGTCGAAGACACCGTAAAAATGATCAAAGAAGACGTTGCTGGAACCTTTGCGCTCGGTGGATTTAGCACGGTGAGCGGAAACAGCGCCAACAATGGAATTATGTTTGTTCCGTTAGTTCCCTGGTCAGAACGCCACAAACCTGATCAGCAAGCGACAGCATTGATCAACAAAGTGCGCGGGCCGCTGATGGGCGGCGTGTCTGAAGCGATCGTCATTCCGATCAATCCGCCCACGATTCAAGGATTAGGAAGCGTCGGTGGCTTTACGTTCGAGCTACAAGATCGCGGCAGCAACGGCATCGATAAGCTGGTCGCGGTCAAAGATGCCTTGATTGCTAAAGCCAACCAGCAGCCCGAACTCAAAGGAGTATTTACAACGTTTTCCGCCAAAATGCCACAGCTTAAAATTGACGTCGATCGCAACAAAGCCAAAGCGCTCGATGTTCCGGTTTCCGAGATTTTCGGCACGCTGCAAACCAACCTCGGCGGTCGCTACGTCAACGATTTCAACTTATTTAGCCGCAGCTATCGCGTGTATGTGCAAGCAGACAGCGAATTTCGATCGAATCCCAACACCATCGGAGCGCTGCAAGTTCGATCCAACAGAAATCAAATGATTCCACTGAGCAATTTAGTCAGCATCACGTCTACAACGGGCGCTCAAGTGATCAATCACTACAACTTATTTCCGTCGATCGAGATCAACGGCGTTGCGGCTCCAGGATTTAGCTCAGGTCAAGCAATCAAAGCAATGGAACGAGCCGCCGCCGAAGTTCTTCCAAAAGATATGGGCTACGAATGGTCAGGAATTTCGCTCGAAGAATTAACATCCGGCGGACTAGCTCCGTTGATTTTTGCTTTAGGTCTAGTGTTTGTGTTCCTGGTGC
>CAXUFL010000106.1:0-2867 GCA_964250455.1 uncultured bacterium
GCCCAAACTGTGCCGCGATCGTGCATTAACTGAGCTAAATGGATCGTTTTTCCACCCGGAGCCGCGCACGCATCGACAACGACTTCTCCAGGTTGAGGATCAACTAAATAGCCGACAAGCTGAGCGCTACTATCTTGAACCATCCAATGTCCTTGTGAATAGGCAGGTAAATTCTGAATCGCGCCTGCGCTGGCGGGCAGTCTTAGCGCTTCAGGAAAGTCAGGAATGCGGCTTACATGGATTTGCTTAGCTTGCATTGCCGCTTCTACGGCTTCTAACGTCGTTTTGAGCGGATTAATTCGTAAATCAATCTGCGGCGTTTGGTTCATCCATTCACACAGCTTTTCGGTTTCCTCAATGCCAAACTGATCGATCCAAACCTGAACAATCCAATCCGGGAAGCTGTGGAGAATTCCGAGGCGGGCGATCGCGCCTTCAGGCAGTTCAATCGGATCGATCGCGTTACCTAAAACGGTGCGTGACCGCACATATTGTCGCAGCAATCCGTTTACAACGCCAGTGAGTCCGCTTAGTTTGTTTTGTCTTGCTAATTCAACGCTTGTATCCACGGCAGCAGAAGCAGGAATCTGATTGAGATAGCGCAGTTGATACAGTCCTAACTGCAAAATGATCCTCAAATCGGGGGGTTGCGATCGCTTTTTAGCAAATTGATCGATGAGATGATCTAAGGTACGTTGGCGGCGGATTGTGCCGTACACCAGTTCGGTGAGCAGGCGTCGATCTGCTAAAGCAGATTTCTCTTTAAGATTGAGCTGATTCAGGTCGGTTGAGTTGAGAGCTTGATCAACCGCGACATCAGCAAAAGCGCCTTTGTGAACAGCGCGAAGGGCAAGAAATGCGAGTTGGCGAGGAGTTTGACTCAAGTCGAAATAAACCGCGATACGGCTTATTAAGGATAGCAATCTGGTTGAGGCTTTGAAGCGTGAAAATTTCTCAGGAGCAAGATTGCTATTTGTTTAAAAGCAATCATCGCAGCTTGTAAGACTAACTTCGCGCATAACGCTTTTTTGATACCTTAGAGAAACGGTTCATTCAATAGATATTCAATGAAAGCTCAAGTTTTGAAGTGGTTAAATCTCGCGTTGATGTTTGATTTATTTTTTGTGCTGCTGTGCTTTGGCTGGTTCGCGATCGCCCTAGTCGGTCGGGCAGCAAAAGTTCCCTTAGGATTAGACCTCTGGCTTACGCTTTGGACGCCGATCATGCAGCCTGCACTAGGAATTTTGATGGCAGGTGCAATTTTAAGCGGCGTGACAAGCTGGGTTACAAAACGGCTTAATCCTGATAGTTAGAACCGACAAAAGCAGCTTATTGATCAAAAATTGGATCAACTTTCAACATTAGGTATTGCTCGATGTTCTGTTTAGCAAAAATAGTTCTACAATCTAGCTAACAACTAGGTGATGAGGTTACCTAACGATGTCTTATTCTATTTTGAGCGATCAAACTCGCCAACAGCTCGAACAAGAACGCGATCGATTAACGCATGAGCGAGATTCGATTATTCAAGCAGCCGTTGCTCATGCAACTTCTGAGGTTAGCCGTGCTTTAGAACATGTGTCTGCTTTACTTGAAGGCAGTTCAGGTGCGGTGGAATCCGTTGTGGAATCCAATGGCAGTTCGGCTGCACCTGAGCCAGAACTCGAGGAATCTGCTCCGAGCGATAAAAGCACCAAGTCAACTAGCAAAAAAGGAGCCAAAGCCAGTAAGAAACGCGGTCGATCGTTTGATGCTCAAGCGTTGAAGTCGGAGTTTGAGCAGCTTTTACCCGTAGAAGCGATGCGTCAAGTAATGCTCGAAGCTCCGGATCATGCGTTCTTGACCGATGAAGTGATCGAGCGGATTTACGATGAGTTCAATGAAGCGGATTTGCCTCGTGCTAGAAAAAGCGTTGCTGGAACCCTCGCACGCGGTGTCCGGCAAGGATTGTTCGAGAAGATTTCTAACAATCCGACTCGCTTCAAGGTTATTTCAGATGCGTCGGAATCAGACGCAGCATAATGCTATGCTGCACGTTTGAAGAAGTTGTATTCTAACAACCGTGCAGCGTGCATGACTGCGTTTTGATGCGGATGCTTGATCGTCTACAGCCTCAAATTCTCGTATTTGGAACTGTCCCAGTCACCTGCAATAACAACTGGGCACGAAGTTCGCTCGTGCCTTTTTGATTTGCTAACCGCCAGAGATTTTGTCGAGATCTCTGCTCACAGTTCGATCTCAAAGAGGACGCTGCTAACCGCAGTTCATTTGATTTCCTCGCTGCCTTTGGTTTGAGAATCAACGTTTCCTTGATTGTTGCCGTTTGTCTCGGCTGCAACCTGTGATTTTGCGCCTTTTAAGCGACTCATGCCTGATTCGTAAGCCGTTGAAATTAAGATGTAAAGCACTGGCACAATAAACAAGCTGAGAAAGGTTGAAACCAGCATTCCACCGTTGACGGCTGTTCCTAGCGATTCGCGGCTAACAGCTCCTGCGCCGCTTGCAAACACCATGGGCAGCAAACCAAGAATAAACGCCAGCGACGTCATCAGAATCGGGCGTAAGCGGGATTCGGAGGCTTCGATCGCGGCTCGCGTGATCGACAGTCCTTTTTCGCGCAGTTGATTGGCAAATTCAACGATCAGAATGGCGTTTTTGCTTGCCAGTCCAATCAGCATCACTAATCCGATTTGGCAGTAGACATCGTTGGCAAAACCGCGCAGATTTTGCGCGATTAGTGCGCCCAAAATCGCCAACGGCACCGCTAACAAAATGATAATCGGATCAACGTAGTTCTCATATTGAGCAGCAAGCACCAGGAACACAAACACTAGACCTAAAGCAAAAATCAACGGAGCTAGTCCGCC
>CAXUFL010000107.1:0-2539 GCA_964250455.1 uncultured bacterium
ACATTGCGCGTGAAGATACGCACGCTTTAGGGCTACACGATAAAACGCAATGCAACATCTGTGAGCAAGAGTATGAACCGCCGGATATGCTTTTTTGTCCGGTTTATAACGGTTCAATTTGTTCGCTTTGTTGCAGCTTAGATGCCTGTTGTCATGACGCTTGCAAAGTCATAACGCCCGATGGAATTCATACGACCTCTCAGCTTCCGACTTCTGCCCACTCGCTTCAAAAAGTTCTGCAAGGAAAGCTATCTCCCCAACTCGGAGCTAGATTATTAAAGTATCTTGCCGTTTTTATACTGCTTGCGGGTCTTACAGGGGCAGCGTTGGGGTTTGTGTATTATCAGCAAGTAATTACCTCTAGTCTTCCGAATGCCACTGCAAAACAACTCACGGCAACCTTACTGGGTGCTTACGGCATCTTTTTAGTTTCAATTGGCATCGGATCGTGGTGGTTGGTGCTGACGCAGGAAAGTCGGCGACTTGCCCAAGAAGAACTCGATCAGCGCAATGTCCAACTTCAGCAAGAAGTCAAAGAGCGTCAGCTTGCAGAACAACAGCTTCAAGAAAAAGCGCAGCAGCTTGAGCGAACAGTAATGAATCTTCAACAAGCGAAATCTCAGTTGATGCAGACCGAAAGAATGGCGGCACTGGGTCGGTTGGTAGCTGGAGTCGCGCATGAAATTAATACGCCGATCGGGATTGGCATCACCGCCGCTTCGCTGCTCGTTGAAAAATCTGAAACTTTCTCGCAACGCTTCCAATCCGGCACGATGAAGCGATCGGATCTAGAACGGTTTCTAGACGTGATGCAGCAAGGCAGTCAAATGACGCTCACAAACCTAAACCGAGCCGCCGAACTGATTCAAAGCTTTAAGCAGGTTGCCGTGGATCAGTCCAGTGAATCAAAGCGAGTCTTTCATCTGCGTCAGTATCTTGAAGAAATTTTGCTTCAGCTTAGCCCTCAACTAAAAGGCGTGCATCACGTGAAAATTCAGGGCGATCGCACGCTTACTCTCAATAGCTATCCGGGCGCATTTTCACAGATCGTCACGAATCTGGTCATTAACTCGATCGTTCACGCTTATGCTCCAAATCAGCAGGGCACCATCACGATTTCTTTTTCTCAAGTCGATCAGCACTTAGTATTCGAGTACAGCGACGATGGGCAAGGAATTTCAGCAGAACATCTGAGCAAAATTTTTGAACCCTTCTTCACAACAAAGCGCGGGCAAGGTGGGAGTGGGCTTGGACTGCATATTGTTTACAACTTAGTCACGCAAAAACTCGGCGGAACGATTTATTGCGAGAGTCAATCTGAGCACGGAGCACGATTTATCATAAAGCTACCCGCGTTGCTGTTGTAAACTAAGCTCAATGTCCACTCTAGTTTTGCGTTTTAGACCCTAGATGATATCGTTTCCCGATCGCGATGAAATTTGTTTTGCTGAAGAAACAGAAGCCAGTCAGCCTCAGAAAAGCTGGAAGATTCTGATCGTGGATGATGAGATTGAAGTGCATCGGGTTACGCAACTTGCGCTAAGCGATTTTACCTTTGAAGACCGCTCTTTAAGCTTTATCAGCGCTTATTCTGCCCAAGAAGCCATGCACTTGATGCAAGCGCATTCGGATGTCGCGATCGTGCTGCTCGATGTGGTGATGGAAAGCGAGGATGCAGGATTACATCTGATCAAATTTATCCGTGAAGACCTGAAGAATTCACTTGTCAGAATCATTTTGCGAACCGGACAACCAGGACAAGCGCCAGAAGCATTTGTTGTGGCTCACTACGGAATTGACGACTACAAAACGAAAACTGAACTCACGGTGCAAAAGCTTTCAACGACGATCGTGACGGCATTGAGAGGCTTTTCCACTTTAATCACCCTATTCGATTGCAGCCAAGCGCTAGAAGCAAAAATTATTCACCACAAGCAAGCTGAAATTGAACTGCGAATGAGCGAATTGGCTGCGATCAAGAAAGCTCAGCAGCTTGAACGATCGTTACAAGAACTGCGCCAAGCACAACTGCGATCGAGCCATGCTTCGGAAGTCAATCTACTAAATCACCTAGCTACAGGCGTTGCTCAAGAAGCGAGCAGTTTACCCAATCCAGAAAACCCGCTACAAACCTTGTCGATTATCACTCGCATTGCCCGATCGATTTTACGCATTACCGATGAGCAAACGGCAAAGCTAGGAATCTCTCAAACCAAGCTTGCGGCGCTAATTTACCTCAGTAGCGCAGCGCAACAGAGCGTTAGTCCGTCTGCGATCGCACAGTACTGTGGCGTTTCGCGAGCCGCCGTCACGGGACTTCTCGACGGACTAACGCAAGAAGGATACGTTGAGCGAGACAGCCATCCTTCGGATCGGCGTGCTCTGACGATTAAATTAACTTCTAAAGGGCAGAACTTTTTGAATTTGATATCCTTTCAAGATCAAAATCACATTGCTGAATTAACGACTACATTAAACGAAGACGATCGTCAGAAGATTAACGAGCTTTTGACGAGATTCAGTCAGTTGTTCACGTGAG
>CAXUFL010000108.1:0-2531 GCA_964250455.1 uncultured bacterium
AACTGTTTTCGGTTGCAGAAGTCGCGATCGCTTCCGCCGCAGGCACGTATCCGATCGCGCCTAAATCCGAAACCACGGATCGGCGCAGTTGCACCTCGCCGTTTTGCAGCGCTTGAACTAACTGCTCAGCATACTGGGCATCTTCGGTGAGTTGGTACATGGCTCGGAGTGCAGCATATTGCACCCGTGGAATCGAGTGATTCACAAATGGACGAACAAGCTCAACGGCTTCAACCGCGTGCAAGGTTCCCAGCGCTTCGAGGATTGCTTCATAGGGTTGCACCAAATGCGGACGACCCGGTACAACTTGTGCAGCTTCAACCCCGCCTGCTAAAAGCTGGATTAAAGTCGGAACGCAAGCCGAATCCCCTAATGCTTCGAGCGATTGCGCCGCCGCCTCACGCACGTAGAAATCTTCGCACGTTAAACAGCGAATCAAGCTCGAAACCGCGCGTCGATCGCCTAACTTGCCAAGCGCCCGTGCTGCATTGCGCCGCAGCGGATACCCGCCAAGCTCGGTGCGACTTTCTTCATCGTCGAGCGCAGCAATTAACGCCTCGATCGCTGCTTCGTTTCGCACCCGAAACTTTCCCAGCCACCAAGCCGCGTAGTAGCGCAAACTCAAATCCTCATGCCGAAGATTCGCGATCGCTTGCTCGATCGTTAAAGCGGTGGCTTCGGCTCGATCGACTTGTTCGCTCGAATCGTCCATGACCCTTACCCTAACGGCTCAATCTTGACGATTTTTCCACCCATTCGACCAATCCGCTGCATTTCTTCGTTCATGCGAGCATACGGCACCGTAAAGAACACGCTGCCGCTTTGACGAATCTGATAATCGTTTTTATCGGTTTCGTCGTTTTGACGTAAGCCGACTACTTCGTATCGAAACATCCGGGTCGCTGCCGAAGGAACGTTACCAGAACTCACCGTGGTTTGACCAAACATGAAACTTCTCCTCTAACAAAGGGGTGGATTGTCACAAGCTACCGATCGATATGCTGAAGTAGCTTTCTAACTTTTTGCATCAGTGGCTTGCTGAGCTTCAGTCGCAGCGCTTTTTCCTTCAGCTTCTAGATTTTGGTTCGCCGTTGCAGCTTGCGTTTTCGCCTGACTATTACCATCAAGCGTTAGCGGTTCAATGCTCACAATTCTGCCGCCCATGCGTAGAATTCGCTGCATTTCGTCGTTCATGCGGTTGTAGGGCACTGTAATAAAAAAGCTACCGCTCGCACGAATCGGATAGCTTAACTGATCGTTTTCATACGTTTGCCGCATTCCTTCAACTTCGTAGCGAAACATGCGATTTTCAGCGCCACTGAGTCTGCTACTTCCCAGAGAGGTTTGACCAAACATGATGACTGCTCCTGTATAAAGTTCAAGATTAATCGGAAGCCTGCATCAGAGAGGTAGCGATCGGGCTACCTCTCTACTGTTGCTTAAGCGCGGGTGACGCTGACAACTTTGCCGCCTTTTTTGACAATTTCCTGAAGCTTCTGGGAAAGTTGCTCATAAGGCACCAAAATCGCATTGCTGCTTCGACGCACTTTCGGGTAACCCGGCTGTAAAATTCCAGTCACTTCGATGCGGTAGACTCGTCCGCTTTCTTCACTGGTTCCACCGAGCGCCTTTTTGGGTGCAGAATCTTCGGGGATTGCCGCGTGTTTCCAACCCGAAGCGCCACCGCCCGATCCGGCTGAAGGTCGATCGATGCGCGACACTGTGTTGCGACCGAGTTCGCGAGTTAAACGCGGAGAAATTCCACCGACTTGACCACGATCGTTGCTCGCATATCCACGGTACAACCGGAACATGCGCGTAAAGTCAGTGGTTCTCACACCGGGTTCAACCACAAAGCCCGTGAAGTATGGCACGACGTTATTGCCAAATTTCTGCTCGTACTCAATACTGTCGATGTAGGAATCGATTTCAGCATCGTAGCCTTGCTCTTCGACTAAACCTGTGTGATCTGCCCATTCTCGCTCGTCGTGCGGTGGGCGACCGAGCAAGTGTTTGAAGTTAAGTTCAACAAAGCGTTGATTTGAATTCGGAAAGAAAAACTTATTTTTGTACAAATCTGATTTCGCGACAGCACGCACAAAATCGCGCACCGTGATCACACCTTGTCGCAGCAGCGATTCTGCCGAAGTCAGGCGCTCCGACTTCATGATGTAATCATTGCCAAGAACTTGACGGTAAACCGTTTTAAACACCGTTTGTAGCTCGGTTTCAGTCCAGTCCGGTCGGAGTTCAATTCGCGATGAAGCATCAAAAGGAGACAAACCGAGCGATCCGGCAGCCGCCAAATTGTTGACTTCTAAACCCACCATTAAATTGCCCATGATCCGCTTCCCAACACAACAATGAAGTTTTCTAAACCAAAAATACGAAAAACAATGCCCGGAAAAATGAGCAACCGTTAGCCATGATGCCAACACTCGCTGATTCCTCCGGGCACCACACTTAAGGCTTAGCTCAGTGCGTTGATCGCGTAATCAATGTAGGTGTTTGCTTGGTTCGCAGCTTGTCCA
>CAXUFL010000109.1:0-2170 GCA_964250455.1 uncultured bacterium
ATGTTGGACGATTTGATCCGCGCAAAGGCATTGAAACGATCGTGCGGGCGTGCGGCCAATCTCCGGTGCGCGAGATTGAAAATCTGCGATTAATCATCGGGGGCGGTAGCCGTCCGGGACACAGCGACGGCGATGAGCGCGATCGCATCGAAGGAATTGTAAATGAACTCGGACTGCAAGATATCACCACGTTTCCGGGGCGCTTGGGGCTAGACAATCTGCATTTGTATTATGCGGCGGCGGATGTGTCTGTGGTGCCAAGCCACTACGAACCGTTTGGATTGGTCGCGATCGAAGCAATGGCAAGCCAAACGCCAGTTGTTGCCAGTGCGGTCGGCGGATTGCAGTTTACCGTAATTCCTGAAGTCACTGGACTGCTTGCACCTCCAAAAGATCATGCGGCGTTTTCTGTGGCGATCAGTCGGATTCTGCGCGATTCTGAATGGCGCGACCAGTTAGGACGTCAGGGGCGCGATCGGGTTGAAACGATGTTTAGCTGGGATGGCGTTGCAACACAGCTTTCAAAGCTGTATAAGCGCGTGCTGAAAGAAGAAACGGCGAAACGATTAGCGCAGAGCGCAACTGCGAGAGAATCACTCGTGAGCGGAGTTGCGTCGTAAATTGAAGCGATCGGGGATGAAGTGATAGCTTCATCCCTTCAAGATTGAGACGTGAGCCGCAACAACGCGCCAACCTTGATCGGTTCGCATCCAGGTTTGGCTTTGGCGTCCGGTTTGCCCTAGATTGGGTCGCTCAAACTCAGTGTTTGCCGTCGCGAAATCGTATCCGTAGGTTGTAATCGTCGTGTTTTTGAGCGTGCGATCGAGATTTGTGGCTGATCGACCCGCTCGAAATGCGGCGATCGCGTCGTAGCCATACAGATTTTCAGTCGCGCCATAGCGAATCGTAAACGGACTTTGCCAAAACAATTGATCCAGGGTCGCTACATCGTTACCGATCAGCGCTGCTTCATACCGATTAAACG
The DNA here is from genome assembly GCA_964250455.1 of uncultured bacterium. Lineage (GTDB taxonomy): Bacteria > Cyanobacteriota > Cyanobacteriia > Leptolyngbyales > Leptolyngbyaceae > CAXUFL01. Next base: position 986 of record CAXUFL010000109.1, read on the forward strand.
CTTCGGTCACTTCTGCCACAATTTCAGGAAGATTGATTTCCATCTGCATTTGTCAAGGAACAAGTTGTCATTTACGACCTATTGCAACTTTATTACCTGATGGAACCTTCTAAAATAAAAATTGAATAACACGCGACCCATAGGACATTCATGGATATTGTCGAATTTTTTCAACAAAGCGCAGGAAAATGGTCGTCGATGCGAACCAGTCATCATTTGGCGTTTAAGCAGCAAGAAGGAGGAAAATCCACGATCGAGATCGAACTGCTTGACGCTTCTAACCCAGACGTGATCAAGCTGTGTGAAATGTATCAAATCGACCCGTCAACGGCGCTTTGTGGAGCGCGGGTCACGTGGGACGGTACAATGGAATGGGATGAAGAAAAGCACGCTGGATCAACGGTTTTGGTGCCGATCGCAGAGGGCGATGATCCAAGCGAAGGCAAACTTCTGCGCGAAATGGGTTATGCAGAAAAAGCGCCAGTCGCGGGTCGTTATATTATGGGCGAAAACGAACTCACGCTGATTACCGAATACGACACCATGTATTCTAAAGAGCGGCTTTGGTTTGAAAGTCCAAATGTGCGACTGCGGCATAGTATTCTCAAGCGGTTTGGGGGCTTTAGTATGGCGTCGTTTTGTTCTGAGGTGCGCATGGGTGGCGCAAAACCTGAAGCGCAAGCGACTGAAGCAACGGCCAACGGGTAAAGACGGTTTTAGAGCGATCGGTGTGACGGCTCAAGCCCATCACACTAAAGTGTGCGGCTACACAAACAAAACCTGCCTTTATCGGGTTAAGAGCCAATTGGAAAAACCAGTCCCCGCAGGGGGACTTCGTTTGTGTAGCCGCGTAGCCGGAGGCAATGTGCGCAGCTAACTTATTGGTGCCCGCGTTTGTAGCAACAACCCGCTAATCTACGCACTTTTGGCACACTTAAGCCAATTGGTTATCCCGAACGTTAATTAGAAAGCTGCGTTTCCAGTCCGCCCGCGAATGAATTGCGGGCTAACTGCATCAAGTCCCTTCAGGACTCAACCGTTTACCGAGTCTGCTTGAGCAAACTTTTCTCATTAGCCCGCAATTTATTTGCGGGCGGACAGCAGCGAAGTCGAAACCCAGTAATCGTCATTTATAGCTGTAGCCACCGAGATTAAGACGCAGCTTGGTTAAGTACGATCTCGAGT
>CAXUFL010000110.1:0-2158 GCA_964250455.1 uncultured bacterium
GCCGTTAAGGAAATCACGTTCTGCGAAGAAACTTCAATCAGCGCAACCGTCAAGCCGATTAACATGATCATCAATTCCCATCTAACTTTGGGAATCGTTTTACTTTGAATCCGGGCAACCTCGTGCCAGAACAGCAAATTTCGCTGATCGACTTTTAGCGTCTGCCATTGAATGCCGTCAATTTGAATTGAAAACCGATGATTTTGGGTTCGTTGGGTTGTAATTAACCGGGGATGAATCTCGGACGATCGCACAATAGAAACCCGCGACTGTAGCGAGATCGGTAAACAATCCCTTAATCGCTGAAGCTCGAACATCTCAGCAGAGCAATTTGATAGCAAAGCCATGTGCTTTACCTCACTATTGAATTAAGAAAAATCCAAAAGCCGTCTGTGGTGCTTTGCAGTTAATCCACTGCAATACTTTCTTCGATGCGTGAATCATAAAGAGTTTGATCGCGGCGTTTTGTATTCTGTCTTACGAATTAACTATTAACTGCTTAACTATCTATAGAAAAACTATTTGGAGCGAGATGATTTCGCATCGCTTGTTACGGAATGGCACTTCGATCAATTCCACAATGCAGAAGCAACAAGCTTTCGCCGCTAATATCAACCTCTCATAACATTTCTAACCCTAACAACGTTGTTTTAGTTCCTATGTCACTTCCCTCATCGAAAATTGTCGAAAATCGCCGACGATACAACACCTGGGTTGCAACCGAAACGATCGAAGATTACTCACTGCGATATGCGCCAAAATCATTTCGGAAATGGTCAGAGTGGCTGGTTGCGAATACGGCGATCGGGGGACTTTCGTTTCTCGCACTCGAAGCGATCGGCGGATCGATCTCAATTACTTATGGGTTTGCCAACGCATTTTGGGCGATTATTGTCGTTGGCTTAATTATTTTCTTAACCGGATTGCCGATCACCTACTACGCGGCAAAGTACAACGTGGATATGGATTTGCTGACACGGGGAGCTGGATTTGGCTACATTGGCTCTACCATCACTTCTTTGATCTACGCTTCATTCACATTCATTTTCTTTGCGCTCGAATCCGCGATCATGGCGCAGGCACTAGAGCTATATTTTCAGTTGCCATTAGCAATTGGCTACATTATTTGCTCGATCGTGATTATTCCGATTGTATTTTTTGGCATCACCCTGATCAATCAGCTACAGCTCTGGACGCAACCCATTTGGATCACGTTAATGATCCTGCCGTATTTCTGCATTTTCTATAAAGAGCCGCAAGCCTTTTCAAACTGGCTGCAATTTGCGGGTGAATCCACGAGTGGAGCTAGATTTAATCCGTTGTTGTTCGGCTCAGCCGCAACGGTTTCATTTTCGCTGATTGCTCAAATCGGGGAGCAGGTTGACTATTTGCGGTTTTTGCCTGACAAACAGCCGAGTAATTCGCGGAAATGGTGGATAGCAAGCGTTTTAGCAGGGCCAGGATGGATTTTGTTCGGGTGTGCAAAACAGCTAGGCGGCGCTTTTTTGACCTCATTAGCGATCGCGCACGGCGTTAGCTTCGTCAAAGCCAATGAGCCGACGCAGATGTATCTTGTTGGATTTCGCTATGTGTTCTCGAATCCAGAAATCGTTCTTGCGGTGACAACGCTGTTTGTGATCATTTCGCAAATCAAGATTAATGTGACCAATGCCTATGCCGGATCGCTGGCTTGGTCGAACTTTTTCTCGCGATTAACCCACAGCCATCCCGGTCGCGTCGTTTGGCTTGTGTTTAACGTGGCAATCTCGCTGTTGTTAATGGAACTCGGCGTATTTTCTACCCTTGAAGCAGTTTTAGGACTGTATGCCAATGTCGCGATCGCCTGGATCGGAGCATTAGTCGCAGATTTAGTAATCAATAAACCGTTAGGGCTGAGTCCGTCTTACATTGAATTCAAGCGAGCGCACCTCTACAACATCAATCCGGTTGGAGTTGGATCGATGGCGATCGCGTCGATCGTAGCAATTCTGGCGTTTTTAGGCGTGTTTGGCATCGAAGCAAAAGCGTTTGCCTCATTTATTGCATTGGGTTTAGCCTTCGTCCTGGCTCCGATTCTCGCAATGTTGACACATGGAAAATATTACATTGCGCGTGAAGATACGCACGCTTTAGGGCTACACGATAAAACGCAATGCAA
>CAXUFL010000111.1:0-2117 GCA_964250455.1 uncultured bacterium
ATGGCTTGTGCAGGCGATGTGCCAACGCTCGAAACCCTCGCAGCCGTTGACTTTTTGCGGCATCACTTTCCAGAACTTAAAATTCGCGTCGTGAACGTGGTGGACTTGATGACGCTTCAGCCACAAACCGAGCATCCGCACGGACTCAGCGATCGAGACTTTGATTCAATTTTCACCGTTGATAAGCCGATTATCTTTGCGTTTCACGGCTATCCCTGGTCGATTCACCGTCTTACCTACCGTCGCACCAATCACCATAATATCCACGTGCGCGGCTACAAAGAAGAAGGAACCACAACAACGCCGTTTGATATGGTAGTGCTCAATGATTTAGATCGCTTTCATTTAGCGCAGGATGTGATCGATCGCGTTCCTAAACTCAAAAGCAAAGGTGCATACGTCAAGCAAATCATTCGCGATAAGCTGATTGAACATCGCCATTACATTGTCGAGCAGGGTGAAGATATGCCAGAAATCGAGAATTGGAAATGGCAGTTCTACAGTGGATCACCGCAAGAGAAATCGCAGCCGAAAACCGTTGTGAATCAACCCGAAGGAGCAATGGCGGCCGGTGAAGCAGACGAATCGACGCCGCGATCGGCTTACTAACGTTGAGTGTGCCTTCATCTCTCATGGCGGTGAGGGCATTAAATCATCTTCAATCGAATTCATTATGAGCCTAAAACTTTATTTTCTGCGCCACGGACAAACGCCTTACAGTCGGGATAACCTTTACTGCGGATCAACAAATCCCGATCTAACCGAAGAAGGGCATATGATGGCAAAAGCGATCGCGAAAGGCTATCAATCCATTCCCTGGATTGCAGTGTATGCCAGCCCAATGAAGCGAACGCAGCAAACGGTCAAACCGTTGTGCGACGAAATTGGAATTGAACCCCAAATCCGCGAAGGTCTGCGTGAACTCGATTACGGAGCGTGGGAAGGCGAAACTTTTGAAGCAGTCAAAGAGAAATACCACGACGATTATGTGCGCTGGCTCACGGAACCCGCTTGGAATCCACCGACCCGAGGCGAAACCGCCGTTCAGGTAGCCGCTCGCGCATCGCAGGTGATTGCTGAGATTCAGCAAAGTCATCCATCAGGCGACATTCTAATCGTTGCGCACAAAGCTACGATTCGGATTGCGTTGTGCAGCTTGCTTGGAATTGATCTTGGTCGGTATCGCGATCGCATTGCCGCTCCGGTGGCGTCATTAAGCGTGATTAAATTCGATGAACACGGGCCTTTGCTTGAGCGATTAGGCGATCGGGCCCACCTCGATGATCACCTGCAAAACTTGCCCGGAACTTAGCGATTATGAAAATTCTCGTTCTGAATGCCGGATCGAGCACTCAGAAAAGCGCGTTGTATGAATTACAGACAGAAACACCGCTAACGCAGCCGTCACCGCCGCTTTGGGAAGCCAAAATCGATTGGGCGCACCAGCAAGACATCGCGGAAATTGACGTGAAAACACCCAGGGCAACCCGTCGAAAAGAAGTGCCTGCATCCGACAGACCGCAAGCGATCGCGCAAATGCTCGACACGCTGTGGAGCGGTGAAACTCAAGTCATTCAATCGGCTCATGAAATCAATGCGGTTGGGCATCGAATTGTGCACGGTGGCGAGAAGTATCGAGAAAGCGTTCTGATTACGCCAAATGTCAAAGCCGCGATCGATGATCTTGCAACGTTTGCGCCTGCTCACAATCCGGCTAATCTCGAAGGCATTGTCGCGATCGAGCAAATTCTTGGCGGAATTGAGCAAGTTGCTGTTTTCGATACTGCTTTTCACGCGAATCTTCCACCCGAATCAAGCGTTTATCCGATTCCGTATGAATGGTATGAAAAAGGCATTCGTCGCTACGGCTTTCACGGCATTAGCTATCAGTATTGCGCTCATCGTGCCGCGCAATTACTAAATCGTAACCTAGACGATCTCAAACTAATTGTTTGTCACATTGGCAACGGTGCTTCGATCGCTGCTGTTCAAAACGGTCATAGCATTGATACCACAATGGGATTCACGCCGCTCGAAGGCTTGATGATGGGCAGTCGATCCGGATCGATCGATCCCGGAATCTTGATTCATTTGATGCGACACGAAGGATTTAGCGC